>NZ_CP147020.1:0-700000 GCF_037126435.1 Bernardetia sp. ABR2-2B | reverse complement strand
TTGATAATCTACATAACAGCTTCCAAGAAAATCCTCGTTAGCGTTAATTTAAGTAGCCCGTACCGCAAACCGACACAGGTAGTCAAGGAGAGAATCCTGAGGCGCTCGGAAGATTCATGGTTAAGGAACTAGGCAAATTTACCCTGTAACTTCGGGAGAAGGGGTGCCGTCTTATAGCGATATAAGCGGCTGCAATAAAAAGGTCCAAGCGACTGTTTAACAAAAACACAGGGCATTGCGAAATCGTAAGATGAAGTATAATGCCTGACACCTGCCCGGTGCTTGAAGGTTAAGAGGGGAGCTTAGGGGTAACCCAAAGGTTTGAATCGAAGCCCAAGTAAACGGCGGCCGTAACTATAACGGTCCTAAGGTAGCGAAATTCCTTGTCGGGTAAGTTCCGACCTGCACGAATGGTGTAACGACTTGGACACTGTCTCAACCATGATTCCGGTGAAATTGAAGTATCGGTGAAGATGCCGATTACCCGCAGCGGGACGAAAAGACCCCGTGAACCTTTACTATAGCTTCGCATAGTTGTTGAATACAGAATGTGTAGGATAGGTGGGAGACTTTGAAGTTGCGTCGCTAGGCGTGATGGAGTCATTGTTGAAATACCACCCTTTCTGTATTTGTCATCTAACCTTGCAAAAGGGACGGTGCGTGGTGGGTAGTTTGACTGGGGTGGTCGCCTCCGAAAGTGTAACGGAGGCTTCCCAAGGTTTCCTCAATACGGTTGGTAATCGTATGTAGCGTGTAATGGCATAAGGAAGCTTGACTGCAAGACAAACAGGTCGAGCAGGTACGAAAGTAGGGCATAGTGATCCGGCGGTTCTGTGTGGAAAGGCCGTCGCTCAAAGGATAAAAGGTACTCCGGGGATAACAGGCTGATCTCCCCCAAGAGCTCATATCGACGGGGAGGTTTGGCACCTCGATGTCGGCTCGTCACATCCTGGGGCTGGAGAAGGTCCCAAGGGTTGGGCTGTTCGCCCATTAAAGTGGCACGCGAGCTGGGTTCAGAACGTCGTGAGACAGTTCGGTCTCTATCTGCTGTGGGCGTAGGAAATTTGCGAAGATCTGACTTTAGTACGAGAGGACCGAGTTGGACAAACCTCTAGTGTATCAGTTGTGGTGCTAACTGCATTGCTGAGTAGCTACGTTTGGAACAGATAAGCACTGAAAGCATCTAAGTGCGAAACTGACTTCAAGATGAGATTTCCCTTAAGAAACGTTAAAGATGATGACGTAGATAGGTTGCAGGTGGACGCTTAGAAATAAGTGGAGCTGAGCAATACTAATTTTTCAGTAGTCTTTTGTTAGTGTAGGTTTTCTGATATGCAAACAGAGAATCATAGTTTTTAGAATGTACTATACATCTTATTTTGTTAAAGAACTTTTTAAGAAATTGCTAAAGATTTACAAGAGTAAATCTTTACTTAAGATAAAGGGTGATTATAGCATAGGGGTACACGTCTTTCCATTCCGAACAGAGCCGTTAAGCCCTATTGCGCCGATGGTACTGCGCTATTCGTGGGAGAGTAGGTCATCGCCCGTCATTATATGGACAGATACAGGATTAATAAAGTGAATGTATTTGTGTTGGAAACAAAAATAAAATAAAGCCTTTGTAACATTAGTTATGAAGGCTTTTTTTGGGTTTTGAATCTATGTGAGATGATAACTAGGTAGTATTGTTAAAATTTTATTTTTATGGCAACTTTTAGAGACTACATGTCAGCTTTTCTTTATGTTCTCTTTCCTTATAATTGCTTGGCATGTGGTGGTGTGATAGAGCAAGGAGAAGAAACAATTTGTTCTATATGTAGGATAAATTTCCCTAGAACAAATTTCCATCTAGACAAAGAAAATGTTTTAGCTCAAAAATTTTGGGGAAGAACAAAAATAGATTACGCTATTTCATACGTGTTTTTTAAAAAACAAAATAATGTACAAAGTATGTTGCATTACCTCAAATATAAAGATGCGCCAGAAGTAGGAAAGCTTATAGGAAATTGGTATGGACAAGAGCTTTTGGAAAATGATTTTTATAAAAACTTTGATATTATTATCCCAGTTCCCTTACACCCAAAAAAACTTAGGAAGAGAGGGTATAATCAAAGTGCTTGTTTTGGAAAAGGATTAGCAGAGGTTTGGGAAATTCCTCACTTAGAACATGGATTAAAAAAAATAACTAACACAAAATCACAGACAAAAAAATCAAGAGAAGAAAGATTTAATAATATGAAAAAAGGCTTTACAGTTTCAAATCCAGAAGAAATTAGAGGTAAAAGTATTTTATTAGTAGATGATGTAATTACTACGGGAGCTACTTTGGAAGCTTGTGCAAATCTTCTTTTAGAAAGTGATGCAAAAACAGTTAGTATTGCTACTATTGCAGCAACACAACATTAAAAACTATTTTACTTGAGAAAAACTGATAATTTTTTCAATAAGTCTAAAAATCTCTGAAAAAGTAATTTTATCTAAAATCTGAAAAGAAAGTAGCTGTGCTTTTTTGTGCAGACGAATAATGCTTGTTTTTACATTTTGTGGCTGACTTGGCAGAGCTTCTACCCAAAACTCTACTTCTAGTTTTATTGGTTTTTGAGGTTTTTCTATTTCTAAACTAGTTAATTTATAATCAAGTTGATAAGTAACAAAACTACGATTCATTTTTGGATATGTAAGCCATTTGTAACTCCAGCCTTGTATCTTGGCAAACATGCGAAGTTTTTTCTGACTCAAAATAATTCCTTCGAAACGATTACTCTCTTCTATTTCTTGGTTTTCTATTCTTTCAAAAACAGCTCTAAAAACCTGCTGAAAAGGTTGTTTGACATCTTTTTGTTTTATAAAATTTTGCCAATATTCCAGTTCTTCTTCACTTAATGAAACAGGATGTAGAAGGCGAATCAGAGTGTCATCATCCACTTCAACAGGATTTTTTTCAGCATCTACAAAACGCCCAAAAGAAGACCAAACTGTTTTCCATTCTTTACTATTTTCTGTATTTATTCCTACCTGCCAAATCAAATTTTCTACTACCACTCCCAAAAGTCCGTGATTGGCATAAGCATTTTTCCAATGTGAATAGGTAAATGTTTTTTGTGTCAAATATGTTTTTTCTAAACGCTCTCTTTGTAGTGTGAGTGTTTTCTGTGCTTCGTTGGCTGTATTTTTTAGCTTTTTTATTTTATGAGGAAATTCTTTTTTGAGAGCTGCAGGAACAGTTTTTAATTGTTTTCCATTGGCATCAAACCAAGTTAGTTTTACTTTATTTTCTATCACTTGTATATGATACGCATAGATTTTTTCAGTATTTACTTTTGACTGAATTTCGCCTTCCAAAAAGCCATTTTCTAATCCATAATTGGGCAAATGATTTTCTAAAAGCTCAATAACTTCTAGATTCTGTTTTTTTGCAATTTGAGTGAGTTTTTTTTCTATTAATTTCTTCAAAGAAAGCGACTGTAATTGAATTTGTACAGAAAGAAGTGCTGAAATAGAGCTAATTTTTTTAGTACCCATTTCTATATCAGCTAAAGCATAAATGGCTTGTTCGGAAAGTTTATAAGAAGCAATTCCTGTGATTTTATCAGTTTTAGTTGTTCTGTTTTTTCCTGCTTCAACAGCAAGTTCAGAAAGTAAATCAATAGAGTTTTGGTCTGCTGCAAAAGGTAAGGCACGGATAAGACGAGCAAAAGTAGTTTCGTTTGGGTATTCTAATATATAATTTCGCTCGTGTTCCAATCCAGATTCATCTTCATAAAAAGCTGTTTTAGGTTTTGTCAGAATGACGAGTTCTAACCAGTTATGAAGTGTTTTGCGAAATGGTTTTTCCCCTATCTTTTCTATAATTGGTAAAATCTGCTTTTTATAGCTGCGTGGTGTAAACTCAATTATTTTTTCGAACAAATACGACCAAAGTAATTGTTCTTTTTCGTCTGCATAATCGAAAAATTCGGTTACACTATTTCCCCAAACGTCTTCTTTATTTAACATCAATTTTATAAATTTTTAGACGAAAGCTAAAGCATTCGGTACATTTTCTCACTCTAAAGAGTAAGCTACGTTTATTTAATTTCTTTCATTCTTTCAAAGGGTTGTGTTCTATCAAAAAGATAACGATAAGTAGCGTGTCGCTTTACTTTTTCAGCCTCCAAACTCTCACAAAGCTTAACCATTCCTGTATTAAAATCTCCAATCCAATTAAATTCTATATAATTATATTGATAAGGAGGTATTTTATTCAGATATTTCTTTCTTTCTTCTTGATAGGCGACAACCATTCCTAACTCAACACCTTTTCGCTGAAACTCAGGTGCAACGCCAAATATTACTCCAAAAACAGTTTTGTTTTTCTTTTGCATCTTGTGCCACATAAACTGTAACTTTTGCCATAGCCCAAATTTACCGTTTAAGTGTTTGAAAAGCTGATTGAGTTCGGGCAGCATTACATAAAAGCCGATTGCTTTTCCTTCAAAATAAGCAAACCAAACTAGATTTTCTTCCAAAATAGGTTTCATTTGTTTTAAAAGAGCCTTTGAATCTTCTACCGTGAGTTTGGCAACACCCTCATGATTTCCCCAACTTGCATTATAAACCTCTCTAAAATCTTCTGCGTGTTTATCAATGGTTGCCTTATTAATATGAGCAAAAGAATAACCTTCTCGTGCCATTACTCGGTCTGCAATCTTTTTCAATCTATCTGAAACGTCATACATTTTACGTCCATACGTAAATTGCTGAAAATACTCTTGAAAGCCCCATTTTTCAAAAAAATCTTTGTAATATTCGAAGTGATAACCCATTTGATAATTGGGAGGTTTGTCAAATCCATCAATCAAAACCCCCCACCATTGATTGCGTTCCCCAAAATTGATAGGTGCATCCATAGCTTCCATTCCACGTTCTGAAAGCCATTTTTTAGCCTTATCAAATAAAGCAAAAGCTACCTTTTCATCATTGATGCACTCAAAAAAACCTGCTCCTCCTGTTGGCTGTTTATTATCTTTAAAAACTGTTTTTGGATTGATAAAAGCTGCAATTCGTCCTACTGTTTCGCCCTTATTATCTTGCAAAAGCCAACGAATTGCTTCTGCTCTTATTTCTTTTCCATTATAATTTTCCCTATGATTAAAAAGTGGGTTTTGTGTCTCATCAAATACAATTTCTATATCTTTATTTAAAGGACGAATCCAATATGGATTATCTTTATAGAGACGAGCTGCAAAATTATTAAATTCTTTTTTATCTTCTTTTGTCTTTACTTCTATAAAATTCATCGTACAAATTATTTTTTATCAAATTTTGAATCTGAAAGAACAAATTTACAATTTTTATTTTTGATAAAAATGCTCTATTTAATTACTATCTTCGTTATTGTATAAAATTATATTTTCATCATACACCATTACATAAAAAGAAGTTTCTTTTCATTATAAAATTCTAAAACCATTCTATGAAATCATTATTCTATTTTATATTTTTATTTGCTTTATTATTTAGTTTCGAAACAATGGCACAAACTAAAAATGAAGAGAATAAACGATTTTTTAAATTAATAAATTTGAAAGACAAAGCAAATAAAGGTTTTTTTCAATCTAATAAACAGATTACAAAACTCCTTTTTGAAGGTGCTAAAAATGGAGAGTTGCCAATTTATAAAGTAGATTATAAAGAAGACAAAACGGTAAAAGTAGAGCGTTTGGAAAAAGATTATATGGATAAATTTCAAACACTTTCTACTGACCAGCTTAGTGTTTTGGGAATTGACTATGTCGAAAGCATAAATAATTCTAATAAAACAATTCATATTCAATATCTGCATTTGTTTGTCGCTGGAGAATATTTTTCAGATGCAAAACCTCAACCTGTGGTTTCTTTTCGTTATGAAGATGCAAAACAGTTTTTAGATAACGACCATCGTAGTGTTTGGATTCCTATTCCAAATGATGAAAGTGATGATGAAAATATAGAAAACAGTAACTTTTTCGAAAATCTATTTTTGGCAGATGAAAGCCAACAAGCCAAAATCAGTCAGAAATTAGCGCAGCTTGTCAAAAGTGGAAAAATTACGCCTTACGATTTAGAAGAGTTTGAATATAAAAAGAAGCAAAAAGGGCAAAAAAAACAATTAAAAAAACCTCAAAAAATGAGTGCTGAACAGTTTTTGAATCGTTGGAACTCACTTACAGATGCGCCTATTGGAGAAGTCAGAATTCAAAATATTGATGATAGAATACCTACAAAAGATTCACATGATTTTTTTATATCAAAATGGATTACGGTTTGGAATACGAAAAGTGATTATTTGAAACCTGTTGCAGCTTTTTTAGTGGAGGATATAAAGCCTTTTTTTACTACTGAAAACTCAAATTCTGCAAATAGGAAAATAACTACTTATACAAAAGCGTTACGAAATCAATATTTTGAGGCTAAGAGTATAGTTTGGCAAAATGATGATTTGAAAGACGAGCCTTTTTATAAGGATAATTCTATCAATGCAAACAGTAATCGCTATTTAGATAAGTTGGCTTATTACGTTCGAACAGAAATTTACCTTAATGAAAATGTAAATAAGTCATTATTTCAAGATGAGAAAGAAATTTCTAAGTTACTTTTACAAGCTGCTGAAAATGGAAAATTACAAGCATACGAAGCAAGTTATAATGCAGAAAAAGGGAGTTTTTATGAGAAAGAAATTGACTTTAAAGAAATTAAATCAAATTTACTAAAAGGAAAAAAAGAAAAATCAACTGCTGAAATATTGAATATTAGTGAAGAACAAGTGAAGATAGGAATTTCTTTAGAGCAAGTAGCCGAATTGGAAAAATATAGGAATGAACAAGCAAGAGAACTTTTGGAAGTGAATAATCTTTATACAAATCCTTCTAATAAATTCTTTGTGATGTCTGATATTTCACTTTTAGAGATTGAAAATGAAGTTATTTATGACGTAAAACAAAATCGTTATTATTATCAATCGGCTTATGTTTCTTTGTATGTTCCTGCCGAAAAGTCTAGAATTGAGATTAATAAATTAATAGCCAAATTCAAGATTCAAGATGTTTTGAAAGTTCTTAAAAAAAGTCCAAAAATTACACTTTCAGATTATCAAAAGCAGTTCATTCATCAAAATTTTGAAGAGAAAAAAAGAATTCCAAAACGAGTACATTATGCGTATTTTTTGTGTAAACAAATTTATGTAGGAAATAAATGGCTTGTTGATGGTGTTTTTTTGGAATAGAATTTTTCAAAAAAAGTAGTAAATCATTGCCACAAATTGTAGAGAAGTTGCGTATAGAGAATAAGAAACCCAACAAAAAAATATTTTCATTTAACAAAACACAATTAACTCTTACTCTAATTTTCTATAATTATGTCAAAATTTAATTTAAACTCAAAACAAGAAATAATCGGTTCTGCCAAAAGTGCATTTTCCATTAACTTTCCTTTTTATGTCTTTGCGCTAGGAATTTTACTTGCTTTTTCTGCTTTTCAATGTGAAGGTGAAGATTGTTGTGAAGAACTACCTACTTGTGAGGTAATAGAATGTCAAACTGTATTTTCAGCTAATGTAACAGTAGAAGAAGTAGTTTGTGGTTATGGAGTATGGGAGAATCTTTGGCTTAATGATGGTTCAAATATTTATTTACAGCCTTATTCTTTAGATGAATACACAAAAGCAGATATTGAGAAAATGGAAATAGAAGATAAAATGAGTTTGAAAATTAGTTATCAATATGCATCAAAAGATAGTCGTTATGATGATGCTGTTATTTGTCAAGCCTATCCAGGAGAGAGCAAACCTATTAAAATTATGTCTGTTGAGATTATTAATAACTAGATAGTTTGTAGAATTTATATATCTGAATCACTTCTTTTATCAAGGAAGTGATTTTTTGTTTGTGTAGAATAATTTTGATTCATAGCCAAAAAAAACAAAGACAGCTTTCTGTTAAACTTCACTAAACAATACAGTTTCTCAAAACGAAATTTCATTTTTTTCTGTATATTAGATTAAATAAATAGAAAAAATACTCAAAAAAAACACTTATTTATTAGTGTTCACTATTGAGCCAATTCAAAATATAATTATCTGAATTAGAATAAAAAAACTTATATATTACTCTTATGAAACTAAAATTGCCAACATTAAAGAAACGATTCAAGTACGGTATTGCAGGACTTTTGATTGTCTTCATTACAAGCTCTGCTTTTTATAATCCAAGTGAAAAGTATTTTGAAATTGCTAAAAACCTAGATGTTTTTGCGACCCTTTTTAAAGAAGTAAATACGTGGTATGTAGATGATGTTACACCTGCAAAACTAATGAAAACAGGGATTGATGCGATGCTTGCTTCTCTTGATCCCTACACAAACTATATTTCGGAAGACCAAATTGAAGATTATCGAACGATGACTACTGGCGAGTATAGTGGAATTGGTGCAACAGTCGGAACTAGAGATGGAAGAATATTGATTATGATGCCATTAGAAGGTTTTGCTGCTGATAAAGCAGGTATCAAAATAGGCGATGAGATTGTTGCCATAGACGGAATTTCATTAAAAGATAAAAGCTATGACGAAACAAGTCAGCTTTTGAAAGGACAAGCAAAAACCGATGTGCTACTTTCTATTAAGCGTTATGGATTAGAAAAACCACTAGATATTACAGTTACTAGAGAAAAAATTCAGACGTATAATGTTCCTTATTCTGGAATGGTAACAGAGGATATTGGAATGATAAAACTTACTGATTTTACTCGTGATGCTAGTAAAGAAGTAAGAGATGCTTTATTAGATTTGAAGGCAAAAGGAGCTAAAAAAATTATTTTTGATGTCAGAGGAAATCCAGGAGGACTTTTGGATGAAGCTGTCAAAATTTCTAATATTTTTGTAGAAAAAGGAAAAGAAATTGTCAGTACGAAAGGAAAAGTAAAAGATTGGAACAAAACCTATAACGGACTTGCAGAAGCAACAGATACAGAAATTCCGTTGGTTGTCTTGACAAGTGGAACAAGTGCATCGGCTGCCGAAATCGTTTCTGGAGTAATGCAAGATTATGATAGAGGAGTTTTGATTGGAGAAAACACGTATGGAAAAGGGCTTGTACAGGCTACTCGTTCGCTTTCTTATAATTCGAAACTAAAAGTTACGATAGCAAAATATTATATTCCGAGTGGAAGATGTATTCAAGCGATTGATTATGCTAATAGAAACGAAGATGGAAGCGTTGGCAAAGTAGCTGATTCGCTTCGTATGCCTTTTAAAACAGCTGCTGGACGTGTAGTTTATGATGGTGGTGGTGTGAAGCCAGATATTGCCATCGAACACGACTTTTATGCACCAGTTACTCAAACTTTAGTCTTGAAAGGACTTTTATCTGATTATGCAAATAAATATTATTTTGAAAATAAAACGATTGCAGAGGCAAAAGAATTTAATCTGACTACTGCTGAATATGATGCGTTTATCAAATGGCTTTCTACACAAGAATATGACTATACAACTAAAGTAGAAAAAATGGTAAAACATTTGGAAGAGACAGCTCAAAAAGAAGAATCCTATGAAGCTTTAAAACCTCAAATTGATGAGTTTAAGAAAAGTATTGCTCATAATAAAGATAAAGATTTACGTACTCATAAAGCTGAAATTATAGAACTTTTAGAGCAAGAAATAGCAAAACGTTATTATTTAGAAAGAGGACAAATGGAAGCTACTTTTGATGATGATTTAGACTTGAAAGCAGCTATCGAAGTCTTGAATGATGAAGCTAGATATAAGAAGATATTGAGCGCACAATAAAATTAACAGACTATAATCAAAACAAAGACGGTATTTCGAAAGAAATATCGTTTTTTTGTGAAAAAAAGTGTCTATTTTTAAATTAAAAGTATTTGTTTCTAGAACTAATTCTAAACTACATGAAATCACTTTTGATGCAATTTATAAGATGGAGTTTCTTCCTTCTTTGGGTGTTTTCCTCCGTTATAATTCTTGCTTTATTATCAGGTACATCAGAATCTTTATTTGACTTAATTCTTTATTTTATATACTTTGTTTGGTTAATGATAGGTTGTGGTTTTGTTTACTTTTGGTATGAAATTTTTGAAGAAAAACAGAAGAAAATTTACTTAATTCCTTGTGGAATTGTGATTGTTTTTTTCTTGTCTTCAGTTGGAGTTTATCTTCATAAGACGTATAAGATGCGTAAAGATTATTTTTTATATGCTTATCATCCAACTAATTCTCACCATCAATGGAAATATTATTTTAGAGATGATAATACACTCAAAGTTCATGGACTTTATATGATGAGAGAGGAATATAATTTTTATGATTTTGAAATGCGAGGAGATACATTGTTTTTTGATAAAATACTGAGTTATGAAGGATTAGAATCTAAAGTTTATTTAAAACAAAACGAAGAAAAAACAGATTCTACTTTTTTAATTCCATTAGATTCGTTATTTCACCCAGTAGATTCTTTAGAAAAAATGATTGTAGGAGAATAGACATTTTTACAACTTACTATTTAAATATCATAATATTAAACATAAACTATCTTGAACCAACTCTCAAAAAGCCGTAGCCCTTATTTACTCCAACACGCTCAAAACCCTGTCCATTGGCAGATGTGGAATAATGAAACATTAGAAAAAGCTAGAAAAGAAGATAAACCGATTCTAGTAAGTATTGGTTATTCTGCCTGTCATTGGTGTCATGTGATGGAACACGAAAGCTTTGAAAATGAAGCTGTTGCAGCAGCCATGAACGAGTATTTTGTTTGTATAAAAGTAGATAGAGAAGAACGTCCAGATGTCGATGCAATCTATATGGAAGCTGTGCAAATGATGGGCGTTTCGGGAGGTTGGCCACTCAATGTTTTCTTGACTTCAGAGGCAAAACCATTTTGGGGAGGGACTTACTTCCCTGCCAATCAATGGAAAGATATTGTAAGACAAATAGGAACAGCCTACCAAAATCAGAGAGAAGAGGTAGAAGAATCTGCCAAAAAAGTAACTAAAGTATTGTCTATTTCGACACTAGAAAGGTATAATTTAAAAGATGTATCAGAATTTGATGCTACGATTTTGGAAAAAGCATTTGAGAGTTTTGAAAAACATTTTGATACAGAAATGGGAGGAGTTGGACAAGCTCCAAAGTTTCCAATGCCTTCGTATTATCTGTTTTTACTTCGCTATTATGATTATTTGAATAAGCAAGATGAAGAGAAAAGTAATATAACAAATCCTATAAAATCAAAAATTCTATCACAGGTTCATTTGACCTTAAATAAAATGGGACAGGGTGGAATGTACGACCAAATAGGAGGTGGATTTGCTCGTTATTCTGTTGATAAAGAATGGTTTGCGCCTCATTTTGAAAAAATGCTTTATGATAATGCACAACTTTTATCACTTTATGCAGAAGCTTATACAATTACAGAAAATAAAAATCAGAAAAATGTTTATAGCGAAATAATCGAACAAACAACAGAGTTTTTGATAAGAGAATTACAAAATGAGAGTAATAAAAATAATGGCTTTTATTCAGCTTTAGATGCTGATAGTGAAGGAAAAGAAGGAAAGTTTTACACTTGGACAATTGACGAAATAGAACATATTTTTACAAATCATATCTTCGAAAATTCTGAAAGTCAAGAGGAAGATTTACAACTTTTTAAAGACTACTATTCTATAAAACCAGTAGGAAATTGGGAAAGTCCACACGCAACAGAAGGAGCAAATATTTTGTACAGAAAGGATACAGATGAAGCGTTTGCAAAAGAAAAAGGGATTGAATTAAGTATTTTGAAAAGCAAAGTAAAGGAATGGCAAAATCATTTTTTAGAAATTAGAGAAAATAGAGTTCGCCCTAGCCTAGATGATAAAATCCTGACTTCTTGGAATGCTCTTTTGATAAAAGGTTTTTGTAATGTATATTCTGCTCTAGGACAACATAACGACAGTGAAAAATATTTAGATTTAGCTTTACAAACAGCTGAATTTATAGAAAATAATCTTTTTGATAAAGAAAGTAACCTAAAATTATATCATACTTTTAAAAATGAAACTGCCGAAATTGATGGTTTTTTAGAAGATTATGCACTTCTGATTGAAGCATATATTACGCTGTATCAAGTTTGTTTTGATGAGAAGTGGATTTTACGAGCTGATGAATTGACAAAATTTGTTTTTGCGAATTTCTACGATAAAGAAGAAAAGCTATTTTATTTTACAAATCAAAACGACGGAGAAAAATTAGTTGCTCAAAAGAAAGAAATTTTTGATAATGTAATTTCTTCTTCTAATTCTGTAATGGCGACAAATTTATATTTTTTAGGAGTAATTTTAGGAAATAATTCATACAAGCAAACAAGCAAGGAAATGCTAGGAAAAGTGGCATTACTCATTGCAGCCGAACCACGACACGTTTCTAATTGGGGTTCACTTTTTACCTATTTCCTCACTCCAACTCCAGAGGTGGTAATCGTAGGAGAAAACTATAAAGAAACAATAAAAGAAATTTCTAGTTTTTATATTCCAAATAAAATAATTGTTGCAGTCAAAAGTGAGGAGGAAGGAAAAAAATCTGCTTTGCCACTTCTAGAAATGCGATTAGTTATGAATAATCAAACGACGATTTATGTTTGTAAAAATAAAATGTGTCAATTACCTGTAAATAGTGTAGAAGAGGCTTTGAAGCAGATTTAATAGTTTATGTATTTTATCTCATCAATAAAAAAAAACGAATGACTTTTATTCAAAAATCATTCGTTTTAAAGTTTAGATTCATATCTTAATTTTCAGGTTTGCCATCTCCTATCCAACATTCAAGAGCCTTTATTTCTGCATCCGTCAGTTCAAGACCAGAAGAAGCAGGGGGCATAGAACGAGCAGAAGCACGAGCAAAAACTCGTGAAGAACTTTGAGAAACACCTTCAAAAGTAGATAAATTTGGAGACTGATTACCCGAATGACAACCTGAAATAGCACAATTTGTATTGATAATAGAAGCAATATTATTTGTGTAATTTATACCTGTTTTTAATGTTGCTTGAGCTGTTGCTTCACAGTTTTCTGAATCTTTTACCGTAATTGTATATTCTTTGGCAGTTAAGTTTTCAAAAACATTACTGTTCTGAAATACACCTCCATCAATTTTATATTGAAAATTTCCACTTCCACCAGTTGCTGTAACTGTTATTTTTCCATTTTCAGAATCACAGTCTGCATTTTGAAAGGCTAAAGAAACAGTAGGTGCATCGGCATTTTCGACAGTAGCTTGACTTTCTTTAGTACAACCTTCGCTATCTTTTACTGTAACAGTATATTCTCCAGCAGCTAGATTTTCAAAAAGATTGCTACTTTGAAAGTCTCCGTTTCCTAACTTATAAGTCAATGCTCCTGTTCCCCCTGCGCCTGTGGCAGTTATCGAACCTGTATTGCTTGAACAGCCTGTGCTTTCAGAAGTTAATGATAATGTAGGAGGAGAACTACAAGGATTTGTATCTACTGGGTCTGGTGTTGGCTCTTCTTCACTACCTCCACAAGAAAAAAGAAGAATACTAGAAAAGAGCGTAAAAAATAGAAGAACAAATAAATAGTTATTTTTCATAAAATAGAAAAGTTTGAGATAAGTTGTAAAAAAGTAATGATTAGAAGGGTATTTTTTTTCAATATAATAATTATAATTGAATTAGGTTATACTTTGTTAAGCTCATTTAAGAATGCTACTAACTTTCTTGTTGCGATGGCTCTATGGCTAATTTTATTTTTTTCTGATAAAGGCATTTGAGCAAAAGTTTCTTCATAGCCATTAGGAATAAAAATAGGGTCATAACCAAAACCATCATTTCCTGTGGGCTGGTTTATAATTTTTCCTTTTATTATTCCCTCAAACTGATGTTTCTTACCATCTATAACAAGCGTAAAAACAGTTTTGAATTGTGCTTTGCGATTTGTATTTCCTTCTGCTTCCTTCTCTTTCAAGTTTTTCAAAACTAATTTCATGTTCTCTTTTGAATCTCTGTATGAACCACTAATTTTGTCTGCATACATAGCAGAATCTACCCCTGGTTCTCCATTTAGAGCCTCAACTTCTAATCCTGTATCATCGGCAAAGCAATTTGTATCATAATTCTGATAAACATACATGGCTTTCTGTTCCGAATTTCCCTCAATAGTCTGTGTAGTTTCAGGGATTTCTTCTGTACAACCAATTTCCTTCAAACTAACTAATTGAATAGTGGAGGGTAGGGCAGCAGTTACTTCTTTTATTTTTTTTGCATTATTGGTAGCAAAACATATTTTCATGATTTATGTATTTTTGTTAGCTGAAATTTTTACAAATCTAATTATTTTTAGCTTAGTTGAAGTTAAAATAGAAGTAAATGAAAACATATCTTTAAAATTCCGTTAGACTAAATAGTTTTAAAATCTGTAGTAAAAATCATGCACATCCACAAAATAAACTCAAACTCAGAAGAACATCAAAATCTCTTAGCTCAAAATCGAAAAGACCCAATTACAGGCGATTCTATTTTGGAAGGCGAGGAGGTGGTTTTTTGTGCAGGTTGTAAATCTGTTTTTTTACGTGAGACGTGGGAGTATTTGGGAAATAGGCATTGTGAGCAGAAAGAAACTTTGATTGATTTCCCTTTGAATTATGCCCCAATTCTTCTCAAGGCATCTGAGCAACTTTTATTTTATAGTTACCTTGCTTCAAACAATGGGTTTACAGATACTATACCTAGAATTGACAGGAGTATTTGGAACTTTAGAGGACAGCTTACTCAGACTAATGGAGAACTTAAAGATATATTGAATATAGTAGGGTTTATAGTAGTATTGGGAGTTTTTGCTACTATTTTAATCACTAAAAATGCTTTATTTATTCTACTTTTAATTTTAATTTTTGTAATTATTTTCATTCTAAAACAAAACCTACCAAGTAGTAAAACTAATGAAATAACTACATTTCATAAAGAATTTAACGATACTGTTTTTTATATTTCAGACAAAAAAATAGGTTTTAGTACCTCTTTTGGAACTGAAGATTATGCTTCAGATTTTGCTGATATTCAATCTATATCCTTAGATTTTTCACAGTTTACTAGTTTCTCTTCTGCTTTTGGTGATTGTATTATTGAAGATAGGAATAGAGGGCAGATAAAATTTCGTCTCAATTACTTTGAAATATCAGAAAATGATAGTTTGTTGAAAACATTAAACTTTCTAAATAAGAAATATAGCATTGAAATAAATATTAGAACTAATAGCAGAAAAAATAAACAACACATAGAGACTTTTATAAAGTTAGAACAATCTAAAATTAATTTCTCACTTACGAATTGAAAATATAGTTTAACTATACACAAAAAATATAAATGCACGTTCACAAAATAAACCCAAACTCAGAAGAACATCAAAATTTCTTAGCTCAAAACCGAAAAGACCCAATTACAGGAGATTCTATTTTGGAAGGCGACGAGGTGGTTTTTTGTGCAGGTTGTAAGTCTGTTTTTTTACGTGAGACGTGGGAGTATTTGAGAAATAGGCATTGTGAGCAGTCTGGAACTTTGGTTGATTTTCCTTTGAAACAAACTATCCAAGTGAAAGTGGATAACAAAATTTTATTTTATAAATCGTTAGGCACAAATGGAGAAAATCAACTTAATATACCTAATAAAGTAAAACAAATTCCTTGGATATATAAGGAAAGTTTTTTATCTCCTTATGATAAATTTCAAGAAAGTAATATTTATACAAGCTTATTTATTTTATTTTTTGGTATTATCTCTTTGGGGATGTCTTTCTATACTAATAACTTTTTCTATTGTGGGCTAGTGTTAGTAATGCTTTTTTTATTATTGATTGTAGGAGCAATTCACGATTCATATTATATAAAAAAGGTAAACCAAATGTATAAAAAATTCTCTAATAATACATTTTATATCTCTAAAAAATCAATAGGTTTTGCAACAAAATATGGTAAAAAACACTATACTTTACCTATTGAATATATTGAAAAGGTAGTTTTTCGCCATATAGACACGAGAGTTAAAAATAAGTATTTCATTTTTTATTATAACACAAAAGGTATTGATAAACTTGAACATATTACTTGCTACTTATCTGATGAGACATTTGAAGATCCATATTTATTATTTGATGCTCTACAGGTTTTATCAAAAAATAAGAATATTGAGGTTGAAATAGAAAGCATAGAAAGAAGCACAATTATTCATCTTGAAACGTTGAACAAGAAATGGGAAACTAATTTTGTTATTACACACCAACCTGAAAAATCTTCATTTTTTGATAATTTATTTTCTTAAACATGCACGTTCACAAAATAAATCCAAACTCACAAGAACACCAAAGTTTCTTAGCTCAAAACCGAAAAGACCCAATTACAGGCGATTCTATTTTGGAAGGCGATGAGGTAGTTTTTTGTGCAGGTTGTAAATCTGTTTTTTTGAGAGATACATGGGAGTATTTGGGGAAACGGCATTGTGAGCAGTCTAGAACTTTGATTGATTTTCCTTTAAGTTCTGCTAGTTTAATAATTCAGAAATCAGAATTTATTTTGTTTTATGAGCAGTTGCCACCAGCAGGAAAACAAGGAAGTAAAATTCCTAGTGGGTTAGATTCTGCTACATGGAACACTAAAAAAGGAGAATTGGCAAATTTTGAATACGATTTCTACATGACTCCTACTTTCTATACCATTATTACTTTCGGCTTTATAGTGGGAATTACTTTTTGTGTAACATTGAAATCATTTTTCCCTATTTTTGGCTCTGTTGCTTTTTTTATATTATTATCTTTAATTGCAGTGCAAGAAGAAAAAGCACAAGCAAAAAAACTCAAAACAGCTCATAAATATTTTCATGATAATGTTTTTTATATTTCCAAAACAGGAATAGGTTTTAGTAGTAGATACGGACTAAAAGAATATACTCTACCAATAATTAATATTCATTCTTTAGAATTTCAATTTTCTTTTTCTTTCTTTTCTGGCAGTTATTGTATTATCAAAGATATAAACGGAAATAAAGTGAAATTTTTGATTACTAATTACCTAAAAGAGCATAAAAACACTCAGTTTTTAGAAGCACTACACAGTATGAATCAAGATGCTATTTGTTCTATCAAAATACAAATAGAAGATAATGCTTTGCTTTATAATATGTTAGAAAACGAAATACAACAAAACGGTTATGCTATTTCTATTTCAAGAAAATAACAAACTATGAACACCCATAAAATAAACCCAAGCTCACAAGAACATCAAAATTTCTTAGCTCAAAACCGAAAAGACCCAATTACAGGTAATTCTATTTCAGTAGGCGATGAGGTAGTTTTTTGTGCAAGTTGTAAGTCTGTTTTTTTACGTGATACGTGGGAGTATTTGGAAAATCGGCATTGTGAGCAGTCTAGAACTTTGTCAAAGTTTCCTATTGACTCTTCTATTTTTTTGAAAGCTAAAGAAGTTACTTTACTATACTATATTTCAGCCTCAAAGAATTCTCCTGTCTATAAATCAAAAAAAGTAAAAAAAAATCCTTGGATTAAAAATTCCAATAAGATTATGCCTTATCAAGAGTTTTTTCAAAGTTGGTTATTTATTGTCTTGATTGTATTAGGATTAGTATCTAGTATTTTATTGACATTATTATTTCAAACACCTTATATAGCATTTGGAGGTTTTATATATGTAGTAATACTATTATTTACTCCTTTAATCCCTGTTCATTACTATGGCTCAAAACTTCCTACATTTCATAGAAAACTTCGAACTAATTCATTTTATATCACTGATAAATCAATAGGTTTTTCTAATATGTACGGTATGAAAGAATATATTTTACCTGTGGAAATCATTGAGAAGTTAGAGTTTCAAGAAAATATAGGTTTTTATAATAATGCTTCTTTTAAAATACATTATAAAAAAGATGGAGTTATGGAAGTTGCAAACTGTACTTTGCCAAGTAAAATTTATGAAAATACGAAGTTTTTTCAAGCTCTTGATATAGTATCTAGTTCAGCTTCATTTGTTATTACAATGAAGATTGAAGAAAAAAAGACTCTAACTTGTATTAGAAATGTAATTGATGAAGAAAATCAGAAATTTGTAATAGAGAATATACAATAAATGAACATTCACAAAATAAACCCAAACTCAGAAGAACACCAAAGTTTCTTATCCCAAAACCGAAAAGACCCAATTACAGGCGATGCTATTTTGGAAGGCGATGAGGTAGTTTTTTGTACAGGTTGTAAATCTGTATTTTTACTTGATACGTGGGAATATTTGGGGAAACGGCATTGTGAGCAGTCTGAAACATTAGGCAAATTCCCTACTCAAAAGGAAATTCGCTTAAAGGTAGAAGATTCTATTTTGTTTTATACTTCATTACCAAAATCAGGGAAATCTCAAACCAGTATTCCTAGAAAAGCAAAAAAAGAACCTTGGCTCAAAAAATCTCAACAGATTTCTCCTTACCAAGATATTTTGCATCATCCTTTTATGAAATTTGGTAAAATTGCAGCTATGGCATTATTCTATGTGCTATTTGTCTCAAAATTAAACCTTTCTTTTTTTCCATTGATTTATGTTCCTTTTATACTAGAAGCTCTTATTTGGATACACGATTGGCATTACGGAAAAAAAATAGAATCTGTCTATCAACATTTTAAAAACAATACGTTTTATATTACCAAAAAATCAGTTGGTTTTTCTAGTAAATACGGGATAAATGAGTTTGTACTGTCAGCAGAGCAGATAGATGAAATTGTTTTTCATGAAAAAGATAGCTTTTTTACCAATAGTTATTGTCAAATCTATTACCGAAGAGAAGGAATGACAAAAGTAACAAAATTTCAAATTGATAGTGATATTTTCAATAATTCTAGTAACTTGGTTGCAGCTTTAAATACGCTATCGATAACTTATAATGTGCCAATACGTATAGAAAGTAGGAAAGAAAACACGCTGTATTATGTCCAAAAAATGATTGCAGAGGGCAACTCTAACTTTCGTATTTCGAATTAGAAAAAACAAAACTTATCACAACTTATGAAAAAAATAATCTTTCAATTGAGCCTTATATTGGCTTTTGTATTTCTTATGACTCCAATTTTTTCTCAAAATTTTCTTTATAAAAGGGAAATAAAAGGAATAGAAAATAGCAAACAGACAGAGTGGTACAAGATAAAATTACCTGTTGAAGTTGTAGAGAAAGCAAATACTGATTTTTCTGATATTCGTATTTTTGGCGTTTCAGATTCAGATACTTTAGAGTCTCCTTTTTTATCTAAAAAAATACGACAGAGGTTTGAAAATAAGCAAATTGATTTCAAAGTTATTAACTCTTCTAAGAAAAACAATGCTTATTTTTTTACGCTAGAAAAAAATACAAAAATAGAAGAAGCTGTTAATCTTATCAAACTAAATTTTGATAATACTAATTTTGATTGGAGAATAACTTTAGAAGGAAGCCAAAATCAAAACGAATGGTTCGAAATAGTGAATGATTATAGAATTATTTCTATTCAAAATGATTTTACAGCCTATGATTTCACAAAACTTGTTTTTCCAAACTCAAAATATAAGTATTATAGAATAAAAGTTACAGATAAATCTGAAAGTCAAAGTGATAATTCATTTAAAAATAATGCTCCAAAACTAAACTCGGCAATCTTATTTTCTCAAAAAATAATAGAAGGAGACTTTAAAGATGTCAAAACCGTTTCTCAAAATATAGAGATTGACAAGAACAAGAAACAAACTATCATTGATTTAAAACTAGCTTATGCTATTCCTGTTGATTTTATTTCTTTAGAAGTAAAAAATGATTTTGATTATTACAGAAAAATTCAATTTAGATATTTGAAGGATAGCACAAAGACAGAAAAAGGAGTATTTTATAATTTTATTACACTTCATACAAGTACGCTCTCATCGATAGAAAAAGAAAATGGGGTTTCAAACTTCTTCATAAATCCTAGTTCAAGTTCTAATATAAAATCTAGTCATTATCAAATCATTATTGATAATCAAGATAATCAGGCGTTGGATATTGAAAAAGTAAAATTGAAAAGTTATACAGATTACCTTTTTGCTAGAGTAAGTCCTAGCGACAAAACGACGAATTATTTTTTGATGTATGGAGATGAAAATCTATCAAAACCTAACTATGATATTATTCGTTTTGAAAATACAATTCCTACTGATGTAACCTTGTTAGAATTAGATTCAGAGCAAAAAATACCACAAAAAGAAGTAGAGAAAGTAATACCACTTTTCGAAAACTCGTTTTGGTTGTGGGGCATTATGGGAGCAATCATTTTGATTTTGACAGTTATGACTTTCAAGATGATGAAAAAACAATAGTTTTTTTACTTTTGTTGCTCGTGAAGGCACGAGCAACGGTAGTAATGGTAAAGTTAATTTTTAAAACAAAAATTATATTAATAATACAATCAACAGCATCCTACTATTTTTATAGAGCAACATTATATTTGTAGAAAAAATAAAAAAAACTCCGTTGCTCGTGTCTCACGAGCGACACATAATTATTATGGAAAAAACACTTAATAAAGTAGTCAATTCATCGGTCATTACCTTTGATTTGGAAGATTTATACCCAGAAGGCGAACGAATTACATATGATTTGAAAGATAATCTTTTTCAAGAATTAATTCTGAAAGAAAAAGATTTCAGAGCGTTTGTCAAAAATCACGATTGGACACAATATGAAGGCAAACTTGTAAATATAATTTGTTCCGTTGATGCTATTGTTCCGATGTGGGCATTTATGGTTGTAATTTCGAACATTCAACCTTTTGCAAAAAAAGTAATCATAGGAACAAGCGAAGAGCTAGAAAGTGAGCTTTACCGAGATATTTTCAACTCTTTTGATTGGAAGCAATTCGAAAACTCAAAAGTAGTTATCAAAGGCTGTAGCAAAGTCCAGATTCCAAATTATGTATATGGAGAAGTTACTCGCAAACTTGCACCAATTGCAAAACTAATTATGTTTGGAGAAGCCTGTAGTAGCGTTCCTGTTTATAAGAAACCTAAAAATTAATCACAAATATTTCATTTTTTTAATTATAAATTTCAATTTTTATTATGACACATTTCAAAGGAAAAGTAGTTTATCAAGATTTAGAAGGTGGTTTTTGGGGAATTGTTGCTGATGATGGCACAGAGTACAAGCCTGAAAATTTAGCTGCAGAGTTTCAAAAAGAAGGACTGAAAGTAGAAGTAAAAGGCGAAGAATCAATGGGATTCGGAATCTTTATGTGGGGAACAGGAATTACTATCAAAGAATGTAAAAAAGTATAGATAACTCATATTCATTTTTATAGGAAAATCTCTAAAATTCTGATTGCCTTTAAAAAAAGGAAGCAAAAAAGATTGTAGTGTTGAAATTATTACACAAAACACAAATTTTTGCTTCCTTTTTTATGTTATTTTGAAAAAACTTAATTATTCACTTAAAAGCTTTTCTACAAAATTAGTAGTTTTTTCTACATAATTATCATAATATTCTCCTGTTCCTTTTCCAGAAAAACCAGTATGTATTTTTCTTACTTTTCCTGTTTTATCTATAAAAATTGTTGTTGGAAAAGACATCACATGATTAAGCATAGGTAATGTTTGTGCTGCAAATTGTTTGTCTGCACGTCCAGCAAAAAGAATTTCATAATTTACATCAAGTCGTTTTTTCATTCTTTCTAACCTTGTTTTTGCATCTTCAAAGTCTTCAGTTTGCTCATAAGCAAGTCCAATTATTTCTAATCCTTTTGGGTTATAAGTAGAATATAACTCTGTTAGAAAATTAGTTTCGTCCATACAGTTTGGACACCAAGAGCCTAAAAGTTGTACAATTTTTACTTTTCCATCATATTTTG
Source organism: Bernardetia sp. ABR2-2B (assembly GCF_037126435.1). Taxonomy (GTDB): domain Bacteria; phylum Bacteroidota; class Bacteroidia; order Cytophagales; family Bernardetiaceae; genus Bernardetia. Next base: position 678,068 of record NZ_CP147020.1, on the reverse strand, counting down.
GGTTATCTAATGAAATTGATTGTCCTTCTAAGTTTGGAAACTCAAAAGCTATTGTTTCATATCCTTCTTTCAAATAAGTAAGTGTATCAGCTTTTGGTAGTGTAAAGTTTGGATTACGAGTAGAAATAAAATCAACAGGTTGTCCTTTTCCAGACCAAAACTTTCCTTTTAATGTGTTTTCATCTTCTGCCTTTGCTACAAACAAAAATGCATGAGAGCCATCAAAGCAAGATAAATATAGAGAATCATCAGAAACACTTCCAAAAAGATAACGATAATCTCCTGTTGCTGTCAAAAATGTTCCTTTCAAATTTCCTTTTACATCTGAGGTTTCTATCTTTTCAAAGACTCCTAGAGCTGCACTAGAATCTCCTTGAGATAAAAAATAGGTTTCCCATTTTCCACTCAAATCAAATTTGGGTTTCTGATTTGCTTCAAAACGAGTTTTTGTATTTGGAGTAGCTGAAAAATCTAATGAACTAGAGTTAGTAAAACTTCTACGATTCCATTTTCCAGTTAGTTTTTGAGTAGCTGCATTCCATTCTGCCACTATTTCACCTTCAAAAATATGCATCGGAATTGTAAATGTATTTCCTTCTTTAGTTACATTATCCAACAGAATTTTTTCCTCACCATTGATAAGCGTAAAAGTTGGAATTGTATCATTTTGATTTAGATAATTGACTTCAAAATTGAAGGGCAAAACTGCGCCTTCTTGTTGCTGCAAAGTTGCACGCCAAATTCCGTTCGGAAGTTTCATATCATTATTTTTTTTAGAATCACAACTACTGAAAATAAAAGTAGAAGCCAAAAGGAGAGTAATAGAGAATAGAGAAAGTATTTTTTGCATAGCTTAGGTAAATATAGAGGTTTGTCAGAATAAGATTAAAAAAACAGAGAACTGCCTTTCAATAAAAAGCAGTTCTATCTATTTTCTTATTATACATTCGGTTTTTAGGATAAGAATGCATAAAATTTTGCACAAGTGTAAAAGTGTACAAGCTACAAATATCGTAAATTTTAAGATATAATTTATTTATAATGCCATTTTATAGAGAAGTTATTATTTTGCGCCTATCTCGCTTCATCAAAATGTTACTATTTATAGGTAAAGATAATTTGGTTTCTTGAAAAAATAAGCAAAACAACCTAGCTGTTATTGATGTTTTAGGGTAGCGACGCCAAAAAAATATACAATAAGAGTTTCTAAAGCTATTTTTCTACTAATTCAAATAAAGCTGACTCAACAGTCAGTCCAGGACCAAAGGCTAGAGAAGGGATAAGTTGATTATTTTTGAGTTGATACTTTTCTTTATTGTGTAAAAGCTCTTTCAAGACAAAAAGAACAGTTACAGAAGACATATTTCCATATTCTTCCCAAATTTTGAAGGGAACATCTAGTTTTGATTTGTTCATTGCAAGTTTTTTGGCAAGAGTGTCTAGAATCTTTTTTCCCCCTGGATGAACAGCCCATTGAGAAATAGCATCTGAATTTCTATTAATATCTAATCCTGTCATTAAGTTATCTAAAATACCTTCAATTTCTTCGCCCAAAATATCAGCCACATAAGAAGACAAGCGCATCTCAAAACCTGTATCTCTAATATACCACGCCATATCTCGTTTTCCTTTCGGAACAAGATCGCAATAAAAGTTTTTCAAAAATAAATTTGTATTATTTTCTTTTGGCTTAGATTCTACCAAAACAGCAGCAGCACCGTCAGCAAAAATAGAATTGGCAAGTAAATTATCGTCATCAGATTGCTTTTGGAAGTGAAGAGTACAGAGTTCTACCCCTACAATCAATACTTTTGCATCAAATGCCTTACAAAAAGCATCAGCTACTTTTAGAGCGTTGAAGGAAGCATAACAACCCATAAAATTAATTGCAGTTCTCTGTACAGAAGAATTAAGACCTAAATTTTCTAATAATTCAATATCAATTCCGGGGGCAAACATTCCTGTACAACTAACTGTGATAAGATGCGTGATTTCTTTTTCTCTTCCCTCTATAATTGGCTTTGCAGCTTCCATTCCTAATTTCGTAGCCCATTTTTCATACATTTTCATTCGTTCAGAAGTGGTAGGAAATGGTTCTAAATCTTCAGAGTTGGGGTAAAAATCAAAATTTTCTTTTTTTGTATAATCTTCTAAAACAGTATGACGGTTCTTTATTCCTGTTGCACGTTGTAATATTCTAATTTTTCGCTTTTCGTCTTTACTTTTTCCCATAAAATGAGCTGAAAAGTCAGCACTTTGTTCTTGAGAAATTGTAAAAGGAGGATTTGCAGTATTGATAGCAGTAATATAACTCATTAAAATAGGGAAAGATAAAATTAAGCAGATAGTAAAGATAGAAGCTAAAAAAAATAACTACCTTTTTGCAAAGATAGTTAAAGAAAAAATATAGATTTAAGATTTTTAAATGAATACGAAAGGCTATCGAATTAATACTGTCCAGTATTAAGCATAACTAACGTACAAGCAACCTCTACTTCAATTCCTTCTGCTCTAGCTTTTTTCATAAGTTCTGGATTTTCAGTTCCAGGATTAAAAATAATTCTTTTTGGCTTTGTTTGAAGAATATAGTTATACCATTCTGGTTGATTTCTGACACCAACATAGAGTGTAATTGTATCAATATCAGTATGAATGGGTAGGCTTTTATTTTCTAATTGCTGTTCAATTTCTTGCCCAAAAAGTTCTCCTTTTTTTATTCCAACAGGAACGATATCGTGATTTCTATTAGTTAATCTTTCTGCTGCTAAATAAGCATAACGAGTAGGGTTTGGCGTTGCGCCAAGAATAAGTGTTTTTTTATTTTCCATAAAAGTAATATAAGGTTAAAAAATGAGTTGAATTGACTTTTTGACATAAAACTATACCTTAAAAATCAATTCAACTAGTATTTTGTTCTGAATTTTCTATTATAATTTTTCCATCAATTTTCCTTTAAGACGTTGAAACTCATCTTCTGTCAAGATTCCTTTATCTCTCAAACTAGCAAGTTGTCGAAGTTCTGCCAAAGCATTAGCAGATTCTTTAGCTGACTGATAGGAAGCAGAAGATTTATTAACTGCACTATTTGGTGGAGTATCCTCTGTCTTTGGAGCTTTTTTAGCAGAGTGTTTACTTGGGTTTGCTTGATGAGGAGGTTCTTCTTGATTAGAAGTAAAGGTAGTTTTTTGCTTTGTGTCTTGCTTATTTTGTGTTTGAAATTTCTCATCTACCACTTCTTCAAAGTCCATTACTTCTTCAAAATCAAAATCTTTTTCATTTTCTTGTTTTACTTCCTCGCCCGAAAACTCGGCATAAGCTGCCTTTGCACGTTTTTCTACTTCATCTTTCATTTGTTTGGCAAAGTCTCTTCCTTTAATCAGCTGTTCGTCATAAAACCCTCTTACTGCTTCTGTATCAAAGTCTTCTAAATCTCCTCCTTCTCTAAAATGTTTGGCAAACGTTTTTCCTGCTGCATAAGTAGAAGCCCCTGACAAAACAGCCATTCCGACACCACCTGCAATACTTCCCCACCCAGGAATAAGTTTTAAGGCCTGCGCTCCCAGTTTTGACAAAACCCCACCTGAAAGCGTTCCGAGCCACGATTCTATATTTGCATTATTGGCTTCTACATCATTTATTTCTGCCAATCTCCTAACCATATCAGCCTGTATGACCGTAACGGCAATCATATCAGCCAAAGGAATGGGAATCAGAGAAGCTGCCATTGCCCAAATGACAGAGTTTTCGATGACTTTATCAGCACGTTCGTTGTCGTCATCAAGACGCATTTTGTCTTTTAATTTATAAAGAAGATAGTCCCACATAGGTAATTTTTGGTTTTATTTTTTCAAGATATTGCCTCTCAAAACTAGAAGCAAGAGTAATTTTATTTAATAACTAAAACTAATGATAGCTACTTGGTTATACACAGTACGTAAATAGACGAAATATAGTTTGATTTATAGCTTTTATTAACGCTAAGATACTCAAATGGTTCTATTTGAAAAACGAATTTATAGGATTAATTTTTACGAATTAATTATTTAGCAATTCAGCTCATATTTGGCAGTAATTTATTCACTTTAAGTTTATTCAAAGATAATGTTTATTATTTCCTTCTTAAAATGCAAAATTGCATCTTGCACCTAGAAAGTCAAAAGGTCTTTTTCTTGGTATTTCATTTCTATTTTATTTAGCTCATTTATTCTAAAACAGCATTTGATTATGAACAGAGAAAATTTTGAAGAATTATTAGAACAAGCAGCTTACTTTTTTCAATCTTCTAAACACGATGTAGTATATTCTGCACCAGACGGTAAATTTTATCGTGAGAAAGATTTGTATAGAATCGAAACTAAATTTGGTGCTGCCAGTCTTATCAAAATTCATAGACACGAAACATTATCTTATATAGAAGAAACACTCTATTTTTAAATAGTTAAGTAGTGTTATTAAAGTGTTTATTTCGAAACTTATCTAACAAAAGATACTTTTGAGTGTTATTAGTGTATAGAATGACAGCATCTTTTGCTTTGATGAGAATTAGTAATTGGGGCAAGATTTAGTCATTTCATTTTTTAATTTATAACTCATTTTTAAAAGAACATTATTTTTATGGAAACTGCTATGATAGAGCTTAACCGAATCGCTTTAGACAAAGAAAAATCGGCAAAAACAGTCAAACACCTCAACGAAATTCTTTCAAATTATCAAGTATTTTATCAAAACCTAAGAGGTTTTCATTGGAATTTATTGGGTCATCATTTCTTTTCTCTTCATGTAAAATTTGAAGAATTATATAATGAGGCGCAATTAAATATTGATGAAATTGCTGAACGAATCCTTACTTTAGGACATACACCATTACATACTTATGAAGATTATTTAAATGAGTCTTCAGTAAAAGTACACAAAAATATTAGTGATGAGGTAAAATCAGTAGAATCAATCATACAAGATTATTCCATCATTATTCAGAAAGAACGTGAAACTCTTCCTATTGCAGATGATGCAAATGATGAAGGTACAACAGATATGTTAGCAGGATTTATCAAGACACAAGAAAAGACAGTTTGGATGCTTTCTGCATGGTTGGGAAGTAATAGTAAATAAGAAATTTCTAAACTTATAAAATCAAAACACACCTCAAAACTATGTTTGAGGTGTGTTTTTTGTTGCTGTACATTTCGTATAAAAATTGCTTATAATAGCCTATAATTATAGTTAATTTTGCAATAAATAAATCAAATTAAAATTTATAAAATTCAATGTTCATGAAACTGTCAATAAAACTCATTTTTCTTTCTTTACTTTTAGTTTTTTCTTTTTCTTCTTGTACTTCTCTTTTTGGCTCAAAGAAGGATACTTCAGATAACTCTGCTAAAGCAGGAGAACATAGCGAAACTGGAATTGCATCTTATTATAATGATAAATACGAGGGGAGACCAACAGCGAGTGGCGAAAAATTCAGACAAAAATTAATGACAGCTGCACACAGAACATTACCTTTTGGTACAATGGTAACTGTTACTAATCTGAAAAATGGAAAGAAAATTAGAGTCAGAATAAATGATAGAGGACCTTTTAAGAAGGGGAGAATAATTGATGTTACACGAAAAGGAGCTGAACAATTAGACTTTGTCCGTGATGGATTAACTAAGGTGAAAATAGAGTATGATTTGTAAGTTATAGAAAACAAAGACATAAAAAAAGCTATTTACTAAGAAAGTAAATAGCTTTTTTTGTGAAAATATTATTGTTACATCAATAATTTTATATTTTAATTTCTAGTCAAAATAAATGAATCATTTTGAGCATTTATAATGACAATTTTATCATCTGAAAATGTAGTAATCTCAAATTTATTTCTAGTAGTTGGTTCAGCTACAAATTTTCCACCTGTATTAGATTCATAAAGACCACCCAAATATAAATATAATGTACCACTTACACTACTATCTATATTCCAATCTCCTTTTGTTGCACCTCTAGTGAAGGCTTCATCAGGAGCTATTTGATATGTTCCATCTTTGTATAATTCTAATTTATAATCAACATTTTGTTCGTTGAGTGAGGTCATATCCCAATTACCAGCTACTCTGAGCATATATTCGCTTCCATCTACTGGGTCGACTGGATAGACTACTGTATCTTGAAAGTTTGAATTGGCAATCTTTGAAACATCTGATGATTCAACTGACTCCTCCGTAGCTATTTCTCTTCTTGTCTCTTCTACTTGCTCTCTTGCACAGCTAGATAAACTACCTACTATTATAGTGGCTGAAAGAATAAATTTGATTGTATTTGATTTGAATGGGGTAAACATATTGAGTTAAAAAGTTTAGGTTAAAAAATAAGCTCTAATTCATAGAACTATATACATAATTACAAAGTGATAAAAATAAATTATTTCAATAAGATGAAATAATACACTTATTATGTATTATATACTATTATAACGGAAGTAAATCAATTTTTGTTTCAAAAAATACGTGTTTTTGCTTTTTTTTGTAAAAAAAGTTAAACAAAAAAAGCATATAATCTAGTTAGACTATATGCTTTTAAAAGACAACTAAGCAGAATCTTCAATATTATTTAGTTAGAATGATTATCTCCTCCTAAGCTATAATAATTGTTTTCTTCGTCTTCCGAACCAATACTTTCTTGTTGATTGTCTAGCTCAGCACCAGGAACATCAATAGTCTCTCCTTCGAAGTTTGATTCTGCATTATGCAGAGGAACTTCCTTATGAAGCTTATTACTATCATTCGGTGTAGGAATTCCTTTATCTACTATCAAATCTTTGTTGTTATCAATGTTAGTTACTTTTTTGCCTTGATTATAAATATCTTCTTTTGGGTCATAATCAAATTTATCTTTGAAAAATTCTTGTGATGAATCAGTATTTTTGTCTTGTTTCTTATCTGGAGTATTCATAAAAATAAAATTTTTAGATTAAAAAATGGAAAGTGTAATCCATTTTATTGGATTATTATCTTTCTTTGTTTTATAAACAAGAAACACTACTTAAATGTTGGGAATAATTTAAAAGAAATAATTTTCCACTAAAAAATAGATTGTTCAATAAAAGTTAAACAAAAATATTTCAATCTATTTTTTATCTATCGACTTCCCCTAAGTTAATATCTAATGAACCAACAATAGCAATTAAATCAGAAAGTAGTGTGTTTTGAGCTAGATAAGGCAAAACAGAAAGATTACAAAATGAAGGCGCACGAACCTTCAAACGAAAAGGAATATCTCCCTTTTTATGTTTTGGGTTTTGTCTAAAGAAAAAGCCAAGTTCGCCTTTCGGACTTTCTCCTCTAAAATAAAAATCAGTTTTAGGTGGCTTTATGCGTTTTGGTACGAGGGCTTGTGGGTCAAATTCTCGTGTTCGTTTATGTTCTTTTTTGAGTTTTTTAAGGCATTGTTCGATTATCTTTGAAGACTCTCTGCACTCTTGAAAGCGCACGAAATTTCTATCCCAACAGTCGCCAGTTGTTCCCATTTTTCCTTCTCCAATTGGAATGTCAAATTCTACTTCTCCATAAATAGAATAGTTATCTACTTTTCTCAAATCCCACTTTAGTCCCGAAGCTCTAAGCATTGCACCCGTAACACCATAATTGATAGCTGTTTGCAATGGCAAAACACCGATATTTGCTGTTCTTGAAACAAAAATTTTATTATTGATAAGTAATTTCTCTAACTCATCTAATTTTGGTTTTAAATGACTGACATATTCGCTACATTTTTCTTCAAAACCTAAAGGTAAGTCATAATATAATCCACCAATCCAAATATAATTATATAAAAGTCGTGCGCCACTTACCCATTCCAATAATCTCAAAATATACTCTCGTTCTTTCATTAGCCATAAAAAAGGCGTAGTTGCTCCCACATCAACAGCGTATGTTCCGATAGCAACAAAATGAGATGCAATTCGATTGAGTTCTGCTACCAAAACACGAATATATTCTACTCGTTTGGGTATTTTTTCTGTTATTCCTAGCATTTTTTCTACCCCCAACGCATAAATATGTTCCGAGTTCATTGATGCAACATAATCCATTCTATCTACATAGGGAATTATTTGAGCATAATTCAAACTTTCAGCATGTTTTTCAAAACAGCGATGCAAGTAACCAATATGAGGAACAGCTTCTCTAACAACTTCGCCATCTGTAATAACTTCCAAACGTAAAACTCCGTGCATGGCAGGATGTTGAGGGCCTAAATTGAAAAGCATTTCTTCGCTTTTGAGAGTATCAGAGTTGTATTTTGTTGGTTCAGATTGCTGGTGGAATGACATAGTAGCGATTACGAATTAAAAAATACAGATTACGAATTTAATATTAATGACTTATGTCTCAACAACTAACAGCTTAACTAATTTCTATTTTATTATGAAAAAGTGTGAAATTGAGAATCAAAAATAAATTGTATTTGGTGAGTTTAGTTGTTATTTTTACAAAAATATGTAATCAAGTTTAATAAATAGAATTTAGATTAGTTTTTTATAGAGTTTGATAATTATTAGAAGACATTTAATGCATCATAAATGATACTTTTTGTAGCTGCCATTTTGTTTGGAATTGGAATTTTGATTGTTTTGACACGCAAAAATGCAATGCTTGTTTTGATGGGAATTGAACTAATGCTTACAGCTTCAATGATTAATTTTGTTGTTTTTTCTAAAAATATGGAAGCACATTTATTTGTCCTTTTAATCATTGTAGTGGCTGCTGCCGAAATTACGATTGCACTGGCTTTAATTCTGAAAATATATAAATATTTTGGACAAATCGAAATAGATAAAATTGTAGAAAAGGAATAGTAAATCAAGAAAACGAAAAATACAATGACAAATCAATTCATAGAAAAAATAGAAAAAAGTTTAGAGAAGAATACGTTTATCAAAATTACTTTATCAAATTTTATTTCAAGTCAAGAAAAATCTACACTCAAAAAAGTCTTAATTCGAAAGACGATTATCAAACGAGAAGAAAAACTAACTTTTGTTTATCGTCATAAGACAAATGACATTACTAAGAACTATTCTATCAAAGAAGGAGTAAATAAAGTTATAACACTTCTCACAAAAGAAAGTAATAATCAAAACCACGAAGGATTTTTTAATCAAGCTATTTTATTTACAACAGCGTTTGATTTACATCTCAAAAACATAAGTAAAAATCCAGCCATTCATTCGCAAAAGCCAACTCAAAAACAAACTCTTTCTACTTCACATGACAAGCAAAAAAAACGAGCTATCCAAACGAAAGATCAAAAAGGAAACTCAAAAAACTATCTTCAAGCTCTCAAAATAACAGACAACACAGGAAGAGTATATGCAAATGCACAAGACAAATACAAACAAATAAATCAATATATAGAAATTTTGAGTGTTTTGTTGAAGCAATTACCAACAGAGAAAGAGTTACAAATTATAGACATGGGAGCAGGAAAAGGTTATCTGACTTTTGCTTTGTACGATTATTTAAAAAATATTTTGAAACTCAAAGTAAGTGCAGTTGGTGTAGAGTTTAGAAAAGATTTAGTAGAGTTGTGTACTACTATTGCCGAAAAATCAGATTTTGGAAGCCTTAGTTTTGTAGAAGGAACAATAGAAAATTATAAAATAAAAGAAGAAGATATAGAGCAGAAAACACAGATTTTGATTGCCTTACATGCTTGTGATACAGCAACTGATGATGCAATTTTTAAGGGGATTGAAGCTGATGCAGAGCTGATAGTCGTTGCGCCTTGTTGTCATAAACAAATTCGTAGGGAAATAGAAAATGCTTTTAAATCAGATAAAAAGACCGAAAATGAACTTTCTCCACTCACAAATTACGGTATTTTCTTAGAACGACAAGCCGAAATGCTGACCGATACAATGCGCTGTTTGCTTCTAAACTATTGTGGTTATCAAACTAAAGCAGTAGAATTTATTTCTGATGCACACACCCCAAAAAATGTCTTACTTATTGCCACCAAAAAAGAGAGTTTTTTAGAGGAAAATAGAAAAACTGAAAAGTTAAAAGAGTTTGAAGCCTTAAAATCATTTTTCGGAATAAAAACTCATTTCTTAGAAAGTTTGCTATTGAAATAACATTCTTGAATGTTGCATAAAAACAAACCTATAATCTTAAAAAAATATAGGTTCAAGCCTTTGTTGGTGTTTTAGCGTAGCGACACCAACAAATAAATGTATAAAACCTGTTCTTAAACAACTTCTTTGTAAAATAGAACACTTTATTGTAAATTCGTTCTAAATTTCATAACTTCTCATTCAATATCTAGTTAATAGATAGCTGAAGAACAAAAATACTATAAAAGAGTAACTCATTTTTTATAAAAGAGCGTTACTTTTGAAAATATAAACCAAACAAATGGACAAACTCTCATACCTTTCCAATGCCGAAAACTCCTATATCGAAGGATTGTATCAAGATTATCAAAAAGATAGCAGTTCTGTAGATGAAAGTTGGCAACGATTTTTTGAAGGCTTTGAATTTTCAATGACTGATTATGATACCGAGACTGGAGAAGTTACCAAAACAAATAAAAATGGTAAATCTTCAAACGGCACAGCAAACCAAAATAGTTTTGCAGATTCCCTTCCTGCTGGTCTTGATGAAGACAAACTAAAACAAGAAATTTCTGTTAAAAAGTTAATTGATGGCTATCGTTTGCGTGGACACTTACAAGCCAAAACAAACCCTGTTCGTCCTCGTAGAGACAGACATGCACGTTTGAAGCTAGAGGATTTTGGCTTTTCAGAGGCTGATTTAAGTAAAAAATTTAGAGCAGGTAACGAAATTGGAATTGGAGAAGCTACACTTCAAGAAATCATTGATAGATTAAAAATGATTTATGAGAGTGGAATAGGTTTTGAATTTATGTCTATTCGTGAGCCAGACGTAAAATATTGGTTCAGAAAAAAAGTAGAAGTAGATTATCCAAAATTCAAATTAGATAATAAGCAAAAAGAACGTATTTTACAGAAACTCAATGAAGCTTCTGTATTCGAAAACTTCTTGCATACAAAATATTTAGGACAAAAACGCTTTTCCTTAGAAGGTGGAGAATCTACAATCCCTGCCCTTGATGCTATCATCAACGAAGGCGCAAGATTAGGTGTAGAAGAAGTAGTTATCGGAATGGCACACCGTGGTCGTCTCAATGTGCTTGTTAATATTATGGGCAAAACCTATGCTCAAGTATTCAACGAATTTGAAGGAAATGTTTCTGACGAACTTTTAGGTTTGGGAGATGGTGATGTAAAATACCACATGGGTTATTCTTCACAAGTAGAAACTCCAAACGGAGAAAAAGTATATCTACGTCTTGCACCAAATCCTTCTCACTTAGAAGCTGTTGCGCCAGTCGTTCAAGGTTATACTCGTGCTAAACTTGACTTTTTACATGGGAGAGATAAGAAAAAAGCCTTACCAATTATTATACATGGAGATGCTGCTCTTGCAGGACAAGGAATTGTTTATGAAGTAGCACAAATGTCTGAATTAGAAGGCTATGAAGTAGGTGGAACAATTCATTTTGTTATCAATAATCAAGTTGGTTTTACGACAGATTTTTATGATGGTCGTTCTTCTAATTATTGTACAGATATTTCGCAACTTACCGAAACTCCAGAAATTCATGTCAATGGGGATGACCCAGAAGCCGTTGTTTTTGCTGTAAAATTAGCTACCGAATATCGTCAAAAATTCCATAAAGACGTTTATGTAGATATGGTTTGTTATCGTAAGTATGGACACAATGAAGCTGATGAGCCAAAATTTACGCAGCCACAACTTTATAATTTGATAGGAAAACACAAAAACCCTAGAAAATTATATATAGAGAAATTGACAGAAGAAGGAGAAATTACAAGCAAACTGGCGAAAGACATGGAAAAATCTTTCAAAAAAATGCTTCAAGAACGCTTAGATGATGTCAGACAAAAGCCACTTCCTTATGAATACCAAGAATTAGAACAGGCGTGGAAATCTATGCGACGTTCTGAAGCAGAAGATTTTGATGTTTCTCCAAAAACATCTATTACACAAGAGCATATTGATAAGGTAGGAAAAGCACTCATGACTATTCCAGAAGGCTTTACGCCACTAAAACAAATCAATAAGCTACTTTCTACTAGAGAAAAAATGTTTTTTGAAGATAAAGTTTTAGATTGGGCAGGTGCAGAGCTTTTGGCGTATGGTTCTACTATTTTGGATGGGCATACAGTTCGTTTCACAGGGCAAGATGTACGTAGAGGTACATTTTCGCATCGTCATGCTGTTTTGAGTGATGCAGAAACAAATGAAACTTATAATAACCTAAATCACCTAGGAGAAAATTTACCTTCTTTTGATATCTATAACTCCCTTCTTTCAGAATACGGAGTATTAGGTTTTGAGTTTGGTTATGCAATGGCAAATCCGAATGCGCTTACTATTTGGGAAGCTCAGTTTGGAGATTTTGCTAATGGAGCGCAGATTATGATTGACCAATTTATTACTAGTAGTGAAACAAAATGGCAACGTACAACAGGTTTAGTTCTTTTACTTCCTCACGGTTATGAAGGACAAGGACCTGAACACTCTAACGCTCGTCCTGAACGCTTTTTGCAGCTTTCAGCAGAATATAATATCATTGTTGCTAACGTAACAAAACCTGCAAACTTTTTCCATTTGATGCGTCGCCAACTTGCTTGGGATTTCCGTAAACCTTGTGTTTTGATGTCGCCAAAATCACTTTTAAGACATCCAAAAGTAGTTTCTCCAATGAAAGAATTTACAGATGGAAAGTTTGAAGAAGTCTATGGAGATGATTATGCAGATAAGAAAAAGGTAAAACGTGTTCTTCTTTGTTCTGGTAAAGTATATTATGATTTATTAGACAAACAAGAAAAAGAAGAGCGTAAAGATGTTGCAATTGTACGAGTAGAGCAACTTCACCCATTCCCTAAAAAACGTATTTATGAAGAAATTAATAAATATAAAAAGAATGTAGAAGTAGTTTGGGTACAAGAAGAACCTGAAAATATGGGAGCTTGGCTATTTGTTTTGAGAATGCTTTATAAAGAATGGGTAGAAGAAAAACGTCCTACTTTACGAGTAATTTCAAGAAAGGCAAGTGCTTCTCCAGCAACAGGCTATTCAAAAGTTCATGCTACTACGCAACAAGCTATCATTGATGAAGCTTTTGATGTGAAATAAAGTATAAAGTCAGACTTATAGAAGTAAATACTAAAGACCATTTTTTAAAAAAGAAAAATGGTCTTTTTTTTATAAAATTGCCCTATCTTAATATATTTTTGAGAGTAAAAACATAGGGTTGCATATTATTTTGAGCTTTTTGATAACGAAAATTTACATTCTTAGGCAAGTTCTATAACTGTTTATCAATCTCTAACAGATTTTATCATAGGAAAAATAATTAGTGCAATTGCGCCAATACAAACTGCAATTACCCCAACCCAATTATAATGAATTAGCTCTTTTGATGGAGTGTCAGCTTCGATAACAATAAAACCACCAACAACAGAAGCTATAGCTGAAGCAAGTTGTTGAACCGAAGAGTTTAAACTCATAAAACTAGCTCTTCGTTTGGCAGAAATTGCCATTGTAAGTTGCGTTTGAGCAGGAACTCTACGTCCACTTCCAAAAACAAAAAAGAAAGTGGTTACACAGAGAGCCAACCAAATAGGTGTATCTAAAATAATGTCTAGGTGAGTAAGCAGACCTACAGCAATGAATGAAATAGGAAGAATAATATTAAACATTTTCCTAGCTCCAAAACGATCGACGTAACGACCAAAAAAAGGAGAAGTGAAAATAGTAAAACCTCCTCCAGTCAAATAAATAAGTGTAATTTGTGCTTCTGTAAACCCAATATTACGAATCATATAAGGTGTAATAAATGGAATAATCATAAATTGTCCCAAAATGAGTGTAAAGGTAAGTAATAAAGCAAGACGAGCATTCTTAGAGTTTAGAAGTTCTAAAAGAGCTTCTTTACGTGTTTCTTTGTATCCACTTCCTTCATCATCTTTATTTTGTATGTCTATATGCTCACGTAATGAAGGGATATATTTAAAGGAAATAATCCAAATAACAAAACTCAATGCCCCCAAAAGCTGAAAAGGTGCGTGCCAGTCAAATTGTATGGCAAGATACAAACCTGTCGGAACGCCAATAACAGAGGCTATTGAAAAAGCCATCATAATTATTCCTACTGCTTTTCCTCGTTCTTCAGCTTCAAACAAATCACTGGCAATAGCTAGAACTAATGCACCAATTACACCACCAAAAAAACCTGCTATTCCCCTAAAAATCAAGAAAAAATAAAAATTAGGAACAAAAGAACACGCAAAAGTAGCTATTCCAAAGAAGGCATAAACAAATAAAAAAGCTATTCGTCTATCAAATTTATCCAAATAAACTGCTCCTAAAAGCCCTGCCACAAAAGCACAAGAAGAATAAGCAGAGACTAAAAGTGTGTATTCTTGAGGAGCAATTTCGAAGAGTTTCATAAGCCTATCACTCAAAGGCATAATTATCATGATGTCCATGATATGCGTAAAATTGGCTGCAGCAAGTAAAAATAGAATGAAGGATTTATTTTTCAAAGTATATATAAGGAACAATTACGAATTAAAAACTATGATTATCAATCAATTACAAAATTAAAAATGTCAATGTATTTAATTTCTACCTCCAAGACAGCTATAAAACTCTTGTAGGGATTATCAAAGTATAAAAACATGCTAACACAAAGTAGCCAATGTTAGTTTTCAAAGTTGAGGAGTTTTAAGAGAAAATCCTTTACGAACTACTTTTTCTTAGTTCATAAAGGATTCTATAAATTTTATCACACTATTATTGATGCCGTTGTTGGTGTTTTAGCAAAGCGACACCTACTTTCTTCTAACAACAATATTCCCCAAAACTAAAATATCCATTTTGGTACGTAAAAAACAATCTAATGCTTCCTGTGGCGTATTTACAATGGGTTCATTTTCATTAAAAGAAGTATTCAAAAGAACTGGAACGCCTGTTTGTTCTCTAAAAGTATCAATGAGTTTGTGATAACGTGGATTTGTAGATGCACTTACTGTCTGCAAACGACCTGTTCCATCAACATGAGTAACAGCAGGAATTATTTCATGCTTTTCCTTTTTAATAGGATAGACTTTTTCCATAAACGGAACTTTATCAGCACCTTCAAAATATTCTTCTACATGCTCTTCCAAAATAGAAGGAGCAAAAGGACGGAAACTCTCTCTTCGTTTTATTTTTTCATTCAATAATTCTTTAGCATCTTCACGACGTGGATCGACTAAAATTGAACGGTTACCCAATGCTCTAGGGCCAAATTCTGCGCTTCCTTGAAACCAACCAATTACACCAGCATCAAGAATAGCATCTGTAACTGTTTTGTATAATTCTTCATCACTCAAAACTGAATACTGAATATCTTTTGCTATTTCTTTCGTAGCTTTTTCATGTTTCAAGATTGTTTCTATTTCTGCATCTGAATAATTACTCCCTGTATAGGCATCCCAAATTGGTTCTATTCTAGGTTTTTTTAGTTCATGATTATATAAATATAAAGCTGAACCCAAAGCTGTTCCTGCATCATGTCCTGCACTTGGAACATAGACTTTTTTAAATGGAGTGTTTTCTAAAATTTTTCCGTTTGCTACTGAATTTTGAGCCACGCCACCAGCTACACACAAATTATCCAAACCTGTTTTTTTGTGCAGATGATTCAGAATATGAAAAATCGTTTCTTCTGTAATACGCTGAATAGAAGTGGCTAAATTGATATGGTGTTGCGTAAGAGGCTCGTCTTTAGTACGCATTTTTCCAAACTTTTCTTCTAAAAGCGGTGAAATAGGTGTATCTACATGAGGTTCTCCTCCTTCCCAAGACATCGTAACTCCGTCTTTATCGTGCCTAAAATAATCCAAATTAAGCTCAAAAAGTCCATTTGATTTGAATTTTATTATATCTCTAAATTGCTCTAAATAAACAGGGTCTCCATAAGGAGCAAGTCCCATCACTTTATATTCATCACCATATTTAGGAAAACCCAAATAACGAGTAAGTGTAGTATAAAATTCGCCTATCGAATGTGGATAATTAACTTGATCAAGAACAGTAATTTGGTTGCCTTTACCTGTTCCTGTCATGGTAGAAGTAAAATCTCCAAAAGCATCAATAGAAAGCAAAGCAGCTTCTTGAAAATCTGAAGGAAAAAAAGCACTTGCCAAATGACTACGGTGATGTTCTATATTTCTTACTTCTGCCTTTATTTTTTTCTCATCTATTTTAAATGCCTTTGCTAATTCTTGTTTTACTCCACCTATTTTTTTAGAGTTTTGAAGACGGCTTTTTATTGCATCATAACTAATCATTTTACTGGCAGCAAAAATAATTTTTTTATACAAATTGGATGAAGGATTACGAGAAATAGTAATATAATCTACCTCTTCAATAGAAATATTGGCTTCCTTCAAACAAAATTTAATGGCTTCTGTCGGAAATCCTGCCCAGTGTTTAATGCGTCTGATACGTTCTTCTTCTGTTGCAGCAATTAATTTTCCATCTTTGAGAATACAAGCAGAAGAATCGCCATGATAAGCATTAAGACCTAAAATATACATGTGTTGAATTGAATAGTTAGTGAATAGAAAAAAGTCTAAGGTTAAATAATCACTTCAAAATTAATCAAAACAATTAGAAAAACTTAGACATTTAATGTGTGTTCTTTATCGATAAAGCATTACTTAGTAACTAACTTAATAGCTAATTTTTTTGCCATCTGAAAAGCAGTAGGAAATGTGGTTTCTACATTCAAAATCAAACGATTGAGGCTTTCATTTTGGTCTTTTGGGAAGTTTACATCAATCCCATTTACTTTTTTGAGATTCAACTTTTTAATACGAGATTGATATTGTAAAAATTCCGTAGAAGTAGGAATATAATGTCCTGTAAAAGAGGAACGAGAATGTTCTGGCTGAGTAGTGGCAAGACTTCCATGAATTGTTTTTCCATGCCAAAAAAGAACATCGCCTTTTCTCAAAACTGGTGCGCTACACTCCAATTTAAACTGATGAATAATATCTACAACTAATTTTTTGTATTTATCGTGGTTGAAAGCAATATCAAAATCACCTCCATTTTTTTCCATATCAATTAAATGACTTTTTGGATAAACATAAAAACGACCTGCCCCTGGTGCAATATCTTCAATCGCTATCCAAGTTCCGACCATTCTACCAAGTTCAGAAGAGTCTAAATAATAACTATCTTGATGTGCCCAAGTAGCTGGGTTTCCTTCAAAATACATGCTCTGAACGAGTTTTGGGTCATCAGACATCAAATTATTTAAGGCTGTTTTGAACCCTTCACTTGTCAGAATTTCCATTCCTTTTTTTCTAAAAATTGGAAATTTATTTTTATCTAAAGACTGAATATTCAAAATAGAATTAATCATGTATTGATAATCAGTCAGTTTGTGTTTCTCTGGATTTGCAGAAGCTTGTCTATAAATATAACCTTCATATGATTTTACTTCTTTATCAAATGCCTCTTTGGCTGCATCACAGAGAGATTCTGGAATTAGGTTACGAATAATTAAGTAACCTTCTTTTTCATAATATTCTTTTTGTGCAGCAGGTGTTGTGAGTGTATTATAAATATCATTTTGAGCGTCATAATCCACAGGAACTTCAAAAGTCCCACCGTGAGGAGCTGGAGATTGATAAAAATTATCTATTGAGTTATCTTTTATAGTTTGCATAAAAAATCTTTTTTGAGAAAAGGAACTTGAAAATTGGCCTAATAATTTACTATTTAACTTTGTTATTCAAGTACAAATATACATAACCATTTTATGATACGGTATAATCTATCAAAATTTATTCTCAACAACCTAATAGTTTATGATTATTACACTATTTCTTTAATTGAACCTCTAGTAAGTATCCTATAAATTTTATTTTTTTTAGTCGTTTCAAAAGCTATTTTTGAGTGTGGATATGACCTTTCAGCTAAAGAGCTAAATATCTTAAAATAAAATAGAAAAAATTATGATTTGCTTCAAGTACGTAACAAATTGATAACTAATTGTTTATAAGTTATCCTAAATTATGAGAGATAAAAAAAAGCTTTTTTTTACCAAAAATGATAATTCTTTCTTGTGTATATCAAAAATAGTTACTTACTTTGCATCACCAAAAGGGAAAAACGATGCTATTTTTATAGAAAATGGCTTGTGAGAATTTGAAGGTTAAAAAGTGAAATCTATAACTGAAAAATAGTTTGAATAAATTTTATATTTAGTTTTGAACTAAAATAAATTGTTTGTAGTTTTGCATTCAGATAACGAAACAAAAGTTATCAAAAAAAATAGAGAGGTGGCTGAGTGGTCTAAAGCGGCACCTTGCTAAGGTGTTGTACTGGTAACGGTACCGGGGGTTCGAATCCCTTCCTCTCTACTAGAATATTTTTTATAAAAATATTCTTTTTTTAAAAAAAAAGAGAAAAAATATGCAAATTTATTTGTTTTAATAAAAAAAATAAGTTACCTTTGTATTCTCAAATATGAAACTCAAAGAGAGTTAGTTAAATAATTCTCCATGTCGATTCAATTGAAATCGGGATGTAGCGTAGTCCGGTCATCGCGCCTCGTTTGGGACGAGGAGGTCGCAGGTTCGAATCCTGCTATCCCGACAAAATTAAAAAAAATTGTTAGTCGTAAAAATTTTACTTTTTATCTAGCAATTTTTTTTTGATTTTTATTCAAATCAAAAGGAAGGTTCCTTAGCTCAACTGGATAGAGCAACTCCCTTCTAAGGAGTAGGTTTCAGGTTCGAGTCCTGAAGGAATCACTAAGCTACTTTTTCAAAAGGAAAAAGAGCATTTTAAAAGAAAAGATGATGTATTGCAGCATTGAAAACTTATTTAAAGAGTATTTTCATTAAAGCTATCCCTTATATGCTTTAATTAGTATCACTCTAGTTATCTTAAATCCAGTAAGGTATCTCTAATTTAACTAAGGCTCAAGTCATTTTCAGATTTTGAAAGACAATTTAATAATTGTTCAATCTTTCAAAATGGTAAAATGATTTATAAAAAATTCAACCAGTTGTATATTTCACTTTTTGCTCAAAAACTAAAAAACGGCAAGTTATCTATTCGCTTTCGAATTTCCATAAACGGACAACGAGAAAATATAGCGAGTGGAATTGTTTTGGAATCTGCGAAACAATGGGTTAATCCTGTTGTTCGTTCCCACAAATTCGCAAAACAGTACAACGATAGACTTACACAAATTCAAACGGATTTGATGGAATGTTTTAATCGTCTGTGTAATCTGGGCTGCTCCCCTACGGCTCTTCTTGTCAAAAACACTTATAAGGGAAATTCAAAACCTCCTATTACCGTATTAGAAGTATTTAAAAATCTTTGGAAAGAAAAACAAATTGAAGCTGATTTGGGTGATATACAACCTAAAGCAGTTCAAAAATACAAGACAATTTATAATAATCTGTCTGTTTTTTTAGAAAAAGAGAGTTCAAAACATTTACCTGCAAATCAATTTGATAAAGTATTAGGTAAAAAGTTTTTTTTGTATTTACGCCAAAACGGAAATTCTGAATTACACGCAAAGAAAAAAGTTACGAAAGTAAAAACAGCTTTTGAAAATGCGCTTGATGATGAATACTTAGATAGAAATAAGCTAAAACGTTTAGGTATCAAGACAAAAAAAGCACAAAGGAATATTAATTTTTTATATCCTTTCGAAATTGAAAAGATAAGAGAAAAGAAAATGCCTTTACAAAGATTAGAAGATGAAAAAATAGTCGCTCTTTTTCAGTGCGCTGTCGGATTATCTGATATTGATTTGAGAATATTTGCCAAAAACCCAAAGAATTATTTGATTGAAAAAAACGGTCAAACTTGGATTTGTACGCAAAGATCCAAAAATGGAAATATTGTCGAAGTTCCTTTATTTAGGGAAGCTAGACAAATTCTTGAAGATTGTAATTACGTTCTTCCTATAAAAGCATTAGGAAATCGTAATGCTTATTTGAAAGAAATTGCAACTCTCGTAGGTATTACAAGAGTTAATTTATGTAGCCATTTGCTTAGGCGTTCGTTCGCTACTTGGCTGCTGAATTTTGAAAAAGTTCCTTACGACACTGTGAGCCGTTTATTAGGGCATTCTAGTGTAGTAGTTACTATGCGCCATTATGCTGCTGTTCTTCCAGATAAAATTCTGGATGATGTGAAGCATTTGGTAGATTAAATAAAGAGTGCTTGTCCCCTTAATTAAAAATATGTTCTAATGATTAGTACAACTTATGGAGATTTTGATGGAGCTACTTGGGAAGAACTGTGTAAGATTTGCTTTATACAAAAATATCAAACTCAAAATACTACTTATGTACCAGTGCCTGCAACACCTGGAGATAGTGGAATAGAAGGCTTTACTTATTCAGGTAAAGTATTTCAATGTTATTGTCCTAATGAATCATATACATCAGATGAACTCTACAAAAAGCAAAGAGATAAAATTACAACTGACTTAAATAAATTAAAAAGTTACGAAAGAGACCTCAAGGAGAAGATAGGAGAGAATATGAAAATAAATGAGTGGTATTTTGTTACCCCTAGTTATAGAAAAAACGATATAATAAATCACTGTAGAAAAAAAGAGGAAGAGGTGAAAAAATGGAAATTGAGTATAATAGATAATGAGAATTTTAAAGTTACTCCACAAGATATAGCTTTTCTTCACCCTGAACTAAGAATCAATTTAAATTCCATCGATAAAAAAATTAAACTAAATCCTAAGAAAGATCCTTTAAATGAGGATATACTGTCTTATCAAAAAGATACTGGGGCATTAGTAAATAATTTACAACGTAAACAAAAGAAGCGATTAGGGAAAAAAATTCCTGAACCTCGTTTAAATATAATAATTCACAATTCTATTGAAGACTTTCTAATAGGAAGCTCAATTATAGATAGTTGGCAAGATTTGACCTCTGATGATTATGAAAATTTTAAAAAAATTATAGCCCAAGAAGAAAAAGAAATATATGATATCTGTGCATCTTCTGATGGAGATCATAAGCTTACTTATAAGAATATAAAGGAAAGAGTAGAAGAAAGATTGAAAGAAGAGTTTTCTACATATGAGTTAATAACCATAAAGAATTTAGCCAATTATGTGATATCTGATTGGTTACAACGTTGTCCATTAAACTTTGATCGAGATGAATAACAAGAAAATACAAATTACCTTCAATAGAAAAAAAAGCCCCATTCCAATTGATTATAGACCATTATATAAAATTTCTCATTTTGCGTTAATTTTGTATTATTGTTGTATAAAAAACAAAGCTTCATTGGTTAAGTTACATTTATTTGCTTGGGCATTGAAATCAAGCAAAAACATGGCTAAATTTGAAGAGACTCTTGATTCTGGTATTTGGAGTTTAGAAGCTTCAGTAACTAGAGCTTTAAACTTTGGGGTTGCAGAAGGTCTTTTTGATAGAAAAGGAATAAGTTTTTCACTAACAGTAAAAGGCAAAAGTTTTGTAGAGCAAATTAATCATTTAGACGCATTACACCCTGAAAAAAGATTCTTAAAAAAAATAGGAAAATCTATTTCTGAAAGTAAAATAAAAACAATATCTAAACACTGGCAATAAGATTATTAATTATGCTTAAGATAAACCATGTACATATTGATATAACTACTGACAAGGGTAATTTTTTATCCAAAATGTCATTTAAAGATGGTTTAAATATTGTAAAAGGTGCTAATACATCAGGAAAGAGTACTGTATTCCAAACTATGCTTTATGGTCTTGGAATGGAAGAGTTGTTAGGTGGAAGGAATGAGAAAACTATGCAGTCAGCGTTGAAAGACGAAGTTGAGTTTCCCAAAGGGGAGTATAACAAAATAATTCAGAGCAGAGTTTTTTTAGAAATACAGAATAATAAAAAAATAATTACCACTCAACGATATATAGTAAGTAAAAGTAGTAAAATAAGTTCTAAATTAATCAGAGTTTTCAAAGGTGGAATAATAACAAATGGCAGTAAGGGTATTGATTTCTTTGATACTTGGGTACACGATAGTGGAGCTGCTAGTAATAAAAAAAGAGGTTTTTATTCTATATTAGAAGATTTTTTAGGTTGGGATTTACCTGATATATATTACTCTACAGGAGAGCTTAGAAAGCTTTATATACAAACAATATTCCCTTCATTTTTAATTGAACAGAAAGGAGGATGGAGTGACTTCCTAGCAAGAATTCCATACTATGGGATAAGAAATGCTGATAGTCGTGCTATTGAGTTTTTGTTAAAACTTGACACATTTGAAAAAAGCAGACAAAAACAGGAGTTAAGACAACAAAAAGAAGATTTAAAGGATCGTTGGGAAAGTACATATCGTAGTTTAAAATATGCTACTGTAAGTGCAGATATATCTATTAAAGGAATTACTAAAGACCCTGAAATAATAGATGATAAAACACCTATATCTTTTTTTCTATACAGTCTAAATAAGAAAAGAAATGAATCAGAAAAAATTACTTTAGATGAATATATTAGTAAATTAAATAAAGAATATAAGGATACTGATAAAAATATAAAAAAAACTCCAAAAGTAGATGTTACTAAAACTGAAAAGCTTCTATCAGAAAAAGAATTAGATTTAAGTAAGTTAAATATTTCTTGGTCTATGCTATCAAAGAGGCTTACAGCATCTAGAAACAACTTGAAAAATTCAGAGATTAGATTAAACGAGAAAGAAGAAGAATTAAGACAAAATCAAGATGCAAAGAAAATTGTTAGCTTAGGAGGACATATCGATTTAGATACAGCAGATGATACTTGCCCTTACTGTAAACAACACATAAAAGACAACTTATTTGTACATAACTCTGGTATTGAACCTTTAAGTATAGAAGAAACAATAAAATACTTACGGTCTCAATTAAAAATGATTCAAGTATATATAGAAAATGAGAAGAGAGCTGTAAATCAGAATGAAAGACTTGCTAACAGTTTTAATAATGAGATGAATGAGTTACGGAAAGAAATAAGAGCACTTAAATCAGATCTTACTGCTAATGATAAAGCTCATTCAGAAGCGATGCTTGAGAAAAAAATACTTCTAAAGTCTAAATTGACTCTATATTACTCGACTAAAGATAAGATTAATGATCTAGTTTTAGAGCTAGAGTCACTATCTCTTGAATGGAAAGAACTTCTTGTAAAAGAAAGTAAACTACCTAAAAATAATCTAAGCCCACAGGACAATTCTAAAATAAGTGATGTCCAAAAGATATTTATTACATTATTGAAACGTTTTGGATACACTAGTAAATCTGATAATTCGATAATAATATCAAAAGATAGTGATAAACGTTTTTTATTACCAGTAATAAAAGAACAGGGAGGTTTTAACTACAATTTAAAATTTGATAGTTCTGGTAGTGACTTTATTAGATCTTTGTGGGCATTCTATTGTGCTTTATATAAAATCTCAGGGGAATATAATACCAATCATCCAAAAATATTAATATTTGATGAGCCTATTCAACAGGACACTTCTAATAAAAGTGTAAATGCCTTAATTAGAGAGCTTTCTACATATAAAGAAGGGCAATCTATCATATTTGCATCTTTTCATCAAAAAGAAGAAGCATATAAAGAGATGACAGAGGGAGTAACAGTAACAGATTTTAATCTAATACAAGTAGGCTCAAAAAGCATCATACCTGAATAGTTTTATCTATTACTCATATCCAAAATAGCTTAATAGTTTAAGAAAAAAATTGAAAAGAATAATCGCACAAGAAAAAAAGCATAGAAAATACTCTGCGAAAACGAGAAAGGCAACAACAACTGGATGAAGTTTGTGCAGGTAGTCTATACTCTCTACAACAATGAAATAAGAAAAGTAAAAGCTTACTATTGCTGTAATAACATAAGAAAGTCTTCTTAGTTTTTTATAAGTTGTCATAATGTTTTTATTAAATTTACTTTAGCTAATATACGCAATTGTTCTTTATTTGTTAAAGTATATTCAATGTCTTTTATAAAATAATTAGAATACTCTAATCTAATTAGTTCTGTTAAGTCTATTCCTTGGAGCTCTGAAAATGTGAAAATTATCTCTCGTTCTACTTCGGAGTTGTCTATAAGGTTTAAGTAGTTTTTCCAAAATTTTTGATACAAGCTCTCCCATAAAAGCGAATAATTATCTGTTTGAAATTTGGCTCTCTTATCTATATAGGAGATAAAATTGAATGATTTTACTACTCCTTCTTTTATCCAAAGTTCTTTTAACAAAAGCTCAAAACCTTGTACATAACCAAACTTTGCAAAAGAGCTTGGCATTCGCAATCCTTTTTCTAAGAAAGGAAACGCAAATACATCTGGAGTAACTTGATAAAGTGGCAAAAAAGGAAAGTTGCTTATAATTTCTTGAGTTCCATTTTCAATTGTTTTTGAGGTCAAAAACCCTGTGTTTAGTTTTTCTTTCCTATCTGGATTATCTTCTAAGTTGTATTTTAGAAGATACCCTTCTGTTTTTTCTTTTTCTATTTCTGAAAATCTTTCTGTACAAGCATACTCTTTCGCTAGTTTTTTCGAAATGATAGAGTTTGCCGTCTCTATTTTCAAAATTTTACGAGTATGGTCATAATTTACATTAAGACAAAAAAGGTTTTGTAGTTCTGTAATTAATTCGGAGAAAGAAATATCAGGTAAGCAATCTGCTACGAAAAACTGCAGATTTTGTGTTATATGCCAAGTATTGGATATTTTTTCTGCAACAGCATAAGGATTCGTTAAAAACAATTTTTCTATTTCTATATCTTTTAAAAAGTCGCTTTCTAGTTTCCAACCTTCTAAGCTTAGAATTTTTTCTATTAGTGCTGTAATGCGAAAACTAGGAAGAAATACACCGTCATTATAACGCTCATATTCTTGTGTATCTTCGTTGAAGGCATTAACTACAACGAATTGAAAAATGGTGTTTGTTTCCATCTCTACTAAAAAAAAAGGAAAACAATAATCTGAGTTTCTAAAATCTGCAAGTGCATCTATTGCATCAACATGTGTTTTTGCTTTTAGTTTATTATCCCAATTGTCATTTGGTCTTTCAAAGAAAGCTAAAATGGGTTCGGCTGTAGAGTTTGTTGTTTTTGTGTTGTCTGCATAAGCAGAAAAAGGCAAATTGGTATCAAATCGTTCTATTTTTATTTTATCTATTCCGTTTACAGTAGCAACAGCGTTGCTATTAGTATCTGCATTAATAGCATTTACTAAATCAGAAATAAGATTATCCCAAGTGTTCGAAACTGTATAAGTTATTCCAGTTACCACTGCGGTAATAGAGCCTGTGTAATTATCCCAAGAAGCTGTTGGTATAAAAAAAAGAGAGCGCAAATTTAATTCTACAAAATGATTATCTTCTGTAATAAAAAACGTCCCTAATTCATCGAAAAGAGTGTTGAGCTTACGATTAAACAAATCGACTTTTTTATTTAATTGTAGATTAACCTCATAGCCTGTATTACTTCTTTTTGTTATCAAATCTGCTTTAAACAAACGAATACCATTGGCACGTAGAATAGTCTGTAAAGTTCCTTTTTTTTGTTCTTCTAAAGTATTAGAAATAATACTGTTATTTATACGAGAAGTAGGAAGAGTAAAAGGGTACGAATATGACTGTTTGTTCTCTTTTTTTATTATTTTAAAAAGAGAATTATTTTGTTTTATAGTAATTTTAGCATCGTTATCTAAATCTAAAGATGCGTTATTTGCACTTATTTCTAGCATATTGATTTATTTAATCGTTCACAATTTCATCTGGCATACAATCTAATTTTGTAAATACTTCAGTTACAAAGTCTGGTACAATAGCTGCATCTGTCCATCCTATTTTTTCTAGTTCTCTGTAAGAAATATAATAACAAACCCAGTCTTTTTTTTCTTCTTGTTCTGCTGTTTTGTCTGCTAGTTCCTGTCCTTCGTATTCTTCTAAATTGTAATATCTGCTTGGGTGAAATTCTGCGAAGGAATAGCCCCAATTTTTAGGATTTTCTTTTTTAAATTTGTAAGCTCCTTTTACAATTCTATCTTCTACAATAGAAAAAACAGTTTCTGCATCAGAAAGTGGAAATACAGAAAGAGCTAATGTTGCTTCATTTGAAAATTCTACACCCTGCTCTATTTTTTGATGTATTTCATCTCGCATATTATCGACAATGCGTACTTTTTTTATTTTGTCTAGTATAGAATTAGATTTATATATTAGTTTCATAGATTATATTTTTGACCTATTTTAGATAAAATAATTGCATCTTCTTCAGTTGTGTAATTTTCTGTTATAGAAATATGCCTAGACAGTTCAAATTCAGAAGGTCTTCTTGAATCTCCAATATAATGAGGTGTATAAGTTTGTCGGAAAGCACTTGTTGTAGTTTGAGCAGTATAAGCCAATGCTTTTACTTTTACTACATAAGCTGAATCTGATGTACATAATATATTTTGAGTAAAAGGAATACCTGTTGTGTCTCCAAAATAAGTTTCATATTGATAAGCATATCCGACCACAAATTGTGAGGATGTAAAACCACTTAATGTGTGGTTATAGTTGTTTAGGTAAGAATTTCCAACAACTGATGTATAAGTGTCTCTAAGTATTTTATAAACGAAATAAACTTTCTTTACATAAAAGCCATTTGTTGCACTCAAATACATTTGGTTAGCTCCCATAAGGAGTGCGTTATTTTGTATAGTTCCTCTAGCAGAGGGTGTGTTTTGAGACAATGTTCTTGAACCCTCTCGGCTTCTTACAAAAGTAGGAATTACTACATCATAACAAGCTGGGTTTTCAAAATCAAAATCTATTGTTGCAATCTCTCTAAACTTTATTTCTGCAAAATAATCGTTGTTTGGCATTGAAAATGTAAAACTTCTTGCTTTTTTTACTCCGTTTTGGTCTGGAATTGCCACAACTGTACTTCCTGCTTGTACGATATTATCAAAAGTAGCATTTATAATCCGAGCTGGTAAGGCGTAATTAGGAAAAGAAATATCTATAGTAGAAGCGTCTAATAAAAGTGTATCTGGGTTTACAATCAACCAAGTTACTTTTACAGAAATATTCTCTCCAATTTCTATGCTTTCTTCGCTGTTTGGCGCAACATCTACGATTTCAGAATCATATTCTACTCTTACATAACTATTTACTGCTCCCGTGTTACGAATAGTAAATTTTGGAAGTGTAGGAGGTGTGGGAACTTCTCCCAAAGCAGGACGAAATATTTTATTTGTATAGTGTTTGACGTTGTGAGCGTGTACATATTCGAAAGAAAAACCTATCAATCCATTATTTTTTTGACTATAAATATGCTTTATTTTTTCTGCAATAATAGGGATAAATCCTGTATCGGATTGTAGAAGCATTTCTCTAGATAAAACAAAGTCTTGCTTTACAACAGACTGTAAACGATTTAGAAAAGCTGTATTTGCAGTTCCTCCACGCCTTCCAGTTTTTGAAATAATAAATTTTTGAGCATCTGTAATAGCATAATTAGCAAAATCTCTTTTACTCGCTGTTTCAGATTCGCTTTCTAAGAAATCTTCATAATCTCCCTGGCAAATGAGTGTATCGAATACACCAAAAGAATTTTTAGCTAAAAAATATTTTGCTTCTCTATTGGGCTGATCTGCAATTTCATATCTGAAATATTGAGATACCAAGAACGAATTATATGCAGCGTAAACACTCCACGCAATTATATTTTTTGTTTGTTCTGTAGATTTGGCTTTTATAATATCGTAACGAGTTGGAATACATTGTATATGATAACCTGCTAGATAATCAAATAAACGAACAGTTTCTTCTGTGCCATCATCGTAATAGATTATAGAATCTACTGTTAAATCTCTGTTTGCCTGTGAGCCAAACCAATAGAGAAATTCATTTGCATATTTTGTAGTAGATTTTGGGTCTTCTACGCTTGTTAAAAATCTTCTATCTCCAGCTTCTATATCTCCAAAAAACCAATCATACTGCTGTTCATAGGAAAAAGCCTCTCTATCTAGTGCTGCATCTACAGCATCTACCAAATAGCGTAAGTCTTCGATATTTCCAGACATTCCATCTAAGCCAAGTTGTGTTTTTACGTTATCAACGACTTCATAGATTTTTATATAAAAAGTTGTTGTTGTATGTTCAACAATTTGTGTGGCGTTGAAATCAGGAACAGGAATATTTATTCCTGCATAGTCCTGCATTTTTTGTTGTATCTCAAATTGGACAATTCCTTCTGCACTTGGCTCTTCGATTAAAGACTTACCTAACTTTGTATAAGTTGTTGTGTTTATATCAAATATGCCTATTTCAAGCTCTAAATAATAAGAGTTATTTAGATGCCAGTTAATATCTGCTTGTAGATTTATAAAGACAATATTTCTAGCCCACGCTAAGCGAGTAGTTAGTGTTCCACTTGTTGTTAAAAAACTTGCGCTATTTAGAGTTGCTGCCATTTATTATATAATTTATCTAAAAAGTTGTATATAATTCTCTAGGGTTATTGTCCTGAATAATTTTCAATATTTTTCATTTTATCATCTACATCTTTAAATTCAGAATAGACGATATATGCCTTTTGCTTGTCAGGCATTTTTTCCATTGCTTTTCTAGCTAAACGCTGTTCTATTAGCATTTGCGTAAGTAATTCGTCCGATACACCTGCATTTGTTGTGTTGTTGTTTATCGTTGTATTACTAGTTCTTATAGCACTTTGCATCGCTGCAAAATTTGGAACAACGGCTGCTCCGTTGGTTTGGCTACTTTGCAAAAGTGCATTTATAAGAGGGCTATTATTTTTCGTAGTGTTTCTAGAAAGAAGAACATAAGATTCTCCTCCCTCCATTTCGCCAACTTTTTGTCCTGCTTTATTTACCATGCTAATTCCTCCGTTTGCGTGAGAATCTCCTTTTATGTCTATCATTCCCCCACGAGAAAATTTTGGAGATTCTGGAGTATTTGCAGTAGAAAGAACTTGTTTTGCTTTAGCTATATTAGCAATAACAACAGCTATTCCTGATGCTACTTTTATAGCGTAATCTATTGGAGTTAGTGAAGTAGCTGCACTTTTGGAAGTAATAGAAGAAATTGCACTTGCTGTATCGATAGCAATTTGAGCTATCGTAATCATTTTCTGAAACTCCAAATAACCTGCGCTTTGTTCGCCCATTAGGTTATTAGTAGCTGTGAAAATATCTAACAAAGAATTAGTAAAGTCAAAACTAGCTTGACGCTGCTTTTCATTTTCTTCGATTGTTTTTGCAGTCTGAGCTTCGGTTTGTTGATTGTAAATTGCATCTATGGCATCAGCTTTAGCCTGTTCAAGCTGCGTAATATCTAAACCGTGTTGTTCTGCTAAACGAATAAGCTCGTTGTACTTGTTTTCTACTGCCAAGATTTCACTATCAAACTCATCTAATTGAGATTCATCGATAGTTTTTCTAGCCTCTTCTTTTGCTTTTGCTTCCTGCTCTCTGTATTTTGCCTCAATGACTGCTCTTTCTTGAGCAAACATTTCAGTAAGCTCACTTTCTTTTGCTTCTTTTTCAGCCTTAGAAATATTGAATTTATCTAGCTCGGTAAGCATAGCATTATACTTGTCTGCTGCTGCCGAAATTTCTCTTTCCTGTTCAGAAAGCGTACTCTCAAAGTTTTCTTTTTTGTACTGCTGTACTTTTTTATTAAATTCTTCCCATTCTTTGATTAAATTATCAGCTTCGGAATTAGCTTTCTTAGCTGCTTTTTTGTTATTAGAACTGAAATTTCTTTGATTATTTTTAGTGATGAGTTGGTTTACTTTTGCTTCTATGGCTTTACGCTGCTCTTCTGTAGATTGTGCATAAAATTCTAATTCGTTAATAATTGGATCTTTGTCAGATTTGGACACTTTTTTAAGTCCTTGGACTTTTGCTATCAAGGATTCTTGTTTTTTGGTAAAATCTTCTAGTTTCTTTTCGGCTTCTTTGGTATCTACTTTTGGTTTTATTTCTATTTTATCAGCTCCTTTTGCATAGCCTTCTGCGAATTTTTCGCCTACTTTTACGGCATTTCCATAAGTCAAATCTTTCAGAACCTCCCAAGTTTTAGATAGAGCAGATTCAAACATCTTCAAATCTCCTGTTGCAATTGCAGTTAATAAATCTGCAATGGCTTCAAATCCATCTCCAACAGTTTTAAAGAAATTTGCAAACACTTGTTTTACGGCTGCAATAGAGCCTGTGACAATTCTACGAAATGTTTCAGATTCGTTATAAAATGCAATAAAATCTTTCTTTGCTTGTTTAATTCTTTGTGCAACATAATTGAACTGAAAAGCTAAGACTTCGACAACGGCTGCCAAAATTTTGATAGTTGTTTTCCATAAATCGCTCTCTCCATCAAAAACATTAAACACTTTTATTACGTCCCAAACTGCTCCAAAAATAGTTTTTAAACTATCCCAAAGCCTTGAGAATACTTTAATTAGTGGCTGTAAAGATTTAGGAGCTTTCTCCGTCTTAGAAAAAAGTTTAGTGAATAATTGGAGTGCAACCTGCATAATCGGCTGAAATTTAGAGCCAATACCTGCAACGAATGCATTCCACGCTTTGCCAGCTTTTTCAAGAGTTGCAGCAAAGTTTTCATTTTTTAGGTTAAATTCTGCTTGTAAAGAAGTAGCTAAATCAAATTCTTTTGCTGCAAGAGCTTGTTTTTCTACTACTAAATCGGTGTTTTCTGCGAGCTGTTGCATTACAGCAATAGCATCATCTGTTCCAACTTTCATATTAGTTAGAGCTGTAATAATTTGATCATTATTCAAACCTTGCATACTTTGACCTAATCGTAAAAACATTTCATTTGGATCATTATTCAAAAGATTTTTAAATTCCTCTTGAGTGATACCAATTTGAGCAGAAAACGCCCCTATATTTTTACCTGCTTCTAAAATAACACCTCTAACACCTCCAGCAGCTTGTTCGGCAGTTAATCCAAATTCGCCAGTTAGTGCAGCTCCTAAACCTAAAGTTTCTTGTATAGAAGGGGCTAATTTTCCTAAAACTCCTAAACGGTTAGCAAAATCTGAAACTTGGGGCGCACGAGCTTTACCTGCTGCACCAAGTGCATTCAAGGAACTACCTATGCGATTCATCGCTTCATCAGCTTTCAAGTTCTTTGTTTCTTTGAATAAAGTTTGAAGCGTTCCGATTTTACGAGTTATTTCCTCAGCTCCTCCAGAGAACTCATCGCCCAAGGCAACATTCATTTTGTCCACTTGCTCCGTAAATCCTTTTATTTCTTGTTTAGGGATGCCGAGCTGTCCTGCAACTTTGGCAATTTCCCTCAAACTCCCAGTTGAGGACCTGGTATCTATTTTGGAGAGTTCTGAATTTAGGCTTTTTACTTCTTCGGCTGTCATTCCTGTGCTTTTCTGAATATCAGAAAGCTCATCGCTTATTTTTGCTGCTCCTGTTGCAATTCCAATAACAAACGAAGTTATCCATTGAAATGCCTGTAAAATTATTTCTCCTCCAATTACTCCAGCAGCCATTGCACCGAATGAAGCAAATGAGCCTGTGAATTTTTTCCAGCCAGATGAGGTTTGATTTAGGGCTGTATTTTGGGTTGTGATTTGAGTATTTATTTCTTGAAAACGTTGTTTCAAGCTATCATACTTCTTTCCTCCAGAAACCGTATTATCAAGCTGTAATTTAAGGCGTTTAGCTTCTTTACGAAGTTGGCGCATTGTCATTTCCTGCGCTTTCATAGAAGAAGTTGTTTCTTCTATCTTTTTTTGATTATCGTTTGCTTCTTCTAACTTCCTGTTGTAACTATCATAAGAAGACTGTAGTTTTTTTAGTTCTGTGTTCTGTTTTTCGTAGTTTTTTGAAGCATTTTTATTTTTCTTTAAAACATCATTTGCAGCCGTAAGCTGTGCTTTGTAGTTAGCAATAGAGTTAGATAGTCTATCTACTTTTTCTTTAGCTCTTCCATATTCTAATGTTCCTTCTTTTGTTCCTGCAAGTGTGTTATTTGCAGACTTCAAAAGTGTTTCATATCTAGCTATAAAACCATTTAGACGTGTTACTTCTTTTTGAGCAGACTTAAAGTTCTCTTTTCCAACTTTGTATTTATTTAGTTTTTTGAGTGTGCTTTCATACTGACGTGCAGAACCAGCTAAAGATTTTATTTCATTCTTTAGTTCTCTTTGTGCAATTTCCATTTTAACAAGCTCATTTATAGCTTGTTTTCCATCTATAATTGCACTAACCTGTACTTTTTCCTGCTTTGAAGACATTTTATTTTTCTAGTTCTTTTACAGTATTTACAGTTTGTTCTATTAGTTTATAACTTATTCCACTTGCTAGACTATTCAACCTTGAGTACCAAACTTTCGACCACCAAATTTTACCTTTTCTTCCTTTCTTTTTTCTTCTTTTTATGCCTAATGCTTCTTCCATTTCTTGCCTTTGTCGCTTTTTAGATTTGAAGCCTACGCCCATATCGACATATCTTCCGTAAGTTTTGAAAATAGTGTCGATAATAATTTCATCTCCTTTTCTTCTTACAGATTCAGACAATGTTCTTTCTAAATCGCCTGAATCTTTTACATCAAGTCGTTGAATTTCTTGACGTAAAAATTGATTTGTTTTTGCTGAATACTGCTCTGCAAACTTGAATGTCTCTATTATAAATCCCATAAGTTCAAATACTAAGGAGAAGGTAAACACGGAGGAGCAACCCCTACATTATTGAAAGGCTGCGTGTCTCTACGTCCATTCATTTTCTCCACAATTACTAAAAAGGGTTGTCCATTTGTTGTAAATGTATAAGAAGAGTCATCTGATGCCTGTACAGTTCTGTCGTCTATAATTGTAGAATCTGAATCATATCTTATTAATATTCTCGTTGCTAAGTCTAAAGAATAATTTAATCTATATGTACCAACTCTATCAAAACGCCCATAATTGTAAAGTTTTCTTCTTTCCATTGTATATGTTCTGTTGTGAGAAAAACCTTCTCCACCTTCAAAACAATCACTCGGTTCTGGAATAATAACTTCCTCTCTTTCTTCAAAATCAAGAAAAGGAGCTAAATAACGAGAAGCGCAACGCACTTCAAAAATCATTTCATTAGCATTTTCTACTTTCTGACCTGATGTAGATGATGCAGAAATTAAAGCCCAATCTTCCTCAGTGCCGATTACTCGCCAAGTGTTGTTTTGATTTTTGACCAAAACTGTAAGAGGCTCATCTTGCAACTGTGTGAAATAATTGAGCAAGTCAGGTCTATTTTTGGCGACTGCAAATGAAAATCCTTGCTCAGTAAAATAACCATGCTGTGATTTATTGCCTTTTTGGTCGTGTAAAGCAGATAAATAAGTGTGATAAGCAAACTCAAAAACATTTAGTAATTCATCATTTGCAGAAATTTTTATTATTCCTGAACCTCGGTATCTTTCGATAATGAGTTGTGTTTTTTCAAAATCACATCTTTTCAAGATTCTTATTTCACATATTCCTCCAAAGTTCCATTCTGCTTCTGGATAGCGTGTTATCATTCTTTCCAGTCCTCCACGCTGTATTTCAAATATTTAGATACATTGGACTTGATAGAAAAAGTAAAAAGCATTCCAAAGCAGTTGTCGAACTTAGGACCTACTTTCATCGTTTCTACTGTGTTCAAATCAAAGGCTGCAATAAGTTCAGGGCATTCAGAATTTCTAGCACCTTTCAATTTGTCTTTTAAAATCTTAGCTATAATTTTATAACCTACAATTTCGGCTTCTCTATATACTTCATCTTGCGCTCTAAAATCATTTTGCTCAATATGCTTTATAATCATAAATCCTCCTTCTGAAGTATGATAAACTGGCGACTCATAATCATAATGGCTTAACTGCCCTTCATAAGTTGTAAGGAGCATACAGAACTCATTGAAATCAATATCTGTAATCATTCCATTCAGAGCTTCGTGTATGTCAAGCGTAGTAAAACGGCTATTTTCTTCTGTATGCTCTATATGAACAGAATATTTAGCAATTTCTTCAAAGTATGTTATGTAATCGCCTATTGTCATTTCTTAGAATTTCGTTTTTGTTCAGCTTCACGCTCTTTGTTGTGTAGAATTTCAATATTTAGGTAATTCAAAGCTGTATGAACAGGCTGCTCACCTACTTTTTTCATATCTGTAAGACCAGTTGACAGACTTTTTATAACTCCAATCCAAGCAAAATTTGTATAGTTTGAATTTTGCTCTCTATCTTCTTTTGGAAAAACGTGTTTGTACTTCTTTGTCAGATTCACTTTGTTACCTGAAAACCACAATAGCACTATGTTAGCGTATAATGGACTTAGCTTTGATAATAGCTTTTTTGAGTTTTTGAGTTTTGAAGGATAAAGAACATTCAGAAAATTGAGTAAGTGTTCTTTTTCCTGCTTTTGCATATACCTTGTGTAGAAAGTATCTGCTTGTACAAATTCCCAAAAGGTTAGCTTTCCAAAATTTTCTTTTCCTTTGAATTTCCTAAAACGAATCCAAAAAGAAGGTAAAAACTGTTTTGTAATATGCCTTTCTGAATCACTTACCCAGAGTGAAAATTTATTGATTAGGTATAAATCTTCTTTATCAATTCTACGAAGCAAATACATAAATCTGAATTGATGCCATTTCAGATTAAGCAAGACAAAGAATATTTGCCATTTGCTTAGATTTTGGGACAAGATTTTTTTTAACTGCAAAAAAGTAAGCTCATCCCAAGTTGATGGGATAGGCTTACTTTTCAAAATTTTGTTATTCGCCTTTAACTCTAAGGTATTCATACGGATCTTTTAGTGTAGCATCAATGCCATAATGGTCTTTAGCATAAATATTTTCTTCTGGAATACCGATTTCACGCAAAAACTTTAGAGCAGAATAAGAAGGACAAAGTTTTCTTGAAACTTGATTGTGTCCTAACCATTTTATGTGAGGGTATTTTTCTGTATATTCTTTGACTAACCTTTCTGTAGTTTCTACTTGCGCTCTTGAAATTACACCTGCCTTATAACCTCCAGCATACGAAATATGAAGTGTGTTACCATTTTTGATACCGTCAAAAGGAGTAGTTCCAACACCGTAGGTAACTAATTCATCATCTACTAGAAAAACGGCTGTACCATCTAATTCAACGAAAACGTGGTAACCTCCATTCGGAGAGCCTTTTGTCCAACGCCCTCCGTTTTTCTTCTTTTTAGTCAGATATTCATAAACCCACTGAGCAGTTGCTTTCGGATTTCCTCCTCCTGTGTGAAGAACTCCAAACTCAATTCGTTCAGCAGGTTTTGAAAGGTCTATGAGACATGATTTAGAGCTGTCAGGTGCAAGGATTCCGTCATCGACTTGACCAGTTCGGGGCTTTTTTTTTCGTCCTCTTCAGTCAAAACAATATCTAAATTTCCTTTGGTGTTGAGATTGAGAAGCATAAGTTTGTAGGCTTGTCCTGCCATAATAGTATCATCTGCATCATCTTGAGATATTTCTCCACGCTGAACACGTTTACGCAAAATATGCGCTTGTTCATCTACTGCAAATACAGAGAGTTCAGAAGATTTTTCTTCTACGAGTTGTTCCATTTGCTCCTCGTCATTCGGATTTTTATCTAAAAAGATAAATAAGGTAGCAAAAAGAAATTCCATAATAAAAGTTACAAACTTTTTAAATTTTGTAGGGACTTTACGGAAAATGATTTTTGAAATATGGCTAGAAGCAATTTGAGCTAGGAAATTCATACGAATAAATTTGAGTAAAAAGTAAGTAATTGGACTAATTAACGAACTCAAATTTATTTGAAACGAGGGAGTAAAAGAATGTTGTACGAGGCTTTTTTACCCTGTTTATTTCTCTTTTATGTAGCCTAACCATTGCTTACAAAAGTTTTCTAATGTTTCGATGTGCTTTTTTGGAAACGCACGAATACCGTACAAGTATTTTTGTAATGTCTTATCAGGAAGTTTTGCACCTTCTTCAATGCCTTGTATATTTAAAAAAGGTCGACGTTCTTCTATAAACTTTAAAATCTCTGGTTTTTCGCTTTGTGCATTCATAAAACAAATATACAAAAAACGCCTAATATATTAGGCTAATTGAATAAAAATTTGTAGTTTTGATTTCAATTATTTTGAAAACAGAAGCACAACAATTTATCAACTTTTCGAACGGTAGAATAAATGTTGTGCTTACATAAACCGAATTTATGCAAGACAAAAGTAAGAAAAACGAATCTGCAAAAAAAGTGCAGACTAAAGACAATGCTCATAATTTAGAAATGAAAGAAGCATTGAATATTCAAATCAATGAAACTATGAATTTTACACCTGCCGAACAACTTGTATTAGTAGAATTTATTAATGCAATGAGTGAAACAAGAGAGCCAAAGGAATTATCATCTTGCGTAGAGCAAATGGTAAGGTACTTGGAAGGAAAACCTCCTAACTTTCAGTTTGACATTCAAAAAAAACTTGAAAGAATTTATATATTAATTGAAAATGAATCGGTAGATGCAGATAGGATAGAAACGCTGATAGAAGAAACAGGTTTGAGTAGTGATAATCCTGAAATACTTAGAGTTAGAACAATGCTTGAGTTTTTAGAAGATTAGACCAAATAAAAAAGCCTTTCAAATTAGATTTTGAAAGGCTTTTTTGTTTGTAAGTAAGTTTATTTATTTCCGTTATGCAGCAAATTCGGTTGTTGCTGATGTTGAAATTGCCGTAAGAACAGCAATCAAATCATCTAATTTATTTTTTGGATAATCTTCTATTCTAAAATCCAGTCCATCATTGTCTTTGACCGTGATAGTTTCATTACTTTTATTAACTGTAGCTTCTGCAAAGATGTCATCTTGATGCGCTTTGACAGTAACTTTTACTTCTGTGATAGTTGCCATAAAATTAAAATTTAGGGTACATAATAAGAATTATTTTTATCATTTTGGATTACTTTAGGTTGTCCAAAATTTTTAGAGTTTTCGTAAAGGGGATAATCTCTATAATTATCATCTAAGAAAGTTTTTAGTTCTCCTAGAGCTGCGTTTCCTTCTTCGTACAGTCTGAAAGAAAAAGCACTTAGAACTTCTCCAGTTGCCTGTTCTCTTGAAGATAAAGAATTAGTAGTTTTTTTAGGAATTGTCGTTCCATCTGTAGTATTTTTTAGCTGTTGTAAGTCGGTATATTTTACATAGCCTAGATACAAAATCGCTTCTTTGATGGGCTGTAAAAGCTTTTTGTTGCGCTCATTTACATTACTTCCTTTGTATTGTTTGAGCAGCTCTTCATACAAAGAAGGAGTCAAAGTAGCTTTGATTTGCTTTTCTTGCACCTTCATCAAATCAGATTTCATTTCTATAAAATGACGAGCTTCAATATTTAATGATGATGCAATTTTGTTGCACTCCTTTGAGTTTTTGATAAAACATTCATTTGTTTCTGTGAAATAATCAGACTTTCTCCATTTGAGAAGTTCTGTTTTATCAGCGTTTTCTGTGAGAAACTCTAAAAGTTCTTCCAGTGCATAGTTTGCATCTTCTAAATAAGTGTCTTTTAATGCTTTTATTTGATGTTCAAAAGCTGTTTTTTGATTTGCTGTGCTGATAATATGAATTCCAGAATCCGTTTCTATAACTTGCCTTTTTGCTGTTGAAATAGCAAAAGCATATAATACTATAGTTTCTTGTAGATAAGGTAATAGTTCTTCTTCAAACTCATTCAAATCTCCGTCATCATACTTTTTAGAAAAATCTTTATAAAAATCTCTAGGAATATACCTAAATAAATACTTTGTAGTTGCCGTTTTTAAAGAAGGACGAATATTTTTAATAGATTTTGTAAGTGCTACATTTTCTACGTATTCCTTTACTTCTACAGTTTCTTTTATAAGTAATTTCATAGTTTAGTTAGGTTGTGGGTTAGTTTCTCTGTCTTTTGGCGCAACTTGATTGAGTGTTTGCATAGTTGTTTTTTTGAAACGGAATTTAATGCGCTTTCCTAACCTTTTGTTCCAACCGTTGTATTTTGCTACAAATTCTAGGGGCTGCAAAAGGATATTTTCGTGCAGCGTATTTAGCAACCAGTATAAGTTCATGTGTTCTCGCACATCTGAACCACTACCTCCTCCGTGTCCTGAATCGTTCGGACTATTTCCTATCAAAGCCGATGGCACTCCAAGAGCATAGAGCATATTACTATTTGCTTCTTGAGAATCTTCCAGATAGATACCATCTTTTATTTTGTCGTCTAAAGGTTCGAATCTCCATCCTGGATACTCTGTTCCTCCTCCTTTTTCATTAAATGCAAAAAGAGAGAAAAATACTTTACCTGCATTTTCTTCTCCAGACATAAATGTTTGAAACTCATCAAATACTTTCTTTTGTAGTTCTTTTTTCTTATCTAAATCATATTTTGCCCAATCAGGATATTTCCAAGACCAAAAATAGGAAGGAACATGAACTACATATTTTACTGTGATTTGATTTTTAAGCAATGTCTTTTTGAAAAGAGGTATTGCTTCAGCTAAGTCTAGCCAATTTGAGCGAATGATAGAATGCCATTCAGGTTCTTGATAGCCTATTGTAGCTGTTGAAGGATAGGATAAGGGATAAATAAAATTATGTCCTTTTTTAGCTTTCAATGTTTCTACGTTATCAAAATAAGAATCTAAAACAGGAATTTTGATTGCTTTTTCTTTAGAATCATTATCCCAGTTTGAACGAATATAACAATCTTTGAAACGTCCATCTTTTTCTTGTTTAGACCATCTACAAAAAGAGGCTTCTTGAGCAACCAAAAGGCTTATTTTTTCTCTATTTACAGATAGAACAAGCTCTGGAAATACATTGTAGAAGGTGTAAAAATCTTTTAATGCTTTAGCTAAATACTCATTTATCTTGGTATTATATAGAAATTCCTCAATTTCTTCATCCAAAATAAGTTTAAAAACTTTCTCATTGTTTTCGATTTGATAATATCCATATTCCAAACCAAGCGCATACAAAGCTCTCACTTTCCAGTCTAATGTAGAAGGAATTACAGGACTTTTTCTAATTCTTGCAATCAATTGAGCAGGAAAGTTATTATCATCTCCCCAATAAAATACATCTGAACTTTGACTTTCTGCGTCTAAATCTTTTGGATTTGCAGGAAGAGGTTTTTTTTGACTTACGCTTGAAGTTGATACATGAGTGAGCAAACCTAATTTTGGCAAAACATACGCTTCTCCATTTGGTGTAGTTCCTGCGTGGATGACTTCTGTATTCTTATTTGTGTTTTGCTCTACCATATAATTTTTTGGCTATTGAAATGAGTGATAAGACGAATATGTACGGTTCTGATTTCGCCACTATTAAGGAGTAAAATATTTCTAGTAGAGTTTTCCCAGTGATTCGCTTTTATGGTTTTGTCTTTTAAGGCAAGTCTTCTATATTTTTTTTGAAGTTCTGTTAGTCTTGCAAGTTTTGAGATTACACAATTTTCAAAATAGAGTAATTGTCCTCCCGTTTTATTTTTCCTGTCTGCTGTGTACAATCTTAGAGAAAAAGGAATGAGGTTATTATCCTCATCTCTAGCATTCATTTGCTTTAGAGCTTCTCGTAAAAATATGGTTTGGGTTGAAATCATTACCTAAAAAAAATAATTATCGTCATTATTCCAGAAGCTATACTAAGTGCTAGTGCGAAAAATGAAACAAGCGTAAGCATTCCACGTCCTTGATTTACAATTCTTTCAAAACCTTCAAATTTAGTTTTGTTTACTTCTTCTGATTTTTCTAGTTTTTTTTCCAAATCACTTATAGTATGATTTAATCCTCCTTGTTTGTCAGGTTTTGTTCCCCAAAGCGTATGTGAGATTACAGTAAGGTCCTCCTTCATTCTTGGAATATCTTTGTTGTTTTCATCATACTTTTTATCGAATGCTTCAAACTTTTCAGAGAGTTTTCCTAAATTTTCCTTCACTTCTGAGAATACCTTTAAAAGTTGATTACTAAGATTTTCTTTATTTTCCATAAATTATAAATTTGTTTCAAAATCATTAATAATCATAATCATTCCGTTTCTTTCGTTTGGTAATTTTACAGGCTGTAAAGTGTACCAAATTTTTATACCTTGAAAATCATCTACAATCTGCGAAATGACTTTCCCCTTTTTCAAGCATTCTTGATGTTCCACAACAAATTGCGGATAGTCTTTTTTTATAGTAGGAAATAGGTCGTAATGATTATCACCTTGTTTTGGTTTATCAGAATGTTCTAATAGAGTTTCCCATTTTTTAGAAAAAACAAGATAGTTCATGTTTTCATCGACCATACACATTGGAATGGGCAAATGATAACTTATTATCTCTAAATAAGCTAGTTGAATAAATAAATTGTTTAGTTCTAAATCATCATCTTTAGGCATTTCTTGAGCGTTTAGTTTTAAATACAAAAAAGCTAAGAAAATAGGAATGAAAGAATGTTGTACGAATATTTTTAGCCTTAATAAACTATTATTTTTCCTAAAACAAAATCGATAATGGTTGAATGAAAACTGCTCTAAGCCGAAAAATGGATAACGGAAAGCCTCAAGCTTTCTGTTATCCGTTTTTTCAAGCAGCCAAATTACAACCCCCTTTAAAAAGGCTACTTTCTTTTTGAAGGGGGTTGTAATTTGGGTATGCTCATAGCGCACTTACCGAAAAATAGTAAACTATAAAGCACAAAAATCTACCTCCAAAAAATGAATTTTGGAAGTAGAAAAGTTTTATAAAAAAAATAGATTTTAGATTAAATATACTTTATTTCCCATGTGCCTTTTATTTCTTGTTCTTCTCCTGTGTCAGAGTAATAAATAAATGAGCCTTTGAAAATATTATTTAGTTTTTGTTCTACTATTTGAGTTAGTGCAAAATCTTCTAAAATTTCGCTTAAAGATTGAGAAGGTTTTTTTATATCAAACTCAAAAGTTACTAAAATTTGTTTTTTCATAATTCTATTTTTTCGACTTGTAGGTTAGAAAATAAATAAGCGATATAATATTTTTTCTTTTCTTCGGTTTCTTCTGAAATTGCACCTTCTACAAAAACATTTTTATTTATTTCTACTTTTTTCTCTTCATCAACTTTTTTTCCTTTTGGTTTTGACCATAAAAGAAACGCTTTTGCGCCTTTTCTGACCTTAAAGCCTTCTTTTTGCCACCCTTTGAAAGTGTTAAATTCTTTTACTCTGTATTGATTTTGGTAGTATTTTTTAAGAATTGCGTTTGTATTTTCGCAATCTTCGTAAAACTCGGCTGTCAAATTATCATCCTCAATCGCTTCTAATAGACTTCTACTAAGATTTGAGAGGTAAATATATTTTTCTTTTCTGCTCGTGCCGTATTCGGCTGCATGTATATTTGCAAGTTCCGTAATTTCCTGTATATTTGTCATGTGATATTTAGTTTGCTTGAAAAATCAAATTGAATATATAACCCTTGAAAGATTGCCGTCTGACAAGGGTTTTTTTGTGGTATTATGAATTTGCTTTTATAGCAAAACTCACAATTTCATAATAATGCGAAATTTTAGGGTTTTTATAATATGCTAGTTTCTCATTAAAATCCTCCTCATTTTCAATAAGATGAAAAGCTCCCAAATTTTCTATTTTAATATTTTCTTTTGCTTTATCCTCGTGCATAACACATGGATAATTTAGGGGAGCTTCAAATACTAAAAAATCTTTTTCGTTTAGGCTTTCAATTTGTTTGTAAGTATCGACTATTATTTGCCAATATTTCAAATATTGCTCTGGGTAAAAGCTATTACCGTTATTTGTGTACATATTGTAATTTACTGAGCTTGTTCGCCTTGCATCTTGCTTTATTTTCTCTACTTCGCTAACTCCTTCACGCTCTGAAAGAGTAACATCTTCAAAACATATTTCTTCATTTTGTTGATATTGCAAATTATATGCGACTGTATTACTTATATAAGCATACCAATAACAGTACTCTATAAGAGTATTTACAAGCTCTAAAGATGTTTTATTTTTTGTATATACAAAAATATCTCTTTTCATTTCTTCGTCATGTTGCAAAAGTGCATTTTTGATGCGTGTGTTTTTTAATGCTCCTTCTAATGCTTCGAAGACTTCTTCTTTGGTGTATTTTATTACTGACATTGTGATATTTATTTTTGATTGAAAAAATTGATTTAAAAGCCTTGTAAATTGCCGTTTACAAGACTTTTGTAATTTAAAGTTGTGATAATCACAACCTTATATTTGATAATTCAAAAGCTCTTTTTCTAAATCTGTAATATTCCCCTTCATATATTCAATTAAAGAATCACAAACAAAACTCACAAGGTCAGGCGTTCCAAAAGTTATACTTTCAGAATTTAAAGGAATAAAAGAAATTTGCATTTGTTCATTTTGTGGGTTATTACGCATAGTAATAAAACTTTTGAAAAATTTATTTTTCTGAACTAGTTTTAAATTGATTGTATTCAATTCTTGCAAACGTTCTTGTTTTTCCGTTGCTGTCCTGTGCGTTGGTTTCATCGCTGCTTCTTTCTCTTTTTTAAGGAGTTCGATTTGTTTTGCAGCTTTTAACCTTATTTGCTCTTTTTCCTTCTCTAGTTGTGTTTTTGCCTGTTCTTCTACTGCCTTTAAATTTGCTTTCAAAGTTGCATTTTGTATTTCTAGCTTTTCAGCTTCTTGTTTTAGTTCTTCATTACTTTGCGCTTCATGCGTTAAGTCTTGAATAAGGTTAGCATTTTCTTTTTCCAACTTTTCAATCTGTTTTTTTATCTCGGCTGCTGTCGGTTGTTTTGCTCCGTTTTTAGGTGCATTTTTAGTAGTTTCTTTTTTTACGGTTGTTACATTTGAATTTGACATAATAAATAAATTTAATTTTGTGTAAAATAAATAAAAAGAGTATTAAAAGATGATGCTTCACTACCTTCTTTCAATACTTAAAGATACGAAAATATATTGAATATGCCTAATATATTAGGCAAATAAAATTAAGATTTTTGAATTATTTTTTTAATAGATAAGCATCTGAATATCAACACTTTATCAATATTTTTTTTAAAAAATTTTATTAAAAATCACTCTCTAAACTGCCGACACGCACTGGGAAGAATGGCAATTGCCAAAAGTCATTTTTTCCGATATATGAGGGCGTTTGACTGGCTTTTGCGCTGCTAGTTGTCGCTTGTTTTGACACGCTTTTTAATGCGTACATTGAACGTTTTTTCTATTCAAACACACAATCGTAATTAAAAATAAGTGCGTACAAATACGCTATAAAGGGCAAATAAAGGCAAAAACAACCTTAACTGCTTCCTATACAAAATGCCACTTGAATTTTTGTATTAAGCTGCGAGCTTCAAAAATTTAAGTGGCAATCTTTTAGAAATTGTGTATAATAATAGTCTAAGGAACTGGAACATCTCTCCACGCCTGTTCTTGGATAAGATGAGCAAACTGAGGATAGATAAGCATATCAAATGCTTCGGAGAAGTGGGTAGATTCTTCTGGTGGTATGAGTGTACTCTGTTCAGTCTTCTTGTCTTTCTTTGTCTCTCCTTTGAGTGTTAGGTAACTACCTGCATCCTCTATTGAGGTTGTTAAAGGTTTACAGTTGTCTTCATTGAAACGAAAGATAGGCAATCTACTATCTTCATTGTTGAAGGCAGTAATAAAGAAAGGATAACGTACTGTATGGTCGGGTGCGTGTCCTGCGTCATGCTCTTCTACTTCCCAACCTAGTTTTTGCAGTTCTTCTACTGTAGATTCGGCTGATGTCTTGTTACCTCTATCATCTCCTTTCTTTGCTGTATGATCATAATGGAAGTGTATTT
This sequence comes from Bernardetia sp. ABR2-2B, assembly GCF_037126435.1. Classification (GTDB taxonomy): domain Bacteria; phylum Bacteroidota; class Bacteroidia; order Cytophagales; family Bernardetiaceae; genus Bernardetia. The sequence goes on along the minus strand of NZ_CP147020.1, from coordinate 634,080 downwards.
TATTGCATTTAATTTTGTGATATTTATAGTAAGCATCAAACTTTTTACATAAGTGTTTTAGGAACTCTTTATTCTCTCCTAGGACAAACATAGCATTTATTATGTCATAGTACCTTCCGTGCGCTTGACCAACAACTAAAGAGTTAATTTTATTATTATTATCAAAGGCAATATCCAAAGGCGCATTCCACAAATCGCCATCGTGTCTACAATCCCTCTCTTTATTTCTAAGTTCTTCATATTCTAAGCTCTCAATAAAGCTGTAATTAGGTTTATTATAGCCTAATCGTTCAATATCAAACGTAGGATAAAAAGCAACCTCAACAGTCGGAGTATCTTTATTCAAAACAGAAAGCGTAAAATCCGTAGGAGTAAGGTTACGTTTCATATTTGAAATAGCATCAAAACCTAGTGCGTGAATATTATCCAAGGTAGATGCAAAACTAACAAGAGTAGTTCCTTTTCGGAGAGCGTGGAGCTGCTCTTCCATCATCTTAATTCTGTACGCTCTTGTCTTATTTGGTTTATGATATTGTTCTATTTTTTGCTGCTCAACGATTGCTGAAAGTTGTAAAATAGTTTCTATCACTTCAGCATCCATTTCATTTACAGAATTTAAAAGCCACTTTGCAGCAGCTCCCTTTGGACGGTCAGTAGTAAATAATTGAGAATAGTGATTTGATAGATGACCAAAGTATTGGGCATTTCCACGAAGAGTAAGTAAAACCTCTTCATCTAATCTTTCTTTATTAAGAAGTTTTGCTTCATCACCTGCGACAAAATCAACTGAAAGCGAGTTTGAAGAACCTACCCTATCTTGAGAAACAAGGTAAATTCCTGCACCATTCCAAAAATGAATATAATGGTCGGCTTTTATGGGTTTTGTGTATGCTTTATCCCATTTCCACGATTTAGGCGCAAACTTGCCTATGAAGTAGTGTATATTTTCATAAATACCTAATTTCTCTAATCCTGCAATGACTGGAGGAAGTGTCCTAATAAGAAGCTGCTCATAAGTCTTTCCAACAAAAATACCGTTAGACCTTGGCATTGCAATAACATTTCTCAATGACCAGGGCGCAATAACGCCTGTACTTTTTCCTGTTCCCCTTCCCCAAATAAGAATCATTATTTGAGCGAAAATCAAATGAGAAAGTAGTTGAGGTTTATTGAAATGTCGTTTTTGTGGTTCAATCATCTCTGTTTTGAGCTTCTATCTCTTCAAAATCTGTATATTCAGTTTGCTTTTTCTTCTTGAAATCAAGTATTCTTGAAACTTTCTTTTGTAATTCTACTTCAGTAGGCAAATTCATTCCTAATATCTCTGGATGGAATCCCATCATAATTGCAGGAACATTAATATCCTCTGGCAATAGTGCATCTGTTTCAGGAAAGAATTTTTCGATAGCAACTTGAAGCTGCTTGTTTGCAGCATTCATTTCTTTTAAGTCATTTTTTTCTTGAGCAAGCCTATAAACTTCAAAAATCTGCTCTAAAAGAATATCTACAAAAAAAGGTTTGCTATTATTCTTTACGTGTTCACCAAAAATAATTTGAGTGTTATTATAAAGTACATAAGCATCTGTTGTAGTTATTTTAAACTTCTTGACAAGCATAGGTACAACCTTACTACGACTTTTCCATTTATGAATAAGATCCTTTGCTTCTTCACATCGCTCATAAAGCCTCTTTTGATTATCAGTAAGACTATCTAACCAATTTGAGTTATTAGATTGTAAGGCTTTTATAATAATTTCTACATCAAGATTATCTAATGTTACTGGATTCATAGTTTCAGTTCCTTTAGTGATTGAGTCTCTATAATCTTCATAGCCATTTGTTGAGCAGGTGTACTGCCATTTTCAGCTAATTCAAATATCATTTTTCTTTGTTTGTACAGTCTTTGCAGCTTCCCCTTTTGTACTAGTCTATATATTTCGCCTTCACTTTCATAATCATTCTCAAATTCTTCTAAGTCTAATTCTAAGGAAATACAAATTTGTTCGTGCGTAAAATAGACGGCTGCAAAATCTTCTATATCTTTTTTTAATTCGGCTGTGAGATTAGTTATACTCATCAAATATCTTTTTATAAAAGTCAAAACTTGACTTATGTGTGGAAATATAGCCAGCCTCTAAGCGAGGGTTTTTTGTAAAATTTGCACTGCTATTAATCGTTACAAAAGTATTTTTGGCTTCTATAAGCGTAATTTTTGCGTGTACCTTGGTAAGATGTATATCAGCAAATGTTTTGAAAAATGGGATTGCCTTCGGACTTGTTGTTTCGATACGATAATCTAACAATGCCTTTATGCTCCCTATCAAGCCTTTCTCTTTAAGAAGGAATAACTTTCGGACGGGAACTTCTGTAATTGACCAAGTACAGATATAGAGATTTGCTTTACCTGTCTGCTCCAAAACAAATTCCACTAAATCTGCATTGCTCCAAGCTCCATTCGTCCAAAATTCTAAGAAAGAATCTTTCTCTAAGATTTTGATAGTTGCTCTCAAATCTTTACGAGTTTTGATTTCCTTTGCTTGAACTTTTGGCGTTTTGAATGATTGCCCTGCACAACTACTTGTAGTTTCTTCTTTTTTTAAAAGCTCGTTATTTGTTTCCTTCGGACTGAATAGCATTAATTTTTTCTTCTATGGCAATGACCAAATCATTATAATGTTCGTATTTCTCACGCCCTTTATGTTTTGAGCGATTTGAGCGATTATTATTCAGCATTCTATAAAGTTCAGCTAAATCATCAGGCAGATTTTCTATATCTGATTGAGTTTTTTTAGCTTCTATTTCTGACTTTTTAGGTTTTAAGATTCCGTTTGTTTCCCATGTGTCAGTTATTTGCTGATATTCATTGATAATATCAAATTCATCAAGAATATCAAGACAGGCTACTCTACGCTGTTCTTCATCCATAAAATCAAGATTGGTAAATTTGTAATTTGCAATCTTGTATTTATCCTTCCATTCAGTTTCCAATTCTTGAAGTTTCTTTGGACGAGCTTTAGCAACAAAAGTATTAAGGCGTTCAGGCGATTCATCTTGAATATCCTGCAACGCCTCAATTTCTTTTTTCAAGATGTCGTTATGAAAATCACTTTCAGACTTCTCACATTGTTTCAAGACAAAGCTATTTGGCTTTGTTTTTCTTAGAATTGCGAGTGCTTTTTGATAATTCCACAGTCGCAGAACTTCCTGTATCTGTTGTTGAATTTTCATTTTCTACTACTTCTTTTTTTTCTAAAAAAGGGAATCCTTCATTAACTAAATATTCAGCTTGCTTACAACAAATCTGGTCAATCTGAATTTTTTTATTTCTCCAAATAACTGCTCCTGCATATTGCAAACCAACAAGATTGAATTTACTAGCAACACATTCTCGTAACTGATGAGTATTTAGATTACGCTCTGAGCTTTCTCTTTCTAGCTTTTCACAACACATAAGAATAAATTTATTGGTTTACGAATAATTTAAGCTGCTGGAGTTGTAGTAATCACACCAGAATAAAATGCAGGTAATTTGCCAGAAGACTTGATACCTCCATTAAATCCTTTGAAAGATTCTTGATCTGTTCCAGAATCAATTTCTGCTGTATCAAAAGTTGCTGGATTACAATCTGAACCCATCATTCTATTCGAATTAGTACAACGTTCTTTGAAAACATAAACAACTTCTCTATTTTTCAAATAGTCAATTGTTCCTAACAATTTTGGGTGATTTGTTGGAATGCTCACATCTAGCATATTATTCCAACTCTTGCTTTGAATTTCTCCAACCAATGAGCTTTTTACACCATTTTTATCTACACGAAGTTTCATCTCTTTAAAACACTTTCCTGTCTTAAAAATTATATCTCCAGTTACCGTAACAATATCCTCGGGGTTAGTTACAACAGGATAAGTAGGCATAGTTTCTATATCAGAGCGCAAAGCATAGTATATAGTCGTTTCTATACCTTTTGCTTCTACATCACCCAATACTTCAGGTGTCATATTTTCTAAATCCATTTTATATAAAAATTAGAATGTTCTTAATTTGATAAAAAGGAAAAAACGAAATAGGGTATGAACCCTATTTTGTTTTTTCTATAAGTTTGAATGCGCCTGAGCCTCCTTTAATAAGTGTTTCACAGAGTTCAGCGTTTTCGGCTTTATCTGCAAGTTCTTTTGAAGTGTACGACTTGCTGTTTACAGTCATAGTAGGAATTACGATTTCATAATTCTTTTTGTCTTTTGACGTGTAAACAGGCTTTTTTACAGATTTTGCAACTTCGTGTTTTTCAAGAGCTTTATCTTGCTTATCAATATGAGTTTGCATTTCTTTGATTGTCGCATCTTTTTCAGCGAGTTGCTGATTAGCTTCTGCAAGTGCTTTTTCGGTTTCTTCTTTTGTCATGAGTTTGTCAAGGTTTGTTTAAGTTATATTTTGAATTGTTTAAGGTTGTCAGCTCAATAGCTTAAACAAAACCCTATAAAGTATCTTGATCGTTTGTCCAAATGAATTTTGGGGTGTCAAAACAAGCTCCTTCGTGCCAGTCTGAGAACATTCTAACTTTACGTATTTCTCTATCTATGTCAATGAGTTGCTTGTTTTTTGGCAAACGAATAGGTCTTGCTCTGTTCTTTGCAGGAGTCATATAGATTTTGTCAGAAGTTGCCATCGAAGGAGAATTTACAACTTTGATATTGGTATCTTCTACATCTAAGAGTTGTGAGTCAGGAACTTGAGCATAATTTTCATTATACAAACTACGTCTACCTCTTCGGTAAGATTTGAAGCGACTAGGACGCATAAAAAGCTCCATTGGCATTCCAAATTTTTCAGCTACTTGATCACAAAAATCTTCTACTTGACGAACAAAAATCTTATCATCATTATCAAGTGCACCTGTAACTATTACGTTTATACCAGAGTTAGCATCAGCTACATAGTCATTTATTTGCTTTCTAATTCCATCCATAATAGCAATAGCTGATGTTGCTGTACCTGGAGTTACTGCCCCATCAACACCCATGTAAATAGCTGTTTCAAAATCTTCCTTCATTTTTGGAATTAAATGGTCCTCCATAAACCATTTAATAAAAGGATATTTTTCTTTCTCATAACCACTACCTGCTAAAAACCCTAACCAACTTTGTACAAGCTCATCAGGAACAAATTCTAAATCGACTTTAAGCCAAGGTAATTCATATTGTTCTGGCTTGAATTCAATAGTACCTTTTGGAGTAAAGTCTGCCTGATACTTTTGAAGCACTTCCCCTAATTCAGATGTAGCTCTTCTGTAAACTGTGGACATTGTGGGCATAATGCGAAAAAACGAAGCTGTTTTTTCTGCCTGATAAATCTGTTGTATCAGATTTTTCATATTTGCTGTGTTTTGAACATAATATGCCCCAAACATTGCAACTACTTGAGTGATTGTAATTTGACTCATTTTATTTTATAAATAAGTAAGTGATTCGGTAAATTGGTAATTTTTTAAATGGCTGTTTTTTGATGATTTTAAAGACTTTTAAGCTCCAAAGTCAGCTTCAACTTTTGCATTAAATTCAGCAAAAATATCATCATCTTTTGGCGTTGTATCAGCCGTTTCAGTTTTTTGAGTAGCAGAAACTGGAGCTGCTGGACTTGCTGCTGCAACTTTTGAATATTCTTCGTTTTTGGCTTTGAGTTCTGTTACTTTCTGCTCTAAAACCAGTTTTTCAGCTTCCAAGTCTTTGACTTTTTTTGAAAGTTCGCTTTTTTCGGAAGTGAGTTTTTGATTAGACTCTTCAGCTTCTTGAAGTTCTTGAAGTGCAGCGTCTAACTTTGTTAAACCTGATTGATTGACCTCTAATGAAGTTTCTTTTTCAGTCGCATCACCAAAGCCTAACTTTTTCATGATGTTTGCACCTATGGTTAATTTGCTCATATAAATTTGAGTTTGTTGAGGTTGAGAATTATTTGAATTTATTTGAGAGCGCAAATATTCCATTGCCTCTTTTTCGCTTTTAATGTCGTCGACTAATCCTACTTGAATTGCACGTTCGGCAATATAAATACCTCCTGAAAAGACTTCTTCAGAAATATTTGGACGTGCCGTTTTGATGTCTTTGATGAAAATATCTACAAGGGGATCAAGTACATTATCAAGCATTGGAGTATAATTATCCTTCAATGCTTCTCGTACTTCCTTGTTTTTGTTACTTGATTTACGAGCGTAAATCTCATGTCTTTTTATACCTGCTTCTTTGAAGTATTCGGAGTAATCAGAGAAGGAAACGAACGCCCCTATACTGCCTACTTCGTCCGTTTCCGATTCAATGAATATTTTTTGTGTGGGTGCAACAATCCAATACCCTGCACTTGCAGCGACACTTGAAGCCAGTCCTATGATTGGTTTTTGAGCGTTTTGAATAGCTTTGTAAAGGCGTTGCGTTCCTGCAACTTGTCCTCCTCCTGAATCTACAATGAGTAGCATACCCTTGATAGATTCATCATCAGCAAAAGTATTTTCAATGTAGTTTGCGTAATCTTCTGTTCCATAGTTGCACCATCCACTTTTCATAATTGCGCCCTCAATCCTTACGATTGCGATTTTATCATCGTATTCGGCAATTTCAGTTTTTTCGGCATCGGCATTTTCATAACTTGCAATAGCTGCTTTTGGAGAAACATCTGTTTGATCAGAATCTAATGCAGCGTCAAGCACACGCAAATAATCAGTTGCGTGTGCTTGTGTGATTGCCCATTTTGAGGAGTTTATCGAAGCAAGTGTATTTCTTAAAGACATTTGTAGAGTATTAGTACGCTACAAATATTTTCAAAAATGGACTTTAAAAGAATGTTGTACGAGCTTTTTTTACCCTATTTGTTTTTATTATTTTTCTTCTTGCGCTCGTAATACATTGTAATTATGCTTTGTTGAGAATAAGTATCTTCATCAATATCATAAAAACCTGCTAGGTTTTGCACAGACTTTACTAAAGATAAGGAGAGCTGCTGTTTTTGAAAATCACAAAATTCAACAATCTTCTCTTTAGCTGTGTGAATCAAAAAGGCTTGAATATTTTTCAATTTATCAGGATGATAATCTAATGAAAAATGATAGGGAATGTGAATTCCTAATTCAACATTTTGGGTTACAAGTGTTGAAGGTTTGAAAATTACATTATTCGTAAATGGAACATGTCGTCCTAAAACAAGGATAGAATAAATAGCATTGTGCTCTATTGTTCCATTTTTCAAAGGCAAATAACCCGACTTCTCCAGTATTTTTACTGCGAAAACGGGTAGTTTTAAATTGAGAGGTATTTTATTATTCTGCATCTTATTAATTTAGTAAGTAATAAAAAACGCAGATAGGGGGTGTAGTGTAAAAATACGAATATTTTTAGAATATGTTTACTTTTTTAGCAAAATATTATTCTTTTAAAAATCCATATTCATAAACTTTAGGTTCTATTTTTTTGGCTAGAAGTTTTAAGGCATTTCTTAGATTGCCTATCAACTCCATATATTTTTTATCATCGCTTTTACTATTCATTCTTCCTTTTGCATTTCTGCCCTGAAAGTGCGCTCTAATATCATACAGAGAAGCATTTACATTTACATTCGGCTGACTGTGATAGTATTTCCAAAGCTCACGCCCTTCATCAAAAACGGCGTTTGCTTCCTCCGAAAATACTAAAGGCTCATTACTGCTTTTTGCACCTTCAAATAGCCCTGTGCTTTCTTCTTTTTTTATTTTTCCTGCAATAAAATCAGCCATAAAATTACTCTCAAACTTCGCTCTTGCATTTACTTCTTGTTCTTTGAATGGAATCCAATGGTTTGTTCCTTCTTCTGATGTGATTCTGTTTTGTCCATTGAAAATAGCAAATATTAAACAGTTATTTTGAAATTCTATATCTACTTCCCATTTTAGCTTTGGGTAAAGAAACTGATCTATATCATTTAACCATGTATTATCTACAATATGTCTAACAGTCAAATATACACACATTTGAATTACATTATTTTGTGTTATATCAGTTGTTAAAGATTTTTTTATGTCATTTTTTGAAGGATTATTTGTAAAGAAAACACCTCTATTATTTTGCATATCAGTTCCTTGCATTCTAAGATAGGCTAATCTATCAGATTTTTTATCATAGAAATTACGAAGCCAATTAATTATAAAGCCATTTTTTTTGTGTGCGTAAAAACGCTTTTTTGACTTATATTCCCCTTCCGAAGAAAAAACTTGGCAATTAACTTTAGTAATATCTTCCTTTTTGCTTGTATCCCAAATGATGAATGATATTGGAAAATTGCCTGTTACATTATCAAATGTACTTGCAGGTACAACAAAACCTTTTTCATACTTAGCTTTAAAGTATTTTCTAAATTTGAAAAAATTTTGAGAACTTATAAACTTCAGTTTACTAAAAGATGCTAATTTGCTATTTGGAATTTCTTTATAAACTCTCAAAAAAAACTGTGCGAAAAGTTCTCTTCCTGCTGTTCCTGTAATACTTTTAAAATCTTCGTAAACTTTTGTTTTTGTTGAAACACTAGTCTTGTTTTCACCTGTACCAACTACAGTATCTCTACTACTTGCCTCAGCATAAGGAGGATTAATATAAACAACCAACTTTTTACGTTTCTCTGGATCATTTATAATCTTCAATAATGGTTCGGGAAGTTTATCAAAATCATCATTCAGAAAATCAAACTGAAAAACGTGATCTTCCAAAAGGTTTGCTCCGTGTCCACTTATTGAATTTTTATTCATTGTGTTGATACGAGAGTGCATCACATCAACATCTTGTTTGTCTAGTGTAGAAGCGAAAATATTGTATTTATTGGTCAGTCCTGCCAGTAGGTTTCCTGTTCCTGCTGCACAATCCCAAATATAATATTCATCTTGCCAGTCCTCGCCTAGCACATCAGTAAGGTATTTTTGAGACAGTTCTACCCAAATTTGAGGAGTAAAAAAACTACCTTTTCGCTCTCTTATATCCTGTGGAACAAGCAAATCTCTACGCTCTACAATATAATCCCAATATTCTTCTTTTGGAGGACGTTCGTATTTATTCCAAAATTGATTGTGTGCTTTTTGATTGTCTGTAAAACTAGCTTTCCTAGAAGAAAACATCCCCATGTCGTCTAATTTCCTATCTAATCTGTAATGATCTTTCTGTAAAAGAACATACAGTTTTTCTTTGAGCGTTTCATTTTCTCTTGAAAGCAAATCTGCTAGATAGAAATCGCCATCAATGATTCCACTTTTTTTAGCTGCTTCCCAATTTACAGTAATTGTTGGCTTTACGGCTATGAGCCATTTGCTATAAATTACAATAAAGTTGTTTTTGTCAATCTGAATTTTTGAGGTAGATGATTTACCTAAAATGAAATTCGTTTTGATAAAGCTCTTTAAATCCTTGGGGTCTTTATCGTAATAGAATATCAAAGAGTATTTTTCTATGAGTTCAGATACTTTTCCTTGAAGCTGTTTAAATTCTTTTGTTTCGTAATTTGATGGCGTTACATTCCAGTTAAAATCATTGATATAAAAAACATCTTGAATATCATTGTAAGGAATGAAAGCAATTTTTTCAGCATCAAAAGCTCCCAAATAAGCAGGGGGCAAATGGCTATCAAAAGTACGAGCCTTTCCGATAGTAAGAATGAGCTGTACGATAGAAGTAATATAATCGGCTGTTCCTTTTTTGGCTTCTGCCCAAAGGAATGATTCTTCGCCAAAAACCTGTGTTTGAGTACCGTATTTTGGAGAAACACAAAAATCTACATCACCGAGTAGCTTTGTACAGTCAAAGTCTGAAAAGCAATCATTTGCTACTTTATTTATTACTTCTCCTTCTCTTATTTTTCTTTTTGCCATTATTTTTGGAAGCTAAGTTGTGTTGTTAGTTTCCAAATATAATATTTTTTTATTATCAAAAGACAATTATTTCATATCTGTATAATTCTTTTTCTCTAATAATAACTTCTCTATGTAGAAATAATGATAAAGAATTAATTGATTTATGATTATTTGAATAGATACGCCTTACCAAATTCATTTTTCTAGCAACTAAAAAAGTAGGTTCTTTCAGTTCCAACTTATCTATTTTTTCAGTCATCAATATCATTGACTCTACAAGAGCTTTCAATGCTAAGATATATTTTTGACTAATAGTATCTGAATTTTCGCAGTGGCTAACATTCGCCTTATTGTGATAGCCTAGCAGACGAACAATATCAGACTGAGAAAGACCATGCTTTTTTCTAAATTCTTTCATATTTCTATAAACTCATTAATGTTAAGCACATTGTACTGCCATCCCTTTCCAGTAAATTCTATTTCGATAATATACTTTTTTTGAAAAAGAATGATATGAGTCCAACGCTCATTTTTTTCGTTGTATTCTTTTATTTTTGAAAAGAATATTTCCTTTATTCGCTTGTCTAGTTCTAAAGATTTCATATTTCAGTTAAAGCAAAAATTAGAGTTGTGATAATCACAACCCTAATTTAAGAAATTATTTTTGAATTTGTTTTATATCTGCAATAGAATAGTCATTACCAATCTGTGAAAGAGTCTGACCATTATCTAAAACTAGATAATCAGAAAAGACAACACGAATACCAAATATTTTGATACGATTAAGTCTTGACTTTACGTCATGATAAATCAGAGTTGCACATTGTCTTAATGCTGCATTTTTGTCTTTGTCTTTTTTCGTTGGAAGAACTGGATAAAGGATTTTGTATATATCATTTTGAACTGTAAATTCAAATAGTATTGCCTCTCTACCTCTTTGTTTTCCTGCCAAACGAGTATCTACTTGCCCTCCCATCTCAACAATCATTTTCTCAACTTTATCAAGCCAAGTTTCTACTCCTGATTGTGAAGTTTTCCAATAGGGCATATTTTCAGCGAATGGTAATGACATAATTTTGTAGTTTAGTTGTGATTAATTAAAAATCTCTTCTTGTCCGTTTTGTGACATTTTTATGTTTACACAATGACCACAAATGCAGTTGTATAGCTTGTCTTTCCCCAAATACAATTCACTTGGGCTATGATAGAATGTAGATTTACAGTGTTCGCAAATAAACTCACCATAATCTGCACCTAGAGAAGTTTGCCAAAATAAAGGGATAGCTCTATAAGAATTGTCAAACTTTTCCTTACCCTCCTTTTTTCTTTCAGCAACTCTTCTTTTGTATTCCTTTTGAGTCTGTGCTAGTATGTCTTTATCTCCAAGTTTGCTAGGGAATTGAAGTCGAAATTCTAATTCAATTCCACGTCTAATAAAAGGGTTATATTTTTTTTCTTGATTATAATGTTTTTTGTAATTTTCAAATTTTCTAGCTTTTTCAGCCTTCTTTCTAAAAAAGTTACGTTTCTGTACTATTGAAGAAAAGATTCTTTCAAATCTATTTTTTTTCTCTATTTGATTATTCATAGTTGTTGTGATTTAAAGGATTCGTTTAGGTTTTAAATTCAAAAAAGAAACATCAATAGGCTCGTGCCTAAGAACAATTTTATAAGTTCCTCCAAAGTTTTTCTCGTGCGCTTTATCAAAAAACACTCGGTACTCGCTGCTCATAAACGCTTCAATCAAATGCTCATTTGGCAAAGTGAGATGAGTTATTCCTTCATCATCATTGCGAAACTTCAACTCTAACGACTGAAACTCTATTAGTTTCACGTTTGAATTACGATTGAAGTCAATCATTGTAGCTGTAAATACTCTATCTGGGTTAGCGTGTCTTTTTATGCGCTTTTGGATTTTTTCAGCTTCTGACCTTTCAAGCTCAACAACTTTCGTTTCGGCTGTTTTCGGTTGCGTTTCGCTTTTCTGAATAGGTGTTTTTAATACGTATTCAAGTTTTACAGATTCACCAAAAAAACGAATTTGAAACTGACGAAACACTACTAAAAATCTATCCTGCTCCAGTTTATCAAATTGCGCTTTGCTATCAATGAAACATTTTAGAGAGTTATTTTGAAAGCTGTGAAACTTGATATTTGCGACATCAGCAATGTATTCAGCAAGATTTAATCTTACTAGCTCTGAATACATCGCTTCTTTCATCTGTAGAAATATAGTGCTGTAATCTGTCGTATCTTCTTTGAAAATCTTTGGAGTTGCCTTGAACTCCTGCTCACTCAAATCAGGCAAACTGTAATGCTCCTGTGGAGGAAACGATTTTTTTTCTTTGAAGTGCTTACACACTCGTAGCAATTCTTTTCTACTTTCTTCTACATCAAGAATCATAATACCAGGCGCAGGATATTGAAAAACATTTTCATCGGTTTCTCTGTCAAAGATAAGAGCTTTTACAAATGTTTGATCTGGTCTCTGTCTTTTGATTTGACCGTTTGGATTAATACGCCCAAAAATTTCTTTGACCAAAAAATCCTGAATCGTTCTCAAGCTATCGTGGTCAAAGAAATTTTTACAAAACTTTATTGGGTAATCAAGCTCACGGATATATATTATAATTTCCCACTTACAAGGAACATCCGAAATTTGAGCTTTTCCATTTTTCCAAATTGGCTTTTTGTTTTTGCCAATTACACATCTGAAGTTATTCTCACGCTGTATCTTTTTGCATTTAAGCCAAAACATACGTTTTGCGTTATCTTTTTCATCGCTGCCATAAAAATCCTTATTGACAGTAAGAAAGTCTGGGTACGATTGTAAAAACCAAACTATACGACCTTCTACTAAAAATGCGTCTCTTATTTTGCCTTTAAATTCAAATTCTTTTAGTGATTCTACTTGACTAGTATTCATAATTTTTGTATGTTTGTGTTGTCGGTGCGACTTACCCTTTGTCAAATCCGATCAACCTATTGCAGAAAAAAAATTTTTAATCCTTCCGTGTTGAAGGATTTTTTTTTGCGCCACGCCCTCCCCCGCCTATTTTACTAAGTAATTTCTGTTTACCGTATTTTTTTTGCTTTGTGATTAAATAACTTTTTAAAACAAAGTTCACTATCTGCAAAGGCTTGGAAAAATAAGGGGATTTACAACAGAAATTTAAAAGCTATTTAAAAGCTATTTACATAGCATTTAAATAGCTTTTAAATAGTCTAGATAAATTCTATATAAATACTGGTAAAAGGGTGGACATTTTGTCCCTAATACCCTTAAACAAAGTGCATAGTAAAGCAGTACCGTTTTGAAGTATTTTGTTTTTTCTGTCGGTCTGCTTGGGGTTCGTGGTACGTCAAATTTAAGCCTTAAACACTCTCTAAATCCTTCTCCTTACGCCCTGAAGGCACTAAGAAGGCAGGGTTTAACAGCAGTGTTAGTCCGTAGCAACTTGTCTCAAAACGCTCTAATAATGCAGGAGGTGCTACGTTAGCCCTTTTGGCTACTTCTCCTGTCAAGACTTTTAGACTACGCTGTATAGTCTTTGGATTGCATTGTAAATGTGTCGCTATGCTTTGCTCTTTTGTAACAAATCCTAATGTTTTGAATGTATAGGAATTGCCTTCATCGTCTCTTCGTTGCGTTGTAATCGTTTTTACGTCTTTGCTTTTTTTATTGTGTTTCAAAATTGCAAGTCTGTAAATACGCAGCAGAATAGGCACTCTTGATGCTCTTATCTGTTCTTTCAAGTCCTTATCTTCGTTGTATTTTCTCAAATACATTTCTACATTATGCAGCGTTTTAGCTGAATCGTAATAGGTGTAAGGTTCTTTCTTTGGTTGCTCCTGTGGAGCTTGTGCAGCTTCACTCATCATTCTCCTCCTTATATTTTTTACAGAGTAATGATTGCTTTGCAGTTGCTTGTCGTTTCATTTCTCCGTATTCTATTATTTTTTTATAGAGGTCTTCTCTTGTCTTTTCACAAAAAATAACAGGTTTTGAACATAGTATCTGAAAATCATATATAGCTATTTTAGTGTACTCATGTTTCCAAAAACAACTTTTTTCTCCTGCGTGTCCAGAAATATTAAGCAACCAATTCTTTTCAGCTTGTTCGGCTGCTTCTATGACTGCAATGCGCTCTTTAGCTTCTAAGTGTAGAGCTGAAAGTGTGGATATTTTTTTAGATTTAAAGCTCTCTTTTAGAATCTCTTCTGCTTTTTCTCTTTTTATTTGCTTGTATTCCTTGATAGATGTTACTTCTACTATTGGAACACCTGAACTTGTAAATCTTTTAGGAGGCTCGTAAGTGACTGATATTTTTGTATGATGATTTGCAAAATTTTGATATACTGCAAAGCGTTGAGCGTATTCAGAACTATTCATTTCTTTTTCCTTTTCAGGAAAGAGTAAATAAAATTCATATTGATAAGCTGGTTTCGATAAATCAGTTGTGAATGTAGCTGTTAGTTCTCCACGACTATTATTCACGTGTCGCAAATAACCTGTTATGACACTACTCATCACTTCCTCCTTTCTTTATTTTCAGATTAAGCAAACTGAAATCTACACTCCAGTTACTTTGCTCTTCTTGTTTAACGAAATTTGCATTCGCTTGTAGCTCTTCTTTACTTCTAAAGTCTGTATTTGATATATACAATCCTGACATAAAGAAAGCAAGACATAATAAAAGAAGCATTGAAGCAAAAACTAATGTTCTTAGGCTCTGTAAGTCAGTCGCCTGTTGTTGTTGTTGTGGCATCATTGATTAAAAAATTCGGGTTCAAGTTTATGTCCGTTTGTTTCTTTTTTTGGTTCTGACTCTACTTGCAAAGAACCATTTGGATAGACTGTCCAAGAAGTTTTATTTTTACCTTCCTCTTCTTCTATTATTGCGACAATCGCACTATAATAGTCTGCCCAAACTTCGGATTTACGTGCGTTTCTGTACTCGCCTTTTTCTAAAAATCTTCGCATTTTACTGGCGTGCGCTCGTGCATTACCTTTATATCCAGTTAAGTCTTTTGGCAATTCATCATTTATTGAGAATTTATTTTCTTCAGTTTTTGAAATTTTATTTGGCAAAGGCATATCTTCAATTTTGCCCTGTGTTTCTTCGGATTCTCCCGAAACATCGTTTTCAGCCTGTTTCTCGCCTGTTTCGGTGTTTCGTGTTTCGCTTGTTTCGTGTTTCGGCTTTTCTTTGGAAGTCAGAGAGAAAATCATATACGCTCCCCCTTCTGTAAAAAGGAAAGCTAAAATAGCCGATGTAAAGAATATCGCATTTAGAGAATATTTAAGATATTCTGTTTCTGGGTTGCTATCTGATGGGTAAAATGAATCTGTAAAATCGTACAGTTTCCAACAGATAAAAAATAACCCAAATACAGATATTCCAAAGAAAATCCTAGCATATAGCATTACTCTTGAGTTGTAAAATTTGGCAGCCATTAAAGCTGACAAAGTGAATCCTACATCTGCAAAAAATATAAGTGCGACAATTCCTCCTGCAAGCCAAGGATAATCTTCCCAAAAGATTTTTATTATCAAACTTGCGACAACAAAAAACAAGATTAGCCTAACTATAAATCCTAGTAACACCGAGTTTGTGCCTACGTGGTTCGAAATTGAATCTATCCAGTTGTTTAAAAAACTTTCTTTTAGTTCTATTTTTTGAACTACTGGGATTTGAGTTTGAGGTTTTGGGTTGTTCATACTGCCTTGCTCCTCCCTAGCTGTACAACTTTTGTAGGTTGCGTTTTAGGTTTTGAATTTCTTTTTCTGCGCCTTGGTGTAGGAGCTATTCTTTTAGCTAAAAAACTTCTAAAAGAAAGTTTCTTTTTGCTTCGTGCAAATACACTTTTATACAGCCCTGATAGCAACCACCAAGTATAAAAAACTGCATAAAATAAAATATGTATTGCTCCAAATAGCATAAGAAATAGTTGTAGTTTTGGGTGAATTTCCATATCTTTGTTCTGTTACATTTGGATTTGCTCGTAAGAGCATTGATGAATAATTAGCCTATCTAGCTTCACACTATTGATAGGCTTTTTTTATTTCTTGCGTATTGCTCTTATTATAAAAGCGATGCAGCAAGAACAGACCACGATAAAAAACAAGTCTGCAACAGACCATTTTTCATAAAAGCTTGGGTATAAGAGAAACTCTCTCAGCTCCAAAAATTCGCTTAGTAATAGCATAACAGTAGTTAGTTTAGTTGTGAATTAAAAAAAGGTTATTTGCCCTTTATTTTTTTGAGTTTGAATAATTTCGCTTCTTGAGGCTACAAGAATGAAAATTATTGTTTCTAACTGCTCTTCTTTATCTAAGATAGTTTCGCAGCTCTCCATTTTTTCAGAATCTTGAAACCTTTGTAGTTTAGAAGAAAGTAAAGTTTTTAAACCCTCAATTTCTTGTACTATTTCAGTTTGAAATATATTCAGCTTGATAGCGTGATCGCACATCTGACAAAGCAATCTAGTTTCAATCTCATCAATTTCTATTTGAGGAATGAATGAGCCTATTTCTATTTTGTCTTTATGCTCCCAGTCTTGTTTGTAATCACGAAATCGCAAATCCAAATCTTGGCGCATTTTCATCTGGTGGTATCCACGGATCATAAAAAAATAAATTTAGAGTTGAGAAAAAAAAGGCAGATAGAATTTATCTACCTTTTTAAAAACTTACACACCTTACTACCTGCTTATTCTAATTCGTCTAATTCTTTTTGTTTTTCCTGTATCCGTTTTTGGAATAAATTGAAGGCAATACCTCCTTTTTTATATCCTTTTTGAACATCTTTAAATCCATCTATATCGTATTGCAAAAACTCTCTTTTTTGCTTTACAGTTAGATTCTCTTCGATAAACGCCTTCACACCGTTTGCCATAATTTTGTTACATTTAGTTGTGATAAATAAAAATGGCTACCTTCTAAAACTTTGGTGTGCAACATAGGCAGCCGTGCCAAAATTATCTTATTGACGTTGCTAGTAGTAGTGTGAAGCAAGGCGTGTTTCTTCAAGTTTGCACTCTTTCTCCTTACGTACTTTCTTTAATTTCTTAGATAAAATGAGCGTTTAAAAAACACTCATTTTTATTTTTATTCCAAAGACGAAGTAAATCGTGTTAGTATGATTGAATTAAAACAGGGCAATCAAAACCTGATTTCTTTGTAGCTATGAAGTGAGCAAGACCAAAATAGCCCTGCCCAACTTTCACAACTTAACTATTTGACAAGCAAACAGTGTCATTACGATTACTTATAATAGCCTGTTGAGCTACTATTTTCATCTCTATTTCGTAAATCCACTTTCGGACTACTGATTTTTTTTTGTGAGGAGAGTCTTTAAGCATGTTGTTATAAACATTCTTTATACCTTCCAAAATTTCAATTTTCTTGGCTACTGCATTCATAAATAACTTAATGGTCTATTGCTTCTATAAAAAAAGGTTTCTTACATTTTTTGCATTCTACTTCAAAATCTAAGTCTTCATTATTTAAACCTAGCTCACCTAATTCAGCAGAATAACGCTCATTCAAGTCTTGAAAAGTTTCACAATGAGGGCAAGTAGCATTTATTTCAAATGTTGTATTTGCTCTTACTGTTAATTCTTCTTTGTCGTAATGAAAAATCGCATCACATTGATTACAGATATGAGAATCATTTTCTTCGTCAATATCTGTGAATTCATAGCATTCAGGGCATTCAATTCTCATAGCTTTTCTAGCTCCTCCTCTAGCTTTTGAATTTCCTTTGTGAAAAAATCTACTCGTTTTTTAGATAGCTCAATTTGAGCAGTCATTTCCAAAACTTGTTTTTTTCTATAAGAGATTTTTCGTTCTAAAATTCTCTTTCGTTCTTCTGGAGTATGCGTTTTGATTCTTACATAGTTAGCATTCATAACGATTGAAGCTCCTCCCTCCAACCATTTATCTGTTCTTGCCAGTTTTTCATTTCTTTCAAGAATTTTTTTTGTGTTTTGCTGTCTCCTTTTACTTCTGCTCGTTTTGCTGCACTTCTTGCAGCTTCACGATGATTGACACCATTTGAAATATTAGATGTCAAGATTAGTTTCCTGCTTGCTTCCATCTGTAATTAGTTTAGTTGTGATTTGCTCCTGCTCAGTTTGTTCACTGTCAGGAAATACAAAGTCTTTCAAATATTCTTCATCTGACGTACAGCGTTCAAAGAAACGTGTTAGAAGTCCTGTTCTATCAAAACCTCTATTTTCCAATTCTTCGATTTTATCAAAAAGTTCAATTGACACAGTTGTTGAGAACTGCACCGTTTTAGGCTTTTTTGCAGTATTTTTTGACACTTTTTTAGTGTCGTTGCCAACTAATTCATCAATACTTGCATCTTTTTGTGCTTTCATACGTTCATTTTAGTATATTTGCGTACGTTGTGTACGCTTGTTTGACTTTCTATACTTCAAATATACAACTATTTTTTATTAATGCAACTATACTTGCATATAAAAATTAAAATTTATTCAAAAATACATTCAAAACTCAATTATATATGGAATTAAAAGACAGATTTAAAGCAGCAAGAAAGCATTTTGACGAAAGTCAAGCAAGTATTGCAAAAAAAGTAAAAATTGACAGATTTGGTAGAGGAGCTGTATCAGCAATAGAAAGTGGGCAATCTATCTCTCCCAATGCATATTATGTAAAGTTACTTGAAAGGAAAGGAGTGAACTCTGACTGGCTTTTGCATGGAGAAGGAGAAATGATGAAAAAGGACAATAATAAAATCCCATCTGATTATGAAAAACTCCAAAGTGAGAACTCTTATTTAAAAGAGAAAATGAAAGAAATGGAACAGCGATTTGAAAAAAGGTTTGAAGAGCAAAGAGTAAAGTTTTTAGAAATGATTCATGACATTTCGGGAAAGCAATCGGAGCATAAGAATGCAGCCGTCCCAAACGCAAGACAAAATAATAGTTTTGCTTTGGGGCTGTCTTATGTTCCTGCATCTATATAATAGTATATAGATGTGCTGCAATACATTTGGTATCTCCTAAGGTATCTCGTTTTTAAAATGTGGGTTTTTGATGGTTTTGAGTGCAACATTCGGAATCTGAAGGAATCACAAAAGGCTATATTTATATAAATAGCGACGTTTTTTTAAATAAAAAGGCTTGTAGAAATTACTCTATAAGCCTTTTTTTATTACTTCTGTATAGAAGACACTATTTAGGTTACTATTCAAAATTACTGGTTACTGTACTTTTGCAATTCATTTTTTTTATACAACCCTAAATAGTATTATGTTAAAAAAAATCGCTTTATGAATGTTGTTTTTTCCCTCCGAAAAGACCAAAAAAGTAAGAATGGATTAGCTGTTATCTACTGGTACATTTCACACAACGGTATGCGTTCAAAGAAAGCAAGTAGTGGAATACGAGTATATGAGCATCTTTGGCAAAAAAAGTATGCTTCTGGACAAAATTCAAAGCCTATCAATGATGGATTAGATAATTTGAGAGCAGACCTTACAGATTTATTCAATCAATACAAATCTACAATTTCACATATACAAGAGATAGCAGATTTTTATTTAAAAAAAGAAAGTCCACAAATATCAATGCTTGATTTGTATGACAAACTGGTAGAAAAACGAAGTGTTGGAGTTGCGAGAGGAACAATAACTATTTATAACAATTTTAAGAAAAACTGGCTCAAACCTTACTTAAAAAGTATTGGTAACTTAAATATGGAAGCAAGGCATTTTAATTACAAGCACTTGGAGCAACTCAAAAACTTTATGCTTGATAGTGGAAAAATCAAATCTACTGAATACTTAGAAAAGTCTTTAGCTAGAGTGAAAGCAGCCGTAAAACTAGGTTATTCTATGGAATTACTAGAAAAAGATGCAGTAGCTCAATATTCTCTGAATATAAAACACAAAAAAAGAGAATACGTTTATCTTGATATTGAAGAGTTAAAACGATTTGCAGAACTAACCTTTTCTGAAAGAGAAAAGCATTTAGAATTAGCTAGAGATTTATTTCTAGTACAATGTTATACCTCTTTGAGCTATGGAGAGCTAAAAGACTTTAATGTAAAGAAAAACCATATTGAAACTGACGACTGGGAGTGGATTTTACAAAAACGAGGTAAGACTAATGGAATACATTATATTCCTTTGCTTCCAGAAGCTCTTGAACTCTTGAAAAAGCTAGAGTACAACACAACACCTACGGCAAATCACACCTATAATCAAAATATCCGTATTTGTATGTATAGGGCAAGAATTGATAAATACATGCGTTCACACTTTGGAAAGCATACAGCAGGAGCATTTTTCCTAAATAGTGGTATTGATATAAATGTTGTACAAAAAGTTCTAGGTCATAGTAGCATCAAGACAACCGAAAAGGTTTATGCTAAAATGATACATACTTGGGGTGTTAAAAATGAATTTGATAGAGTGTTCCGTAATAAGTAAACTTATTTATTCTCTTGTCTTGTGTGTACCCTTAATACACGCAATTTTTCGGACACAAAAAAAGCTACATTTTTTCAAACATAGCTTTTTGATTTTGTTTAAGCAATAGAGCTGTAAAGATTAAACAATTAACCTATATCGCCTACGATTTGAGGCCCACCATAACCCATTGGGGGATTGTGTGGAACAAAAGAAGCAGAATTAAAAAGAACTTGATATTCTCCATCAACTGCATTTTCTACCTCAATTTTATAAGTAACGTTATACCCAACAGTACGCTCAACAGCAAGAACCTTTAATTCTGTAATTGAAACTATCGCACTTGGACTTTGAGGCGTGTAATTCTGCATAAACACAGAAACATGAGCAATCTTATCAGATATTCCATTCACTCCTGCAAATGGACATGGTAGAGTAATTACGTTATTTACGCAATTGCCTATAACTGTTTTGTTTTGTTCGTTGCAACAATCTTGTGTTTCCGTTTGTGTTGCTGTACTGGTTGTACTTGTTGTTGTAGTTTTCATTTTTTTTGTAAAATAAATAAGTGAGTAAAATTAAATAAAATAGGCTACAAGTGTGTATGAACCACTTCCTATATTTCCAAAGTTTATACTACCTGTACTTAGAGTTGCTGTAAATGATACTTCTTGTGTGCCTTTGTACAGTTTATAAATAGGCAAGTCATCTCCGTAAGGGTGTGCAAACTCAATCGGTACAGTAGTATTTGGTGGTGTAGAGGTTGTTTGTTTAAATAGCTTTACTTTGCCATCAAAAAAACCTTTATCGACTAAACTTCTAGCTGTGTAATTTGCAGAGTAATCTGCTGCATATTTAAGTGGTTTGTCTTCAGAATCTTCGTAGGTGTTTGTATTTAGATTAAATGAAGTGTAATTATTATTAGCTTTGTTTTTTGTATATATACCAAAATAAAAGTCAGCGTTACCTTGAATATTTCCTTGACTATCTCTTGAAATTACACCTGCAACATTTCTAAAATCAAAATTTGCAGTATTTGTCGAGCCAAATATAAAATCATACTCATCTTCATCAACTTCAAAAAACATATTTGTAGTTGAATACCCATCAACTTTTGTATTTTCAAGTTTTTTGAAGTTTGAAATGATATTCTCCTGCATATCAATAGCTCCAGTCATAGCTCCACCAGAAAGGGGTAAAAAGTTTCCACCACCAGAAGGGGGAGCTATCCATTCTACATCGTTATCTGTGTTAGAACGTTTAGCTAGAATTTGACCCTCCAAGCCACCAGTAGGGATAGTATTGCTAGAAAGTGTAGTGATACTTTCATTTATTGTAGTGATAGAAGTTTCTATTCCTACTACTTGTGCATCAATGACATCATTTACCTGTCTTACACTTGCAGGAGTAATAAGCTCACTAACGTTATCAATGATAAAATTATCAGAAGTTTGTTTTATGATTCCCATAATATTTCAGTTGTCAGTTATCAGTAAACAGTTATCTATTTACTTTCTTGAAAAATAAGTAAGTGTTTTTTATACCGTATAAGGAACGAATACGGCTGCTGGAGAGAAAACAATATGATACTTTCCATCTGGCAAACCTTCAATTTTGTATCTATCGTTCTGAACAGCTACATTTTTTGTAATTGAGGTAGGAATAACTTGTTGATAGCCAATTTCAGTATCTACTCCATTTACATAGAGTTGCTTGTAAACGGTAATCGTAGCAAGTGTTTTTGAAGGGTAAGGATTGGCTATATCCAAAACTGAACTTGTAGATTCTGCTACAAATGAAATTGGTCGTAGAATAGCATCTGTTTTTTCTGTAAGTTGTGTATCTACTAATTCAAACCCTGCTCTTAGTTTGGCTGCTGTGATTCCTTTTTTCTCGCCATCTACAAAATTGGCAGTAGATAGATTTGTAATTGCACTCATAGTATTATAAGTAAGTGGTTTTTGTAATATTTTTAAGCAAACTCATCTGAATATTCATCAGAAAACTCACGAGGTTCGTCAATTTTGTTGTTACCTAAATTTTCAGTTAAGTAGCTTAGGGCCTCATCAACTGTCTCGTAAGTATTTCCTAGTTCGTCTTCTATTTTTTCTACTTTTCGGTAGAAATTGTGTTCTTTGCTTGTTATAAGAACGCCCAGTTTTGAGCGAGTGATTCGTACATCTGTTATTGGAATACTGTCTGTGATAACTCCATTTTCTACTATTTGTACGAATCCGTTTTTTTGGTATATTTTCATTTCTAAGCGTATTTTGGATTAAAGAAGTCATAAGTACCTGTTCCGTATCTTTTTCTACCAACTGCAACTCCAATTTTTGGAAACTCAAATACAACATCTACCTTGTGCGCCCATCTGTTACTTCCTCTGAACATTCCATTTTTAGTAACCTGTGCAATCAAGACAAAAAATTTCGTTGGGTACATTGCTCTAAGTTCTTCCCAGTCCTTTATGGTCATATCTGCATCATCAATAGAATCAATGAAGATGAATTGGTAATCATTAATATCAAATGCTTCCATAGATGAAAAGTAATCCACATTTTTAGATATACCTATATTGTCCTTCATTCTCTTTAATCTATTTCTAAGTCCACCTGTTGCACGTCCGTCTGAAGTAAATTCTTCGTAGGAAACATAAGCAGTCCTACCAAATGCTGAGAATTCTTGTGCAAACTCTAATGCCAGTGTAGATTTTCCATATCCAGAATACGCATACATCAGAATAGAAGCATTGTAAGGAATGTCGTCAAGACCTATTCCCCTATACTTACTAGGCAAAGGAATTGATTCATAAGTGGAATCAATAATATCTTGTCCAGATAATGCACGATAAACTGCACCACCTACAATACCAGAAGCTGCACCACCAACTGCTCCTGCAATGGCTGGGTGTAAACCTGCACCATCTAATCCGTTTAGACTACTTTTTTTTTTACAAATTCCGTCTAATCCTTTTAGTGTTGCTCGTGTGGCTTTAATCACTTTTCTGTTTTGTCTTGCCGTCTGAAGTGTTTTGATAGCTGCTTTCACATCTACATAAAAAGCATCGTCTTTATCTACTTTCTTTAAGTTCTCAATGAGTTTCTCGTATCTTTCTGTGAACTTCTTGTTTTGGGCATTGTAGAACTGGCGTAACAGGCGAATAGAAGTCGCTTCTTTATCGTTCATGTAGGGTTCTAGTAGTTCTGCTCCTTGCTTTTCTAGTTTGAACTTAAAAGTAGCATAAGAAGTGTTTAAAGCATTAGCAAGACTTTCTCCTACAAACTTCAATGGTTCTGCATACTGACTTTTCAAGCGAATTTCCTTGTTTACGGCTGCTTTATTGATACGATTTAAAAGAAGTTGTACACTATTACGTGTTTTCTTTTTCCCTATCATATTTAAGAACCTACGAATTAGGGCCAGGCCCAACTCACTTTCCATTGGGCTACTTCTTTTGGTAGTAACTTTTTTGGCGTTTTTTACAAGACTTGGAAGATTTCTTCTAGTTGTTGTTTTTTTAGCTGGTGTTTTTCTTCTTGTAGTTGTTTTCTTTGAAGTAGATTTTCTACGAGTGGTAGTTTTTTTTACTGGAGCTTTCTTTGTCGGCTTTTTTTTAGATGTAGAACTACCTATTTTTTTGAGCATTTGAGTAAACATATCATAATGTTCCTTTACATCTTGTTTAAAGTCAGTATCTTCTAACATACCATTTTCTGCAAGCTCGGTAATCATAGAATGCCCTTCCTTGAATACATTTATAATTTCTTTATCAAAATTAGCTGTGCTAAAATTGACATTTTTATAGTTGTCTAAGTAGTTTTGATAAGTCATTATGATGCTAATTTAAGTAAAGCTAAGGCACGTTTACGACGTAATTGAAGTGCTTTTGCCTTCATTTTGAGTTTAATTTTAGTTTTGTTTTCAGTCGGAGGAATTAACTTGACTGACTTAGCTGATTTTGGTTTATCAGTAGGTAATGGGTTTCCATTTACATCATCTACATCAGCCATTTTATAGTTTAGTAGGTAGTTTAGACTAGCAAAGTCTTTGGCTGCTTCTTGTGGATAACGACCTGTGATATTGAGTTTCTTTTTCTCATCACGAATTTCTGCCCAAATTTTGATTTGATATTCTGGTGTTGCTGTTTCTTCAAGTTCTGCCTGTTGTTTTCTTAAAGAATTTTTTATTGAACTAATAGCTTGTTCTAAATTATCATACCTTGCTACAATGTCAGCAGATTGATTGATTACAGTTAATGAAGCTCTAAAAAGTCCTAACCTATCACTTGATTGGTAAACAAAATAACTATATGAATGGTCATCCATTTTTTGTATTTTGATTCCTAACTTTACGAGTGCTTTATTATCTACACCATCAAAGTCATTAATGCTATCAACTAGCTTTTTATATTTATCAATCTTTTTCTTAAAGTCTTTATCTTTACTTTCTGTCTTTCTATGTAATTCTAAGAAGTCAATTAGTTTTAGTTTCAGAGAATATACTTTTTCTAGCACTCTTTTTTTCGATTCTTCAGCTACTGATTGTGCAGCATTTATTTTCAAAAGTGTATCTAATTCATTTTCTAATTTTACTTTAGATTTTGAAATATCTTTTCGAATTTCCTCAATTCTCAAACCTGTAAGTTTATTCAAATCTGTAAAAAGAGCATATTTGATAGCTTCTGGGTTTAAACTCTCTTGGTCAAGCACATTTGTATCGTCATCAGCTTTTGACCAAATATCATTTATACGAGCCGATTTCTCCTCTAATTTTTGGAAAATAAACACGTCCATACTATTTTGAACAAGTGGCATAACAACACGTACATAACCAAACCAATTTCCTTGTCGCCAAATTCTACCTTCAAGTTGTCTAACATCAGTAGGATTGAAATCTGGGTATAGGTTGTAGAGTACGCTTCCTCTTTTTTGCAAATCAATTCCTTCACGAATTGTAGAAGAACCAATGACCACTTTTACCACTCCTGCAAGAAACGCATCTTTGATAGCTTCTTTCTTATCTGCATTTCCACCACCTGTTATCATTTCTACCTCATCAAACTTTCTGTTGTTAAAAGTAACACCAGTTTTAAAGCCTAATCTTTTCTCTAAGTATTCCTTGATGAGTGGAAAATAATCTTTGCCTATATTTGAGTAAATAACCTGTCCAGATAGAGGTGTATTTGTCTTTTTGTGGTGTGCTTGTACTGATTTGATACACTCCATTGTGTATAAAATCTTTGGACTATTAATAACGAAATCTTCAAAATCTTCTGGCTCTTCTTTGCTTACCATAAACGGACTGAAGGCATTTTTACGGCTCAAGCTCATTCCACGAAGTGTATTTGCTCCACGTTCTTTAAGTCCTTTTCCACTTTCTGCAACTCGTATCGCTTCTTTTTGATACATCTCTTGCATCTCATTCATTTTTAAATAGGTGACTATTTGTTCTTTTGGTGGTAATTGGACAGTATTTCCATTAGCATCTTTGAATGAAAGTCTAGGTAAATTTATTTTAACAGGACGACGAACTCCTGCATCTTCTCCAGATTTAAAATTGATATAATTGAATACCAACGATTGTAATGAACGTTTATTTTGAAATGACTTTACAACAGGTCTTTGAGTAAGTTTATTGGTAGAAGATACTACATATTCAGCCGTTTCTTGAATAAATGTTTCCATAAATTCAGTAATAGAACTGATACCTGCTTTTTCCATTTTATTGAGAGCAATAAGAGACAACATGGAATAAACCTCTAAAGGACTATTATTGAAAGGTGTTGCAGTCAGTAACACAATATTTCCACCGTGCTTGGTCTGAATGTAATTACAAAGCATAAAAGCGAGTTGCGCTCTACCAGAAGTTTGTCCATTTAGACTATATCTTTTTGTTCCTTCTTGTGCAGGAACATACGAAAATACATTTCTAAAATTATGAGCTTCGTCAATGATAATAGCATCAAAACCGAGTACATCAATATCAGCAATAGTGCCTTTTGCACTACGTCCAATAAGGTATCTCAATTTTTCAAACTGCTTTTCTTTTTCTCTTGCTGAATCATTATCATCAGCATCAACATGTAATAGTATTTTTGCGAGAGAATCAAATAGTTCTACTTCTAATTGTTCAGAAAAACCAATTTTTGCAAAACCTTCATAAGTGATAATTGATATACTTCCTTCTTCTAGTTGTTTATTTACTGTTTTAGGATTAATATATCTCTTACCCATATTCCCAAGGGAATTGATTTTTATGTCTAAATGAGAAAGAATACCTTCTATAAAGTTTCCTTCTTTGTCTGTATAGCCTACAATTTCATTAATCCACTTTTGATAAGTAGGTTTTGGAACAACAATTACAGGACGTTTGTACGTTCCATTCTGAATGTTTTGTGCTGCAATTAAAATAGCAGCCATTGTTTTACCCACACCTACATCATAAGCTAAACAACCAGAACCAACAGCATCAATAAATGCAATCGCTTCACGTTGTGCTTCCATGAAAGCTAAAGGCATTCCTTTAAATAAAGCACAGGTAGCTAGTCCAATCGGAATACGTTTATAGTTTAATTTTGCAAAACCATTGTATTGTCGATTCCAAGACATATCCAACCTTTTTTGGTCATTTATTGATATGCCTGTATTGAGAAAAATGTCAAATAATCTATCTCCTTCTTCTCGTGTATGCTTTTCTAAAAATTCTTTTTCTTCCTTTGATTTACGCCCACCTTCTAAATAAACATGGATAATATTACGAGCCGAAATACCATCAACTTCAATTAAATTTGCATTTACATTTAACCAAGTTTTGAAAAATTCATTCAAATCCTCTTCTACTGGATTACCTTCAGCATCTTCTTCTACTTTATATTTTAAAGCAAATTCAGAAAAAGGTAATATTTTCAAACGCTTACTTGCGTCTGGATTTAGTACAGATAATGGACGAGGTTTAGCTTCGTTTAAAACACGGACATGATCATCATATACAGATTGTCCGTATTCTTTGATAATGTGTTCTTTTTGTTTTTCTAGTGCAAGTATCTTGTCATAGATATTGCCAAAGGTAAATAAAGGTAAAGGTAAAAGGTCTGCTTCTCCAAAAAACAACAATCCTTCTCTTACAAACTTATCTAGTTCTTTTGGGTCAGCCGTTGCACTTGTACGCTGTAATTTGACATGAGATTTGTTTACAAATTTTTTATTTCCTTCTTTATCCGTATAAATTTGATAAACCTTTTTATCGTATTCATTCGTAAAACGACTAGGCTTGCCTAAAATTGAATCAGAAGGAACTGTTCCTTCATCTCTAAAATGATTGTCTTTGATGATAGTAGCTTTTGTTGTTACTAATACCTCTTCTACTTTTCCAGTAGCTTTAAGAAAGTATTTTTCCCAACCGTACATGGGCGAACCTTGACTTTGTTTGTACCAAACCCACGCTTTAATTTCGCCTTCAGTAATGCCTTTGTTATATCTTTTGAAGTTATCATCAAAGCTATTTATTAGCTTCTTATTCGTATTTTCTTTGGCAATGAGACTTGCTAATCTACTCTTGTTTTTAGAAATTTCTTTTTTATCAACTTCTCCTAAAGAACCTAAAACACCGTCTAAGCCACTTAGTCCATTTGATTCCATTTTTAGGAGTGCCAAGGCACGTTTACGACGTAATTGTAAGGCTTTGGCTTTCATTTTCATTTTAACTTTTGATATAGGTGGAGTAGATTTTGTTTTTTTGAGTTTCTCAATTTCTCGTTTGAGCATCTCTATACTTTCTGTGAGTGTAGCTTTTGACTGAACTGAGAAGTAAAAAGAAGTGGAAAGAAATTTTTTATCTACTGTTTTATTAGGGTATTTATTGAAGAAATTACCATACGAGCAAAGTTCCTCTTGAGTTGGCTCAACTGATTTATCATATCTTTCTAACTCTTCAAACTGGTCATATTCTGAACGAACAAAAGAAGACACAAAACCATATTGCAATGCCTTATAATCTTGTGAGGTTGCTTTATCCTTATCTTGTCCATACCTTCGCATTTGTGCAGAAATATGTTCTATAAGTCCGATACGTTCAGAATAATAATTAGTCATTGAGATAGTTTTCTACGTGAGCAATAGCTTCAGAAGGAGTGAGATTATTTTTAATCATAATATTAATAATATCAGATTCCACTTTTAAATAGCCTTCTTTTGTACTTTTTAAAGCACATATTTGAGGGGTTTTTGTTCCATCGCATTTATCCAATGCTCTTTTTATTGCTTCTCTAACTTCTTTTTCCATAAAAATTATTTCTTTTTGAGTACGATGATATGAGTAGGTACTTTGGTATCTTTGAAAATACTACCCATCTCATAGGCATCTACTAAAGTTGCTACTTTTAGGATAGCTTCTTTTTGTTTTTTGTAGCTATTGAATCCTGTGTTGAGGAAATTTTGAGGAATGATATAAACAAGCAATCCACCTTTTTTAAGTAACTTCAATCCATACCACATAAAGAAATATTCATAATTCTGAAATTTGGGTTCTCCTCTACGTGGAAAGTAAGAGGCCCAACGTCCAGTAAATTTTCCATACGGAGGATTTCCGATTATCAAATCAAAAGGATAGCCTTTGAGCCAAGTGGTGTTGCCTTCGTAATCACTACGATAGCGTTCTGGCTGTAAAAAAACTTGTTCGAAGAAAACATTATAAAAAGTAGAAGTAGGGAAACGGTCTTTAACAGTTTCAAAATATTCTGCTTCTGTTTCAAGTCCTGTAACTTTTGTTTTATTTGGAGCATGAACAATCATATTTCCTGTTCCAACCGACGGCTCTAAGACTGTTCCACCATCATAACCATGAACTTTTGCTAATTCCCACATTTGCTCACATATTTCTTTTGGAGTAAAGTAAGCATTTAGTATTTTTTTTCCTTTTCGATTTCCTTCGGAATAGCTCATTTTCTTACTTGATGATTTTAGTTTAAATTGGAGAAGCTGAATGGTTCTGAAAGTATCTTTTTTTATAACAGATTTTCCAAAAGTGCATTTGTGTGATGTTAAAGAACACCTTATAAGTGCTTTTTGAGAAGGTTCTTAAAAGTGAAGTTTTTATTATAAAAACTTACTTCAATTCTTTAGCAGCTTGACTAATACAAGTCGTCCATTTTTTGCGTGGACTTTTATCTTGAATTTTTCTAGCTCTTGCTGTAATTTGTTTGAGTTTATTATAGCCTTTGCGTTGTCCTGCCGAAAGTCCAGATAATCCAGTTGATTTTTTTGGCGTACTTGTGAAATAATCAATTGCTTTGTGAACTCCGAAACCTGCTGCACCTCCTAATAAAACTGTCTTGGCTACATTTCCCCAGTTTACTTTATTTGGCTCTGCTACTTGTCCACCACTAAGTCCATTCATTCCAGTTTTAACACATTGGCATTGAGGTATGACTTCTTGGTTTTGACTTTGTGTAGTTACATTCAAATCCACGCCAGTAACTTGTGCAATAATTCGCTGTGCTTCTGTACTAAGTTCAATTTTATTTCTAAGAATATGAACCATTATTTTAGAGAATGTAGCAATTAAAGATGGTGTCTTTTGAACCAATACTCTAACAATTATCTTTGCACGTCCTTCAAAATTTCTATACGGACGACTTCGCCAAATTGCAGTATGATTATTCATAATCTGTCTGTATTGTGGCTTCCAATACATTTTGAAAAAATCTGTATCAGCTTGTCCATATTTAGCATACTCAAAACCGTTATCTAATCCATCGTTATATGCTTCTTGCCAAATGAAAGGATTTGTATTTCTTCCAATTACTTTTTTGAAAGTAGAAGGTAAAAACCCTTTTTTTATTCCTGTGTGAATTAGAATATTTAAAAAGTTATTATTGCGTTGAGTGGCTGCTCTGCTTCCTAGTGCCATAAAGTCTTTATTTGTAGTGTGAGTAAATAACTGAACTAGCTGCTAATAGACTAGCTCCATAAGTCAGTCTTCGGTGGAGGGTTCTGCGTTGCATTCGTTCGTCAATCAATCCATAAGTAAACTTATTACCATATTGACTTTCGTGATATTCTGCTAAATCTATTAGTTCATTGAAATTATTAGCATTGTCTAATACTTGACAACCTGCGCTGTACTTATCAATGTTGAGTGTTGTTCCGTAAGCTCTAGCTCTGTGAATATTAATTCCAAATAATCCTTCATAGATTCTACCGTTTAAAAAATCAAGTTTTGCATTACGGTTATAGTCCCTACGGATTTTAACAGGACGGACTTGCACCAATGCACGGTACTGTCCTCTATGATAACCTAGAGCATACGCATCTACATACTGACCTGCCATTAACATGGCTGTTCCTTTTTCCATCATTGGATTCTCTAGCCAATATGTTCCTGTATCAGTTGTGCAACTCCATTTTAGCGTAATCCACTTATTACGATTATCCTTAAAAAAACAAACAAAAGTATCATCAAATTTATTTGCTTTCACACTATTTGAGCGAAAACCAACAAGGTTTAATTGATATGGACGTTCGTAAACTATCCAGTTTGCTTTTTTAAGATAATTAGCAAGTTGCATAATGCTAGTGTTTTATCAAGTCCTTTGTAATAGCAATGAGCAGAGCATTGTCTTTGGCTTGGATAAGTGTTTTTCCGTTGTTTTCTTTGATAGCTCTACCTAAAATGATGTTCTTTTCTACAATGATATTTCCTTTGTTTTCGTCTGCTATTGTGGTAGGTCTTACTGTACGAACTAAATATTGTACTCCAGACAAACTAGAATCGCTAAGTATTTCACGGATAGCAGTAACATTGTGCGTTTTAAAGGAAACTTTACCTCCATCAGTCGTATAGGCAAAATCTTTTTTAAGACCTTTTGGACTGTATTTTCTATACTCCAAATCAATCTGTTTGATTTGAGAAGAAGTTTTGTCTTTTAGCTTTTCTAAAATAAGAGCATAATCTGTTGTAAAACTTCTTAGTTCTTTTGATATAAATGCAGCAATTGCAGCAAAATCTTTAGAAGTAGAAATTTTAATAACTGAACCTTTACTTTTAAGGGAACTAAGTTGTGCCATCGTAACAGGCGATTTCAAGCCAGCTTTAGAAACGGCTGCGCTTGTCATCTTTCCCCAAATACCGTCAGCACTAGAAACCATTTTACCTGTACGGCTCTTTTGCATCGCTGAAAGATGTCCAGATGCAATCAAAGCTATTTGTAGTTGTTTTATTTGGCTCTTTGAACTGCGTGGCGTGATACCACTACCAGTATAAGAACCTCCACTATACTTGATAGGAGAACCTCCTTTATAGGGTGGGACTTGACTATTTCCAGTAGCTTTATTTTTTCCTAATAGTTTGGAGATTTTACCAGTTTCTTTATCGTAAACGTAACCACCTACACCAAGCGCAATAGCACCACCTGCAAGCATTAATCCGTGTTCTGTTTTCATAGTTTCTTTCTAGTTTGGAATTTCTTGAATGAGCTTTATGACTATTTTGTAGTCGTCAGAACCTACCATTTTGAGGTCTTCCATCAATGTTCTGCCTACCATTCGTTGATATGATTTATTTACCTTGGAAAAGAAATCATTGTTAGGCATTGCACGAAGTAATCTATATATTTCTTCTTCGTCAGCTGTAAAATCATAAAATTCCGTAGGCAACGAATTTTCAAATTGGATAGCATAAAACTCTGGTTTTTCTGCATCGGTGGCGTTGGAGTAATTCGTATTCTTTTGTGAGGTACGAACGTAATTCTTGACCAAAAAGGCAGTTCCAAACGGTACACCAATCGCAACCGAAACACCTAAAACGGTAGGAAGTACATCAGCAAATTTTTTGGCAAGTAGTGGGTTCATAATCAGTTATCTGATTTTTTAATGAGTTCTTTGAGTAGATAATTTTGTTCTTCTACATTTTTAAGACGTAGCTCTAATCTTTCTATATCCTGCTTAGTAGCGTAGTTTTGTTTTTTCTTCTGAAGAAGCTGCAAAACGACTGCTGCAATGCTAGGAATCAGTTTTTTGAGGAGTTGTAGTTTCATTTTTTTGTCCTTTTAAAAGTCTAAATTCTACTTTCACTTCTCTGAACTCTACCTTGACTTCTCTAACTTCCTCCAGTATTTGTTGATAGACAGCTTCACGTTGCAACTCTTTTTCCTCATTTTTATCAGCGAGTTCTTTAGCTTCTTGTTCGGCTTTGTTTTTAGCTTCTTTTAGGTCGGCTACATCTCTTTTCATATCTCTGAAAGCGAGAAACTGTCGAAACATAAAGCCAGTTAAAGTAAAAAGACCAGAGGTTTGCCCAAAATCTAAGAGTGCGCCGAGTGTTACCGTTTTTATTTGTAAAATTTCCAGTATCATTATCAAAAAGTAGTAAGAGTAAGTAAATGAGTAATATCATTCGGATTAGCTGTTTGGATTACTTTAAAGCCAGTTTTTTCA
This sequence comes from Bernardetia sp. ABR2-2B, assembly GCF_037126435.1. Lineage (GTDB taxonomy): Bacteria > Bacteroidota > Bacteroidia > Cytophagales > Bernardetiaceae > Bernardetia. The sequence continues at coordinate 601,347 of NZ_CP147020.1, read as the reverse complement.
ACATCTTGAATTGTCTGCTTTCTTTGATAATGTGGTCAGATACTTTCAAAAGACCTTCATTATTTCCTTTGAATTTTTTTAGGATTTTATGAAAAGCATTCATTATTTGCTGTGCTTCTTTGTCGTCTTTTGCTTCAAATTCGGCATCAAATTGTTCAAAATTATAAGTCGGCATTTTCGTTAGGGGTTAAGGTTTCTAATTCTAGTAAAAGTGATTTGTCTTGAGATGCATGATGCAGAAAATTAAAAATTGTTTCTAACTCAATTATCTCAAAATTGTCTTTAAGGTCTTGTACTAAACCTAATAGTTTGTCATCATTAGGATTAGTATTTTTGGGTTTGAATTTTACTTCAGATGAGCCAGCTTCGTTATTTTGGATAGGAGGCGTTTGTTCTTGTCTATCTACTGTCCCTAATGCTCCCAACATTGGATAACTTTGTGCTAATTTAGAAGTAGAAAGAGTTTGCGCTAATGCAGGTGCAACAGTTTCTATCATACCAGATAAACTGTTTTGCCTATCTTTTATATCTTGTATTTGCTGTTTTGCATCTGTTTCTATCTCTCGTATCTGTTCTTTTGTTTCCTGCTTGATACGCTTGTTTTCAGCTTCTAAGGCTACTTTTTCTTTCTTTAAGTCTTCAATTAATCTATCCTTTTCCCATTCAGCTTTTAATTTATTTGTATCTACCTTTGGTTTTGCATCGTAGGCATTTAGAGCTTCTATTTGTGGTGTCCCATTAAGTCCATTTTGTAGCATAATCAAAACAGTACGGTCATAATTACGGCTAGCTCCTTTGAAAATTCGTATCGTTACAAACTTTGTGGTAGGCAAAATAAAATCTACCAAATCGTAATATCTATTCGTATCATCAGTACGTGAAATAACTGTTGTTCCATCAATTTCAACATCATAATCTCTATTAGATTGTTGTATGATACGTAGAAGAATATCTACTTCTTTATCAGAGTAAGTTTTGTTTATTGTTGTGCTACTTGCCATAATTAAAATCTATTTGGAGGGGGTGGGTGTTATTTTTTCTTCAGTTGTTTCTACTTTTTTCTCCTCAGCTTTTTTTCTTGTCTTTGGATAAATCCAAAACTTGCCAAAATTGAAGACTTTGTCTTGAGTATAAAATATTTTCTATTTCTATTGCTCCAGAATGTTCTAATACTGTTTCATTGGTTTCTTTACCAAATCGTCCATAAAAACCCTTATCGCTTTGTAGAATAATCCCAAAATCTGTATTGTCGTTATCAATAATCCAAAATTCGCCATAATGAGTGTTTATTTCTTTCTCCTCTTCTGGCTCAAAGTTTAGAATTTTGATGCGAACAGCATAGTCTTTTAGACCTAGTTCTTTTATGCGAAATTTGATATAATCTGGAATCATTCGTATCGTAATATTAGAGTTACTTTATATTTGGGGTCTGGACAGAATTTTGGAATAGAACCAAAACCATTGCTAAAGCCACTATTAAAAGCATCTTGGCAATAATATTTTTTATTGAGCAAATCCGTAGCAACTACTTCTATCATATCGCCAGCATTTACTGGTAGATAGATATTTTCTAGTTCTTCTTTCTTTCGTATTATTCCACTTGGCAAAGGAACATTAATACGTAGGAAAGCAGACATTTCTGTATTTAAACAGACTGAAAGCGTTGCAATAGCTTTTAAATCAACTTTATAGTAATCATTTGTTTCGTTACAAATTGCAGATACACCTGTGATTTTTGTTGCATCTGTCGGAATACGAAAAGAATCTTTAACTACTTTATTTAAGTCCATTTGTAATTTATGGACAAGGTATTTAGACTTCATATCTTACAATTATTGTAACAGAATAAGGAACAAGCGCAGGAGAAGAAGGAGCAGGTTGGTCTTGAAAACGAATCTTCAAATTAAACGCTGTCAAAACCTCATCTAAGGTGTGCATTCTCTGGTCTGCTGGTACTTCTCTACCAAATTGTAAAAAACGAGCAGGAAATTCTTCTGGAAATAATTCTCTGTTTGATAATTCAATACGACAAGAACCTCTTGTTGCAAGTAATACTTCATCTGGAGAATCCAAACGAATACCTGTTACTTTTTTTGCTTCAGAAGGTAGTTCAAACTTTTTATCTATAATAGTAGTGCTATTTATATTAAAAGTGTACTGCTTATAAGATACCTTAGTAATTGTAATATTCATTTTTCAGAAAGTCAATTTTTTTTAAATGAAAATTAAAGTGGATTAATAAAAAAAGGCACGACACACACAATTACTTGTGGTGTGTGCCTTTTAACCCATCGCTCCGAATTTTCGTCTTTAATGTGTTTTAGTTTCTACTATCTAGGGATAGCACGAGTGCCAATTAAGATGGCACAAACATATGTGTTTGCTGTAACTCCTGTCATTGTTGGCATAGTGAGTTCAAGCTCAATTTCGCCTTCATCTTTGATAAGACGAGGGTTTTCAAGCTGATGAAAAGACACTTGTGTGTTTGCATCATTCAGAAAAACATAACAAGGAAGTTCTGACACGATTTCTTTCTTATGTGCTTTTGCCGTAATTACTGCTAGTGCATCTCCTTTGATACCTTTCCAAGCTCCGAAAACGGCTTGTTTAATTTCGTCTGGTGTTGGCGTACTACCTGCTGCTGTAATTTCTGCACGAAGTAATACAACGCCAGTAGCTACCATTGCTTCGCCTTTTGGTAAGCGAGAACCATCAAGATTAGTAATACCAAAATCTTTCTGGTCAGCTGAATTAAAGAATTTTGTTACTTTTTCTAACTTTTTTACAGAATAGATACCTTCATCTACAAGACGAGCATCGTTATTCGTGATTTTACGAGCTAGATTTGTATCAAACTCTTTACTCTCCATATACTGCATAAATGCAATACGAGATGAGTTAGTTTCTGCATACTCTTGTGCTTTGCGAGTAGCGATACGCATAGGGTTTTTAGCTCTGCGTCCAGCTTTACGTGCTTTCATAGCTGCACGCCCTTCAAGTCCCATTAATTCGTCCATACGTTTAGTTTGTTTGGGTTGCTTCTTGGAGGGAAGCAACAAAGTGAAATAAAATAAGTAAGTGGTATAGTTGTCTTTTATAGAAGTCTAAAAGATGTCATTTTCATCGTGTGTACCTTCTAAATACATATCATCATCATCGTCAAAGCCTTCAATGCCTTCTTCATGATTGTCATAGGCAGCTTCGTCAAAGTCTTCATCATCTTCGTCTTCTCCATCATAATCGTCATCGTCAAAGCCTTCTAAGTCATCATCATCATCATCGTCGTCATCGTCATCGTCATCAATTCCTAAGAGACCTTCTAATGCACCCACACCATCAGCAACTTCATCTAAGAAGTCATCATCATGTCCATTCAGACCTGCCATTGATGCACCATTAATAATACCTGCTAATCCTTCAATAACTTCCATTGCTTCCTCATCAAAACTACCTTCTTCTAAAAGGTCTGGATTAGTATGTACGGTGTCTCTAATTGCCTCTAAATTACCTTTCAGACCTTGTAATACATCAGAGAGGACAATGCCATCTTCTTCGTCTTCGCCTTCTAAGTAGGCATCAAAGTCATCTAGGTTATCAGCTAGACCTTCCATGTGTTGCGCTAATTGGCTCATTTCGTGTTGGGGGAGTTGATACACATCTGAATCATCATCAGAAATGTAGTGTGAATATGAATTAATTTCTGGTGCTTCGCCTAAATAAGCTGCGTGTTTAACTTCTGAAGCATATCCTTTAAGTCGTTCTAAGGCTGCTTTAGGGTCAAAGGCATCTTTTATTCCTTCTATACCATCTATTCCGTTTACAGATTTAGGTGTCGTAACATTTGCAGCCATTCCTGCACCTAGAGTAGTTATATAGTCTTGTTCAAAATACTTTCCTGCAAAGAGGATAGGAAGAGATGCTAATAATGAGGGTTTCCCAATGGTTGCACCAAATGCACCTCCTGCTACGGAACAGACTGCGTGAGCTACTGCTTGTACGGCTGATGCTTTTACATTTTTTTCTGTTTTTTCCGTAAAAAGTTTTTGAATTTCGTTTTTAGATTTTTTGCTCATAGCTTTTTTAAAATAAATAATCCTAAAAAGAGGTGCGTGGGTGTGCAAAACCGTTGTTAGTGGGGGACTGACAACGGTCAGTTTAGGTTATTGGAATCCTGCAAAAGATGCTGTTCCGTTTAAAGACTTTTTACCTTTTTTACCTCTACTACGTGGCTTATAAGGTTGAAAGGAAGTTGGTTTCTTAGGGCGTGTGAGGAAATATACTGTTCCACCAATAATGACTGTTGTACCAATCGCTACTCCTGTGGCTGCTTTAGGATTTTCCTTTGCCCACTCAATACCTTTTTGAAAGATATTAGGCTCTTTTGGCTCTTCGCCATCAAACTCATCTAGTTCGTCAAATTTAGCATCGGCAAAGTCATCTCCTTCATCTAAAAGTCCATCTTCATCATCTATGATGGCTGCAAAGTCATCTTTGAGCATTGGTAGATTTTTAGTAAGGTTTTTTGTTGCAGCTTCTACCTCTTTTGATGATTGTTGCATATCAAAATCTAAATCGTCATCAATGCCTTTTTCAATTTCTGAAGTATCAAAGAAAATATCATTTTCCTTTTCTTCTGAAGTTGAAGTATCATTTTTTTGCGTAGTAACTTCTGGACTATCAGCTCCCCAGTCTCCTTCACTATTCCACGTTTCTCCATCATCTTCAAACCAGTTTTTTCCTGCTCCTCCTTTTGAGGTTGTGTTAGTAGAATCAGTGTCAAAATCATCTAAGTTGAAATCATCTGTTACGATGTCATTTTGATGGTCTATTTTGATAGGATTGATTTTGTCCCTTGTAACAACAGGTGTTTGTTTTTTCGTATTTTTTACCTGTCTCTTCGCATCTCTCTTGATACGTTTAGTGTTTCTACGTTTTTTACGTCTGTTTTTCCAACGTTGTAAGAAGTTAGTTTTACCATTTTTAGCTTTATCAGCTCTCTTTTTCTTACGCCTTACTTTACGTTTCTTCTTTCTCTCCTTTATCTTGTTTTTAAGCTTAGAGAAGATACCACCACGTTTTTTCTTGCCTTTATTCTTCCTGCGAAGTCGGTTAAAAATACCACCACGCTTCTTCTTCTTTCTGCCTCTTTTCTTTCTGCGAAAACGTTTAAACAGTCCTCTTTTTTTACCTTTTGTAGCTGTTGAATCTGTATTTTTTTTATACTCGTTATATATTTTTTTGAAAGTATAATCCTTCAAGATTGATTCCCATATTTTACGAGTTTGAGTAGAAGTAGAAATGCGTTGTAGTTCTGCTTTATAACTCTTGTCTCTTTTAGCTCTTGCCAAAAACTGTTTAAAAACAGCTTGACGTGTTTTATCTTTTAGTACCGAACGATTCGTTTTATAGGCTGTAATAAGGTCATTGAGAGACTTTTTTGTAAGACCTATTCTAGCACTCCTAGCTGTTCGCTTGGCTGCTTTTTTCTTTTTTCGCTTACTACGACGTGCCTTACGTTTCTTTCTGAATCGGTTGAGTAAACCACCTCTTTTTTTCTTCTTTTTTCTTTTGGCTCGTCTTTTCTTGCGTCTTCGTCTTTTTCTACGACCCAAATCGCCTAAATCTTCCTCAACTGTGGTTGTTCCGTAATCATCAATAACATCGTCATCTATCCCAGAAAGCATTAGTGTACTCATCTTATGGTCTTGTTTATCAGTAAATTCTACTTCATAGTCGTCATCATCAACAACTGGGTCAATGATATTGTAGCCTTTTGGCTTGTTGGTACGAACTACTTTTTCATATTCCTCTCCTGTTTCTTCATCTAGGAAAGTTTTGAGTTCTTTGCGATTGGGGGCGTTTTGATTATAAACGATAATGTAAACGTGTTGCCAGTCTAAAGAGTATTTGGTTATTCGAAAGGCAAAAGGAATTTTCAAGCTATATAGAATTGCTCCTATAAGTGTGCTGTAACAATCACAATCTCCCTTACGGTCTGCCCAAATTCTAGCAGGTGTTCGTATTTCTTCAATCCCTGTTTTGTCCTTTACATATTGAATATGATTGTAAACAAAATGAAAGATGTTTGAACACGTCTCTGTTATCGTTTGTCCTTTGAGGACTTGTGCTAATTTGGTAACGTCCGTGTGGGTAGCACGAACGATGTTTTTCATTGATTTAACGGTAAATCCTACTTCAATTAAATCTGAAAGTTTTGTGTTTTGAAAATTGGGTTTCGGAATCAGATGGTCGTATCGTTTGCCAGATTTAAGCTGACGTTTTCCGTTTGCTATCATATCCGAAATGGTAACTTAAAACTTTGAAATTGTCGCCTTTATAAATGCGTTCCTCTGGAATGCCTATGCGACGATTTTGTGTGTGTAAATCTGTGTATTCTATCTTTCTTGCCCATTCAATGACATTAAAGCAAGGGCAATATTTTAAAGCTACTTGATTATGTCCTAGAACTTTAGCATTTGGATATTTCCATAGATACCATTCTAAAACACGAATAAGCTCCAACTCTTGAATTTCTGTACGATTATCTGTTGGCTCTCCATTTTTATCAATACCACCTTCCCAACAAATATGTATTGCGTTGCGATTACTGATAAAAATATCTTTAGCTCTAAAGGCTTTTACACCGTTAGATTGTTTACCATGAGGCACAAGTCTTTTTACTAAGCCTGTTTCTTCAATAAAAACGTGATAGCCTGCTACACTCCAATTCAAAATGTTGAGAAAGAAATGAAGTAGCCATTGCCATGTATATTTTTGTGGACTTGCAGAGGTATGAATTACAATATATTCTACCTTAGAATCTGGTAAAGGTCTATACTTGCGTAGTAGCATAATCTTACTTTTGTTTAGGTTTGATAATTGTAAATTCGTCTAGTTTGGAGTAGGGAATACGCTCGTTTACACGAAGCTCGGTATGAATGAACACCTTTTGTTCTCTACTACCTGTTTGAAGAGCATTTTTGAGGATAGAAAAAATAGACCTTGCTAGAGCAAGTAAAATATCTTCTATCGTTCCAATGCGAATGCGAAACTTGGTTTCTTCATTCCCTTTGATAGTGTGCTGACGGTTTTCTATCGTGGTGGAAATAAGTGGCTCATTACGTGCCATGTCTTCCTGTGATTTGAAAACACGTACAAAAGGGTGCGAGACCGTGAGGCTCGTAGAAGTGGGGTTCTGAACTCTAACTTCTACATAGACTGTCCCTCGTGATACCGTAGGTTTGGTATGAAGAACGATTTTGTCTCCTGCTCTTTTGAGGTTGCTAACTTTTACGGCTGCAAAGACAAGTCCTGCTCCTGCAATAGCTGTTATGCCAATTGTTTTATTCGTCATAATATCCCCCTTCCTCTTCATATTCTTCTTGGTAGCCATAGTCGTCATACTGTTCTTCTGGATACATATCTTGTTCAGTTCTGACACCAGCTTTACTAAGCATTTTGAGTAGGGCAACTAAAACAGGTGTTGCTGCTGCAATGACCGTAGCTGCTGCTACTTCGCCTAGCTCTTCATTAGCAATATTAGGAACGAATATATCGTCGGAGGAGAACCCAGAGAGTGGTACTTTTCTGTCCCTGTTGCCACGACCTTTGAGGATTGCTTTCTTTAGGTTTCGTGTTCGTCCACCGAGCTTTTTGAACTTGCGTTCAAGTTTGGAAAGCGCACGCTTGATTTTTTGGTGTTTGGTCATATCTACCCCTAAACGTTTCGCTTGGGTAGATGTCAGATACCCATATCGCAACCTAGAACTCATCTTTTTGAGGTCTAATTTGGCTGCTGCCAAAATACCATTTCGTATAGCTATTGTCGCAGGATTAAAACGTTTGAAACCTCGCCATACTCGCTTGAAAAAACCACCTTTTTTACGTCTTCTTGTACGACGTTTTGACCTACGGGTCTTGCGTTTGGTTTTTCGTGCTTTCTTTCGTGCCTTACGTCTTCGTCTTCTAGTGCTACGACTACTACGTTTTTTACGTTTTCTACGTCTGCGTCTTCTTCCGTTTAGTTCGTGTGGCTCATCGGTAGGAGTATCGTCATCAAAATAATCGTTCCTAATCATTACTAAATTCTTTCATGTGTTCTACGGGTTCGGAGGGTGTGGGTAGAAATGAAAGTCTTATCCAAAGCCTTTAAAGGCTGTTTTTTTGAAGGCTAGTTGCTTTTTTTTGCAAAAAGACGACTACCTAAATTGAATAGAGCTACTCCAGAAAGAGCATAATCAATACAAGCACCAACAAACTCTTCTACAAGCATATTAGCCAACTTGAATTGTTGTATAAAAGCATTTACTACGGCTTGTATTTCTGCTTTATACAAATCCTTAATTTGAGGAATCGTTTTTTCTCTGAAACCATTGACAGATGAACCAAAAGGAACGAGAGCAACAGCTATTTTGATTCCTTCGGAAAAGTCAATAGTGCCATCTTTCAAAACATCGCCAAGTGTAGTAGCAAATGCACCTAAGTTTCTAAAAAAGGCTTGTACTTCTAGTGTACCTAAATTACCTGTATATAGTGGCTTGTTCATAGTCGTATGATATATTAAAATATTTCAAAATTGATTGATAAAAATGATATGAGAATCAAAAAAAACTCTATCACTATCTTTTAATGATAGAGTTTTTTAAATGTGTTCTATTGTTCTATGTTTACTACTAACTCATACTTATTCGTAAAGGAAAAAGTATGTTCCTTGTGGGTATTACATTAGCTTTATGGCTTGTCCTATCTTTTACAGATACTTTTGAGTAAGACCGTTGTACCAATGGTAAAAAAGGAGTAGTAAGAAAATTAGAATCTGACCTATATATATCTAATTGCCTTGTTGGTGCAACAAAGTAATCATCAGATAAAATGTAGGGATTACAACTAGGTTCTTGCTTTTTGGAAATAACAATAACAGGCATTGTTGATGTTGTTGCTAAAACTTTAGCAGCATCAACGGCAGCTTGATGTTCTCCAATAACAATAGTTGTAGTTGTTTGGTCAGAAGGTTCTTCACTTTCTGCAAAGGCATTTATCAAAATACCAAAAGCAAAAAGAAGCATGACACAAAGAAATTGAAAAATTCTCATCGTTGTAAAAAGAGTTAAGTGAATAATGAATTAAATCGTTTTTTGCGCTTAATCTATACTACAAACTTACGGTAGTAGCAAACCTCACTTCCCACGAATAGACACGAATAGAGAAATATTCCTAAAAACTCCTACACATTCCCACTCACTCCCACAAATTTCCACTACTTTTTATAGGCTAAACCTTTGATTATTCGTAACTTGCAACTATAAATAATACAAATACTTCTACACTACTTTTACTTTACTTACCACAAACCTCTTTCAATTATGAATAGTGCTGCTGCTGCAAACCAACCCATCGCATCGCACACTAAGTGTCCTCACAAAAATTTTAGAAGAATGAATTTAGAGGGAACACTTCCTGTAAACCGACCAATGACTAAAGGAGAATTAAAATCTTTTTACAATGTTTCCTATAAGACTTTTAAAAAATGGTTAGAGCCAATACTTGATAAGCTAGACTATCAGAATAAGAAGACTTTTTTTGCCAGAGATTTGAGGATTATTAGAGAGCATCTGGACGGTGTGCCAATTGAGTATTGATTAATTCATTTAAAAGCTATCATTTTTAGATAGCTTTTATTTTTTCATTAAAACTCTATTTAAAAAAAAATGAAAACAAAAAAACTAACTTTTGAAGAGCAAGTCATTGCATTGCAACCAAAACTAGAAAGATATTGCTTGAAATTCACAAAAGATAAGAATAAAGCAGAGGATATTTTACAGGAAGTTTTTTATAAAGCCTTTAAGTATAAAAAGAACTTCAAGGTAGGAACAAACCTGTCAGCTTGGCTTCATAGAATCGCTAGAAATACATTTCTTGATAGTAAAAGAGCTAATAAGACACAAAGAAACACATCTTATGTTGAAGCCATAGATGAGTATTTACTTAGAAATACTGCTAAAAACAAAGCTATTGAACAAATAAGTTTAGAAGTTATATGGAATGTTATTGAGCAGGTGCAAGAGTCGCATAAAACACCTTTTATCATGGTATTTCGTGGATACACCTGCAAAGAAATTGCTGATATACTACATATTCCTGTTGGAACAGTTAAAAATAGAGTTTTTAAAGCTAGAGAAGCTATAAAAAAGCAATTAATTTCACTTGGATATAAGAAACAAATAGTTTTACTCTATCCTTCAATAGATGAAATATGGTTGAAACAAAACAACATTAAATGATAGTTGAAGTGTAGTTAAAAAAATAAATAAAGCCTTTCAAGGTGAATTTGAAAGGCTTTTTTGTGGTATTGATTTAGGTACTTTCTAGTACTGAAGGAGTTTCCTCTTAGTACAAACTAATCACAAGAAGAAGGAACATTACAGTCTATTTTAGAACAACTTTTCCAAGTAGTGCTAATTGAAGCTGCATTACAATACAATGAAAAACCTACAAGTTTTTCTACTGGATACTTTGTACAAAAACATGTCCAACACCATTTGCTACTTCCTCCTGTCCAACGGTAATAAGTACCCTCTGTTCTTTCATTACTATTATCATCTTCTGATATAGAATTAATCCACAAATTTTCAGTTTCTTTAAATTTGTTTGTAACTAATAATGCTAGTTCTAAATTAAGGTCATTTCTCTGACCAACAGATGCAATTTCTTCATCTGTTAAACTACCATCAGCTCGTAATTGATACAATTTTTTAGCATAATTTTGAGCTGTAAGATTATCTAATCCTCCAGCTTCAACTAAAGATTCGATTGTATAATTAGGAATAGTAGGACTAACTTCATTTTGTTTTTGACATGAAGTAAAAAATAATGCGATTGCGAACACACAAAATAACAGATTTAATTTTAACATAGTTGTGATAGGATTGAATAAAAAATTGTGAAAATAAATTAATTAGCTTACTAAAGCCTTTATTAATTGCACAATTATAATAAATAATTGTATCCAATACAACTAATTAGAAAAAAAACTTAGACTATTAATATAAAATTAATACTATAAATTATGATTGATATTCACTCAATGGATTGCCTAGCATTAATATTAACAATTTGAACTTAATAAAACAGTCTTTATATAATTAAAAAATTAGCAGGTCTTAATTAAAAATTATTAGAGAACTTTTGGACGGTGTCCTACTTGAATATTAAGCATAAAAAAACGCCTATTCTTTTTTTGAGAATAGGCATTTTTAAGTTAAAATGTTACTTTTTCTAATAATGCTTTTATTTCCCTTTTTCTCTCGTGATATGCCTGTATTGCATCGTTAATTGAATTTCGTGTAGTTTCTTCTTGTATTAATATATATCTTAAATTTGCCATTGCTTCACTAGTATGTTGTAATATTACCTTTAGGTCATTAATTGATGTTAAATTATGTACTAATAGCATATAAAAAATATTTAAGTCCTCATAACCTACTTTAATATGTACCACCTTTAACATTAAAGAGTTAAAGTTAGTTTTTACATCTTGTAAGTTAGGGTCATGAGGACTAACAGGATACAAATCCAAATGATATTTTATGACATATATATTTTTTAAGAAAAGTTTATACTCTTCTTCTGTATATTTAATATGATTCTCCTGTATTTTTAAAACACTTTCATACAGAGTAGATAATGAATCTATATATCCAAATATTTGATTTGTCAATACAAGAGCATCTTTTTTCTCTTTAGCATGAGATTTTAGATAAGTATGAAGATTTCCATGAGTTAGTTCTTTAAAAATATTGGCTTTTAATTTTACCTCTAACCTTCTATCCGTAAAACGACTTTTAAGATACTTTTTCAATGAAACTATTTGTTTATCAATACTATTAGGCAGTATTTTTAAACTATGTAATTCTTTTTCTATGCCCTTTTTAATTTTTCTTTCATCATACAAATCTTTAAGATAGATAACTACAACTGGCATAATAATTATAACAATTGTCTTAAACCACTCAAATGCAGATGTGTTATTTGTGCTTTTAGTAGTAATTTTAACATTGCTAATTGGAGATTTTGATAACTGTATTTTTTGATTTGTAGAGTCAATAACAAATGTATAGGAGTCTGATGATTCTATTTCTTTATCTTTATCTGAAAAAAGATTACATCCAGTTATTAAAAGCAAGGCTATTATTAGTAATATCTTATTTAGCATATATTTATTTTTTTATGATGGTGAGATGATTAATTTACAACTTATTTCTCATAAGTATCAACAAAATCATTGATTCTATCCATAATTCGTTCGCCAATGGTTTTGCGCTCTTTCAGTCCTACAACTCCGTTTACTGCTCCGATAATATCATTGCGTTGAGGAGTTTTACCCATAAATAAGTAATTAGTGATTAGAGTTTCTAATTTTACAGGGTCAAGATTCTCTTCTTGAGCTAGTAAATCAAATGTTTTCTTTTTCTCTTCACTAATGAACAAATCAAATCTTTCTTCTATGTCCTCACTATCTTGAATCATTGGTAGATGTTGGCTCATAAACTTCTCAATTAGAGTACGTTTGCTACGTAACTCAACCTCGCTTGAAAGAGTGTCCAAAATGGCTTTTTCTTTCTTAGCTCTTTCTTTTGGTGTTTTGGTATCTTTAAGCTCTCCTAATAAACGTAAAATGTAAGCTACATTTATCTCGTCCCTGTGCATTAACTCAATTTCAAAATCTATATCGTCAAGGATAGATACTTTTTCTTTGTACGTGCTTGTTTTGACTTTATCGTACAAGTCTAAATATTTACTTTGGAAATCACTAAAAGTCTGCTCTTCCATTTCTATATCTTCATACTTGAACTCTGTGAAGCTCTCTAGTACGTTTTTAACTCGCATTAGCTCCCTAAATGCTTTTACAAATTCCAGTTCGTCTTCTTCGGTTACTAAATCATCTACGCTTTCGTGAGTAGGCGTAATGTTGGTTAGTTTAGAATGAGCTTCATTGAACTTTTCGATATAATCCTCATACGGTTCTAATAAAATCTCTTCTTTTGCCTTTGGGTTAGAAAAAAGAGCAATAGCATCATCAGTAGCCTTTTTTAGATTACGGAAAACAACAATATTTCCTTGTGATTTGACTTCATCTAAAATACGATTTGTACGTGAGTAGGCTTGTATTAGTCCGTGATGTTTGAGGTTTTTATCTACATATAAAGTATTAAGACTTTTACTATCAAAACCAGTCAGAAACATACTGACAACTAGCAAAATATCTACTTGCTTATTCTTTACTCGTTTGGAAATATCGTTGTAATAGTTGTAAAAAGTCTGACTATCTTTTGTAGAATAGTTTGTACCAAACATTTGATTATAATGACCAATATAGGTATCTAATTTATCTCGTTCAGAAGTATAAGTATCATCGTCGTAGGCTTCAAAGTTTGCTTCGTCTTCCTCTTCAGAATCTACTTCATTATTTGCTCCATAAGAAAAAATAGTACCTATTCGCAAGTCGTGTTCTCCAGCTTCTTTCTTTTCTTGTAAAATATCATAATACTTAATGAGTGTCTTGATATTAGGAGTACAGAAAATAGCTGTAAACCTTTTTCCGTGGGTTTTTCGGTTGTGATTAGCGATGATATAATCAACTACATTCTCTAATCGTTGAGGAGCTTCCATCACTTCAGCTTTGTCAATGTCTTCTACATTTATGTCTTGAATATCCTCTTTTTTCTTGACGGTGTTAATGTATTCTACTGAAAACTTCAATACATTTTCATCACGGATTGCATTTGTGATGACGTATTTGTGCAAACATTCATCAAATAAATCTTTGGTAGTTCGTTTTCCTTGTGTATTTCTGACGGCATTATCTGCAAAAATTGGTGTTCCTGTGAAACCAAATAATTGAGAATTTGTAAAAAACTTTGTAATTCGTTTGTGAGTTTCTCCAAACTGACTACGGTGGCATTCGTCAAAAATAAAAACTATCTTTTTGTCTTGTAACGATTCTACTTGACTTAAATACCTTTTCTTACTGATTGCTGTATTTAGTTTTTGAATGGTCGTAACAATGAGAGGAGTATCATCTGTAAGCTGTTTTACTAATGTTTTTGTATCACTTGTTCCGTCAATACTTCCACTACTAAAACTATTAAATTCTTTGATAGTCTGATAATCTAAGTCTTTTCTATCTACTACAAAAAGTACCTTGTGAACCTTTGGTAGATGTGTCAGAATCTGACTTGCTTTATAAGAAGTTAGGGTTTTGCCTGACCCTGTTGTATGCCAAATATAACCGTTTTTATCGTTGTTTTTGACTTGATTAATGATAGCTTCTGTTGCATAATATTGATAAGGACGAAGTACCATCAACATTTTTTCAGTTTCATTCAAAACAACATATTTAGTTATCATTTTAGAGATATGACACGGCTCTAAAAACACCTCTGCAAAATCATTAAGATTTGATATTTTTTTGTTGTCTTTATCATTCCAATAAAAAGTCTGTTTGAACTCCTGTTTATTGACACGATTGTGAGCATAATACTTTGTATTCACTCCATTACTGATGATAAATAACTGGACATATTGAAACAAGCCATATCCTGCTGGAAAAGTCTTGGCTGTATAACGTATATTTTGTTTGAAGGCTTCTTTTAACTCTAAACCTCGTTTTTTGAGTTCAATACTCACTAATGGCAATCCATTAATGAGTAAAGTAACATCATAACGATTAGTACGTGTGCCTTTCATAGTAACTTGGCTAGTTACTTGAAATTCATTTTGACACCAATGTTCTAGGTTGAGTAATTCCAAATAATAGGTACTACCGTCATCTTTTTTGTACTGAACTTTATCACGCAACGTTTTAGCTTTCTCAAACGAATTTCCTTTTCTCAAATGATTCAAGATTTGAGCAAATTCCTTTTCAGATAAAGACAAATTATTATGCTTCTCTAACTGTTTTTTTAGATTAACAATAAGAGCAGCTTCGTCTTTTATTTTGACACGCTCATAACGCAATTCATTTTCTAACTGTGCTATGAGTTCGTTTTCAAGTAATGCTTCTGGTTGCGTAGTCATAAGTTAATCATTTTTGGCTTTTTCCAAAAAAATATAAGGACTGATAATGGGGAGTATAAAATTATTAAACGGTGTATATTGTAAGCGTGTCATCAAAATACCACGAACTGTCGAATAAGCTGTACCTACTAAAACACCAAAAAGATTAATATCAGGAAATAGACCTTCTTCATTTTCTACTATTAAATCATGTATATTTTCAACAACATATTGTACTCCAATTTGAAGTTCAATAGTAGCATTTTCCTTATTTTTTCCTAATGTGGAAATAGAAATATTTAAGATAACTCTTACATTTTTATCAGTTTTACCCACCTCAATAGAGGGGGTTAGTTTAGAATCAAACTTATCCACTTTTTGAATATCAAATTCGGAGGGAATAGTTAAATCTTCTTTTAAAACTCCTACACCTGTTATATGAATTAAGTTAAGATTAATAATATGCTTTTTATCTTTAGTATCCATAATATTGTAATTTTCTTGTTTGTTCCAAATTTACTTGTTCCAAAGTTCTTTCTCCAAAAGATATAGTTTTGGTAGCTTCTTTCCTCTCTTGGTTTGAAAATGTAGTATTAGGTTGGTTTGGTACAATAGATTTTATTACTACTACTTCCTCCTTCTCTTTTGGCACTTCTAAAATAGTTTCGCCTAATTCGGCTTCTAATTTGGCAATAGAACGCAACGTAAAATTATGCTCTCCATTGAGCCATTTATGAATTTCAGAAGGACGTTTACCCATTTGGTCGGCAAGTCCTTTTGGTGTCATACCTTTTTGTTTGAGAAGAGTATGTACTCTTGCAACGATGTTACCATACAGACGCACGTAAATTTCTACGTCTGGAGTAGCTTCATCTAGTATTTCTTGGAATAATTTATTTCTCATAATAGTTTGGATTTTGGAACAGATAGATAAAAATAAAAACTAATAAATTAGAATTTCATCTGTACTACCATTGTAGTTTTGTATTATTCTGCCTTTGATGATAATCTCTCCGTCTTCTTTGGCTTTCAAGATACGTTCAGCAAAGACATTGGCATCGTGAAAAACCATACTTGTATCTCCGTCTTGTGCTGACTGGCTTGTTTTTCTTTCTCCATTAAAAAGAATAACTAATTCGTCGGACAAGCGAAGGCAATACAAACGTAAAGGAAAACGATTGCCAAAATTGATAGTTTGCTTTTCTATTCTGAATTTTTTGGAGGGAGGAAGTCCATCGGCTGTGTTTTCAAAACGAAAGTAGGCTTCTATCGCTCCCTTTTCATCGCCGATTACGATTTCAATGAATTTGGCTAAGTTTAGTAATGAAGGCTTTAAATCAGCATCTTGACGAAACTTAGAAAAAAACTTCTCGGTTTCGCTCACTTCTATATCGTCCCAACGAACTGTATAAAAAGTACACTTTTTGCCTTCATCGTCAAAAATTTCTAACGCAAATGTATTCATATAACTCTATATTATCAAATCTCGTTTCACTTTTAAGTGAAACAAACTAATTATTTTTAATTTTTTAATTTTTACACAAATAAATTCTGCAATAAATACTTTTTGAATTGCTCAGAGAATTGAATTTGTTTCTCTACCAATTCTACTTTTTTATCTAAAGCAGTTAAAAAACCTGCTATTTTTTTCTGTTCTTGGAGTGATGGAAGATTTATTTTTAATTGTTTAAGTTGTCCTGCTGTAATTAAAGGTTGCCCAGAACCAAAAACTAATTTATTTAAATTTAATTTATCAAGAGAATAGGCAATAAATTTTAATATACTTCTCTCATTTAATTTTAAAATTAAAGTATTATCTGTTACACTAAACTCATCATTAATTACAAATAAAGTCCCTGCATTTGCTCCAACTCTTGCTATTAAAATATATTCTCCTTTGTGGGTTGCATCAATACATTTTCCGATTATTCCCATTGAACCATAAACATTTATACTCCCTTCATTTTGTGGCTTTGTTTTTCCAGAAGAAAGACTTTCAGTTATTTCCCTTAACTTCTTAGTTTCCCACTTAGGAAAATTCTTCCCATTCTCATCTTTAAAGCGTAGTTCTTGACTGAATAGCTTTTGCATCATTGCCTTTTTATACTGCTGACAGAGTTCTTTCTTTTTGGTAAGTAACTCAATACGTTTATCTGTGGTAGTTAGAAAATTGGCTATTTTTTGTTGTTCAGATAAAGAGGGGAGGTTTATTTTCAAACTATTTATAGTTGTTTTTGATAAACTTGGAACGCCAGATGCTTCATTATGTGCATACCAATTTATTCTCTGAAAAAGAGCATATACAAACTTAGGGTATGACAAATTGAAATCATAAGTATAAAACAAAGTATCAACTGTCCAAAAACTACCATTGAAATAGACAGGTTTATCTATTGTGCCTTTACGACCAATAAATACCGTTTCTCCTGTATAAAGAGCAGTATCAACCTTATCCATTAACCCTCCAGTACCAAATACAGGAATATTGCCTTTTTTTAGATGTTTAAAATCTTTACCAGAACCTATTTGTAAAATTTGACCTATTTTCTTTGTTTCCCATTTTCCTTCAAATTGAGGAAAACGCAAAGTAGGAATGTTCTTTTTTACTTTTTCCATTAGTTAAAAGGGTTTTCGATTCCTAATTCTTTACAAAAACTATCAATAGTAGTATCAGTGCTAGAAAGCTCTGTTTCTACTTCTTTTAATTCTTTCAATACAGCATCTACATCAATTTTTTCCTCTTCCTCAAATGTATCTACATAGCGAGGAATATTGAGGTTATAATCATTTTCAGCTATCTCTTCTAATGAAGCAACATAAGCGTATTTATCTATGTTTTTACGTTCTGTATAAGCATTCAAAATGCGCTCAATATCACTTGGTAATAGCTTATTTTGATTCTTTTCCTTTGCAAAATGATTACTAGCATCAATAAAAAGGACATTATCACTATTTACTCGGCACTTACTCAATACCAAAATACAAGTAGGAATACTTGTACCATAGAAAATATTAGCAGGTAAGCCAATGACAGCATCTAAGTAATTCATTTCTTTGATAATGTACTCACGAATGCGACCTTCGGCAGCTCCTCTAAACAAAACACCGTGAGGAAGTACACACGCCATTGTTCCGTTATCAGCCAAATGATAAATCATGTGTTGTACAAAAGCAAAATCGGCTTTACTTGATGGAGCTAATGAGCCGTACTGACTAAAACGGTCATCATTACTAAATAAAGGGTTTTTCTTACCAGTCCATTTAGCCGAAAAAGGAGGGTTAGCGACAATCGCCTCAAACTGTAAATCTGTGTGTTTTGGGTCTTCTAATGTATCAGCTTGTTGGATATTGAATTGTGTATAATGCACATCGTGCAAAATCATATTCATACGAGCAAGGTTGTAGGTAGTACGGTTGAGTTCTTGACCATAAAATTCGCCTACTTTTTCCACTTGCCTACGCACACGTAAAAGCAAAGAACCAGAACCACAAGTAGGGTCATAAACGGTTTTGAGTTTCTTTTTTCCAATCGTAACCAAACGAGCCAAAATAGTAGAAACTTCTTGAGGAGTATAAAATTCTCCTGCTTTTTTTCCTGCTCCAGATGCAAACTGTCCAATAAGATATTCATAGGCATCTCCCAAAACATCAGCTTCAAGATTTTCTAATTGAAAATCAATCTTATCCAAATGCGCTAATATTTTTACAATTAAGATATTTCTATCTTTTGGACTTCTACCTAATTTAGTGCTATGAAGGTCTAAATCTTCGAAAAGATTATCAAATTCTTCTTCACTTTCTTGTCCCATTGTACTACTCTGTACATTGAGAAGAATAGTTGATAAGTCGTTTATAACAAAGTTTTCTTGTTGTTCTTCCTCAGAAACATCATCATTGCGTTTTCGAAGACCTTTTTCCACCACAGAAGAAAAAAGTTCATTTGGTTTTAGAAAAAAACCGAGCGTACCAATAGATTCATCTTTTATAACATCTAACGAACCTTGGTCTTTTATTTTTCTATAATCTTTTTGCTCTTCGTATTGGAGAAGATTATTAGCAAAAATATATTGTTTTTCTGAAAGGTATTTGTAGAAAATAAAGCCTAAAATATAATCTCTATATTCGTCTGCGTCCATTTTTCCACGCAATTCATCGGCAATATCCCATAGTTTGCGTTCAAGCAAACGTCTTTGTTCTTCTGACATGTTGAGTATTTGTAAACCTACAAGACTAATTTTTAAAAATCAAATATAGTAAACAAATACTCAAAAAGATAAATAATTGATTTATAAAAAACTGTATAGGATATATTAATTACTATTTAATGAATCTTGAACAGTTGTCTTTATTTTTTTACTCTGTATAGGTAGTGTAATAGTTGATGCTCTGTATTGTGATTGTACATTATGTAGTAATTTCATTCTTTCAGTAATGACAATTATATCAACACGATAAGCTCCTTTGTGGCTAATTTCTTGATATGCTGAAAATTGGGTACTTTCATTACTTGCTATTCTATACTTTGGAGTAGAATCAACTTTAGCAAATGTTGTATAACCTTCCTCTATTTTAGTAGAATCTTTCATGGGAATAGTAACTCTTGATAATCCATGAAAGAGTAATGTATCAACAAATTTATTAGACTGAGCATCATATATAAAACCTTTGATGTCGTGTAGATATACTGATGCAATATCTCCTTTCTTTAGTTTGACTTCTACTGCCAAATGGTCGTCATCTTGGTTAATTTCTAACCTTTGTGCTTTTACTTCTAAATCCATGTTTGTAATATCAACATTTCCAACAAGTTGATATAAAAAGTATATCCCAGCACATATAAAAGCTATAATCTCAATACAGTCCTTTACAAATGATACTCTAACGTGTTGATGTTCTTGTGTAGCTTTGTCCGAGTTAAGAAAAAATTGGACTTTCATTGCTATAACTATAACCATTAAAGCAACTGGAGCATAAACGATATAGCGAAAGTCTCCACGAAAAAATTCACTATAAATTACGCTGAGGATAGTTATAAAAATACATAGTAACAAAGCTATATTACTATATGTTAAGTATTTTTTTAGTCTAGCAAAATATTTTTTTTCTGCAATTTTTTTCATTAGAAATATAGTTTAATAAGTATTATCAAAATTAATCATTTTTACATTAGCTTCTTTCTTAATTTCAAAAATTTTAGTTCTAGGAAGAAAATCCTCAATAGTTCCCAATTCATAAACTCCAGTAGGAGGATTTTCTAGGATAAGACCATCATCTATTACGTCATAGTAACCACCATTGATAAATAGAACAGAATCTTCTATATTATCATTTTTCAAGAAATAATCTATTTGATAAGGAGTATTTGAGTTCGCATAATAGTCTATTTGACAAGGTTTAGGTTCTTCTTCTGAAGAAGTATTGTTTTTCTCTACCAATAAATAGGATAAAACAGCCATTGAGAAAGCTAAAATTAGGATAAGTAGGTCTTTCATAGTTTTTTTTATAGATAAGAAACAGATAAAAATAGATAGGGAACAGACAAGAAACAGATAAAAATAGATAAGGAACAGACAAGAAACAGATAAAATACAATTAAAATAAATAGAAAACTAAAAAAGTCTTCAATATTTTTAATACTGAAGACTTTTTTAGGGAGTTTTATTTAGGATTTGCTAAGTGATTAATCATTTTAATTTTGAATTGTAGCATACTTTCAAGCATTTTAGAGTTACAAATACTAAAATCTTTTTTAGCTGCTTCATATTCCTCATTTGGCATTTCTACGCCATTATTTGCGATGTAGCACTCTTCTACTGCATCAAGAGCTATTTTTATTTCCTGTTCTGAAGCAAACTCTTCTTTTGGGTCTTCGTGAGCTTCACTCGTTTCACTTGTTTCTGGGAAATATGTAGGTAAGGATTTTTGAACTGTATGCTTCCAAATAACTTGACTTTCGTGTCTATCTACGATTATAGCCGTTTTCAGAGTAGTTCCATACTTGACTTTATACTGAATAGGATTTTTGATTATCTTATCTACAAAGTCTTTAAAATAAGCTAAAACCTTTTCTGGAATGTGGTCATAAAAATTGGCATATAAAGCTCGTTTTTTATCCACAAATCCACCTTCATTATTTAGCTCCTGTTCATTGAAATACAAAACGAGTTTATACCTACAAGGAACTTTATTTTTATTGTTTGGAACTCGTGATTGTGTTGTTTGATTCATAATTTTGTTGTATATTTGCCTTGAAGCTCTGCTGGAGAGCAACTTCAACCTCAAAGCTAATTTTGTAATTTTTTTACAGTTTTAGTTGGGCAATCTTACTAACACGCTTAGTAAGATTTTTTTTGCCTATTTTTTACAAAAACTCGGTACTTTTTACTTTTTTTTTCAAAGTCCCGTATCTTCTCACTTTTTCCGTGCATTTGGCTTTTTTCTTTTTCTGTTTTTGTCTGTCCACCTATTAGCTTTAGGGAGCAAACTCTTTTTCTGTAATTTTTTTTATACAGATGTATTTTTCCTAGTGTATTTTTTTTTCTGTGTTTGACACATCCCCACGAAAAGGAAAAATTTACCGACTTTACATGTATTTTTAAGTATTTATATATACAGAGAAATATTACATAAAAACACTATAATAGTGGTAATTTTTTCCGTATTATTCGTTTTTGACACTTTTTTTAGGGTGTTCTTTTTAGGGTCGCTTTTGAGCAACTTTTTAAAATTTTAGAAAAAATGATATTGATTCTTATGCGTTAAAAACGTGTTGTACGGACACGTTCTTACCAAAGAAGTTTTCTATCAAAGTAGTATATATTTTTGATTCTGGAGTGTTTTTTATGCCTTCAAAGGCTTGTTTAGAACACTCAATGACTAATGAATTTGTACCGTGTGTAAATGACTGCAAAGAGAACTTTCTTATGTTCTGTTTTTGCTCTTCTGGTATTCCTTCAATGCTGCAAAAGTCTTCTTTCAGACGGTAGAATTTTTGCATTTGGGGCAGCTTCGTTTTGGCTTCTGCAATCGTGTATCCTGCATACGTAATGAGGTGTTTTGGATTGAGAAAAATAGAGAAGTTAAACCATTTACGATAAGGGTCTTCTCCTTTTTTTGGCTTAAACATAAACCCTGCTTTAATCAATTTTTTAATATGATTACGCATTGTTTTCTCGGATTTGACACCACGTTGAGTAGCTAGAGATTGATTGTTGGTAACCAAACAGGCATATTGCTTTCCATTCGTCCATGTGATGAGTTTGGTGTCTTTACTCTTATCTTTGTAAAGCCGAACAAATGTGTCATAAATAAAGAATAAAGTAGCTTGTTCGTTGGAATTAATGGCTTCTCCTACTTCTTTTCCGTCATTGTAGTCATCTAAATCTGATAACAGACTACGGTGCATTTTTTCGTAAGCAATATGATTCGGTTTTGCTTTTACTGGTGGTGCTTGTGCTTGATTCATTTAATTTGAGTTTTTAGTTGGGGTTTGTTTGAATTTATCTTTGTTCATTGTTATTGACTTTATATTCAGAAATAGATACTCTCTTTACCATTGCAATACCATCTTTTACTTCCCTTTGATAGATAATTTCGTTTTTGTGGGTTATAGTAATACCTATATGCTCAATAGTTTCTTTAGGTATGGCTTTTTCTACATAGAAACCAACATCAAATCGGTTAATTTTGGATAACTCTTGAAGCTGCTCAAAACTTAGTCTTTTCTCGTTTCCTTCCATTTGTTTGTGTTTATAGTTTCAATTTCGTGTTTCAATCCTCTAATAGTGTCAGATACTACAAAATTATCTGGGTAATTGTCAGCAGAACAATATAGAATACCTAAATTTCCTTTTTCGTCTAAGAAAACACTAACATTTCGTTTGCACCCTCTATGCTTGTTATACTGCTCTGTTGCTGCATCAAGTTTATGAAGGTCTATAAACTCTTTAAGAACAGGAGCAAGTAGTTGTTTCAATTGGTCTTCGATACTCATTATTTGTACTCAATTAAAGTATTTGCAAATTCTATTTTTTCATTGGCACTCATTTTTGAATACAATGCTATCCACCCTTTGACGTCGATGTAGTGTTTTTTTCCAATGGTACGGCTGTTATTGAGAGCATAAATACAGAAGTCTTTGACTACTGCTTGTTCTATCGGAAAAAATTCGTAGGGAAACTTAGCCTTAACATTTTCTCTAAGAAGTCTTGCAATAGCTTCTTGATGCTCTTTATCTTTTTCTCCTTTAGTTGCAGATTGAAGAGTAAAATCTAGTCTGTCATTGTCGCTTTCTTCGTGTTGTTTTTTTGGCTCTGACAATTCTATTCCTAAATAGTTTAGCATTTTTACTATATTCTTATCATCTAAATTCAAAAATAGACTACCAAATGCTTTTTTTCTACCTTTCCATTGGGAAATAAAATATTCATCATTGAGTATTTTATTTGCTTCTGTATAGGATAGACTTTGTAAGTGTTTTATCTTTGGGAGTATATTATCTAAAATACGTATAACAGTTGCACTATTTGGTTTGTAACTTTCTGCTGTTTGTGAAGTCATTTGTTTGAAATTTATAAGTGATTAATACTCGTTTTAAAAACACCCTATCCCAAAAGAATAGGGGTTTTGACTTATTACAATCATTGTGTTTTTCTAAGGCATACGAACTACTGTATAACTTTTTTCCATTCTTATGTTTAAATCTGCAAATGCAGGTTGGTCTAAGAAATCCCTAGTGGTAGTCTTTGGCAAAGGAGCTTTAAAATCCTTAATTACTTTTTCATCTTGATTACGAATTACTGTATAAAGAAAACTTTTCTTGTTAGTATTTGATAACCATAATTCGGTAATTGTTTGTGCAAATTTTTCTGCTACAACTTTATCCGTTTTTGATTCGTTCGGATTTGTATTTGTTTCTGGAGTTTGAGTTTGATTTTCCATAATTTTAAACTGATTTTTAGTTGGGAATTGATTAAAAATACTGTGTAACGGTTAGCGAACGTTTATGTAACGTTTGTGTAACGGATAATTTTAACCGTTACATAGCCGTTACAAAGTGCCTTTGTAGCCGTTCTAGCCGTTGTTATCCGTTACTAGCCGTTACAATTATCCGTTACACTTTTTTTTACTGAACGTTTTTTTTCTATTTATATACTTGTCCTTTTATTCCTCCTCCTCCACTTCTATAATGTAGAGTTCTACAATTGCTAGAGCAGAAAACGGCATCAGAACGCTTATTATTTAGGCTAGTACCACATTTTCTGCAAGTGTGATTTTGATGACTTGCTTGAGGATTACGATTTGAATTTTGATTACCAAAACCAATCGGATTTTTATGTTGGTGTTGAGCTTGAAAACCTCCTAAACTTTGCTGTTGATATTGAGCATTTGGAAAGATGGTAACTGGAGGTATGATATTAAAAGCAACACCTTCATCAAGTGCAAAACGATAATATGAATATTCATAGAAGTAACCATAAATACAAAGTATTTCTAACACTAAAATTATGATTCCTGCTATTGCAGCATTCTTTGTTCCGTCTTGTTCATTTACTGATAGGGACGTTTTCTTATTTGATTTGATTTCTGATAAAGCTGTTGTTTGCATTTCTAAGAGTTTATTTTTTTCTGCTTGTGCTTCCTTCAAATCTTTACGAGCTGTTACAGCTTGCCAATTTTTCTTATTCGTTTTTAGAGTTTCATTTGCACTCTCAATAAGCAAATCATAACTACTTATTTGTTTAGAAAAACCACTTTTGATACTATCAGCTTCTTGATTAGATGTAGCTGTAATTTCTGTACTTTTATCTTGCAGAGTAGCTGAAATATGCGCTCCACCTGTTGCCGAAATTACAATACTGGCAAGTGTACAAGTTAGCAGACCAATCCACGCCATTAAACTTGTTCCGTCGCCTATTGCTTTTGCTTGGGCAATAGATTGAGCAGATTCGGCTTTCATTTTTTCTAGTGCATAGAATATTCCGATGGCAAATAATCCTATCAAAATAGCCATTGCTATCATTTCTACACTCTCAAAGTTTGGTGCAAATTGCTTACCTACCAAATAAGCTGTTATCAATCCCAGAAGGAAAGAAACGATGTGATAGAACCCTTTCAAAGACTTCACTATCTTGAATGAACCACGCCTTTTTTGCGCTTGTGTGGTCGGTGTGAGCTTTTGAGCAGCTTGTTCGTAATAGCCTTTTGCTTTGGTTTCGTTGAGGGCCTGCTGAAATGGGTCGCCACTATGATTTTCTGATGGCTTCCGTCCCAAATTACCAAACGCTTGCAGTATTTTGTCTGTTGTTTTCATAATTCCTATTGTTCTATGTTTTCAAAATGTTGTGCAAGAGTATCATAAACTCTGACCTCTTCTGGCTCTCCGTCCTCTCCCAAACCGTGCTGTTTGAAATAATCGAAAGTAGCCATTTCGTTTTGTAGATTTCTATTGAACACGTAATCCTTGAATAAAGCATGTATCTGTCCTTTTTCTAAGGAAAGTTGCATAAAGCTGTTTTTTTGTCTCCTCAATTGTATTGACTTTTTTATCAAAAAAAATAGACAAACAACGAGTAAAAAAATAAGTAAATAGGTCATAGTTTTTGTAAAGTTTTGATTGATTTTAATCTAGTCTGTTTTGCTTTAGAAAAGACATGAATTCCTGTCTTCTTACTTTCTTATCATATTCTTCATCTACGGCTCTGTGTAGAGTTTCTATATGTTCAGCATTGTCATTGTTGATTCTCATAAGAGATTGATTCTCACGTTTCAACCTGCTGTTTTTTTCGTGCAATTCATTTATCTTAATTTCTTCTCCTCTGATAAGAATTTTAAGAAGCATAAATACCATAGGAGCAGCTATTGCGATGGATAGTATAAATCTGATTAATTCGTTTTCCATAAAATTAGCTTTTTTGTTCTTTCAAAAACTCCTTATAATTCTGAACTGATACTACATTCATAATCGGTTTATCTGTGGACGTATAACCGTTTTGAATGGCTTTTACGACTACTTTTATACCGTTGAGTTCCATATTCTGTAAGCGTTCTAAATCAAATAGTATTGATTCATTTTGCTTATAGAATAATTGAATACTACTGCGCTCTTCTCCTTCTTTGACAAACATAGATTGATATTTGCCTTCTACATATTCTTTTACGTACTTTAGATAGCCTGTAAGTTGTACAACTTCTTTTGGCTCTTCTACTTCTGGTTTCGCCTCTTCCTGTTGGAGAGCTTGGCTCATAAGCATCTTTTCTAAGATTTTATCCGTTGATTCGCCTAAACGAACTAACTGCTGATAATGATAGTCTATTTTTTTGTACTGATAGGCTACTCGTTCGTGTCTTGTATAACCTCTTGGCATCGTTTTATTGGTTTTGAGTTGAACATTTCTATCTGAATACCTTTGAGAGCATCTTTTGCAAGTCCACAAGCATCTATTAATGTTTGTACTTCTACTTCTGATAGCTTCAAATAAGGCTCTGGCTCTTCTGCTTTTCTTGCTTTACTACATTCAATTTTATGACTTACAAGAGCCTTCAATGCACGGTTCATCATAACTGCTTTAGCATTACGTTCCTGCATTTTCATCTGGTAGGGTAATCTCTGTTTAGCCATATTGGTAGTTATTTAGATGAGCAAAATAAGTAACACGCTTTAATAATTCTTTGCGAAGTATTTTTGTAACAGCTTCTGCTATTTGTAGTTTTACCTCATCACTTCTTTGTATGAAGTCTAGCTCACGGAGCAGATTCAAACTTGGCTCGTTTCCGTTTTTCTGAATAAGAGTTTCATCAAAAAGAGTGAGATTGAGATTACAATCTTGTATTCTCTCTGCACTTATTTTGCAATTTTTAAACTCTGTATTTAGTTGAGCATAGAATTTTACAAGTCTTCTTGGCTGTGTGGGTTTATTAATAAAAAGCATAATTTTTTGAGTATTTAGTTGGGTTTTGATTTATTTTACCAGTAATGATGTTCCCACCAGTCCTGTATTTTTCTTGGCATAAAGTCTATGATAACGGCATCTATAAGCATAGCAACACCACATAAACAAGTAAGAAAAGCTAAAACGAAAAGTATTATTTGTACTATTAGATTCATTTTTTATTTAGTGATTTGATAAATTATTAGGAAGAATAAAGTAGCTTCCCAACTACTTTATTCCGTTATTTTACCCAAATAACAATATCAAAAATTGATATTTGATGCCTATGAGAGATTCGAACTCCCGACCTTTACTACTTTTCTAGCTAAGTAATAACGCTCTACCTTAATTGCACTGAGCTAATAGGCATTGTCCAACTAAGTGTTTGTTCCCTACACTTAGATTTATCGTTGCACAAACACTACTCTTCTAATTCTTTCTCAAGCTGTAAACCAATAGTAGCGTATAATCCCATCTGCAAAGGCTTTAGTGCTTTTATATTTCCAACTCCAATATGAGCTACTAAAGCAGCGTGTTTTCCTTTTTTAAGATGTTTGTTATCAATCGCTGCAACATGACCCACTAAGCTGATATTTTCTTTATTGCAATAATCAGTTATCATTGTTTTGATATTATTCATGTGGTCTTCATTGCGCTGTATTTCTTTTTTGATTTTATTTCCCTTTCCCATAATTCAAGTATTTTAGTTGGGTTATGAATGATTAAAATTTTCTCTTGCACTAGGTAGGAGACTCGAACTCCTGCTACTGACTTCGTTATCAGCGTACTGACCACTATACTAACCTAGCTGGCGATTTTACTTTATAATATTTCCTTTTTAGAGGACAAGGAAAATCCTCATATTACAATGTTCAATCGCTTTTCTT
This sequence comes from Bernardetia sp. ABR2-2B, assembly GCF_037126435.1. GTDB lineage: Bacteria > Bacteroidota > Bacteroidia > Cytophagales > Bernardetiaceae > Bernardetia. The sequence goes on along the minus strand of NZ_CP147020.1, from coordinate 573,476 downwards.
GAAAGAAAATAGAAACAGTATTTCTACCTTCTTAAAGCACACAAATACTTTCTTTTTAGTTTAAAAATTTGTTCTTGCACATACAAACACTATTTTGATGCTTCATACTTTTTTTTCACAAACTCTAATTCTGTTCTTAAATTAGACACTTCATATTCTAGCTTGTGAGCTTTATGACGATAAGCATTGCGTTGTTTAGCCGTTTCTTCTACCTCTATTTCTACTAATGCTACCTTTTCCATAGCATAATCTTTGAGGTCTGCTTGATATTTCAGTTCCCTGTTTTGTTCTACCAATTTTGCGTTTTCTAAAACAAGTTTATTGTACATTTCTTTGAAATCTGACGTTTGAGGCTTAAAGTCTGACATAATTTTGAGTATTTAGTTGGGTTTTGGAATGATTAAAATTTGTCTTTCTGATTGAATAGAATTACTAAGAGTTTTTGACTTTTAGCTTTTTAGCAGGTATCTGACTTCTAAGATTTTCATAGTAGTCATACTTTTCTGTATCTCCCTCGTTTAAGGCTTTTTTCATTTGCTTAGAATAACTGTCGTATTCACATTGTAACTCATACATTTGAGCTTTCTGCTCCTGTGTTAAGTTGTGGTATTTTTTGGTGGACATATTTATCAGATAGTTTTTTGCTTCGCATAAATTCAAAAAAATCTTTACGGTGTTCGATTGCTAATTGCATTGCCCACTCAAAAAAATAAGTCTGACTAGCTACATGTTCCTCTAATAAGGCGTGTGTAAAATCATCTTTTAAGTCTGCATTTACTTTCGCATTAATCGTCGCTATTTTAGTTTTTTGAGATTGTTCCATTGATTAGTAAACTTTTTTCATTACTTATGCGTAACTTTGTGTAAATATCATTATCTATAATGCAAATATACTCTAAAAGTTGTAAACAAAAAACTTTTTAGAGTAAAATATTAAACTTTTTTACTCAAAAAACTCTAAATACTTATGAATCAAGGAATTAGATTTAAAAACGCAAGGGAATTTTTAGGCTTATCCCAAACAGAAGCATCAATAAAAATAGGTATTAGTCAAAATTCTGTAAGTAAAATGGAATTAGGAAAGACTGCCAAACCCAATGTAAAGTATTTGATGTTTCTAAAAAGCGAGGGGATTAATACTGAATGGTTAATTAGTGGAAATGGAGAAATGCTAAACAAAAATACAACTTTTGAAGAAAAAGAGAGTAGCAAATGGAAAGACAGAGCTTTAAAAGCAGAAGCAGAAATATCTAATCTAAAAGATACAGTTTCGGAGTTACGTAAAAAAATAAATACTTTGTATGAGCATCTAATAACCAAAGACCTAAAAATAGAAGGTCTTGAGCTGGGAAAGGGTAAGGCAAGTAGTAAAAAAGCGACACTACCTACAAATGAAGAGTTAAACTTATTTAGTTTGAATTTTGGAGAGTAGTTTCCTACTTGCCTAAAAGGTATTTGTATCTTGGTAACATTATAGGTTACTGTATTACAAAAACGCCTTTGTCGTTATTTATAAGCCATTTTTGTTATCCTGAAGGAATCACAATGTTAAAGGCATATACATCCGTATATGCCTTTTTTTTGCTTTAAAGCGTGTTTTTTGCTAAATTTAAACTAAGATAAAGGTGTAAAAATTACTATATACCCTTAGATTGTGTACCCTAAAGTGTTACTATTTATAACTGTGTGTTCTTTTAATTATCATTCTTATATTTCTGCATAGGTCAGTCTCATAGAGCAGACTGTTTAATAATGCATTTTGCCTGTTTTTAGTTTTATAAAGATAGGCTGCCCTTTAGGACTGCATTTATCTCAAAATGTCCAATAGTATGGTACATCAGATATACTCAAAAAAATCACTAATAAAATTTAGGCTAAAATTGCCTTCACAGATTAAATTCTTATCTTTGAAGTAGAAGGATTGAATTTTCACTTTTTACTAATTCTTTTAAATAAGAAATTTGAAATTCAATCAAAAAAATACTAGAAATCACACAAGTAAATAAAACACAAAAGCAAACCACATAAAATAATATATTCTTATGGCTGAAATCCTTATTATGCCACGCCTTACTGATACCATGGAAGAAGGCGTTGTAGCAAGTATACTCGTAAAAGAAGGTGACACAATAAAATCAGGCGACCTTTTAGCTGAAATTGAAACTGATAAAGCAACCATGGAATGGGAAAGTTTCGTTGATGGCGAAGTCTTATATATTGGCGTTAGTGAAGGAGAGGGAGTTCCTGTAAATGACCCAGTTTTGATTTTGGGCAAAAAGGGAGAAGATATTTCAGACTTAAAAGCAAAATTTGGGACAGCAAATAGTGAATCTTCTCAAGAAGGAGGTAAGGAAAAGTCAGACGAAAAAGAAATGCAAAAAGAGCCTAAAAAAGAAGTAGAACAGCCAAAGCAAGAAAAATCTTCTGCTAAAAAAATTGATACTTCCTCTATCAATGCTGTTGTTCTTCGTATGAGAAAAATGACTGATACTATGGAAGAGGGGGTTTTGGCATCTTGGCTCGTAAAAGTAGGCGACAAACTCAAATCTGGAGATGTCATTGCCGAAGTAGAAACAGACAAGGCTACAATGGATTTTGATATTTATGATGATGGCGAAGTTTTATATTTAGCAGCTGAAGAAGGCGATAGTGTTCCTATTGATGCACCCATCGCAGTTATTGGTGAAAAAGGAGCAGATTATCAAGCTCTTTTAGATGCTGAAAATTCAGATACTGATAGTAGTTCTAATTCTGATAGTGAGGAAGAAGAGCAAACAAAAACTAAACAAGAAACAAAATCAGTTTCTAGTTCCGATTCTGATAGTTCTAGTTCTTCTAATGAAAGCTCAGAAGGACGTATTTTTATATCTCCTTTAGCCAAAAAAATGGCAGAAGAAAATGGATATGATATCAATCAAATAGAAGGAAGTGGTGAGAATGGAAGAATTACTAAAAAAGATATAGAGAACTTTACTCCTCAAAAAGCTACTAAAGCAGAAACAAAACAAGTTTCTGATAATCAATCTGATGTCCAATCTGCTCAAAAATCAGCACCAGCTTTTGCACAAGAGGGAACACAAGACGAGAAGGTTTCGCAGATGCGTAAGGCAATTGCAAAGAGCCTTTCTGCTAGTAAATTTACAGCTCCTCACTTTTATCTAACGATTGCTGTAAATATGGATAAAGCCATCGAAACACGTAAAATGTTAAATGGTCTTTCTGATACAAAAATTTCATTTAATGATATTGTAATCAAATCAACAGCTTTGGCTCTCAAAAAACACCCAGCTATAAATGCTTCTTGGCAAGGCGATGTTATTCGTTATCATGACAATGTCCATATGGGTGTTGCTGTGGCAGTAGATGAAGGTTTATTAGTTCCTGTGGTTCGCTTTGCAGAGATGAAAACACTTTCTCAAATCAATACTGAAGTAAAAGATTACGCAGGAAAGGCAAAAGATAAAAAATTACAGCCTTCAGATTGGGAAGGAAGTACATTTACGATTTCTAATCTGGGAATGTTCGGAATTGAAGAGTTTACAGCAATTATCAATGCGCCAAATGCTTGTATTTTAGCTGTCGGTGCAATTACCCAACAGCCTATCGTGAAAGAAGGCGAAATTGTAGTTGGAAATATTATGAAAATGACTTTGTCATGCGACCATAGAGTTGTTGATGGAGCTGTTGGTGCAGCATTTTTACAGACTTTGAAAGAGTTTATGGAAAATCCTTTGAAAATGTTAGTTTAAAAATATACTTGTGTTTGATATAACTACAAAGATTATTTTTTTTATATAAAGCAACTCAAAACATATTTTACTCATCTAACTTCTAAATTAGTAATTTCTATTACTTTTTTAATTGTTGGAACAAAAAAAGCAACCTCTTTTAGAAGTTGCTTTTTTTATGAGTGGTAGGTTAGTTGTAAAGGTCTAATATACGAATTATGACATAAGTTTTGCAAAGAAGTAAGGTGTAATAATTTTACCACTTTTATTACAGCCCTGCACCTTCTTTTATTTCATCTACAACAGAAGGATCGACCAAAGTAGAAGTATCTCCAAGATTAGAAACGTCTCCTTCAGCTACTTTCCTCAAAATTCTACGCATAATCTTTCCAGAACGAGTTTTTGGAAGTCCAGAAACGACTTGTATTTTTTCTGGTTTTGCAATCGCTCCAATATGTTGAGAAACAGTTTTCAAAATTTCTGCTTTCAAGTCTTCTGCTGATTTATCAGAATTTTCATCGCAAATAACAAAAGCATAAATTCCCTGCCCCTTTATTTCATGGGGATAGCCTACTACTGCTGATTCTATTACGTCTTCGTGCTGATTGATGGCATCTTCTACTTCTGCCGTTCCCATTCTATGACCAGAAACGTTGATTACATCATCTACACGCCCTAAAATTCTGTACATTCCATCGTGGTCTCTTTTACAACCGTCGCCAGTAAAATAATAACCTTTATAGGTAGAAAAATAAGTGTTTTTGCAACGCTCGTGGTCTCCATAAGTTGTGCGTAAAATAGAAGGCCAAGGGTATTTGATACATAAATTTCCTTCTACATTATTTCCTTTTAGTTCATTGCCTTCTGCATCTAACAAAACAGGCTGAATACCAGGAAGTGGAAGTGTTGCACAAGTTGGTTTGTTTGGAGTAACTCCTGCCAAATTTGAAATCATAATTCCACCTGTTTCAGTCTGCCACCATGTATCTACAATCGGACAGTTCCCCTTTCCAATATGTTGATGATACCAATCCCATGCTTCTTCATTTATCGGTTCGCCTACTGTTCCCAAAACTCTTAATGAAGATAAATTATGCTTATTCACATGTTCTAATCCTTTTGCTTGTAGCGCACGAATCGCCGTCGGAGCAGTATAAAAAATGGAAACCTTATATTTATCTACAATTTCCCAAAAACGCCCAGCATCAGGAAATGTTGGAACACCCTCAAACATCATTGTCGTAGAACCAGCTAAAAGAGGTGCATAGACAATGTATGAATGTCCAGTAATCCAACCAATATCAGCAGTACACCAATACACATCATTATCCTGAAGCTGAAAAACGTTTTCAAAACTGTATTTTGTGTAAACCATATACCCCCCAGCGTGATGAACAACACCTTTTGGTTTTCCTGTCGAACCCGAAGTATAAAGAATAAATAAAGGGTCTTCGGCATCAATAATTGTAGCAGGACAAAATGGGTCGGCTTTTTCTAGTTCTTCATTCCACCAAATATCTCTGCCCTCTTTCATCGTAATTTCTGACTCTGTTCTCTTCAAAACGATTTGTTTTTCGATAGAAGGACAATTTTCAAGAGCTTCATCTACTACATTTTTAACATCAAAAGTTTTTGTGCCTCTGAAATTCCCATCCGAACTCAAAACTACTTTTGCTTGTGCATCATTAATTCTATCTGCCAAAGCTGAAGAAGAAAAACCTGCAAAAACGACCGAATGAACTGCGCCAATTCTAGCACAAGCCAATACTCCAATCGCAAGTTCTGGAATCATTGGCATATACAAAACCACTCTATCACCTTTCTCAACGCCATTATTTTTTAAGACATTGGCAAACTGACATACTTTTTCATGTAGTTGCTTGTATGTAAATTCTATTTCGTCATCATCTGGACTGTTGGGCTCCCATATTAAGGCTACTTTATCACCTTTTGTGAGTAAATGTCTGTCCAAACAGTTTTCAGTAATATTGAATTTTGCTCCTTCAAACCATTTTACAGAATAGTCTTCAAAACTATAATCTAAAACGTTGTCCCAGCCTTTATGCCAAGAAAATGTACGTGCTACTTCTTCCCAAAATCTTTCAGGGTTTTCTACGCTCTTTCGGTAGGCTGTTGTATAATCTTCTAAAGTTCTGATTCTCATGATTGTGTGTATTTTTTTGAGGTGTGTAATTATATTAGAAAAAGTAAAATTTCACTAATTCTACCTTTTCATACCTCAATCTAAAAAAATAAAAACGGTTTCCCTAAAAAAATATAGTATTTTAGCAAAGTATAGTTTTTGTTAATTTTTATAAAAATTACTCTGCTAAATTGATATAGTTATACAAAATTGATATAGCTATCTAAAGTAAATTTTAGATAGCTATTTTTTTTGATTAAATTATGGAATAATAAAACCTAACACACAACAATTCTTATTAATTTTTATCAAAAATGAATACTTTTAAAGTTCCAGATTGTCCACGTTGCCAAAGCAATCAGATTATAAAAAGTGGCACAATACGAAAAAAACAACGTTTTTTATGTAAATCTTGTAATTATTACTTCACTGTTCAGAAAGACGGAAAACGCATTGACAACTATTATGTAGTCAAGGCTTTGCAGCTTTACTTGGAGGGGTTATCGTACAGAGAAATTGAGCGAATTATCGGAGTAAGTCATGTATCGGTAATGAACTGGGTAAAAGAATATAAAATTTCTCGTCCCAAAATGAGAGAATATCGGCCTACTTATAAAGTATTAAAACACAATGAGTTATTAGAGTTTTTAGACGAAAAAAATGCCTTAGAGGATTCTAGTATTTTGATAACGCCTTTGGGAGATAAGTTTATGATAATCAAGTGGGAAAGACTATGATGAAATTGTGAATTATTAATGGTGATTTGTGAATGAACACGAATGAAATTATGAATTAATTAGTAATTTGTATTCATTCATCATTCACAACTCATCACTCACAATTTTATTCATTATGCAATCTAATCCTGTTAAAGAAAAAAGTTTCAATTTAGCTGTCAGAATAGTCAAATTATATAAGTTTTTAGAAAAAGAGAAGAAAGAATATACTTTATCAAAGCAATTATTGAGAAGTGGAACAAGTATAGGAGCAATGGTAAGAGAAGCTGTACATGCTGAAAGTAAAAAGGATTTTATACATAAAATGTCAATCGCTCAAAAGGAAAATAACGAAACTCTTTACTGGTTAGAATTACTGAAAGAAACGGATTATTTAACAGAACAACAATTTGATAATATCTACAAAGATGCAGACGAAGTAATGAGTATTATCACAAGTATTATAAAGACGACAAAAATAAATTTAAACAAATAATGAATTTCAAGCGAAATACTAGTTTGTATTCGTTCACAATTCACAACTAATCATTTGTAATTCAAGTAATGGTTTTCCATTCATAATTAATAACTCACAATTCACAATTCAAAAATAACTATATTAAATTAACAGAAAACAACCCACCATTTGACAATTAGGTCGGCTTGTGTGTATCATTGAGGAAATAAACACAAAATAAAATTTCACATAAACACAAACCTGCCATACAATGAAGTTATTAAATTTAAAATTACTTGCGTTTTATTTGGTTTTGATTTGTTTTAGCCAAAAATTATTCGCTCAAGAAAAAACAGAAGAAAAAGAAAAGGTTGATCATTCTTACAAACCTCTTACTCTGAAACTAGATGAGAGTGGAAATAAATATATTCGTTTTCTGACGTGGCATCAGTTTTGGGTTCGCTCTACTCAAAATAATCCTAATAGTGTAGATATTGCTGGACAACCTTCAGATAATACATTTGATATTGGTCTTCGTCGTTCTCGTGTCTTGATGTTTGCACAAGTTTCGCCTCGTTTTTTGATTCTGACTCATTTTGGTATCAATAATCAAACTTTTAGAAATGGAGGGATTACAGGAGCAAACGGCAAAAAACCTCAACTTTTTATGCACGATGCTTGGACAGAATATAAAATTGCTGATGAACTTTACTTAGGTGCAGGACTTCATTATTGGAATGGAATTTCAAGAATGACGAACGCTAGTACACTTAATTTTTTGGCAGTAGATGCGCCTATTTTCAACTGGGCAACGATTGAACTTACAGACCAATTTGCTCGTCAGATGGGAATGTACGCAAAAGGAAAAATCGGAAAGTTTGATTATCGTATTGCACTCAATAAGCCTTTTGCAGCAGATGGATTAGCCGAAGAACTTCCAGATGATGGCATAGCAAGAAATGTTTTGAATGAAAATACAGCCATACAAGGATATTTTAATTATCAGTTTTTTGATAAAGAATCGAATAAACTACCGTATTTTGTAGGAACATATATGGGTGCAAAGAAAATTTTTAATCTTGGTGCAGGTTTTCATTATCATGCAGATGCAACAGGTACGAAACAGGTAGGGCAGTCAGAAGCAGAACTGAATGATATTTCACTTTTTGCAGTAGATGCTTTCTTAGATATGCCTTTGGGAAGTGGAGGAATAACGGCTTACTCAGCTTTTTATAGCTATGATTTTGGCGATAATTATTTGCGTAATGTAGGAATTATGAATATTTCTGGCAACGGAGGAAATACACAACCTACCATCGGAACAGGTTCAATTTTTTATACACAAGCTGGTTATGCGTTCAAAAAATTCCAAAACGGAACACAGTTTCAGCCTTTTGCAGCCGTAACTTATAAAGATTTTGAAGCCTTAAACGACCCTTCTACTCAATTTGATTTTGGCGCAAATTATTTCATCAACGGACATCATGCCAAAATTACACTTCAATATTCTCAACGTCCTGTTTATGCAGCAGGAAATTTAGATACTTCAAGAGGAGAAATTATTCTTCAAACACATATTTGGTTGTAAACACAAATTGTGAATTATTAATGGTTAATTATGAATGAATACAAATTATATGTCATACTTCGTATTTTCATTCCTATATTGATAATTCACAACTCATTCATCATTTATAATTCATCACTCACAATTTAATAAAATTATGAAAGACAACACACAGAAAAAACTAATGGACAAATACTGGAAGAAAAACCTTTCTTATCTCGGTATTTTGCTGACTATTTGGTTCATTGTTTCGTATGGCGCAGGAATTCTTTTTGTTGATGAACTCAATACCATCAGAATGGGAGGCTTCAAACTAGGTTTTTGGTTTGCCCAACAAGGCTCAATTTACATTTTTGTCATCTTGATTTTTGTCTATGTTTGGCTTATGAACAAGCTAGATAAGGAATTTGATGTAGATGAAAAATAACAAACTATCTCTTAACCGTCGTTGAGGCGTTGCCGTCAACGAGGTTTTAATTACAATCCTCAACGACGGCGAAGTCTCGTTGATGGTTAAAAAATAAATACACACACCACAAAAAAACTTTATTTATTATGAGCATTCAAGTTTGGACATATATACTTGTAGGCATCACTTTCGCTCTCTATATTGGTATTGCGATTTGGTCAAGAGCAGGTTCGACAAAAGAATTTTATGTAGCTGGAGGAGGCGTTTCGCCACTCGCTAACGGAATGGCAACGGCAGCCGATTGGATGTCGGCAGCTTCGTTTATCTCTATGGCAGGGATTATTTCATTTAGTGGATATGATGGTTCGGTTTATCTAATGGGCTGGACAGGAGGGTATGTACTTTTGGCTTTGGTACTTGCACCTTACTTACGAAAATTTGGAAAATTTACTGTTCCTGATTTTGTAGGTGATAGATATTATTCAGATACGGCTCGTTTGGTAGCTGTTGTTTGTGCGCTTTTTGTTTCGTTTACGTATGTGGCTGGTCAGATGCGTGGCGTGGGCGTTGTGTTTGCTCGTTTCTTGGAGGTTTCTGTCGAATGGGGCGTAGTTATCGGAATGTGTATCGTATTTTTCTATGCCGTTTTGGGTGGAATGAAAGGAATTACTTATACACAAGTAGCACAATATTGTGTTTTGATGTTTGCTTTCTTAGTACCTGTAATTTTCATTTCTATACAAGTAACAGGAAATCCAATTCCACAATTAGGTTTTGGAGGAACAGTAGTTGGAAGTGATGTTTATTTGTTGGATAAATTAGATGGTCTCAATCAAGAATTAGGGTTTACACCTTATACGGACGGCACAAAAAGTACAATAGATGTCTTCTTTATTACGGCTGCGCTAATGGTCGGAACGGCAGGACTTCCACACGTAATTGTTCGTTTCTTTACTGTTCCTCGTGTAAAAGATGCTCGTATTTCGGGTGGTTATGCGCTTATTTTTATTGCTCTGCTTTATACTACTGCGCCTGCTCTTGCTGCTTTTGCTCGTACAAATCTTATCGAAACAGTTAGTAATAAAGAATATTCTGCAATGCCAGAATGGGTAAGCAACTGGGAGAAGACAGGTCTTTTAGGTTGGGTAGATAAAAATGACGATGGAAAAATACAGTATGTAGCAGGAAAAGCCGTAACAGGTAAGCCTGAATTTGTAGAAGGACAAAAAGGAAAACACGGAGAATTAGTAATAGCAAACCCTGACCCTTCTTCAAAAAATGAACTCTACATAGATAGAGATATTATGGTACTTGCCAATCCTGAAATTGCAAATCTTCCTAACTGGGTAGTGGCACTTATTGGAGCAGGTGGACTAGCAGCAGCACTTTCTACGGCTGCAGGGCTTTTACTTGTAATTTCTGCATCAGTTTCTCACGATTTACTCAAAAAAGTAGTAATGCCAAATATCTCTGAAAAAGGTGAACTTGTTGCTGCACGTATCGCAGCAGCCGTAGCTGTTACGATAGCAGGACTTTTTGGAATTTATCCTCCTGGTTTTGTAGCAGAAGTAGTCGCCTTTGCCTTCGGATTAGCAGCAGCTTCATTCTTTCCAGTTATTGTAATGGGAATTTTCTATAAACGAATGAATAAAGAAGGAGCGATTGCAGGAATGGTAGTAGGTCTTGCCTTCACAATTGGTTACATCGTTTATTTCAAATTTGTTTCTCCAGAAATGAATACTCCAGAAAACTGGCTTTTCGGAATCTCTCCAGAAGGAATCGGAACATTAGGAATGGTCTTGAATGTAATTGTATCGGTAGTCATAAGTAGCTTCACGCCTGCACCTCCACAAGAAGTACAAGATATTGTAGAGGATATTCGTTTGCCTCGTGGTGCTGGGGAAGCCGTAGACCATTAAGGAAAAACGATAAATTGTAAATGGTAAGTGATAAATGACTTTTCGTTTATCATTTACCATTTATCACTAATCATTTGTTTTATGAATCGCCTGTTAATAAGAGATTTATTGATTTTGACTACACTAATGTTGGTGCTTTTCAATTATCCGATATTGGGAATATTCAACAAGGTAAAATGGGTAGGGAAAGTACCGACAGCTTTCTTTTATCTATTTGGTGTGTGGTTTGTTTCAGTCACTCTTTTGATAGTTATTATTTATCACTGGAAACGCTGAAACGATTTCAATGTCGGAAACTAATGAAGAACTATCTTTTTGAGGTGGTTCTTCTTTTTTTATATCAAACTCTTTACTTCCTTCACAATATCCTTTGTAGAAAAAGGCTTTGTAATATACGAGTCTGCCATTGTCAGACCTTTTTCAATATCTGCTGGTTGTGTTTTGGCTGACAGGAAAATTACTTTTGTATCTCTTAATTCATCATTATTTCTTATAAACTGACAAACCTCGTAACCGTCCATTTCAGGCATCATAATATCTAAAATTACGGCTTGTGGTTTCTTATTTTTGATGATTTCTATGGCTTCTTTTCCATCTCGTGCAATAAAAACTTCATAGCCATTTTTTCGCATCAAAAAATCTAAAGACAGTAAAATATTTGGCTCATCGTCGGCAATCAAAATACGTTTCATTTTTTAGGGAAATTTGGTAAATACAATTATCTTAAAGGGAATTTTTATAAATTGAATTTCTCAAAGATACTTATAAGTTCATTGAGAACTCAAAATAAGGATTATATTTATATTTCATTCATCATTCACAATTAATAATTTATAACTCAATTTGTATTCCGAATTTCTACTATTTCTTATTTCTATCAGCTATTTGGCTATTTTGTTTGGTATAGCATACTGGACAGAATACCAAAGTGTATTTTTTTGGAAAAAGAGAAGCAAGAAAAAATCAAAGCAAACACCAAAACAAACATCAAAAAATAACTATACCAAGCCACTTATTTATGCGCTTTCTATGAGTGTTTATTGCACAGCTTGGACATTTTATGGAAGTGTCGGACAGGCTGCAACTTCTGGTTTGGGATTTCTGACTACTTATATTGGTGTTTTGCTTACGATTCCTCTTTGGTGGTTTGTGCTTCGTAAAATAATCCGAATCAGTAAGGCAAAAGGAATCACAACTTTAGCAGATTTTATTTCGGCTCGTTATGGAAAAAGTGTTGCGTTAGGTCGTTTGATTACCATTTTATGTGTCTTGGGAATTGTACCTTATATTTCTGTACAAATAAAGGCAATTTCGATGAGTATTGATGTACTTACACAATCGCAAGAAACTCTTTTTTTTAGTAATTTATGGATTACGGATACAGCGTTTTATGCAACACTTTTTCTTGGCTTTTTTACGATTTTGTTTACGACTCGTAACCTTCAAAGCGATAACAAAAATAGGGGAATGATAGCTGCTATTGCCTTTGAGACTGTTATAAAACTCTCTATGTTTCTACTTGTTGGCTGCTTTATTATCTACGGAATGTTTGATGGAATGATTGATATTTTTGAGAAAACAACTCTGAATCCAGACCTAGAAAAACTTACTATTATTCAGCATCAAAAAAGTAGTGGTGAATGGTTTTGGTATTTGCTTTTGTCTGCTTTGGCTATTTTTCTTTTGCCTCGTCAGTTTCAAGTTTCGGTCGTAGAAAATGAAGACGAAAAGCATATTATTCCGTCTATGTGGATTTTTGCGCTCTATCTTTTAGCTATTAATTTTTTGGTATTGCCAATCGCTTTAGGAGGCAAGATTTGGTTTGAAGGTTCTACTTCTATCAATGCAGATATGTTTATGCTAAGTTTGCCTTTGGCTTCAAATTCCCCTTGGGTAGCTTTGCTTTCTTATATTGGTGGTTTTTCGGCTGCAACGAGTATGATTATTGTTTCGACGGCTGCTCTTAGTACAATGATTTCAAATAATTTATTACTACCCAACTGGGTTTCAGATTTTGATTGGAAAAACCCGAACCAAAAAGCGATTACTTCAATAAAGTGGTTTAGAAGATTAGGGATTTTGCTTATTCTTTTTCTTGCGTATTTTTATTTTAGAGTAGTGGGCGAGATTTCTTCTCTTGTTTCTGTTGGAATTGTTTCTTTTGCTGCCATTGCACAACTAGCACCTGCCTTTTTTGGGGGAATATTTTGGAAAAGGGGAACTAAGAAAGGTGCATTTGTAGGAATTGTTATAGGTTTTGTTGTTTGGAGTTATACACTTATTTTGCCCTCATTTGCTCAAAACGGTTATGTTTCTACGTTTTGGATTTCTGATTCTGTTTTTCTGCAATTATTAAATCCAAATGCACTTTTTGGAATGAATGGACTAGATGCTGTTTCTCAAAGTGTCTTTTGGTCGCTTTCTTTCAATGGATTTTGTTATGTTTTGGTTTCTGTAATGAGTGTTCAACCTGCGAGTGAAAGAAACGAAGCCGAAATTTTTGTAGATATTTTTAAATATTCTAATCGTTTTGAAAGTGCTGTTTTATGGAAAGGAAAAGCCTATTTTTCAGAGGTAAAAGAACTTTTAAATAGCTTTTTGGGAGAAAAACGAACCACTTTTTTATTAGAAAATTATCAAAAATCAAATACAGAAGAGGAAGTTTTGAAAAATGATTTACCTCAAAATAAAGAAAAAATAGTTTTAGCAGATTCTCGTCTTCTGACGCTTGCCGAACGTATGCTTTCTAATGTAGTGGGTGCTGTTTCTGCTCGTATTTTGGTTTCTTCGTTATTGCACGAACAGGAAACTGTCGCAATGGAAGAAGTAATTACAATTTTAAAAGAGTCTCAAGATGTGCTTTCTACTAACAGAGAGCTACGCCAAAAATCATCAGAATTACGACGACTGACAAAAGAATTAGAAGAATCTAATCAAAAATTAAAGGAACAAGACAGAATCAAAGATGATTTTATTTCTACGGTTACCCACGAACTCCGAACGCCTATTACGGCAATCCGTGCGCTTTCTGAAATTGTCTATCAAAACCCTGATTTAGAGGAAGATGAAAGGCAGAATTTTTTAGAAAATGTAGTAAATGAATGTGAGCGTCTTAGCCTTCTAATAAATGAAATTTTGGATATTGAAAGTTTTGATAATCATTCCAAAAATAATTCATTTCCATTAGAAATTGAAGCATTTGATTTAAAGAAGCTAATAGAAAAGGGCTATACGATTATGCAGCCATTAGCAGAAGAAAAAAATATAAAGTTAGCAATTTCATTTACAAATAATGAAAAAGAATTAATTGTACAGGCAGATGAAAAGCGTATTGAACAAGTGCTTATTAATTTAGTTTCGAATGCCATTAATCATATGAAATTTAATAAAAGTGAAATTCCAGAAAGTAGAAAGAATCTATTATACAAAATCATAATTGAAACAAGAATTGAAAAAGATTTTTGGCAAATAAACATTATTGACAATGGAAAAGGAATTTCAAAAGAAAATCAAATTTCTATTTTTGAGAAGTTTCATCAAATTAGAGATAAGAACAATCGAAAGCCAAAAGGAACAGGTTTGGGATTGAGTATTGCCAAACGAATTGTAGAGGCTCATTCTGTAAATGATAAAAAAGGCAAAATTTGGTTAGAAAGCAATGAGAATGAAGGAACTATATTTAGTATTCGATTTATGAGATAGCTATACTTTCATCTTTTGATAAAACAATGATTACTGATTCGTTTTATTTTTGATATTTTCACTAACATCATAAACTTCAAAATACCAAATCACTAACGGACGAGCTACCACAGCAGAAACCAAAATGATTCCACCTGCATAAAAATAAATATCCATTTTTGAAGTTTCCACTGAATTAAAAAGGTAAGATAAAATAATTACACTCACAATTCCATAAAGTGGAACTAAATTTCCAACCATCGCTACTGTAAAAGGGTTTAGAAACTTCATTAATCGTACTGATTCGCTATACGCATAGACAGAAACTCCTAGTGCTAAACTAAATATCAAGACAAAATCACGTAACGTCAAACTCCATTTTACAGGAATAAAATCACTTATTACTCCTCCCCAAAAAGTAGAAAAAAGTAAAAGAAGAAAAGCTGTAATACTAGCTCCTAACATTTGATAGAAGGTAATAACCAGTGAATCTTCTTTTTTTACTAGCTCTGCATTAAAAATAGTAACTAACGCACCAAAAAAGGCAGCAAGAAGAGCTAAGAAAAAGCCTAACCCATAATCAAAATCAGAACTGTAGATAATATATATTCCAAAAATAGCATTTAGTCCTGTGATTATTTCTCCTACTGACAAAGTTCCTTTTCCCAAAATGGGTCGTAAAATACTGATAAAAAGAGGTATTGTAGCAAGTCCGATAAGGCAAACAGCTTCATTTGCTAGTTTTGCAGAAAGAACAATAAGTGTCCAATAAGCAAAAGTAAGGATTCCAGTTCCCATCAAAAAATAAGTTTTTTTGCCTGTCCATTTGAATTTTTTAATAAGTAAAAGCCAAATAGCTAAAAATACAACAGCCATTGAAGTCCGATAAAAAACAATTTCGGTAGCTGATAAATCAATTTGATTAACAACCAACGGAACAAGACTAGAAAGCCAAATAACAAAATGAAGACGGAGATGATATTTTAACAAAAGAATTAAGCATTATGAAGTGAGGAGTATTTGAATCTCTAAAATACAAAAAACTCTTAAACCTTTTATCATAAATTCTATAAAGATTTAGATGCTTAGTGATGAGTATTTTGTATGATATTTATTGTTTGAGCAAAATAAAAGCAGTAATTTTGAATATCTAGTTATAATTCATAATGGTTTTTTTATCAAAAAAAAAGATTATCACTCAATAAAAGTAAAATATAGCCAAATGGACTCTACCAAACTAAGCGTAAATATAAATAAGTTTGCAACCCTAAGAAATGCACGAGGAGGAAACAATCCAAATTTAATACAAGTAGCTCAAGATTGTGAGCGTTTTGGAGCGCAAGGAATTACGATTCATCCACGCCCTGATGAGCGTCATATTCGTTATCAAGATGCTTATGAATTATCAAAAATTGTAAAGACAGAATTTAATATTGAGGGAAATCCACAAAAAGGACGCTATTTAGAAATAGTCAAAGAAATAAAGCCAACACAAGCCACTTTAGTTCCTGATTCGGATGGTGTTCTTACTTCGAATGCTGGTTGGGATACTATCAAACACCAAGATTATTTGAAAGAAATAATTACAGATTTGAAGGCTTTAGGTATTCGGGTTTCTATTTTTATTGACCCAATAGACCAGTTTATTGAGGCTGCTGCCAAAACAGGAGCAGATAGAATAGAGTTTTATACAGAAAGTTATGCTAATAATTTTAAGGAAAACCCTGAAAAAGCAATTCGAAAGTATGTTCAATGTGCAGAATTTGCTCACAAATTAGGTTTAGGAATCAATGCAGGACACGATTTGGATTTAGATAATCTAAATTATTTAGCCAAACATTTACCTTATTTGCAGGAAGTTTCAATCGGTCATGCACTTGTCTGTGATGCACTTTATTTGGGATTAGAAAATACAATCGGACTTTATAAGAGAGCTTTGAAAGTTTAGCTCTTATACTGGCATAGTAAAACTTTTCCCACGATTAAAATCATGGGAAAAGTTCCTTTTTTGAAAACTCTCATTATTACAAAACAATATTGAGGCTATAAAGTAAATCCCCTTACATCTTACTCAAACAACGTTTCAAAGCATCTCTCCAATGAGAAATTTCGATATCAAAGTTTTGTTTTATTTTAGATTTATCCAATACACTATACGAAGGACGTTCTGCTGCAGTTGGAAATTCTATCGAACGAACAGGCTCTAAATTCACTTTCTTATCTTTTGTGTCTTTAGAGATTTCAAAGATTGCTTGTGCAAAATCATACCAACTCGCTACACCTTCATTTGAGTAATGATATGTTCCCCATAAATGAGGTTCTATAAAATTTTTATCTTCCATGCTAAGAATAATTTGAAGGATTGTATCAGCCAAATCTCGTGCATACGTAGGTGTTCCTATTTGGTCATAAACAACTTTCAAAGGATTTTTATTAGCAAGTGAAAGCATTGTTTTGACGAAATTTTTACCAAAAGTAGAATATAGCCATGCTGTTCTTAAAATAACTGTATGTGGATTGTGTTGTAAAACATTTTTTTCTCCTTGCCATTTCGAAGTCCCATAAACTCCTTTCGGATTAGGCGTGTCATTTTCTGTATAAGGCGTACATTTATTGCCATCAAAAACAAAATCTGTCGAAATATGAATCAAACGAACGCCATGTTTTGCACAGGCTTTAGCTAGGTTGGTTGTTCCTATTACATTCACTTCATAAGCTGCTAGTTTATCATTTTCAGAGGCATCAACGGCTGTATAAGCTGCTGCATTGATACAATAATCAAAATGTTTGAGTTCGAATAATTCATTTACTCGCTTCGAATGCGTAATATCTAATTTCTCAAAATCAGTAAAATGAAACTCAAAAGGGTAGGCTTTTTTTAAGGCTTGAAGTTCTTGTCCTAATTGTCCGTCTGCTCCTGTTACTAAAATCATAGGTTTATTATATAATAATCGCTCGTGGGGACACAAGCAATGGTGTTTATTGTACACATAAGATGTACCTTATATTTTTCCGTTACTTGTGTCTGCACGAGTGACCTGATTTTTAAAAATTAATGTTTAAAATGTCTAGTTCCTGTCAAAACCATCGCCATATTGTTTTTATCACACATATCAATAGAATCTTGGTCTTTTATCGAACCTCCTGGTTGAATAACTGCGCTAATTCCTTCTTGTGCTGCAATTTCTACACAATCAGGAAAAGGAAAGAAAGCATCAGAAGCCATAACTGCCCCTTTCAAATCAAAACCAAATACTTTTGCCTTTGTAATAGCCTGTTTGAGCGCATCTACACGAGAAGTCTGTCCGACACCACTTGCTAAAAGCTGCCCTTCATTAGCTAAAATAATTGTATTTGATTTTGTATGTTTTACGAGCTTATTAGCAAAAAGTAAAGCTTCAATTTGTGCTTCTGTTGGCTCTTGCTTTGTTACTGTTTTGAGGTCTTTTTTAGTCTCTTGTTTTTTGTCTGCATCTTGAGAAATTACACCGTTTAGTAATGTTTTGTAATGAACATGTGGAAAATCTACATCTTTACGTTTCAAAAGAATACGATTTTTCTTTTTCATCAAGATTTCTAATGCCTTCTCTGAAAAGCTAGGTGCAATTAAAACTTCAAAAAATAAATCATGCATTTCTTGAGCTGCTGTTTCATCTACTTCTCCATTTGTAATCAAAACACCACCAAAAGCAGAAAGAGTATCGGCTGCAAAGGCTTTTTTATAGGCTTCTTTTACTGTTTTTGCAGTTGCCATTCCACAGGCATTTGTATGCTTTAAGATGGCAAAGGCAGGAGTTTCTTTTTTACTTTCTTCAAAATCATCAATCAAAGCAACGGCAGCATCAATATCCACAAGATTATTATAAGACAGTGCCTTTCCATTAAGTTGCTCAAAAAGAGCTTCCAAATCTCCATAAAAATAACCTCTCTGATGTGGGTTTTCTCCATATCTCAAGGCTCTTCCTTCTTTAATACTTTCTTTAAAAACTAAATTCAAATCATCTCCCTGTGTAGCAATTTGATTCAAATGATTGAAAATAGCTGTATCATAATGCGAACTTGTATTGAATGCTTTTGTAGCAAACTTACGTCTAGTTTCTAAGTTAGTGCTTCCATTTTGTTCTCTCAAAATCTGATTGAGGAGTGGATATTCTTTTCTATCAGAAATAATAACTACATCATTATAGTTTTTGGCTGCTGCACGAATGAGAGCAATACCTCCAATATCAATTTTTTCTATAATCTCATCTTCACTAGCACCAGACTTGACAGTTTCCTCAAAAGGGTATAAATCTACAATGACTAAGTCAATTTCTGGAATTTCGTAATTTTCTGCTTCTTCTCTATCACTTTCAAGATTACGACGATGTAAAATTCCTCCAAAAACTTTTGGGTGAAGTGTCTTTACTCGCCCTCCGAAAATAGAAGGATAAGAAGTAAGGTCTTCAACACGAGAAACTGAAATGCCTTGTTCTTCAATGAACTTTTGAGTTCCTCCTGTCGAATAAATTGTAACTCCTTGACTAGCAAGTGTCTGTAAAAGAGGCTCTAAGCCGTCTTTATAAAATACTGAAATGAGCGCAGATTTGATTTTCTTTTGCATAAGAAGTTTTGAGTTTTTACTGTATGGTTGAATATTCTGTTTGTTTATATTATTCAGAATATATTTTCGTACACTATTTCTACAAAACTACATATAAATCTGAAATTTGAAAGAGAGAAATTCAAATCTATAACAATCAGATAAAAATAGAAGAAGCAATAAAAAACATATTTTTCAGATTGTTGTATTAAAATTCAAATAAAATTTAATTCTTTCTCAAAAATTTCTGAACTTTACAGATTAAAGTGATTACTAAAAATTGATATTAACGTACAGACATACAGTTGTGTGTCTAACCACATATAAAATGACTGAACTTAGCAACACCTACCAACCCACCGAGATAGAAGATAAGTGGTATGAATACTGGCTTGAAAATAAATTTTTTGAAGCCCATGTCCCAACTGAAAATGAGCCTAAGAAAGAATCTTATACCGTTGTCATCCCTCCACCAAATGTTACTGGTGTCTTGCACATGGGACACATGCTCAACAACACTATCCAAGATATTTTGGTGCGTCGTGCTAGAATGCAAGGCTTTGAAGCTCTTTGGGTACCAGGGACTGACCACGCATCTATTGCTACGGAGGCTAAAGTAGTTCGTTTGCTTCGTGAACAAGGAATCAAAAAATCTGACCTTACTAGAGAAGAGTTTTTATCTCATGCTTATCAGTGGAAAGATAAATATGGTGGAATAATCTTAGAACAACTCAAAAAATTAGGTGCGAGTTGTGATTGGAATCGTACAGGTTTTACAATGGATGAAGGCTATTATAAAGCTGTTATTCGTGTTTTTGTAGATTTGTATAAAAAAGGATTTATTTATCGTAGCAACAGAATGGTAAACTGGGATTGTGAAGCTCAAACAACTATCTCAAATGAAGAAATAATTTATAAAGAAGAAGGCGAAAAAGCATTTTTGTATCACACAAAATATGAATTAGAAGATGGAGGAACAATTACAATTGCCACACAAAGACCCGAAACAATCATGGGTGATGTTGCCATTGCTGTAAACCCAACAGATAAGCGTTTCAAACATTTGATTGGAAAAAATGCAATCGTTCCGTTTATTGGTCGCAAAATTCCAATTATTGCAGATGAATATGTAGAGATAGAGTTTGGTACAGGACTTTTGAAAGTTACACCTGCACACGACCCTAATGACTACGAAATCGGACAAAGACACAATTTACCAATCATTGATACAATAAATGATGATGGAACGCTAAATGAAAAGTGTGAAATGCCTGAAATGGTAGGAAAAGACCGTTTCTTAGTTCGTAAACTCATTACAAAGAAGTTAGAAGAAGCTGGTTTGTTAGTAGAAAAAGAAGAAACTGTTTCAAGAATTGGTCGTTCAGAACGTACAGGAAGCGTTGTTGAGCCAAAACTTTCCTTACAATGGTTTATCAAAATGAAAGATATTTCTTCAACGGCTTTAGAAGTTGTTGAGAAAGATGAAATCGTTTTACACCCTGCAAAATTTAAGAATACATACCGTCATTGGATGGAAAATGTAAGAGATTGGTGTATTTCTCGTCAGCTTTGGTGGGGACATCAAATTCCTGCTTATTTTTATGGAGATGAAGATGATGATTTTGTTGTAGCAGAAACGAAGCAAGAAGCTCTGCAATTAATCAAAGAAAAAACAGGAAAAGAAGTAACTGAAAATGACATTCGTCAAGATGATGATGTTTTGGATACGTGGGCTTCTTCGTGGCTTTGGCCTATTGCTGTTTTTGACGGGTTTAATGATGAGTGTTTTGATAAAGAAACAGGAAAAATTGATTTATCTAAAAATAAAGAACTAGACTTTTTCTATCCAACACAAGTTTTGGTTACTGCGCCAGAAATTCTTTTCTTTTGGGTAGCCAGAATGATAATTGCAGGGTACGAATATACAGGCAAAAAACCGTTTAAAGACGTTTATTTGACAGGAATTGTAAGAGATAAGCAAGGTAGAAAAATGTCTAAATCGTTAGGAAATTCTCCTGACCCATTAGATTTAATCAAACAGTATGGTGCTGATGGTGTTCGTGTAGGAATGCTTTTTTCTTCTCCAGCAGGAAATGATTTGCCTTTTGATGAAAAATTATGTGAGCAGGGAAGTAAGTTTTCTAATAAAATATGGAATGCGCTACGTCTTTTATTATCCCTTGAAAAAACAAATGATTCGATTCCACAAGGAAATCAAGTAGCCATAAATTGGTTTGAAGCAAAACTCAATCAAACACTTTCAGAAATTGAAAGTAACTATGAAGAATATCGTATTTCGGATTCTCTTTTGGGAGTTTATAAATTGATTTGGAATGAGTTCTGTTCCAATTATTTAGAAATGATAAAACCTGCTTATGGTTCTCCAATTGATAAAGGAACATATGACAAAACGATTGAGTTTTTCGAAACGCTAATGAAAATTTTGCATCCTTTTATGCCGTTTATCACAGAAGAAATTTGGCATATTACAAATGAGAGAGCAGAGAAAGAAGCAATTATTGTTGCAGAATATCCAAAAGTGAAAGCATTTGATACTGCTATTTTAGAAAAAACAGAACAGATTTTTGAAATAGTTTCTCAAATTGGAAAAGTAAGAAATGCTAAAAGTATTCCTCCAAAAGAAAAGCTAGATTTATTCGTAAAAACATCTGATGCTAGTTTTTATGATGAATATCTTTCTCTGATTCAGAAACTGGCAGGTGTAGAGAACATCAACTTTACAGATGAAAAGCCAAACCCAGCAATGAGTTTTGTAGTAAAAGGAGATGAGTTTTCTGTTCCAATTCAAATTGATATAGAAGAGGAGCGTCAGAATCTTCAAAAGGAGATAGAAAGAGCAAAAGGATTTTTGATAGGTGTAGATAAAAAACTTTCGAATGAGCGTTTTGTAAACAATGCAAAACCAGAAGTCGTAGAAAAAGAACGCCAAAAGAAAGCTGATGCAGAAGCAAAAATTAAGGCTTTGGAAGAAGCTTTGATGAGTTTGGTTTAATAAAAATAAGTTTTAATCTCTGTAATTTTGATTTATTAAATTACAGAGATTTTTGTAATAACTTGTTACTGAAATGAAAAATGATATTTTAGATTACCCTGTACCAGAAAATAATTTAAAAGAGAAGGCTAAAAATTTTTTTATACTTCTTATTTTTTTCTGTTTTGTCTGTGAAACTCTCTTTGTAGTTGAAATATGGAGAGTTGGAAATAAAGATATTCTAGGAGGAGTAATCAAAAGTATATTAATATTGTCTTCTTTATTTGTATTTTATTTTGGTTTTTCTTGGGTAAAGTGGATAATTACTCCCAGTCTAATTCTTTTATCAATCGCATGTTTTTTGGGAGCTGCCGAACAAAGTTCAGTTTTGATGCTATTTATAGGAATATATTATCTCTATTTGGCTTTTTTGCTACCCATTTCAAAAAGATTAAAATTTTTAGATAGAAAATCAAACGTATAACTAATCTTATAAAAATGAATGAAATAAATTTTACCTCACAAATTTCTAAAAAAGACTTTATTCGCTTCAATTATTATTCTTATTACAGACGCTGGTCTGCAAAATTAATGGTTTTGGCTACTCCTTTTTTTATTTACATTACAGTTCTTAGCTTTCTCAATAAAGTAGAGAGTAATTATAAATGGTTTTTGATTTTTTTGTCTTCAATGGTAATTTATGTACCTATTTCAATTTATTTTTCCTCCAAAAAAGCGTATAAAAATCAGCCCATTTTGCACGAACAAATGAATTACGAAATAACAGATGAATTCATTACAGTAAAAGGTGGAACTTTTAAATCGACTCAAAGTTGGGCGAATGTAATCTCTGTAAGTGAAACAAAGAATTTGATTTTAATTTGGGAAAACCCTAAAGCAGCGAGATTAATTCCAAAGGAAAGTTTGAATAATGACCAAATAGCAATACTAAACAAAATAGTAGATTTACAAAGCCATGTTGAGAACAAATTAAAAAAGTAGGTTTGGGAACAAATAATTAATTCTCCAAAAGCCATTCAAACATTCCTTCAAAAGCCTTTTCTCTAACATTTTTAGGAGACAGAAAAATATCATGCATCGCATTTTCTACTTCTAACAAAGTAACTTTATTTCCTAGTTTTGCGCCTCGTTCTTTTATGTTTTCTACATTCAAAACAATATCTTTTCTCATAGCTTCTTCGGAGAAGTTGGAGAGTTTGTTAGAAGCAGAAGAGTGCATGACCAAAATAGGAACTTGAATATTTGAGTGTTTTATCAGGTTTTCATGCGCCTCATCAATTGCCAAAACCCATTTGAAGTAAGTAGGAAAGCCTTTTGTATATTTCCATTTCAAATTAAAATCCCATTCTCCTTTGAAATCTTTATGAATACTTTGCACATAGACAGGCGAAAGCATGTTATTGATATAAGCATAATCTGAAAATAAAGCGAGAAAATTACAAGCAGCTAAAATAGTATTCTTTTTAAGCTCTGATTCATAAAAATCCAAAAAGGGAGAGTTTAGAATAAGACCACTTACTTTATTTTTTTCTTCTCCAAAATTAGCATAATTAGATGCTATAAGTCCCCCAGTAGAATGCCCTAAAAGGTAAATTGGAGAATTATTTTTTTCAGAAATCTGATTAATCGTCATCGTTATTTCCTCAAAATACTCTGTAATAGACTTACAATAATTTCCTCTTTGATGAGAAAGCCACGAACGTCCATATTTACGAAGATCTAGCGCATAGAAATCAAATCCATTTTCAATAAACTTTTTAGCTACATGAGGATGAAAAAAATAGTCAATATAGCCGTGAATATAAATTATGCTTTTCCGATTTCCTGTATTTGCATTACAAGAGATAAGTGTAGCAATTACATTTCCTTCGTAATCATCTTTTAAATTTAGAGTTTGGGTAGTAAAGTCTTTTTCTAAGTTCATTTTTTAGTTTTATTTTAATTCCTTCATAAAATTACGACTTCTTCATATACCTTTTTGGTTATAAAAATCTGACATTTATGGCGTATGGCTAAAGCAATAGCATCAGAAGTTCTTGCAGTGAGTTCTATATCTGTTTTACCATCTGAATAATTCATAGTACAAGAAAAAATTCCCTCTTTGAATTTATTTATAACAATAGATTTGAGAGAAAACCCAAATTTTATAGTTGCATTTCTGAATAAATCGTGAGTACAAGGGTTGGGAAGGGTTACGTTTTCTATTACTGTTGCAATGGCTTGAGCTTCAAACTTTCCAATCACTAGAGGTATTCTTTGGTTCTCATCATCAGATTTTGAAAGAACTAGAATATATTTTGCTACTTCTTTTTTTAAAATCTTATTCCACCATTTCTTTTTTTTATTACTGTCAGCTAGTCCTATTATTCCCAATTCTATCAACTCACTATTTGCATTCATTGGTTCTACGACTTAGATATTATTACTGATTTCTAAAGCACAAATATATAGCTTTTTCACTTAAATTAGTCTTTATCTGTATTTAACTTTATAGGATAATAAGAATTATTATATTTGTCGTTCAAACCAATTTTTAATACTAAAACACATCATGAAAAAATTAAGAATCGCTTTAGATTGGACGCCAAATATCAATCATATCGGAATTTTTATAGCAAAAGAACTAGGATTTTACAAAGAATTAGAGATAGAAACAACAATTCTAAATCCTTTAGAAGATAATTATGCTCTTACTCCAGGTAAAAAATTAGAGCTAGATGAAACCGATTTTGCTATTGCACCTTTCGAAACTGTAATTAGTCTAAACAACAAAAAAAATGTAGTTGATGCTATTGCTGTTTTCGCCATTTTGCAAGAAGATATTAGCAGTATTGCAACACTAAAATCTTCAAAAATAGATAGACCTAAAATTTTAGATGGAAAAATATATGCTTCTTATAAAGCACGTTATGAAGACTATATTGTGAAACAAATGGTCAAAAATGATGGAGGAACTGGAGCTATTGAATTAGTATATCCTGAAAAACTAGGAATCTGGAACATTTTATTAGAAAATAAAGCTGATGCGACTTGGATATTCAATAACTGGGAAGGAATAGAAGCTGAATCAAAAAATGTAGCACTCAATAAATTTTCTTTAGGTGATTTTGATATTCCTTATTGTTATTCTCCTGTCATTATTACAAAAAACAGCAATTTAAAGAGCCAAAAAGAGGAGTATTCAAATTTTATAAAAGCTACTCAAAAAGGATATTTATGCGCCCTAGAAAATAAATTAGAAGCTATAAAAATCCTAGAAAAACATCTAACAGAATATGATAAGCAAAATGTTGATTTAGAAAAGTCAATTAATTTTACTGCTCCATATTTTAAAACTGATTCAGAATGTGGTTCTATGAAAACTGAAAGAGTTAGTTCATTCTTGAATTGGCTTGTTGATAATAAACTAGAAAATGAGAGGATTCTTCATCAAGATTTGTTTACAAATGAACTTCTAAAACTAGAAAAACAATTTTCGTAGCATAACGTTATGGGAGTAATTCTATCTTTATAGAAAAGATAGAATTACTTTTTTTACATAACACTTTTTAATCTAGTTAGAATGAAAACCGATATTAAATTCAAAGAAAACACATTTGTAGTAAAGGGCTATGGAGCAAAAGATAATTTGCTTAACAAACTAACAGACCATAGGCTATCAGAAATGGATGTAGAACGTCCCATGATTAATGATAACCAAGTTATTGTAGAGGTACTATATAGTGGCGTTTGTCATAGTGATATTCATCAAGTAAACGATGATTGGAAAAATACTCGTTATCCATGTGTACCGGGGCATGAGATTATTGGCAAAATAGCAAAA
The DNA here is from genome assembly GCF_037126435.1 of Bernardetia sp. ABR2-2B. Classification (GTDB taxonomy): domain Bacteria; phylum Bacteroidota; class Bacteroidia; order Cytophagales; family Bernardetiaceae; genus Bernardetia. Next base: position 547,438 of record NZ_CP147020.1, on the reverse strand, counting down.
GTCGGTAATAAAGTAACAAAATTTAGTGAAGGAGATTTAGTAGGAGTTGGTTGTATGATAGATAGCTGTCAGACCTGTAAGCCTTGCCAAGATAATGAAGAACAGTTTTGTGCAGGACCTCATGGTGCAACAATGACCTATAACGGTTATTTTAATGACCCAGCATCTGATTTTAATACTTTTGGAGGTTATTCTAGTCATGTAGTTTCAAATGAAGAGTTTTTGTTAAGTATTCCTGAAAAGCTAGATATAAAGAAAGCAGCTCCTATTTTGTGCGCAGGAATAACAACTTATTTGCCACTCAAACAATGGAACATCAAGCAAGGAGATAAAGTAGCTATTGTTGGAATAGGAGGACTTGGACACATGGCTGTGCAACTAGCAAAAGCAATGGGCGCAGAAGTAACAGCAATCACTACACAAGAAGCCAAACGAAAAGAAGCCTTAGAATTAGGTGCTGACCACGTTCTGATTTCAGAAAATGATGAGGAAATGAAAAAAAATGCTATGAATTTTAATTATATACTAATTACAATTCCTTATGCTTTTGATGTAAATCCTTATGTTAAGCTACTTGCTATTCGTGGTAGTTTGGTAACGGTTGGTCTTTTGGGAGAATACAAAGAACCTCTTAATAATATGGAAGTAGCAAAACTAGCTCGTCAAGTAGGAGGTTCGGTAATAGGTGGCGTAAAAGATACACAAGAAGTTCTTGATTTCTGTGCAGAACATAATATTCATCCAGAAGTACAGATGATGAAAATAGAAGATATTAATGATGCCTTTGAAAAGATAAAGAAGGAAAAAGTACGTTTTAGATACGTAATTGATATGAAAGCCTAAAAAATTATTATCTCATTTTTTCAGATTAGCACAAGACCAAAATCTTGTGCTTTTTTTATCCCTATTTTTTATTTCTTCTAACCCTAACCGTATAGGTAACAAGATATTGGTTATCAATTTTTATATGAACATCATAATGACCTAGTTTTTCGAATGTATATTTTAATTCTAAAAATCCTTCTTTGGTTCTATTAATGAGAGGTTTTTTAGAGTATTTAGAAGAACCTAAGCTTAGTTCTAATTCAATAGTTTCTGTTTTGAGTGAATCGGGAGCTTCAAATAAAAAGCTAATTATTTCATTTTTCCCTATCTCTATTTTCATTTTTTGAGGTTCTACTGGGATAAGCTGGTAATTGAAAGTATATTTATAAACCAATGGAGCTTTTAAGAATTGAGAAAGACTAGGTTTATTTTCCAATAACATCCATTTTTCCTCTAAAGGGTAATGATTTTTAAGAAATAGTTTGGGTTCAGCCAAAAAATAACCCTCATTATATTCTGAAATAAACTCATTTTTTTCTGTATCAAAAAATCCACTTGACCAAGTTGCATCACAGAGATACCATTTGTTATTCAATTTTACTGCATTCCACGAGTGATTAGGAATGCTATTTTCTTCGTTTGTATTTGTAGTTGCCGTTCTTCCATAGCCATCAATAATTTTACATTCTATATCAGACATAGTTGCTAACTCTCTTACTAAATATGCGTAGCCTGTACAAAGCGTCTTTTTTTCTTTAACTAATTTCTCAAATACTTTTGGTAAAAATGATTTGTTCCAATTTTTCAAAGCCAAACTATCGTCTTGGAATTTCTGACGTTTTCTTCTATTTTTTACATATCCTAAGTAATCGTTTTCAATGTTTTTGCTTACCCACGTATATATTGCTCTAAATTTTTCTACATCAGAAGGCAATGAATTTGTTAGCTTATAAGAAAGTAAAGGTAAGTTTTCTACGCTCTCGCCTTCGTAGTGATTTGCAACACTATCTGCTTTACGAAAATCTACACTTTCAAAATCACTTACTTGTGCTTTTGCTACTTCAATACTTAGCAAGAATAAAATACAGAAAAATCGAATCATCTAAATAAACCTTTAAATTTTTGCCAAACTGTTTGCTTTGATTGATAAACCTCATTGACACTTACTTCTCCCAAAAGTTCACAAGAAGACTCTAATAAGACTGTTAAATGTCGTGGAGTATTTTCTGTGATTTCTATTTCTTTGCTTTTAAAACCAACATATGAAAATACGAGTACAACTTCTCCGTCAGGTATAACAAAGCTAAAATTTCCATCAATATCTGTTTGAGTTCCTCTTTTAGTTCCCTTTATATAAATAACAGCCCCTGGTAAAGCTCCATCTGGACTAGTAATATTTCCTGTTATTGTAAACTGGTTAATTCTACCCGTCAAGTTTTTATCTTCACTACTTTTTTCTTGCTTTTCAGATGTTTCTGTAATAATAGTTGGATTAGCCTGTTGGGCTTGACTTTTATTAATTGATAGTAGAGAAAGAAGAGAAAAACTCATTAAACCAATTCCTATTTTCCTCAAACTGTACGTTCTTTTTGAAGGAGTAACAGTAGAATAAGTTTTGAGTTGAGATTCATTAAAGCGACCACAAGACTTTTTTTGATTATTCTGAAAATAGGCTATAATCTCTTTATCACTCATTTGAGTAAAATCGATGACTTCTTTCTGACAAGAACCACAAAAACCACCTGCTTTTGTAGCTTTGAAGTTATCAAAATTTTCTGAACAAGGCTTATTTATGGAAATAGTAGTTTTTCTTTGCATGATTTTATTTTTTTTCTTAAAAATCTGTAATATGTTTACAGTACGTCAAATAAAGTATAAAGCGTTGCAGTAGAAAGGAAATTTCTTTGTATGCTTTAAATTTTAAGAACATAACTCAAAAGAATAAATTTATGGAATTTACCTACAAAGAAATTAAAGAATCTTATTTAGAAATCAAGGTATTTCTTGAAAGAGGAACAAATAAAAGCATAATTCTTTCTGCTACAATTGATAATGAATTAGGTTTTTGGGGAGCTGATAATGTTTTTTTACTAGAAGAATATTTTGAAAAGTACAAAGTAAGTTATGAGAATTTTGATTACGATAAGCATTTTTATTCAGAAGTTTGGTCTTTAAAAGAACTTTTCCTTCTTTTAATTTTTCCTTTTATCATTTTGATACATACTATAATTTATTTTTTTCCAAAAATACGAAGAGTATTCAAGTTTATCTTAGGAGAACAAAAAACACATTTAACTTTTGGAGATTTAGTAGCCAGTAAGTTAAAAGGAGAGTTTTGTTTGAAAGCAGATGCAAACATTCAATTGAAAAAGTAAGACATAAAAAAAGGGATAAAGTGTGCTTTATCCCTAACATTTCCTACACTAAAGTATCGGCTACATTTTCCTGCCGTTGTCGGTGTCCCCACCGACGACTAGAAAACTATTTTCTAATCAATGCGCCTTCTTTTTCATAGGCAGAAATAAGTCGTTGCATTGTTTTGTCAATCGTTTTTTCGTCTAGCGTTTTATTTTTGTCTTGCAGTGAAAAAGCAACAGAATACGATTTTTTGCCTTCTTCCATTTTATCTCCTTCGTAAATATCAAAAACAGAAACGTTTTGTAAAATCTTTCTTTCTGTCTTTTGAGCTATTTTCTGGACATCAGCAAATGAAACTTTTTTATCCAAAACGATAGACAAATCACGACGCACAATAGGGAATTTTGAAAGCTCAGAAAACTCTCTTGGTTTGATTTTTTGCCCTAAAAGAATTTCCCAACGAATTTGAGCATAAAAAACTTCTGTATTTGTATCAGTCAATTTACACAGTTTTTTCTTTACCAATCCCATTTTCAAAATTTGCTCAAAAGAATCTTTACCTGTTCTTTTTGTCAGTTCAATTCCGTATTGAAGTTCATTGTCTTCACTTAATTTATTTTGGTCAAAATCAGAAATATCAAAACCTACTGCTTTCAAAATTCTTTGAACGACACTAGAAAGTTCAAAATAATCTACTGGAGTAGCCTTTGCATTCCATGAAGTAGGCGTTTGTCCTGTCAAGAAAATTCCTAGTTGCCACTCTTCAAAATATTTGTGTTGTTCATCTTTCGGTTCTTCTATTTTAGAATATACTTTTCCAAACTCAAAACCTTTGATGAGTTCTTCTTGTCTGTTTAAGTTTCTTGTGATACTTTCCAAGCCACCAAAAAGCAAACTCTGACGCATTACATCCAAATCCTCACTCAATGGATTTAGCATTTTTACACTTGTATTTTCTATCCCTACTGCCTTTGCATAATTAGAAGAAGTAAGTGAATTATTCATCATTTCAGAAAAGCCCATTCCTACCAAAATATCAGCTGTTTTCTTACGAATTTCTTGGTCTTTTGAGATAGAAGGCGCAATATAATCTGTCGCTGCCGTCTGTGGAAAATCAATATTATTTAGTCCATAGATACGCAAAACTTCTTCTGCAATATCAGCAGGTTTCAAAACATCGACACGATACGTAGGAACTGAAACCGTTATAGACTCCTCCGTTTCATTCGTATTTTCTTTTATAATTTCAATATCTAAATCCATCAAGATACGTTTTACAGTTTCCTTAGGAATATCGTTTCCGATAAGTGTGTTCAGATAGTTGTACGAAACTTCAAAAGTTGGATTATCAATTTTTTGAGAATATAAATCTGTAACTTCACTAAAAATTGTTTCTTCCGTTCCTGCAATTTCTTGAATTAAAAGTGCTGCGTATTTGAGTGGATAAAGAACATTATTTGGGTCAGTCCCACGAGCAAAACGGAAAGAAGCATCTGTAAAAAGGTCGTGGATTTTTGATGTCTTACGAACAAAATCAGGCGAAAAATAAGCTGATTCTAAAAATATATTCGTCGTAGCATCAGAAACACCCGAATCTGCACCACCAAAAACACCAGCAATACAGAGAGGATTCAATTCAGCATCACAAATCATCAAATCACTTTCTGCTAATTTATATTTTTCATTGTCTAAAGCTACAAATTCTGTCTTGCTTTTAAGGGTAGAAACTACAATCTTATTTCCTTTAATTTTATCAGCATCAAAGGCGTGTAAAGGCTGCCCAAAAGAATGTAAAACATGATTTGTAATATCGACTACATTATTGATTGATTTCTGACCAATAGATTCCAAAGCCATTTTGAGCCACGCTGGAGAAGGAGCTACTTTTACATTTTTGAGGGTTACTCCTGCGTATCTTGGACAAGCCTCTGCATTTTTTATTTCTACTTGAACGGCTTTCTCTTTGCTAATCTCCTTCTCTAGCTCATCAAATTTTTCTGTATTGGGTTTACACAAAGGTAATTCCAAACGAGCTTTTAAGTCTCTAGCCGTTCCGTAATGTGAAGCTGCATCTACTCGGTTTGGAGTAAGTCCAATTTCTAAAACTGTATCATTTTGCAAGTCAAAAACTTTACTTGCTTTTGTTCCGTTTTTATGCTGTGCTTTCTCGCCTTCTAAGACCAAAATACCGTCGTGTTCTGTTCCCAAGCCTAGTTCGTCTTCGGCACAAACCATTCCTTCTGAAACCTCTCCTCTGATTTTTCCTTTTTTGATTTTGAATGGCTCTCCCTCTTTAGGGTAAAGCATTGTTCCGATTGTAGCCACGATTACTTTTTGTCCTTTAGCAATATTTGGCGCACCACAAACGATATGTAAATTTTCTTCTTTTCCAATATCGACAGTCGTAACACGCAAACGGTCAGCATTTGGGTGCTGCTCACACGTCATTACTTCGCCCACTACAAAACCTTTCAAACCACCTTTTATTTGTTCGAAAGTTTCGATTCCTTCTACTTCTAATCCTGTTTCGGTCAGATATTCTGCTATTTTTTCAGCAGATTCTTCAAGTTGAATATATTTTTTGAGCCAGCTAAGTGAAATGTTCATAGTTATAATATCAATTCTAGACTCTAAGGGTTTCTGAACTGACAAGTCAGCGCAGCTAAAACCCTTAGGGTTTGCTTATAATTTTTTTATAGATGCGAAGGTAAGAAGTTTTTCGTAAATTATCTATAACAAATTAATGTAAACTACCACACTACTAGACAAAAAAATGCGACCTCCCTAAACGGCGAAGCCCTCGCTGTAAGCAATGGGACTTTGAATAGGCTTTTCTCCCCTACTTCGGAGTGTCTGGGGTAGGTTATATAAATAGCCACCTTTTCAAACGAACCATTTTTCCTGTAATAAAATCAGTAAAAGATTAGTGGCAGTTGTAGATTTAGCCTATTCCTTTGCTCTTCCTAAGATAATTATTTAAAGGTTCAGAGAAGTAATTAGAGGTTATTTTTCCTAAAAAATAGGATAGTAAAATAAGCAATATTGAATAAGAAATTATAAAAAGCTCTTAGAATATCTATTACAATATTTCTGTTTTTTGTAGTAATGGGAGTTTTCAAACTTTATACTCTTATAAACTTGTTTTATGAAATAATCTTAAAATTCTTCACTCAAAAATTTTACAACAGCTTTGCTTGTTTGAACAGGAGCTTCTTCCATCGGCAAATGTCCGACACGTTCATAAATCAACATTCTATTTTGTGGAATAAGCTCATGAAAACGATGTGCATTACGGACAGGAATCCAACGGTCTTCACGTCCCCACATTATTAAAACAGGCATTGAAAGATTTTTGAGGTTCTTTGTATTTTCCTTGTGTTTGTTATTTACAAGTAATAGAAATGCTTCTGGATTTCCATCTCTAGTGAAAAGTTCGTAATAACGCTCTATCATTTGAGGAGTAATTTTGGATTGATTATAATACACCTCTCGTACAAATTGCTCCAAAACATTGTGCTGAATGACATATTTGATTACACGACCAAAAAACGGAGTACGAGCCATTTTGAAAGGCAAGGGAATACTTTGAGCATCTAAAAAACCTGCAGCATCTATCAAAATTAATTTTTTTACTTTTTTGGGATAATGAAGGGCATATTCCCACGCTACCCAACCACCTAAAGAACTTCCTCCTAAATGAAATTCTTTTATTCCTAATGTTTCTAGAAAACTGTTTAGATAATAAAGATGTCTTTTCATTGAATAATCATCATCAGGAACAGTTCCCGTAAGGGCAAAGCCTGGTAAATCTAATCGTATAATTTGATACTTTTTAGAAAGCCTTTTTGTCCATTCTTCAAAAGTATGTAAAGACGAGAAAGCACCATGTAATAAGACGAGAGGCTCGCCTTTTCCCTCAATTCGATAATGAATAAGTACGCCATCGACACTTAAAAAGCGTGAATGTTGATTTGTATATTTTTGTAGAAGTGTTTGAAATTCTTTCACAAAGAGCAGGTTGAAGTAAAAATGAGTTGTATATAACTAAAAATAAAAAATGTCTAATTTGTGTGTTATTGGTTTTGTTCTTATTTCTTGAATGTTTTTCTCAAAAAATCTTTCCGAATAACGCAAATTAATCCCAAATTTCATAATTTTTTTACCTAAAAAATATATGCAAAATAGTATCAGAAGAGAAAAAAGTGATTTTTATTGAAACTTATCATTACTAAATTGTACTTTTCGTCATAATCTGTTCTTAATAGCTCTTTGTTTTTTCTAAATCCAAACCTTCCCAATGAGGAACAGTTCTCAAGTAACGATAGGAGTTAAGTTTATAATTACGGTTTTCAAAGAGTCTAAGAAATTGTGCTGCTATTACTGAAATAATACCACCGTATATCATTGCTTCTGAACCATTATTTTTCAATAAAGTATTTCCAATACCTAAACCTATAAATAAAAAACCTCCATTTGTTCCTAGTACACGAGCAGCTTTTATACGTTTTTTGCTTATTTGAATTACTCTAAATTCTTCTAAAGGAATTTTGGCTACTCCATTTATTGTTATAGAGTTCGAATCCATAGCTGTAATAGTAGCTGTTCGTTTAAAATTCTCTTCTTTAAGCTTGAACTTCAACTCGTCGCCTATATAAAAACGAATACGTTTCTTGCGCCCAGGTTTGTTGAGTGTCAGGTAATAATCTTTTGAGTTTGGATTAACTTGTGAAAAAACTTCACTTCCTATAAAAATAAAACAAATGAAAAATGCAGAAAACAGTAAGTTGAGTTTCATGGTAATTTTTTAATAAAATAATTGACAAAAAAAATGATAAGCCAAAATACACCACATGAATAATTGAGCAGATTTAATTATAAATTAATGGTAAAATTTGGTTTTAAAACGAAACCCATAACTTTAGTTATGGGATAGCAGGAAGTCTGTTTTTATTCCTATTTTAAAGGTTTTCCCACGATTTTAATCGTGGGTTTCGTTATATTTAATTTTACTCAATTACTTATCATCAGTCAAAATAACGGTAAAGGTTTTGGTTTATCAAATCAAAAATAAAGAAGTGTTTCTATTCTTCTTCGTCTTGTTTTTTGTGTTTTTCTTTTAAAGAGCCTGTTTTTGCATCTTGATTTCTTATTTTTTTATCGTAGAGTGTTTTGTCTAAAAACTTATTTATATCCTCTGCATCATAAGAAGTTACGATTTCGCCAAACTCATTGACATGAACATTCAATCCTTCTAATTCAGGGTTTACTTTCATTTTTTTATCTTTCTTCTTGCTCATAATTTTATTGTGTTTGATAGATTTTTATGTAAAATGGCTACTTTTCTTGCTTTACGAAAAAAAATAGAGTTGATGTTGCAATTTTATTTCATAATAAATCAAAAGACCATTAAGAGCATGTTTGAAATTTTTATTTTTGCTTCAAACGAGTAATTTGAACATAATCTTCATTATTTTATCATCAAATAACTCGCTATTCTCTTCAAAAATGCCTTGATTATGCTAAAATTCTTTCATTTTCGCTATCAAAATAAAAAATTAAACAAGCTCTAAAATAGAATAACTGAATAAAAGACAAATACGTTTCAAAAACATGAATAAATTTACTTTTTTCTTAACAACCCGAACTATACATTACTTTCTCATTTGATTTTGGTTTCTGTTGTCCTTCATACAAAATTGGATTTAGAAATTTCGGAAGACTTGGCTTATCATCTGTTTCCAAAATCTTTTGCCATTCTTCGTCATTTAATCTTGTATTTGGGTCTTTTACAAACTCGTGATAGCCAAAAGTTCCTCCACGAGTAAGATATAGATATCCACCAATTTCCACAATCACAAAAATATCATTTACTTTTCCCACACCAACGTGCAAAACCCCAGTTTTTTCTGTATCAAGATTATTTGTATAAATATCAGCCACCACAGCAACTGATTTGTCTGTTCCAGTTACATTTTCCCAACTATCCAGATATGAAAGTTGATTATCAATGATAGAAAGCGTAAACATTTCAACACTTCCTCCAATATACTCTAATTGTCTAAATTCTAATTCTGTTACTTTTTGATTTGCTAATTGCTTTTCAGAAATTCTATTCAAAAACTCTATCTGTTCACGCATTTGAGTTGTTTTTTCTTCAAAGGTTTTGAATAAATTATGTTTTTGTAGTAACTCTTTATTCAAATCAACTAGCTCTAAAAGACGTTTCCAAAAAACAGCATTTGGTTCTACATAACCCATCGTGTACGGATCTGGAGGACCACCACCACCACACTCGGCTGCCATCGGTTGCTCGGCATACAGAATAGCATCGTGTTTGAGTTCTGCCCATGAAGCAAGACTCGTATTGAGTGTTTTCAAATCCCAAGCATCACTTTTGAGGTGTGGAGGAGTTCGTTTATCATAATCAAAACTACCCAAAAGTGTATAAATCCATTTATTATAGACAGCTTCGTCCCACTCGTTGTAGTCTTTGAGTTTGTTTTGTAAGCCTTCTAAACGTGGCATATATTCTTCCCAATTATCTTTTTCATCATAGACTTCTACTAAGTTTTTCTGAGCTGCTTTATTTCCGAAGGCTGCAAAAACATCTAAACCTTTCGGAAAAGGACGTTTTGAAGGTTCTCCTTCTTTGATATCTACCAAACGCTGCAAAATTTCATTATCGACTAAATAGCGTTGAGGCATCAAATTGATTTTATCAGGACAACTTCTTTCTACTTCAGGTTTTATTTTATTTAATGTTTTGGCTAAAGTCTGTAATTTGGTTCTGAGAGCTTGTAAAGGAGCTTTTTGGGTAAGCGTTTGAGGAGATTGAATGCCTATTTCTCCCAAAAGATTGACAATGTTGAGTGCAGAAAGGTTATCAGGTTCTCCAATCAAAAAAGTAGTAGGTTCTAAAATTCCTTTATACAGCTGAATAAGAGATTTTCCTTGTGTTGATTTTTCGGTATTCAAAAAGTGTGCATTGAGAGCCATTCTACGCAAATGATTGTCTTTATCTAAACATTGGGGAACAGTCTGAATCCAAATCATAGCACGAAAATAATTTTGAAGTGTTTTTTTCCGAGTATAATGTCCACGAGGTTTGAAAAGGCTATACGGAAAGTCTGTAATTTTATAATCTAAAAATTCAGAAGTATCATCACTTTGAGCCAGTACATTCTTAATTTCTTGTTTGTAAAACTTTTGATGTGCTGCAATGACAGGTTTATTTTGTTGATTTAATAAATGTAGTGCAATTGCGAAATAGGTAGAGTTCCATTCGGCAGCTTCTTTTAATTCTAGGTTAGCTTCGGTTTGAGCTAATTTGTAATTTGCATTATATAAGCCCTCACAAAGATCTGCCAACATAGGAGAAAAATTCTCTTCTTCCAATGTCCTCAAGACATACATAAAATACATATGAAAAAGCTGTAAATACATATCACTTGTTACAAAATTTGGCGTTTGGCGATAGTCATTTTCTTCATAGACATGAAAAAACTGAATATTATCATTAGGTACAATCGCAAAACCATTTTGAGCTACTTTTTTCAAAAACCCCTCATCTACATTTTCATATTGCCAAAGATTAACAACATTATTAATATTAGGAACTCTTTTGCCATCTACTTCAATATAATTTTCTTTCTTTTTATCTTCCTCTAAAGCCTTTATTTTGTTTGCAAAAGCACTTTCTTCTGTGTTTAATGCTATTGGTTTTATTTCTCTGCCCTCATCTTCAGCTTCCCAACGTTGCATCATTACATCATCATACCAACCTTGAGCCGAAAAAAAACCACGTAAATCTGCACTCATAAATAAATATCCTTGCTTTGCAACAAGCGCATTACGAAGCAAACGCAATTCCTCCAATGATTTATTAGATAAATCTTGATTGAGGTCAATAGTATAATAATCATTCTCTAATAAGCCTGTTTTATAAGAGACAGAAACCTCTTCTTTGGGTAAGTTCTCTTCTGTTTCTATCGTAGAATTTGTTATTATAGAAGTAGTATCAGAGGGATTATTTTCTTTGATAGATGACTTTTTAGTATCACAAGATGAAAACCCTATACTAAAAACAAAAAGATAGTAGATTATTTTTTTCATTGGAAAGGTAATTTGGTAAAAAGTATTTAATGCGATTTTATTCCAAAATTTAGGTAAAATAATTTAGAAAATAAATTTTTGAGTCGTTTTTACTTTTTTAAATGAATTGAATAACTAATTTCCTTTTTTTACTTTCATTTGCTGTTTTTCCCATTCTATGATTCCTCCTTTGAGATTATAAACAGCAGAGTAGCCTTTTTGCAGTAAAATTTGTGCAGCTTTTTGGCTTCTTCTTCCACTTCTACAAACCATTATTATTTTACGGTTTTCCGAAACATCTTCAACTTGCTTTTCAAAGTTATTTATTGCTCCCAAAGGAATATTGATAACTTTATCTACATCATAAGATAAAATTTCTAGCTCTTCTATTTCTCTTACATCTATCATAATTGCGCTATCTTTTTCTAGTAATTGAAGTGCCTCTTGGGGAGTAATCTGTATAACTTTTGGGTTATTCATCTTTTCTGTATTTTGTGCCTTACTGTTTTGTATAACTAGCATTAGTAAAGAAATAAGAATAAGAAGTGCTGTTTTTGAAAAAATAATTGATGACATTTTTAATGAGTTTAAATATTTGATTATGAAATAGTTGCATATTTTTTACCTCTAAACGAAAGTGAAGTTGTATTTTATATTATCATCTGTGAAAAATAATTTTTAAAATCCCTTTGTATTTTATAAAACTTTCCCTACCTTTGCAGTCGCAATAACAACAAAAGAATGTTATTAATTGTACTGGACTCGTAGCTCAATTGAATAGAGCACTACATTACGGCTGTAGAGGTTACAGGTTTGACTCCTGTCGGGTTCACAAGTTTTATGATAAGTTGCCAATAGAAATATTGGCAACTACATAAAATTAATTTTGGAACTATTTTATATTTTGAGTAGTTTTGTAAATAATTACAGATTAATAAACAAATTGTAATTGCATTCGTTTTTTAAAGTAAACGAATTAGTTAAATAAATGGACTCGTAGCTCAATTGAATAGAGCACTACATTACGGCTGTAGAGGTTACAGGTTTGACTCCTGTCGGGTTCACAATCCAATCTCAAAACCCTGTTTAGACTATCTAAACAGGTTTTTTTGTTTTTCCAAATGTCCATTTTTGGTTACACTTGACCCAAAAACTGTCTAGTTTGGTTACTCTTTGCCCTCTTTTTTTGAAAACAAAGAGCGACACCATTTACAATAAATATTGCTTATTCTTTAACAATACGTACTGTCATTGTTTTTTTGGAATCTGAAATTTTAAATAAATACAAACCAGCAGCTTGTTTTTCTAGGTTTATTACTCCCTCCAAAAATGCTCCTTCTTTCGTTTTTGTTTCTTCAATAATAATTCTGCCCGTCACATCAAACAAACGAATGGTATAATCTCCTTCTCTACTGGTTTTCAAACTATATGAAAACTCATTTGGTGTTGGATTTGGATAAACCATTACTTTGTCATCTGTAAAGAAGTCTTTAGCTGCATCGGTTTTGAATAATAGAACAAAACGTTTTACATCATTACCTTTTTTGGCTAAAAATTTATAATCGCCTTCTACACGCAAATTATGAAGTGAATCTGTTAGAGAATCATACAGATAAAGTTTGTGTTTAGAATGAAAATATTTCATTGTACGAAGTGTAATTTCATATTCTCCGTCTGTCAAAATATTCATTGATAAAGGTAGTTTTTGGTCTGAATCAAAACTTCCTAAACCATTGATAGCAAAATAGGTAGTTTCCTCTGCATTTTCATTATAAGAATACAGCATAGATAATTTGCTGTTAAATTTATGGATTTTGGCAGCATCATACTTTCCATCAAAATTAGGAGTTGCTCCATTTTGGAAATAAATAGTTGTTTCGTCTAATGAATTATTTCCTTTCAAGGCTACTCTAACTAATCCCTCTTTTGCATCTTGCATTTCGGTAGTTTTGTAAAAACGAGTATCAGTAGTCATACGAACAGTATTATTCATAGTTACAGTTCCACCAGTAGTAGTTCTGACAAAAAATCCTTGCATAGAAGCAATTTCTTTTTTGCCTCCATTGTTTATTACACCTGTTCCTGCTACATATTCAGCAAAACGTCCATCGTACTGACTTGTCGGAACTTCTAAATACACTGCATTTTCCAAACCTGTAGAGGCTGCCAAAACTTTATCCCAATCAATAGGAGAAGGATATGGATTACCAACAAGATTATATCCATCTGCTGTATTTCCACTAGAATTAGTTACTGCAATAGAAATATTTCCATTATTTAATGTACCATTCAAGTCTATTGTTGTTCCAGTTTGAATATTAGCTTGATAACCTTTTGCTACTTCTAAATTTGTCGTAGTAGGAACTTTATAATTTGATATAAATGGATTAAAATAAGCACTTGTATTTGCTCTTCCGTTTGTTTCTTGATAGTGAAAAAATGTCGGAAAAGGACGCACAAAAGCTGGTTCTGGTGCTGTATTATAAGCTGTATTCAAAACAAAATTCATATTATCACTAAACTGCAAAATAGGTGCAGATATAAAAGGAGAGGAAAACAAATGATAGGCTTGTGCATCGTATCCACCTGATAAATCCGAAACGGCAGACATAAATCTTTCCATAATGACGTTACCTACAACAGTATTTATTGTAGAACCAGCAGCATCATTGATGACTAAAGCTGTTCCATTTGTTGATGAGAGTAAAGCAAAATCAGTCGTTGAACCTATAACTTCTACCTGTCCAGTTGCTTCTAAATGAAGTATTTGGACAATACTCATATCGCCTGTAATGTTCAATTTGTTTCCATTATTTACTTTTACTTGGTCGATATTTACATTTTTATAATCTGTAAAATCAGAAGTAAAAGTTATATTTTTATCAACTACTATGTTTTCATTGTAGTTTTTAGCTACTGTTGGTTTGATTACATCATTCGCTATCGCTGCATCAACTGCCCATTGAATAGTTTGATAATAAATACCTGTACGAACCAAAAGAACATCGCCAGAAGAAGTATTTGCCCCCTCTACTACAAAATCATAAACTGATTCATTACAATCATTATTATTGATAGTAATGGTAGAGTTTCTTGTTCCTGTTGAAATAGCTGTAAAAGTAACTGTAAAGGTAGCATTTCCACCTGCTGCAACAGAAGTAGGAATAGAACTGACTGTGAAATCAGTCGTATTACTTGAAGTGACTGAAGTAATATCCAACACTTCTGTTCCTGTATTCTCAATCGTGTAAGTAATAGTTCTTGAGATAGCTGTATTTCCAAAGTCAGTATCATCACTTGTATTTGGTGTAATATCACCATCAAGAATAGAAACTGCATTTCCTAAAATATTGATTTCTCTTGTACTATTTTTTACAGTAACAATAAATTCATCACTTAAAGAAGTATTTCCATTTATATCAGTTGCTGTCCAAGTGACTGTCGTAATTCCAACATTAAATGTTTGATTTACCAAAGTGGTAACTGTTCCTGTGGATGCCCCTGTCAAAATATATTGATAAGAAGTAATACCACAATTATTTGTTGCTGTTCCATTTAGAATATTAGTTGCTCCTATTGTATTAGTAAATATGCAAACTCCATTATCTGTACTTCTGACTTCGTCATTTTTTACTGTCAAAACAGGAAGATTAAATAAATTTTCATACACTCCCATATCTACAGCAGTTCCTTGAATGCGTACATCTCCTTCTATATCGGTAAGAGTTCCAGTAATAGCAGCATTATTTCCTGCATTAATGGCAGGAGAACAAATAGCAAGACGCAAATTTCCATTAGCTGCATCTATAAAGAGAGGATCTTGAGCAAAAATATTATTTCCTCCAATACTGGTAGTACCCAAATAATCTCCAGAAGTAATAGTAGCTTGATCTGCTTCTTCTATTAAAGAAAAAGATATATTTTGAGTAGCAGACTCATTAAACCAAGAGTTTATAGCACCATTAGCCTTATTTCCCCAAAAGATACTGTTTGTGATTTGAGAACTGCTAGTTGCTCCATTTCTTCCGTCATTAAAGATTCCACCACCCTCATTATTAGCAATATTTTGAGAAAAAGAACAGTTTATTAAATCGACATTACTAACACCATTAGCCCTACCATTAAAGATTCCACCACCCTCATTATCAGCAGTATTTTGAGAAAAAGAACAGTTTATTAAATCGACTCTACTAATACCATCAGTCCCACCACCATTAGATATTCCACCACCATCACCAGCCGTATTTTGAGAAAAAATGCAATTTGTTAGGATAGCTTCGCTTATGCCATTTAAAAACCCCAAATTATACATTCCACCACCACCATAACTAGCTATATTTTGAGAAAAAGAACAATTTGTTAAGACAGGACTACTAACACCCTTATTTCCAGAGTTATACATTCCACCACCATAACCAGCTGTATTTTGAGAAAAAGTGCAATTTGTTAGAACAGGACTACTAACACCATAATCTGATCTATTATATATTGCACCTCCACTACCACCATAAACCGTATTTTGAGAGAAAGAACAATTTATTAGTGTAGGACTGCTAATTCCACTAACTCCATTATTATATAGTGCACCACCAAAAAAAATAGCACTATTTTGAGAGAAAGAACAATTTATTAGCATAGGACTGCTAATT
Source organism: Bernardetia sp. ABR2-2B (assembly GCF_037126435.1). Classification (GTDB taxonomy): domain Bacteria; phylum Bacteroidota; class Bacteroidia; order Cytophagales; family Bernardetiaceae; genus Bernardetia. Next base: position 531,515 of record NZ_CP147020.1, on the reverse strand, counting down.
CCACTAGATCCACTATTATTTAGTGCTCCCCCCCTAAAAGCACTATTTTGAAAGAAAATAATGTTTTTTAATGTGGGATTAGAACTATTTCCTGTACCACTTCCATCATTATACCAGCCTCCTCCATTATTTAGACTAGAGCTTGTACTTGCATCTCCTTTTGTGATAAAAACTCCATCTACTAAAGTGGCAGCAGAAACATTTTTAGTATAGACTACGTGGTAGGCATTGACTGGGCTAGAAATTGTCCCTATATCTCCACTAAGAATAGTAGTATTGGTGGTAAAATTACGAGCATCCAAAATAGCTTGTGTAATTGTCCCTGTTTCTGTACCTAAAAAGCCTCCATAGACTTCTACACCTTCTGGAATTTTGAAACTAACATTTCTTATATTGCTTGTAGTTGTATTTCCTGTAGTAAAGTTATATTGTTGTGTTGGTTTGTACGTTCCTTTTGCGATGTAGATTTTTGTTCCTGTTGTAGCTGTTGTAAGTGCAGATTGTAAGTCAGTATAAGCATTTGTCCAAGAAGTTCCATTATTTGCTCCTATTGCATTTGCATTTACAAAGATTTGAGCTTCAGTTTGGAAAATAGAGCCAAATAATATAAAAAATAACATGCTACTTTTTAAGAATAATAGTAATAATCTCATATAGTTAAGTGTTTGATTATTAGTGCTTTAAATTAATTATTTACAAAGATAGCTTTTTAAAAGTCCTTAACTACTATATATATATTTTTAATAAACCTACATTTACCAAAACTGAGAGTTAAAAGTATGTTTTAGGGTTCACAAATATAGCTTTATGGTTACACCTAACTTTTTTTTTTCCAAGTCATTTTAAAGCTATTGAAAGCATTTAAAAAAATCTTAGAATTGATAAAAACTCATCATTTTTATGAATCAATGTGCTGAAAACAGAAAACACACTATTTTTCATACTCTAAAATCACATCTGAAACTCTGTTTTTGTGGTCACAGTTTATACACTTTACTAAAAAATACGCCTTTATAGCTATTTAAAACGTGATTGCGTTATCCTGTCGGGTTTACAATCCAATCTCAAAACCCTGTTTAGATAATTAATCTAAGCAGGGTTTTTTGTTTTCCAAATGTCCGATTTTGGTTATATCTGTCCAAAAAATATCTAGTTTGACATAGGATTAGAGAAGAGCGAACAAGTATCTCATTTATTTTTAAAATCACCCATTCATAAAACCAAAAAAAACCCTTCACTCAAAGAATGAAGGGTTTTTTTTATCTGCTTTACTTTTTTGCTTTCTACTCTATAATCACTGTTTTAGAATAGGTCGCCCCATTTTGGTTGAAGTGTATCAAATACATTCCTTTAGGTTGATTTTTGAGGTCAATGGTAAATTTCTGACTTCCTTTTTCAACTGTTTTTGTTTTGATGGTTCTACCAATGGCATCAAGAATAGTTACTTGTGTGTTTGTTGATAATACAGTTGCAAAACGAACGTTGAATGTTCCTCTACTTGGATTTGGATAAATACTAAATGTATCTTCTTCAAAATCATTTTGGTTTGCTTGTACTTTCGTTGCTATTCTAGTAGCAGGATTAGGACAGAAAGAAATTTTATAACTACCAGCATTTCCATTTGATGTATAAATAGCTATATCAGCAACCAGTTCTTCACTTGGGTCTATGCTTTGTTGTGTTATTTCTACGTTATTGTGGAAATATTTCACAAGACTTCCAACACGCTCTACACGTAGTTTATCTTCTTTTTTGTAGTCAATCGTTACTCCACTAGCTGTACCATAGTTTGCAATTGCTTTTCCACTTGCTAATACATACCATTTGTAGTTTATAGAAGTATAAGAAGGATTAGTATTCGGCAGAGTTAATCCAAACATATAATTAACGTTTTCAGACGCTGTATTTTCCACAAAACCATCTTGGTTTGCATTCAATGTATTGGCTGTATGTATTCCAGCATCCCACGTTGTTGTGCTTGTTGTTTTGCTTACGACTGCACCTGTTGAAGTTGCATTTGCTTCTACTACAAAATCAATCGGATAGCTCAATACTACTGATTTTGTAAAACTTCCAAAACTACCACTTGCTGTAACAGTATAGTAACCAGCAGGTTGATTGCTAAGAGTGCTTGTTGTACTTACCGTTGTACCAGCAGCATTTTTCCAGTCATAAGAAGTTGTAAATGTTCCTCCTGTCAATGTAGCCGTCGCCGAACCAGTAGAAGAACTACAATCTAATAAAGGAGCTGAAACAGTTAAGTCTAAAGCACACCCTGTAAATAGAACTTCTGGCAAGGTCGCATTTGCTGTGTATAGAGAAGCATCTACAACTAAATCATCTGTTGTTGCTGTGCTTGTACTTGTATAAAATACCGTACCGTTTTTAAAGTATTGGATTTGTGTTCCTCCTCTTTGTATTTTGAATCCATCACCTGTTTGATACGTTCCAAAATCTCCTTTATTAGCTCCATTTTCAAATACGTAGAACTTGCCATTGGCAGCTGTATAAATAGCATAATCAATAGCACTAAATCCTGTTCCCTCTTCTGTTTTGGATAGACCAATCATAGAAGCCGTAGTTGTATTATCTACTTTGAATACAACTCCTCCATCTGCTTTTACATTTTGAGTGGAGTTTGCATTTGTATTCCATCCTGTTATGCTTGTGTGGTCTAATTGCCCATCTCCATTTAGAGCTAGATTTGTCAAGTTTGTCCACGTAAGAGGTGCACCAATTAAGTACGATGAGTTATAAGTGATTCCATCTTTAGTAAGTTCTAATTGATACGTTCCTGCATCTAGTGCAGAAATATCTTGCGAAGTTTCTCCTGTTGACCATAAATAAGTTGCTCCTGTAGCTTCAATATCAATACTTCCAGTCGTTGCTCCTGTACTACAATCAATTCCTGTAACGGTTGCTGTATAGGTTTGTGCTCCACCTGCTGCTCCACAAAAAGAAACTTGTACTTGTCCTGTACTTCCTGAATTAATAGCTACATCAGCGACTAATGTTTCAGAAGCATCTATTACATATTGCTGTACTACGTTTCCATTTTTGTAGAACTTCATTTGGTTTCCTTCTCTAGCGACTGTAAATACATCTCCTGTTTGGTAACCTACTGCTGTGCCACGATTTTTGTTGTAGCTTGGAATTGCCTTACCATTTCCTACAAAATACCACGCATAATCAATAGAAGTATAAGAAGCAATGGCATTTGGTTTTGCTAAACCTACCATATAGAAGCTTGTGTTGTTGGTAATTGTATTGCTTACCCAACCGTTTGCAGCACTAGAAAGTTGTTGAGTAGAGGCAGATGTTGCTCCACTTGTCCAGCCTGTTGCATTGGTTTTTGTAAGAACGTTACCTGCTACACTCACATTTGTTTGGTTTTGAAAATCTACTTCATATCCAATAGCTACGTGTCTTGTACGAGTTCCATATACACCTGTTGCTGTTACTGAGTAAATGCCTGTGTTTTTACTTGATATACTTGCTGTATTTTCTCCACTAGACCACGCATAAGTGGTAGGAAGAGCTTCGCCAAGTAAAGTAGCTGTTGCAGCTCCAGCTCCATCAGTAGGACAGGTATTAGAAGTAAATGAGGTAATTTCTAAAGCAACAGGACAGCTTGTAAACTGTACTTGAGGAATACGTCCGTTTGCTGTCAGCATAGTAGCGTCAGCGATTAAATCACCTGCTAACACTCCACCTACTGTACGGAAAGCAGTTCCATTTTTAGTATATTGAAGGGTCGCTCCTACTCTTTTTATTTCAAAAATATCTCCGTTTTGATAGCTTCCAAAGCCACCACGAAGAACACCTTTTTCATAGACAACTACTGTTGCTGCACTTGTCAGGTAGATAGCATAATCAATAGAAGCAAACCCAGTAGCTCCTTTAGTGTAAGAAAGCCCCACCATATAAGCATTATCACTTTCTTCGGCTGTAAATACAATTCCTCCATCAGAAACTACCTTTCCTTCTGAGAAGGCTTTTGTTGTCCAGCCAGTAGTAGCCGTAGATTTAGTAAGTTTCTTATCAACAACTGTAAACTCAGTGAGGTCTGTCCACGTCAAATCATAGCCTACTTCATAAGTAGCTGTATAATCATTTCCTCCATCTGTAATCGTAATTTCATACTCTCCTACTGCAAGTCCAGTACGGTTTTGAGTTGTGATTCCTCCATCTGACCAAGCATAGCTTTGAGAACCACTAAATTCAGAAACATCTAAATCAATTGCTCCTGTATTTCCTCCTGCACAGCTTACGCTTGTGATAGTAGCTGTGATAGTGGGAGGTTCTGTAGTTGTTCCACTCTCTCCTGTACCAGTTGTTTCAAATGTATTTGTACCAGCACAATCATTATAAGCATAGACTCTAAAGAAATAGGTTGTACTTGAGCTTAAACCTGTAACTACGATATTTGGATTTGTAGAAGTACCTGCATAAACAACCTGTTCTCCTGCATCATTCCAACTCAAATCTGCTGTTGGTAGTGTTGCTGAATTAGTAGGAGCAGTAAAGCTATTTGTGCTATTTATTTTTATTACATAGCCGTCTGCACCACCTCCTGCTGGAGCTGAATAACTTGCTACATCCAAAGTAGTAGAAGTAGGGTTGTTTCCTGCCATTAGGTTTGTTACTTGTCCTGTTGGAGCTGTACAAGTAACAGGAGCATTGAAAATGAACTCATCAAATGTATCAGCAAAACCATCTGCTCCAGAAGTAATCACTACTCTATCTACATTATTAAATTTATTATTGAGTGTAACAATACCTATTGATGATATAGGAACTCCTATTTGTGTTCCTGTACTGTTTGTGTCTCGAAAACCTTCTATTGAAGCTATTTCAGAACTGTTTGTGAAATTATTATAGTAAAAAGACTCAAAATCAAATTCACTTCCATCACAAGTTTCTACTGTAACAGTTCCTACTTCACTTAAAATAAATGCTGTTATCCCCTTTCCTCCAGATGATCCACCATCAGTATCTTCAAACCAATTATTGCTACCACTTACTATAATACGCATTTTTCCACTCTCATAAGTTTGAGAGCCATAATCTACAAAATCAGTAAATGATTCACTTTCAAAGTCTATGGTTTGGGCAATAGCTCCAGTACAAGCTGTAAGCGTAGTAAAACTAATCTCATTTCCATAAGAAGTTCCTTCACCATTAATAGCATACGAACGAACAAACACAGTTGTAGCAGAAGGCAAACCTGTTACAGTTTGATTAAAAACTCCTGTCCCTGTTCCTATTTGTACTTTATTATTTGATGTAGTTGGAGCAGCACTCGTATTCCAAACGATACCTCTATCTGTTACGGTTGCTCCTCCATCATCTGTTACATTTCCTCCTAAGTCTGCTGTTGTTGCTGTTACATTGGCTTGGGCTGTGGTGGTTACTGTGGGAGTCGTATTCGAAGGTGTGATAATATCTACTTCAAATACTAAATCAAATGTTGGTTCTGCTCCACCATTAAAATAAAGAACTCCATTGGGATAAGTACTGCCACCAGTATTTGCATAATGAATTGATGTTAAGTCAAATATAAAGGTATAAGAGTTTCCATTAGTTACAGCAATGTTTAGGCTACTAACATCTACTTCTCTGTAGTCAGCACCATTAGCAGAAGCAGTTAATTCTATGTTCGATATAGTTCCTAATATAGTTCCACTAACACCATTTCCAGAACGTATAGTCATTGTTTTTCCTGCACCAACAGTGCTATTCGCCATTACAAATCTTATCTTATCTAATGTTCCTGATTGACAGGCAGTAAAACTCTGACCAATACTTCCATCTGCTTGGCTTATATTAAGATTAGGGTTAGATATTGTACATTGTCCAGATGAAAGTGTAGTAAAACTAATCTGATTTCCATAAGAAGTTCCTTCGCTATTAATAGCATACGAACGAACAAAAACAGTAGTAGCAGAAGGTAGTCCTGTTACAGTTTGATTGAAAACACCTGTTCCAGTTCCTATTTGTACTTTATTGTTTGAAGTAGTAGGTGCTGCACTTATTCCCCAAACAATTCCTCTTTCTGTTACGGTTGCACCTCCATCAGAAGTTACATTTCCTCCTAAATCGGCTGTTGTTGATGTTACGTTTGCTTGTGTAGCTGTGGTAACAGTAGCAGGGGAGTTACTTATCGGAGATGTATATGTACCTGTTGCATACATAATTCGTTTGTTGCCACTTGCAATTTTTCTATCTATTAGTACAGCAATTTCATTTGAGTCATTAAAACCTAATCCTATATATCTACGAAGACTTTCAGAGCCATTTGGATTATCATAAGTAGTTTCTATATTCCAAGTGCTTCCTCCTAATGGAAGAGTAGCGAGTTGAATATACCCATTGTCGCTAGGGTCATAATAAGCAATAGCAATATGTCCATTACTATTGATAGCTAGTTTACAGCCATTTCCAATATTTCCATTATCAACAATAGCATCAACAAAAGAACCACTTTTATTGGTAATATACTTTAAATCGTCATTATCAGATTCGTAATAAGCAATGTGAACTTTATCATTGGCATCTATTTTCAAAGAACTAGGCTCACCTGGACTAACTGTTGGACTTCCTGCTATGAGACGCTGATGTACCCAACCACCAGAAGCGTTTGTTGCATAATAAAAATCGTCTTCTGGACCATCATCTCGCATATAAGAAATATGAGCATTATCATTTGAATCAAAAGCCATGCTCGGATCTCCAATATCTTTGCCTGAACCTGATATTGAAACAATATCAGTTTCTATAAAAGATGAACCACTTTTAACTGCATAAACTAGCTTATATTGTCTTGGCTCATTCACGTCAGAGAATGTATAAGCAATACTTGGATTACCTGTACTATTCAAGGCAATAGCTATTTCGCTAACATTTTTCCAACCATTAGGATCTGTAAAAAAAGATAATTTTATGAAACTCCAACTACTTGTAGTTTTCGTATATAGACCATAAATAGCACCTCTTTGTTGAGCACAACATGTTCCACCAGTATCTTCTTGTCCTCTAAAAACAATATGGATATTACCAGAGTTATCAATCTCTATTCCAAGACGATCTGAAAAAATATCTACATCAGGTAAATTTACAGTAGCTGGGGTTACTTGTGTTACTAAACTCCAATTTGTTCCATTCCATTTTTGGATATCAAAGCGTGCTGTAGTACCTCCGTCATGTCTCCAAATACTATAAATATCTCCATTAGTTGGATCAACAGCTGCCTCTACAAATGAATTTGTATTATCAGCGAGTGTGCTTAGTTCTCCTGTATCCCAAGTAGTTACTTGTGCTTTTGTATTAGAATAGAATAATAGCAGAACCAATATTCCAAATGTTTGTAGTAATCGTATGAGTTTCATTTTATAAAATAGGATTAATGTAAGAATAAAAAGATAATTGAATCAGCAACTACTTTGAATAGATGATTCATTTTATAATTTAGGCAAAAAAATAAACAAATTAAAGTTTTAGAAGCTATTTGAGTTAATTATTGTTGTTCAACAAATGGCTAATTTCTAACTTATTTATCATCATTTTTTCAATCAAGTAGCTATTAGCTTGAATATACTTACACCGAAATTACTTCATTTTCTACTTCAAAGCTATAAACTCAAAATAGCTTCTTATAATTTGACAAAAAATCAACAAAAAATCAACTTATTTTCACTTTAAAACAAATAGTTTATGAATGTACATACAAAGTTTTTCTGTATTCACTTAAAATAAATCAAACTAGTTTTTTTGCTTTCTACTCACTTTCTACTCAAAATAACTCCGAGTTACTTGCTTCTTCTATCATTTCATGAGCCACATTTTTCCCTAGATAAGAATCTATTAAATAATGAACAACATAAAGCAGAGGAGTAAGTAAAAGAGCAACAGAAAACTTATAAATATAATTAATTATACCTACCGAAATAACTTGATTAAAACTCCATTTTGGATTTCCAAAGAAATAAAAGGCAATAAAGAGAACTACAAAACTATCTATAAACTGAGAGATGAGTGTAGAGCCAGTTGCACGTAACCAAAGGTTTTTACTTCCCGTGAATTTTCTAAGCCATTGAAAAGCTACCACATCAATAATTTGTCCTAATAGAAAAGCTGTCAATGAGCCAATAATAATCCCCATGCTTTGCAGAAAAATACGATTAAAGGCTGTGTTTATATCTAATGGATTATTTATTTTTACCCAAAACTCAGCAGGAGAAAGCCCAGTAACTACCCAAATCATAAAAAAGGCATAAGCAATAAAACCAGCTGTGAGGAACGAAATTTTACGAACTCCTTTTTTACCATAATATTCGTTTATAATATCTGTCATTATAAAAACGACAGGCCAAAGCACCACACCAGCTGTCAGATTAAAGTCAAGAGGAGAATCCCAAATAGGAAGGCTTATTTGAGCAGGGTTAATTCCAAGTGTTTTTTCTAAAGAAAATATCTTTGTACCAACTACTTCAGCAATCAAAGCATTTGTTAAAAATAATCCACTCAAGAAAATATATAAATTTTGTTTTTTCTGATGTACTAAGTTATTTTCTTTTTTTTTCATCTGGTGTAATTCAAGTTTTTATTCTACACTTATTTATTTTACTTCGTTTTCAATGAAAACCTATTCGTTTACAGAAAATGTTTTGCCTTCAATAGCTAATTCAGAATTAGGAAAAATAACTTGTGCTTCTTCCAAAACAGGCGACAAATCATAATAACGAGTAGAAAAATGACCTAATATGAGTTTTTCTACATTTGCTTCTTTAGCAATCAGAGCAGCCTGTTGTCCTGTAGAATGAAAAGTTTGGGCAGCACGTTGCTCATGTACTTGTGTGAAAGTAGCCTCGTGGTATAACAAATCTACTTCTTTGATAATTTCGATTAAAGGAGAGGAAGGTAGATAAATTGTATCTGAACAAAAGGCATAACTTCTTCTTTTATTGGGAGCGTGGGTGTATTCTTCATTTTTCAAAATTTGATTGTTATGTTCAAAATCTTCTCCTTTTTTGAGAGCAATTCGTCCAGCGACAGACAAATCAACAGGTATTTTATCTTTAATTAAATTTTTATCTTTAGCTTTTTCTCTAAATAAGAAACCACAACAAGGGATTCTATGCAATAAAGGAATGGTATGAACTGTTACCTTCTCATCTTCAAATAAAAATACGGACTCTTCTTGATTTGTTTCTATAAAAATAATTGGATAATTAAGAATCGCATAAGAATATTTGAGTTGTAATGTAATGATTTCTTGAAGTCCTTTAGGTGCATGTAGATAAAGAGGTTCGGTTCTTCTACGCAAGTTCATTGTATTCAAAAGCCCCATAAGACCCAAGTAGTGGTCGCCATGAAGATGACTAATAAAAATAGCATGTATTTTATTTAGTTTTATTTTTTGTCTAAATAACTGTATCTGCGCCCCTTCTCCACAGTCAATCATGTAGTATCTATGATTAATACACAAAATTTGAGAGGTAGGAAAACGTCCGTGTGCAGGAATAGCAGCATTTGCACCCAGTATGGTAAGCTCAAAAATCACGATAATAAAATTCGTTGTGAACAAATAAGAAAATAAAAAGTAGAATAAAGATAAAATAAATACTACTTTTACGGATAATCTCTATAAGAAAATGTAAAGTACGAATAAAAAGCTAAATTTATAACTGTTATAATTTAGTTATCCAAAAAAACTTAATTTAGTATTTGTTTAATAATCTTGTATTAAAATAGTTTGATGATTTCCCAAAATACATATCATTTCAAAACCCTTGTTGATTTTTTGACATAAATACTTAAAGATTACTATTATAGACAATTTCATTTATTTCACTCAAAAACCCTACTTTTTATGTTACTTAATAATTACTTATCTCAAGAAAACTCAATATCTATTGAAAAACCCTTTTTATTTTTTAATTCAAATACTTCAACTACTTGGGAAATGAAAAGTCAAGATAACGATGAAGATAATGAATCTAATTTGGATGATGACTTTTCAGATATTGATTTAGACCCAGATTTTGACGAATTCGATACTGATTTTGATGAATATGACGATTATATTTCAGAAGATGATGAGTTTTAGTTCCTTATGAGAATTAATGCTTTTATTATCATTATATGTTCTTTTTACCAAATTATTAATCTTCTTAATTTCAATTAAGAAGATTTTTTTTATCAAATTATTATTGTTAATTCTTGGCAAGAGACAGGTTTGGTTTGTATATTTACATATGTTAAAATTCTTTGTAAGAAAGAAAACACTTTACTTAACTAATAGATTAGATAAAACAAATACAATCGACTTTACATTTATAATTTAAAAAAATGAATAAAAAATACCTACTGGCTGGAGTAACAGCTTTTGGAATCAGTACAGGCATTTTCGGATATTTTCAGTTAGAAACTACTTCTACTGATTTATCACAGAAGCAAGATGCCTCTATAAATATAGAAAACTGGAAAAAAAGACAAGCTGCAAAAAAAGCAGCTATACGTAACAGAGAGGGATATGTAAAAACAATGGAAATCTCTGGGTACTTAAAATACATGAATGATATTCGTACAAAGGAAGGGGAAAAACACCCTAACTACAAAGTAGGATATCGCCAGTTGGCCTTAGAGAGAGGTTTAGAAAATAGTCGTAATGCTCGTACTGAGGAAGAATTTATATTCGATGAGCGAGGTCCGGGAAATGTTGCTGGTCGTACTCGTGCTATTCTTGTTGATGTACGAGATAGCTCAAATCAAACTTGGTTTATCGGTACTGCTGGTGGTGGTATTTGGAAAACATCCGATGGAGGTAATACGTGGCAAGACAAATCAGGAGCTATGTCTCATTTAGGTATTACTTCTATTGCACAAGCACAATCTAGCCCCAATATTATGTATGCTACCACAGGAGAAACTCCTTTTGGAAATGCTGGTATTAATGGTGGTGGTGTTTTCAAATCTACTGATGGAGGAGATACTTGGAATCGTATAACAGCTACTATCCCTCGTGTAACAGACTTTTTGCAAGGAACTCGTGTGATAGTCTCTCCTGACGATGCCAATTTAGTTTTGGTAACTTCTTCGTATAATCCTTTTTTGAGTAAAGGAACTGATCCTGTGGATACTTTTACTTCTAATATTTTCCGTTCTACTGATGGAGGAAACTCTTGGACAAGCGTATATAATAATACACAACGATTACAACAAATAATCGCAGAACCAGGTAATTTTAATAACATGTATGCTGTCGGTACTGGTGGCGAAGGTGGGCAACTAATCCGTTCTACTGATGCAGGACTTACATGGCAAAACACTACTTTGACTTCGGTGGCTGAAACGGAAGTAGAGGCTTCAGGTGGTATTGGTCGTACAGAATTAGCTATATCACCTTCAAATCCAGCTAAAGTATATGCTTCAGTAGATTTACCAGGTGGTATTTCTCGTCTTTTAGTTTCATTTGATAGAGGTCTCTCTTGGAATATGATAGAAAAAAATCGAAGTCAAGAAAGAGAAGATTATCTACAACAAGGGTTCTATGATAATGCTATTGTTGTAAATCCAACAGATGAAAATACAGTTTATTGGGGTGGGGTAGATTTGCATGAAGCAAATTTGAATATTGGAGATACTAGAAAAGCTCGTAACTTTTTAGGAGGAGAAACAGAAGAATTAGACTTTCTTGGTTTTACAAGTGTTTCTGGTTTTACTTCGTGGGGTGGAAGAGTAGAAATACAAAACCCTAATCTAGCTCTACCTGTAGAAATCCGTTTTGGACCTGGAAAATCTCAGAAAGCACATCGCTTTTTAGCTGCAGGAGGAGGTGCTACTTCTGGTGTTCCTGCTGATGAGTATGTATATCAAGATTATGTAGATGTTCCTTTCGAAGTTTGGGATACAGAAAATAATACACAGCTTATGTTCTCATTCCGTGATAATGTAGGAGATGGTGAGTTTAGTTTTACTCAAAGAGATGAGGAAAATGACTCAACTTACATAAATACCCGTGAATATATGTTTGTTCATGCTATTCCATACGAAGAGACACCTAGTAGCCGAATCACTGTAAATGGAGGACACGAAATAGACCAAATTTATTTCGTATGGCCATTCTTAACAGAAAGCTCTACTTTTTCTCCTACTGCTTCATCTATTTTACGCTTCAATTTTGGAGATGTTACTTATCAAGATAGTGAAATTACACGTATGACACACGGACGTGTAAGTGCAGGGGAAACATCGGGTCCTGTTGATGGAGATGAGCTTCACGTCGATCATCATATGTTAGCTTTTGCTGGTTCTCGTCTGATTTCTGTAAATGATGGTGGATTAGGGTACTCTGATGACTTAGGAGCTTCTTGGAGAGAAATAGACAACAAGGGAACTAACAGTGTAACTACTGCACAGTTTTATAGAGCAGACAGACATCCTACACAAAATAAATATTTAGGAGGAACGCAAGACAACGGTACTTTGCTTTCAAATAATATAGATGGATCGGCTTCAACTAACTATACAGAAATATATGGTGGAGACGGAATGGAGTGTGTTTGGCACGCAACCGACCCAAACTTGATGCTAGTTTCTTATGTAAATAATGATATTGCTCGTTCTACTGATGGAGGAAATACTGTCTCCTTCTCATCAACAGGAATTAGTGATAGAGCAGATGATACTGCTCCTTTCGTTACTCGTTTGGGATATTCTCCAGTTAATCCTGATGTTGTTTTTGCAGTAGGTTCAAGTGGAGTATTTAAGTCTGATAATTTTGGTCAAAGCTGGAAAGCAAAACCTATCACAGATGAGCGTTGGAATTATAATGGTTCTACTACAAATGTATTCCCTTCTTTATCCGACCGAAGTATTGTTTGGGCAGGTAGTGGAATGTCTGAAAATCGTACTATGTTTCTTTCAAAAGACGGAGGAGAAACTTTTACTGCAGTGCCTAACTCAATAGATATTGGTGTTTCTTCTGGTTTTGCTACCAATCCTGAAAACAGAAATGAGGCATATATGCTTTTTGGTCAAGCAGGTGTAGGTAAAATATGGCGTACAAAGGACTTAGGGCAATCTTGGGAAGATATTTCTGGGTTTGGGCAAAACAACACAAGCAGTAAAGGATTTCCTGATGTAGTTCCATTTTCAATGGTCGTTAAAGGAGATACATTATTAGTAGGAACAGAAATTGGTATTGTAGCTTCTTTTGATGATGCAGCTTCTTGGCAACTTATTCCTAACTTTCCTGCAGTAGCCGTTTTCAGTCTTGTTGTAAAAGAAAATGACGGTCAGCTCGTAATTGGTACACACGGACGTGGCATTTGGTCTTCTGATATAGGAATTGAATATGATAGAATTACAGGAATATTTAACCCTACTAATTCAATTAGTTTGAAAGTATATCCAAATCCTACTCAAGAAAAAGTACGTTTTGAGTTGCCTAAAATAACAGGTAATTATGATATTCGCATTTATACAATCACAGGACAAGAAGTAATGAAAGCTTCTAGTAAGGGTGGTGGAAATGTAGAATTAAATATTCAGAAGTTTATAGACGGTACGTATCTTCTGAAAGCCACAGACGGAAATAAAATGTACATTCAAAAAGTAGTAGTACAGAAATAGTATATCATTTCTGCTATTTAGCTACAAAATAGATTCAAAAAAACGCTTTTCTAGCAATAGAGAAGCGTTTTTTGTGTTTATTCTACTAATTTATCAAAAAATAAATTCTATAATTCAGATTTTGAAAACAAATTAATTCATAAAGTCTTATTTTTGTTCTATTATATCATAAATAGTAAAAACATCCAAAATTAATCTAAAAAATGAAAATTGCTGTTGTAGGAGCTACTGGACTTGTAGGAACTCAAATGTTACAAGTTTTGAAAAATCGTAAATTTCCTATCTCTGAACTTATTGCTGTTGCTTCAGAGCGTTCGGTAGGAAATAAAATTGAATTTGATGGAAAGTCATATCGTGTACACAGTATGCAAGAAGCTATCGATGCTGTTCCTGATGTTGCTATTTTTTCGGCTGGAGGTTCAGTTTCTTTAGAGTTTGCACCCAAATTTGCAGAAAAAGGAACAATAGTTATTGATAATTCTTCAGCTTGGAGAATGAACCCCAATTATAAATTAGTTGTCCCAGAGGTAAACGCACACGAACTTCATGACTTAAATGAAAATGATAAAATAATTGCAAATCCAAACTGCTCAACCATTCAAATGGTAGTGGCTCTCAATCCATTACACACAAAATATAAAATCAAACGTGTTGTTGTTTCGACCTATCAATCTGTTACAGGAACTGGAAAAGCTGCCGTTGATCAGTTGATGAGCGAACGAAAAGGAGAAGCAGGAAATAAAGTATATCCTCATCCTATCGATTTAAACGTTCTTCCTCATATCGATGTTTTCTTAGAAAATGGCTATACGAAAGAGGAAATGAAAATGATTTTGGAGACTAAGAAAATTATGAGTGATGATTCTATACAAGTTACGGCAACGGCTGTCCGTATTCCAACTATGGGAGGACATTCAGAAGCTATCAACGTAGAGTTCGAAAATGACTTTGATTTGAATGAAGTACGTGAAATTCTGAAAAATTCAGAAGGAATTATTTTACAAGATGATGTAAGTAAGTTTGAATATCCAATGCCGATAAATTCAGAAGGAAAAGATGAGGTTTTTGTAGGAAGACTTAGAAGAGATGAAAGTCAGAAAAATACCCTCAACATGTGGGTTGTAGCTGATAACCTGCGTAAGGGGGCTGCCACAAATGCTGTTCAGATTGCTGAGTATTTAGTAAAAGAAAATTTATTGAAAGTAGAAACAGTATAAAAATATAAGTAGGTTCAGAGGTTTTTTTTGAGCCTACTTTTTATCTAAAAAAGCATTTCCAAACTAGCCTGTAAAACTCCTCCCATATTTCTAGCTTTCAAAAACTTATCATTTTTATAAAAAATCACTTTACATACCTCCATTCTCCAAAAACATACAAATCAGAAATAGATATTTCTTTTGTTGAGTCTGTAGATTTTGCTACTTGAATTTCTATGACTTCAAAAAATGTGTCGTAGCTGATACTTGCTGAACTATACATAGGAATATAGAAAAAACTATATCTAGTCGGACTTTCTAAAACTTCATAAATATCATTTCCTTCTAAGAAATAGTGTGAAGGAGGTAAATGAAGTAATTTACGATGAATACGTAAGGTGTCATTTTTTAAAAATCTATTTGGTTCTTTTATCTGTATGTTATTCGCCTTCATATACATTGATTTTATTTGTCCATTTTCGTCAAATGCTTCTTTGGAAGAGTAATCGCCATTCAAGAAAACAATACCTTTAGGTAAAATATAATATTTATATTCTCTATGTCTTATCATAGATGTTTCAACTCTTTTTTTAGTAAAAATCTTTATCCAGTCTCCTTCTTTGCCTTTCCAAACTGTATTTGGATTATTATCTATCAAATAATTTGCATTCTCAGCTGAAGAAGCAACAGAGTCTATTGCTGCTACTCCTACACCATACCTTTGCCAAAACCAAGCATTAAATCGTCTAGTATTGTCATAAGTAACTCCAATATAAGAGCGTTTTTTTAAATCAAAATCTTCTTGCTTAAAACTATAAATCTCATTTTCATTCTTATCAAGATTTTCTAAACCTTCTATTTTATATTCGCAATCGTGGCTTTTTAGGTCTGATAAATCTATTTTTAAAGAAAAGTTTCCAACAATTCCATCTGACCAACTACTTGAAGGAAATAAATCATATACAAAGTAACGTTTTGTGGTACGAGGAAGAAAACCCATATCTCCTCCATGACGACCTACTTTTCTATTCAAAACAGCATACTTTATTGTCAGTTCTTGTGTACTATCTTTTTCAAAGTCTAATTTTAAAGCATACCATAATCTATCTACTGGAACATCTTTTACTATCTCATTTCTATAAGGACTAGCTCCTTCATAGACATTTGCTTTATATGCTTTTTCTTGTTTCCAAAAAACTATTTCTTCATGTTTTCCATTAAAATAAGGTTCAAAGTAAGGTACGTATTTTCTGAAATCGTAATAAGGTACAATATAAAATGGAACTCCATAATCATCTGTTCCTAATCCACCAGCGTACAAATCTATAGGAAATCCATAATGTACTTGTTGTGTTTTTCCGTTGTTCTTCAAAAAATAATGAACTTCAAAAAATGTTGTGTCATTTATTACTTTTATAAATAAATCTTCCTTTACAAGCTCAATATCAGCATTTTGTAATAGCCTGATATTACCTGTTTTTTTGAATCTACTACCATCAATAGAACCTCCATTGGCTAATACAAAGTTAGAAATAGTCAAAAATAAAATGGATAAAATAATACGGATGAGGAACATGGTTTTGAAATATTATCTTGTGATAAGTTGAATGTTTTTTCTCAAAAAATAAAATGAATTCCTGTATTTCTGTTTATAGCTTCCCTAAATAAAGCAATTAATTTTTCTACTAATGACCATTTTCTCAGTGAATTAAAATCTTCAAGAAAGGCTAATGATTTTTCTAAAGAATTTTTATCATATATGGCTTCTATCTCATAATCGTCAATCATGACACCACTAATTTCACTTATGGAATCTAATATTTGAGAATGACATAAATAATCTATGTCAAACTGCACAATATCTAAGGTTATGAGTTTCAAATCATCAAAACCACCGTATTCTAACTTTTCTTCCTCTTCTTTATTAAATGGAACTACTATTACTCTATTTCTCATATTTTGATTTTTTAATTCAAAAAAGCATTTCCAAGCTAGTTTGTAAACCCTTTGATATTTCTAATCTAAAATTTCAATTCTTAAAAACTCACTTATTTCGTTAGCTAATTTCTTAAACTCCTCAAATGAGACACTATAATCCTTGACATATTGAGCATTAAATTTTTCCCACATTTTGATATGAAAGAAGCCTTCATCATCTCTGTAACCTATAAAAACAAACTCATCAAAGAAGGTACTATCTAACGGCAACTTAACACGACAAAAGTTATCATTAAAAGCCCAAACTTCAGGTCTATCTATTTCTTCCAAGGTTCTAGAATTGAAGAATAAATTCCAAGACTCAATAATTTCTTTCTCTGTTTTCTGCCAGAAAAAATTGTCTTTATATGCAGATGAATTATCATAATAGAAGCATTCCAAATCGACACATAAAAAACTAAAATTTCCTTCTAAATTCAATATTTCTTCGTTATTTATTATCAATGAAAGAAAACCAAATTCATGTTCTTCTTTCTCGTAAGTTAAATGAAAAAAGATACTTTCTTTCATTCCAAAATTTTTAATCATCTTTCTATAAGTTTTAATACAAACAAACAAAACCTTTTAAAAAAGCATTTCCAAGCTAGTTTGCAAAACACTTCCCATATTTCTTGCTTTCAAAAATTTATCGTTTTTATAAAAGTCAGCTAGTTCCTCTCTAAGCTGAATTACATTTTCTTTTGGCGAAATAGGTTCTTTTCGCATCGCTTTTAATAAATCTTTTACTGAATGTAACGATGCTTTTATTCGTTGTGCCATAAGTGAACGCTCTTCTTTTTGATACTGCTGAACAGTTTCTGGTGTCATCATATCAATTCCCAACTGAATAATCGGATTATTTTCTTTGAAATATTGAGGCATATAAACAATTCTACGCCCTTCAAAAGACTGCTGGTCAAAATCTATGGCACGGATTCGATAATGTACTTCCTCAAAATCAGGTGTAATATCAATCACAAAATTATTGGAATGCATATCTCCCAAAAGACGAACAAAACAACGCTCATTAAACTTTACAAACTCTTTTGCCAAACGAATTTTATTAAATTCTAAATCTTCTAATCTTTCTTTTATAAACTGATACCCTGGTATTCCTGCAATATGTTCTTCTATAAGTGTTTGATTATGAACAAGATAATTTATTCTATTGGGCGAAATCATATCTTCCAATTCTAATCCATAGACACGAGAAGCATCAGCTTGTTTGATATAATAATAATCAAAATTATCATTGATTTGATTTACGATTCTGATACGAAATGGCTTTGTATTTCCATACGAACACAAATCTACTCTATCGATATACAAATGTTCCATTACCGAAAGGTCGCCATCTGCTTTTAGCATAGCATAAATTTTCTTTAAGCCATGATAAATTTCTCTCATATCTTCTGAGGCATAAAAAACAGTTAGCCAAAGGGTATCTTCTCCTTTTTTGTCATACAAATTTATAGAACTGTTATAACGAGAAAGGTCGGAGTATGAAACAGGAATATCAATTTCTTTTTTATATTCTATCAAAAATTTACGCAATGGTTCATTGATAGGATAGATTATTTTTTTCTTTTTTATTAAAGTCATAGAAATAAATTTAGAAGTCAGATTTTAGAAGGTAGAATGAATACAAATTTAGAGTCATTGAAATTTACTGATGACTGAAATAAATTTAGAAGTCAGATTTTAGAAATTAGAATTAAATACTAACACAAAATGAAATTTTGAAACTATCTCATTCCCAACTCCCATTTCCTAGTTCCCCAATAATTACTCTTCAAAAATTTCTTTCAAAACAGTTAGCGAACGAATATATCCAAAATCTTCTAAATGATTTCTATAAAAAGCCAAAATCCAATATAAAAACATTCTTCTCATTTTTCCATTCATCGGCAAGTAATCAGAATATTCTAACTTCATAAGTGCATTTACATAATCAGTTGTCATTTTATTGACTTCGAATTGAGGAACTTCCAATTGAAAAAACTCTTCTGCTGATTCTATTCCAAAACCTAAAAAGGGAATTAGTTTTAATAAAAATTGAATATGAAAATTTTCGTATTCCTCCTCTACATTATCTAAAAAAATAATACTTTCGGTCAGAAAAGTAAATAACTCTTCACTTTGCCCTTCTTCTTGTAAGGCTTTTCTAAGAATTTCAGTAATAAAAAGAGCAATACTTGATTTTTTTGGCTCAAAGGGAAGACTTCTAAAAGGATGTTCGATAGAAGAATCTGAAATACGTAAAAGTCCTTTATTTTCTTTGTAATAAATAACTAAATCTAAAATAGTAAGTGGCTGATAAAGTGCCATTTTTCGTGCGCTTGTTTTACTTTTTTGCCGTACTCCATTTATGATATAAGAATTGAGACCAAATTCTTTAGTGAAAATTCGGCAAATGATAGAAGTCTCGCTGTATCTAGTAAATCCTAAAACTACTCCTTGTGTTTTTGCTAACATTGAACAAGATTATAAAATGATTTTTTCGATTTGATTAGTCGTTTTTTAGTAACTATTTGTAAGTTACGTTTTGTTTTGTGAGAAAAAAATGCGTTTTTTAATAAAGTTATACTCAATCAAAGATAGTTTTCGAAATCTTAAAGGTTGGGTAAAAGACTTTTTACAAAATCCTACACACAAATAATTGTTTCTTCTTACTTTGCAAAAACTCAAAAATAAAACTTTCTATTATATTCGTTTGTGGTTTTTCTTATTTTTTATTGTAGGAAATTCTATGATTGTTTTTGCTCAAAATGAAACTGCTCATGAACATGCACAGCAAGAAGGTAAGCGAGTTGATTTAGAAATATTAAAAGATATAAAGAATAAAAACAAAGAATTAACTATTCATGAGGTAGAAAAGCGAAATAAAGATTTTGTTCCTGTAAAATCTTCGTATTTGAACCTTGGCTTTGAAGAAAATGCTAAATGGATACGTGTCAAAATTCCTCCTCACGTAGAAAATAAGATTTTTTATTTAGAATTAGAATATCCATTATTAGATAGTGTTTCACTTTTTTATAAAGATACAATTTCTGATTCTTGGCAAGTCAAGCATAGTGGTGATTTGCTTCCGTTTTATCAGAGAGATATTAATTATCACAATCTAATTTTCAAAATTCCAGTTTCTAAGGATAGTGTTTCTTATTACTTTCGTATCAAAACAAATGGAAGTTTGCAGGTTTCTGTAAAGCTTTGGAATGAGAGTAGTTTATTTGAAGAGATACTAGGTGAACAGCTTGTTTTTGGAGGGCTTTTTGGTGTGTTTATGGTTTTGGCAGCGTATAGTTTTCTAATTGGAAGTCTTCTCAAAACCCGTTCTTATTTGTATTATGCAATGCTAGTTCTTTCAGCAGCACTTTTTTTATCTGTTCTGAACGGTTATGCTTTTCAGTATTTGTGGGCTACAGCTCCTGATTGGGGAAATCAAGCATTACCTTTTAGTATTGGCGTCTTGACAGTTTCAGCTCTTAATTTTACACAGCTTTTTCTTCTGACAAAAAAACATGCTCCTACTTTACAAAAATTGATGCAGCTTTGCTCTCTCATTGCTGGTATTGTTGCAAGTATTGTTTTTATAGGTTATTACAATCTTCTTACCCAAATTGTAGTTGTAAATGCTCTTATTGCTGCAATTTTAATTTTTTACACTGCTGTTATTACTCGTGCTAGAGGATATGCTTTTTCTCGTTTCGTAGTTTCTGGTTCATATCTTTTTTCTATCGGAATTTTATTAGCTGTCTTGAAATCTTTCGGAATTGTAGATACTACTTTTATTACCAAACATGGTATGGAACTCGGTACAGTTTTTTATCTTTTATTATGCGCTGTCTCACTAAATGACCGTTATACAGAACAAAAAGTCATTAAAAAAGACGAACAGGAAGAAGAGATAGAAGAAATAAAGGATAAATAAAAAAACAGATAATCGTAAAATTATCTGTTTCTTTATCTAATTTATTTTTGATAAAAATACTAACAAAGATGAAGTTTATTTTGCCGTTGCGCCTTCATACATAGACTTACGAAGTTCTTTTATAGATTCGTCTGTAATGTACTCATCATACGTCATCATTCTGTCAATCAGTCCATTTGGAGTAATTTCGATAATACGATTAGCAACTGTTTCTGTAAATTCGTGGTCATGAGAAGTAAAAAGAACACTTCCTTTAAAACTCTTCAAGCCATTATTAAAAGCTGTAATTGATTCCAAATCCAAGTGGTTGGTAGGCTCGTCTAAAACTAAAGCATTTCCACGCTGCAACATCATTCTTGAAAGCATACAACGCACTTTTTCTCCACCCGAAAGAACATTTGAAGATTTTAAAGCCTCTTCTCCAGAGAAAAGCATTCTTCCCAAAAATCCACGTACAAAGGTTTCATCTCTTTCTTCTTCTGTCTTTGTGTATTGACGAAGCCAATCAACAAGGTTTAATTCATCTGTGAAAAACTCATGATTTTCATTTGGTAGATAAGTTGGTGTAATAGTCACTCCCCATTTTACAGTTCCTTCGTCAGCTTTTTGTTCGCCCATCAAAACTTGAAAAAATTGAGTAACTGCCAAACTATTTTTTGACAAAACAGCTACTTTATCATTCTTATTAATAGAAAGATTAATGTCGTGGAAAAGACGTTCGCCATCAGTAGAAGTTTTAGATAATTTTTCTACTTCTAAAATAATATCTCCAGCTTCACGCTCTTGGTCAAAAATGATTGCAGGATATTTACGTGTAGAAGGCTGAATGTCTTCAATATTGAGTTTCTCCAACATTTTCTTACGGCTTGTTGCTTGTTTGGATTTGGCAACATTGGCAGAAAAACGAGCAATAAACTCTTGTAATTCTTTCTTTTTATCTTCTGCTTTCTTATTTCTATCATTTCTTTGGCGAAGTGCAAGTTGGCTTGATTCGTACCAAAATGTATAGTTTCCTGTGTGCATTTGGATTTTTCCAAAATCAATATCCACAATATGCGTACAAACTGTATCCAAAAAGTGTCTATCGTGAGAAACTACAATAACTGTATTTTTGAAATTTGCTAAGAAATCCTCCAACCACATAACCGTTTCGATGTCCAAATCATTGGTAGGCTCATCAAGTAAAAGTACATCAGGGTTTCCGAAAAGAGCTTGTGCCAAAAGAACACGTACTTTTTCATTTCCTTCTAAATCTTTTACTAATTTGTAATGCTTATCTTCCGTAATTCCTAAGCCACTCAAAAGGTTTGCAGCATCACTTTCTGCATTCCAACCGTCCATTTCTGCAAATTTTGCTTCTAGTTCGGCAGCTTTATTTCCATCTTCTTCCGAAAAGTCTGGCTTTTGATAAATAGCATCTTTTTCTTGCATAATATCCCACAACGGACGGTGTCCCATCAAAACAGTATGCAAAACAGGAATTTCATCATATTCGAAGTGATTCTGTTTCAAAACTGCCATACGTGCGCCTTCTTGTAGTGCATAATTACCACGAGTAGGGTCAATTTCTCCAGAAATAATCTTTAAGAAAGTTGATTTTCCTGCACCATTTGCACCAATGACACCATAACAGTTGCCATTTGTGAACTTTAAATTTACTTCATCAAATAAAACACGCTTACCAAACTGTAAGCCTAAATTTGAAACATCTAACATAGAAAAGATTTATGATTATATAAAAATATTTCATTCCATAATCTTGAATAAAACATTTTTGCGAATAAATTCGATTGATTTAAACTATTGAATATGAATAACTTACCACCAAAAGTAAACCATTTTTTCAATGCCACAAAGGTACGAAAATATTTTGATTTTTTGAAGTTATATATTAAGTTAGTCGTACCTAATTTGGGTATTTTGTAGAGAAAAGACATATCTTTTCTTATCTAGCAAAGATATTTTTTAATTATTTCAACATAGGTCAATCTTGTATAGCAGACCGTTTATAGTCAAATAAATAGCCATTTTGTCTGCCATTTTGCCCTATTATCTACTTACAAAAACACAAAAATAGGCTTGGTACATAGCTTGTAAATCATTTATGAAGAAACAACATAATGATTGTTTTTTAGCTTTAGAATGCTTTTTTTTATTCTATATTAATTTCTATTCAGATTGAAATTTCCGTTTTTATTACTAATTACTGACAATCTGACATTTTTTTGTTGTTATAGTTATTCATTCTTGCTAATTTTAAGATTCAATATACACTAAAATCATATACATTTTTTGAAAAATATAAAAGTTCCTTTTACCGAAGACGATATTCCTCAAATAGATTTGGAAGAATTAGAAAATGCAGCTCGTGAATTAGAAGATGATCTGCCTGAAGAATTATTTATTTTACCTGTCCGAAATACTGTTCTGTTTCCAGGGATTATTATGCCTATTACTGTTGGGCGTGAAAAATCTTTGCGCTTAATCAAAAAAGCACACAGAAACGAAAGTTATATTGGGGTAGTTTCTCAAAAGAATTTAGGAGAAGATGAGCCTCAAAAATCGGATTTACATTCGATAGGAACAGTTGCAAAAATTGTCAAGAAAATTACGATGCCTGATGGCAATACCACAATTATTGTACAAGGTAAGCAGCGTTTTGAGCTTCACGATATTGTACAGGAAGAGCCGTTTTTGATTGGAAAAGCAACTTATTTGACAGATATATCATTAGATAGCTCTCCGAGTAAGAAAAATAATGAACGCAAAAAAGAAGCTTTAATCGAATCTATAAAAGAAGCTGCTTTTAAGATTTTACATTTGAGTACAGATATTCCACCAGAAGCTCAAATTGCTTTAGAGAATATTGAAAGCCCTAATTTTTTAGTCAATTTTCTGTCTGCAAACACAAATGTAGAAGTAAAAGAAAAACAAAGACTTTTAGAACTTCCAAAAGTAATCGATAGAGCTGTACAGCTTTTGAAGATTATGCACAAAGAAATTCAGCTTTTAGAACTTAAAAGTGATATAAAAGACAAAACAAATTCGGATTTAGACCAACAACAAAAAGAATATTTTCTTCGCCAACAAATCAAAACATTGCAAGATGAAATAGGTGATGAAAATGATAAAGACATAAATAAACTGCACAAAAAAGCAGAGAAAAAAGAGTGGAGTGAAGAGACAAAAGAGTTTTTCTTAAAAGAAGTCGATCGTTTTGCTCGTATGAATCCTGCTGCGCCTGATTATTCTATCACGCTTTCTTATTTGGAATTTATGTTGGATTTGCCTTGGCAGTTTACGACAAAAGACCACTTAGACCTAAAGAATGCAAAAAAAATATTAGATAAAGAGCATTATGGTTTAGAAAAAATCAAGCAGCGTATTTTGGAATACTTAGCTGTTCTGAAACTTAAAAACTCATTAGATAGTCCTATTTTGTGTCTTTATGGTCCTCCGGGGGTTGGCAAAACTTCTTTAGGAAAATCTATTGCAAAAGCATTAGGTAGAAAATATATGCGTATTTCGCTAGGTGGAATGCATGATGAGTCTGAAATTAGAGGACACCGTCGTACTTATATTGGTGCAATGCCAGGGAAAATTATGCAAAACGTAAAAAAAGCAGGTTCTTCAAACCCTGTTTTTGTGCTTGATGAAATTGATAAAGTAAGTAGTGATTTTAGAGGCGACCCTTCATCAGCTTTGTTAGAGGTTTTAGACCCAGAACAAAATGATACGTTTGTAGATAATTATTTAGAAACAGAATATGATTTGTCTAAAGTTTTATTCATTGCAACAGCAAATTCATTGGATACTATCCAACCTGCGCTGCGTGATAGAATGGAAATTATTCAAGTTTCTGGCTATACGATTGAAGAAAAAATAGAAATTGCCAAACGTCATTTGATTGCCAAGCAAAGAAAAAATCACGGATTACAAGCAAAGGATATTAGTTTTACTGTCGAAACATTACGTTTTGTAGTAGAAGGTTATACAAGAGAATCAGGTGTCAGAAGTTTGGAAAGACAGATTGCATCACTTTGCAGAAGTGTCGCCAAATCGGTAGCGATGGAAGAAGAATATCAAAAGAAAATTACACCAAAAGAAGTAGAAAGAATATTGGGTAAGCCTTCTTTTGATAAAGAACTTTTTGAAGAAAACGAAACAGTAGGCGTAGCGACAGGATTAGCTTGGACTCAATATGGAGGCGAAATTTTGTCTATTGAAGTGAGTTTGAGTAAAGGAAAAGGCAGAACTACGCTTTCTGGACGCTTGGGAGATGTAATGAAAGAATCTGTCAGTGCAGCACTTTCTTACTTGAGAGCTAATGCAGAAGAATGGAATATTGACCACAAGCTTTTTGACCAATACGATTTGCATGTTCACGTTCCTGCTGGTGCAGTTCCAAAAGATGGCCCTTCGGCTGGTATTACGATGCTTACAGCTATGGTTTCTGCTTATTCTCGTAGAAGAGTTAAGAATCAGTTAGCAATGACTGGAGAAATAACTCTGCACGGCAAAGTGCTGCCTGTTGGTGGAATCAAAGAAAAAATATTAGCTGCCAAACGTGCAGGAATCAATGAAATCTTGATGAGCAAACGCAATCAGAAAGATATTGAGGAAATTGAAGAACATTATATCAAAGGTTTGAAATTTCATTTTGTAGAAAGAGCAGGAGAAGTTTTGAAATTGGCTTTAGTAAAAGAAAAAGACAAAACAGCTAGACCTTTAGAAATACAAGAGGAAAAACAAAAAAATAAGTCGGATAAAGAAACTAAAAAAATTAGAGTTATTCCAACAAATCCATCGAAAGGAAAAAGTGGAAGTGTAGGAGTTTAATTTTATTTTTTAAATTATATTGCTCGTGAGGACACGAGCAATGGTAGAGATATATTTTATTAAAATTTAACCGTTGCTCGTGTCCTCACGAGCGACTATTTTTATTTATGAAAATAGTAATCATAGATTATAAAGCTGGTAATATTCGCTCTGTCGATTTTGCTTTGCAGCGTTTGGGAATTAATGCAGTGGTAAGCGCAGATAAAGAAATTTTGCGTTCGGCTGACAAAGTTATTTTTCCAGGGGTTGGTCATGCAGAATCTGCTATGCAACAACTCAAAAATGCAGATTTAGATACCTTTATTCCTACATTAAAACAGCCAGTTTTGGGAATTTGTCTTGGAATGCAGCTTCTTTGCTCACATACAGAAGAAGGAAACACAAAAGGACTAGGAATTTTTGATGTAAACGTAAAAGAATTTAAACCAACTGATTCGACTGATAAAGTTCCTCACATGGGTTGGAATACAACGCAAGATTTAAAAGGAGAATTGTTTGATAGTAATTTGTTTGACAAAGTGAAAGGGAATGATTCGCCTTCTCAATTCTACTTTGTACATACTTATTATGCAGAACTATGTAAAGATACTGTCGCTACTTGTGATTATATTCTGCCTTTTTCGGCTGCTTTACAAAAGGATAATTTTTATGCAGCACAATTTCACCCAGAAAAAAGCGCAGAAGCTGGTGAAGAGCTTTTGAAGAATTTTTTGAGCATACTATAGTTACATAACATAAATCAGAAAATTTACTAACTGATAGGTCTTAGTTTACCGTCTAAGACCAAAAAGAGGCGATATATAAAAATTCAGAAACAACTTTTATTTGACGAAGCGATGAAGATTAATATTTTTAGATTTAGACCTAAAATAAGTGTAAAGATTCTACTTTCCTTAATTATTATTTTATGCCCTGTTATATTGTTGTTTAATAGCATATTTTCGTTTACAGACGAAGAAATTAAAGACAGAAAGATTCAAAGATGTAATGAGTGGAAAGATTTAGAATTTATAGGCAGAATAACACAAATTAAAAAGGGTAACGCTACAAATAAATATGTGTTTATCAACGATAAATCATATCATGTAAATAATTCTAATTTTAAGGGTCACCCCTCTAGTGATTTTACAGTTGGGGATTCCATTTATAAGAAGAAAGATAATACACAAATATTTTTATACAAAGGACATAGAGAAATAATTATAGAAAGCGTATTGTGTGATTAGTTCTTGGGATATAGATTATTTTTTTGATTCCCCTGCCATTGTTGGTGTTTTAGCGAAGCGACACCAACAAATACACGCACAAACCTATTCTTAAACAACTTCAATTTTTTCTTAATTCATCATGATTTTTTCAAAATTTATAAATCTCTAAATAAAATGAAAAGTAGTATAGTTTTGATAGTAATTACTGTATTTTTAATGAGTTGTGAACAGCGTTCAGAAGAAAGTATTCAAGTAGAAAACACTACTTTAGATAACGGAAAATATTTACAGATAGAAAAAACAAATAAAGAAACTACTCATATAGGTTTACTTACGAAACATAACTATGGAACAACTCACAGCTTCAAATACAAAGTCAGTCTGAAAGAAGACGAGATAGACTGGAAAGGCAAAAAAGACCAAGAACCCAAACATATTATATTCTGCAAGGAGAATATATATATGCGTTATTTAGAAAAATTATATGTTCCAACGCAAACTATTGATACGCTTACTCAAGATACACTTTATGGTTCTTATTTTGAGGTAAAGGAATTTTTCTTGAAAAACATAGATGAACGTTATTTGAATAATTTATTTGGAACACAAAGTTGGGCAGAAATTACTTTTCAAGAATATGATATAGCTAAACAAAAATGTAGAGAGTATAAAATCCCCAATGATGAAGAATTAGTAGTAGGAAAAATAACTAATTAAACTCTCAATGATTCAATCAATAATTTCTTAGTTCAACTTTAGTTAGTAGTATATTCGAGTTCTAATAATAGATGGCGTGTTTTGGTAGATTGTAATAGATAAATATTTTTTTTGATAAAATTCTTTTTTTATCTACTTTTAGAAATAAGTTTAATAAAACGTACTAAAGCGTCAATTACTTTTCCTATTACACAACTAGCATTTATCATTTTACTGTTTTTTTACTGTTTAATGATAACTGTTTACTGATAACTGATACATGCAAAACGAAAATATAAAAAAACTAGACCGTATTTTAGTTGCAAATCGTGGTGAAATTGCGATTCGTATTCTTCGTGCAGCCTCCGAACTTAATATCCGAACAGTTGCCATTTATACCTATGAAGACAGGTATTCTCTGCACCGTTACAAAGCCGATGAAGCTTATCAAATTGGAGCAGAAGATGACCCTCTAAAGCCCTATTTAGATATTGAAGAAATTATTGCTCTTGCAAAAGCTAAAAAAATTGATGCTATTCATCCAGGGTATGGTTTTTTATCTGAAAATGTTCATTTTGCAGAGCGTTGTCGTCAAGAAGGGATTATTTTTGTAGGGCCGCTGCCAGAAGTAATGAATCAATTGGGCGATAAGGTAGCTGCCAAAATTATTGCTCGTCGTGCCTTAGTTCCAGTTATTGAAGATAGCAAAGACCCTTTGAGTGATGCCGATATTGCTGCAAAAGAAGCCAAGCGAATCGGTTATCCAGTCATTATAAAAGCTGCTGGTGGTGGTGGTGGACGTGGAATGCGTGTCTGTCATGACGAACCAACTCTCATAAAATCATTCAAAGAAGCAAAAAGTGAAGCCAAAAAAGCATTTAATGATGATAGAATTTTCTTAGAAAAATATATCGACAATCCGAAGCACATCGAAGTGCAGATAATGGCTGATAATTATGGAAGAATGGTTCATTTGTTTGAGCGTGATTGTTCTGTTCAGCGTCGTTTTCAAAAGGTAGTAGAGGTTGCGCCAAGTCTTACACTTTCACAGCCTACAAAATATGCGCTTTATGATTATGCTTTATCGATTGCAAAAGAAGTAAAATATAATAATGTCGGAACGGTTGAGTTTTTGGTAGATGCAGAGGAAAATATTTATTTTATTGAAGTAAACCCAAGAGTACAAGTTGAGCATACTATTACCGAAGAAGTTACAGGAATTGATATTGTCCGTACCCAAATTCTGATTGCACAAGGTTATCCACTTACCGACAAACGTATTTATATTCATAGTCAAGCTGATGTTCCTTGCAATGGTTTTGCTATTCAGTGTCGTATCACAACAGAAGACCCAGCTAATAATTTTAAACCTGATTTTGGTCTGATTGTCGCTTACCGTTCTGCTGATGGATATGGAATTCGTCTTGATGCAGGAAATTGTTATACAGGCGCACGAATTTCGCCATTTTTTGACCCAATGCTTATCAAAGTCTCAGCAAAAGGACGTACACTTTGGGGAGCTGCTGTTCGTTTGCACCGTGCCTTGAGAGAGTTCAGAATTAGAGGAGTAAAAACAAATATTGACTTTCTATTGAACGTAATTTCGCATCCAACATTCCAAAAAGGAGAAGCGACAGTTAAGTTTATTGATAATTATCCAGAGCTTTTTGAAATGCCTCGTCGTTTTGATAGAGGAACAAAAATCCTTCGTTATATTGCAGAAACTACTGTTAATGGAAATGAAAGTGTAAAGAAATTGAATCCAAATGCAACTTTTAGGATTCCAAAAATCCCAAAGTTTGATAAAAAATATCAAGATAAGTTTCCAAAAGGAACAAAAGATAAGCTCAACAAATTAGGAAGAGAAGATTTTTGTAAATGGCTCAAAAAAGACAAAGCTATTCATTACACAGATACAACTTTGAGAGATGCTCATCAGTCGCTTTTGGCTACTCGTGTTCGTCCGTATGATATGCTTGAAGTAACGGAGAGTTTTGCCAAAAATCATCCAGAAGTATTTTCTTTAGAAATGTGGGGAGGTGCTACCTTTGATGTTTCGATGCGTTTCTTACACGAAGACCCTTGGGAGAGACTAAAAAATATCCGAAAAGCTGCACCAAATATTCTATTACAAATGTTGCTTCGTGGCTCAAATGCAGTAGGCTATAAGGCTTATCCTGATAATTTGGTAATTAAATTTATTGAAGAAGCATCTCAAAACGGAATTGATATTTTCCGTGTTTTCGATTCTTTGAATTGGGTCGAAGCAATGAAAGTAAGTATCAAAACGATTCGAAAACATACAAATTCGTTGGCAGAGGCTTGTATTTGTTATACTGGTGATATTATTACAAACCCAAAAGGAAAATACAATTTAGAGTATTATTTAGATTTAGCTAAAAAACTAGAAGATGAAGGAGCGCATATTTTGGCAATAAAAGATATGGCAGGACTTCTTCGCCCTTATGCAGCCGAATTATTAATTTCAAAGCTAAAAGAAACTGTACAAATTCCAATTCATTTGCATACGCATGACACTTCTTCTATTCAATCAGCTACCTATTTGAAGGCGATTGAAGCAGGTGTCGATGTGGTAGATGTTGCGTTGGCTTCTATGTCTGGTCTGACTTCTCAACCTTCTTTCAACTCAATGGCAGCCGTATTGCAAGGACATGAGCGTGAGCAGAAAATTTATTTACCAAAACTCAATTCTTTTTCTAATTATTGGGAAGATGTAAGAGAATATTATTATCCTTTTGAATCAGATTTGAAGGCAGGAACGGCAGAAGTTTACGAACACGAAATACCAGGAGGGCAATATTCAAATCTTCGTCCTCAAGCTGAATCATTAGGTTTGGGAGATAAATTTCAAGATGTAAAGAAAAATTATGCTGTTGCCAATGAGCTTTTTGGAGATTTGGTAAAAGTTACGCCAAGTTCAAAAGTAATAGGAGATTTTGCACTTTTTATGACGGCAAACGGTTATACAAAGGCTGATATTTTGGAAAGAGGTGCTACAATGTCTTTTCCAGAATCAATAAAAGATATGATGCGTGGAGATTTGGGACAACCACAAGGAGGATTTCCAAAGAAGATTCAAAAAATGATTCTTAAAAAAGAAAAGCCTTTTACAGAGCGTCCAAATGCACATTTAGAACCAATTGACTGGGAAAAGGAATGGAAAGTATTTAAGAAGGAATTTAAAAATGCAAACGAATTAGATTTGCTTTCTTATTTATTATATCCAAAAGTATTTACAGATTTTTATAATACGGTTCAGCAGTATGGAGATGTTTCTATTCTACCTACCAAGATTTTCTTTTACGGCATTCAGCCCAATGAAGAAATTATGATAGATATTGCAGAAGGAAAAACGCTTATTGTAAAGCTTCGTTCTATCAGTCAAGCTGATGAAGACGGAATGAAAACAGTTACTTTTGATATGAATGGACAAATTCGTCGTGTCAGAGTGTTGGATAAGAGTTTGAAAATCACAAAAATTTCTAATCAAAAAGCAAGTGCTACCGAAGACGGAGAAGTAGGTTCGCCACTTCAAGGGAAAATAGCTGAAGTTTTGGTAAAAGAAGGCGATAAAATAAAAGCTGGAGATTCTCTTTTTGTAATTGAAGCCATGAAAATGGAAACTACTGTCAGCACACCAAAAGCAGGAACAGTTAAAAAAGTTGTTTTAGCAAGTGGTTCGATGGTAGAACAAGATGATTTGGTAGTTTTGGTGGAGTAAAATTGAAAAATTATTGAATAATGAAAATCTAAATCCTAAGTTTCTTTATATTTGAAGATTCTTAGGATTTTTTATTATCTAAAAATAATTTCATTGAAAAACTTATATTTATACATACTCTATTTTATAGCAGTTCTATTTCTAAACGCTTGTACTTCTACTAATTATGAAAATACAAATAAGCTAGAATTAGTCCCTTATTTTTATAAAAATGAGCTAAATATCTTCGCTAAAGATGGAAAGTGGGGCTTTATGGATAGAGATAAAAATGTTATAGTGAATCCCACTTATATAATATGTACAGCGTTTTTATAGAAGAGATAGTTTATTTGATTTTACATTTGGGTATGTCGAAGATAGTAGATACGAACTCATTGATAATAAAGACAATGTAATTGAGAAAGATATTATAAAAAGGGAAGATGTGTTTTTTCAAAAAGAAAATAAAGAATGGTTTTACAGGTACAAAAATGAAAACATTTCATTAAATGGAAAAAGACCTAAAAGATATATTGGTAGTAAAATTATTCTTCATGATTCTGTCAAAAATATAGATTATTTAGCTTCTGCATTACCTATAGATAAAGTTGTGCCAATAAAGAAGCAACTACGTATTAATGATTTATATGCTATTGAAGTGAAAGTTATGAAATACCGAAGTCTATTTCGTGAAGATTATGATGAAGTGGGAATAATTAAACATAATAATTTGTTTTACAAAGTTACATCTAGTGACATAGTAGAAGTTACTCAATATCCTTACGATAAAAATAAATCTTTGACAAACAGAATGCTTATTTTATCTCCTTATTCTTATGTAGATAAAGCAGTCAGTCAAAAAGTTCCATCTACTGCTGTTTATTCTGATTTAGGTTTTTTTATAGATTACGAAAAAGATAGTTCATTTATTTATGATGAGCAAGGAAATTATCTTGACAAGCACGAAGGAGAAGTAAATGATATAGTCCGATACAAAGAATCAACCTTACCTATTTACTACAAAGATAGTATAGAAGGTTATTCAATGTATCTACCAAATAATAAACAAACCTTGAAAAATATACAACACATCAATAATGGATATGGAGTAACTTATATAGCATCAGAAAAAGATACTCTAATTATTACAAAAGATACGCTCATCAACAACATAAATTATTTTTTTAGAGAAAAAACAGTATTTGGATTCATTAAAAATGATATTCCTGATAGTATGTATCTTATTTCTTATGAAAAAGGAACTTCGTTTGCTGTTCCCAATTATTTAGAAACTATTGTAGCAGATACGCTTGAAAGACAAGGCGCAAGATATAATGTTGTTACAATTAAAGAAGATACTTTTTTTTATCATTGCCTTACTAATCAAGAGTTTGTTATTAAAAATTATTCTACTGGAAAAAAAAGAAGTATGAGAAATGTGGAAACAGAAGGTTTTTCAGAAGGTTTTATTTTTCTAAAACAAGAAAATGAGATGATGATAATGAATGAAAAGGGAGATATAGTTCATTCTTTTGAAGTATATGGAAACGCTACTACTACCAAATTTCAGAATGGGTTAGCTCTAATTAAAGAAGATTTCCAAAATAAAAAACAATACTACATAGACAAAGAAGGAAACAAGTATTCAGTTTTTGATTGATTATCTCTCTAACTGTATCTTCAGTAGTCTACTGAAAAATTAAGTTTCCTATTCTTAAAAGTTTTTTGCACGTCAGTCTTCCAAACTGACCAGTAAGAATAAAAGCTATTTTTTTGTGTTCAGGCACTATGTCCAAACTATGTGAAACAAACCGTGATAACATTTAACGGCTTAGTCAAAATGATAGTAATGAAAATAGTCTATAAAAGAATCATTATTTGCTTTATAAATAACTAAAAGCCCTCTTGCTGTCCTAATTATGGAATAATAAGCCCATTCATCTACCTTACTCAAGCTTTTCATGTTTTTTGAATCTAGTAAAATTAGATAAGGTTTTTGTTTATACAAGTCGGAGTTTACATAACTTGACTTTATTTTTTTTCTGTGTTTTTTACGTAGCTTCTTTAGTGTTTCCTTGTTTATTTTACCTCTTACTATCAAAACCTTTTGATTATAAAACTCATCAAAAAATAAAGAATCATTTTTTAATCCTAAATGCAATGACAGCTCATTAAGATAGTTGCTATCATTTTCTTTCCAGTAATCTTGAATATCTTCATTTAAGATGTACTCTATCTTTTCTACTTTTGAATTAATAAAATAACTAGAATCATTTAGTTTTTTTCTTACTCCATTGACAAAACTTTAATTTTTTGATCAAATTTAGTTTCACTAGTCATTGGATTATTGAGTATTTTTTTAATTTCTATTAATCCATATCTGAAAAAAGAGTATTCATTATATCCATTTGAACAGACTCTTATTTTTGTTTTTTTATGTTTCCATTCTCCTACTTTGTAACACCAAACAAAGGCAATGGAACACAAAGCAATTAATTTAGCTATTTTATTTGGTTCTGTTAATTTTGTATTTTCTAAGTTAAAACCTTGTGATTTTAGTGCTTTAAACAACGTTTCGATTTCCCAACGTTGTTTATAAATTTCAAAAATATTATCCAATAAAACAGGTGATGCTAAATAAATATATCCTTTTTGTGTTCGACTTACAGATAAATATACCTCTGCTTCATTGACTACAAATGTTCCATCTAGTTGATAGGTTTCTGAAATCGAAAGCCCTCTACACCATGCTACAATAGACTTTGTTTTCCCTTTTCTAGTAGCTTTAAAGTTAGATTTTATACGCATTACAAAATCAAATTTTTTTGTAGCTAAATAGAAAAACCATTTTTTACCTATAAACTCTCTATCTGCTACAAGAGCAGTAATAGATAAATTAGGAAATTGATTTAAGAAATCTTCTATCAAATCAATTCGTTGTTGAGTAGCTGAATTTCCTGTCCTCGAAAGTACAGACCAACAAAGAGGAATAGATACCCCTTTATGAGCTGCTGAGAGAAGCAAAATATTAATATGCTCTTTTCCAACTTTCCAATTCGTTCTATCCAAACACAGTACGATATTTTCCCATTGTTCAATGCCTTCTAAGGAAATAATCAAATTAGTAATTGCTTGAAAATCAAGCTCATAATAATTTAAAAAGCGTTCTATACGACGTAAAGAAGAACTGTATTCTACATTCCTTTCAAACGCAGTTGCAATTTGAATTAAACCTCCTAGACCTACCTTTATAACAGCTATTACAAAAAGACCTATAAATTGAACTCGGGCTAAATGAAACCCTTTTAAATGAGAAGATAAAACACTAACTAATTTTGTAACTTTACCACTAGAAGCATACTTTGCTTTCGCCATAATTGAGAAAATTTTGTGAGAAAAATTTTGTGAGAAACTCAATTATGGCTTTTTTTTATCTAAATTTAAAATCTTTTGTCAGAGGACTGAGAGTTTTTTTACAAAAAAGCTATCTGCTTGACAATAAGAAATAGCTGCATTAGGTTTTTCTTTAATTGATTTTACAAAACTTTCCTTCCATTTTATCTGTTTTTCATTTTCATACAAACGACTTTCAAAACTCAAAACCTTTACATATTTATTTCCTTTCATACTTTTATAGCTCTCGCCTTCATAATACGAATAAGGAAAAATAGTATGAAACTTAATACTTTTTTTTGTAGATATGATAATTCTATCTCCTGCCATAAAATAAGGTAGGATTATCGAAAAATAAGTTGTTGTATCTTTAGAAAAAAGAACCGTTTTATTCTTAGTCAAAATGGGTCTTTTTCCTCTGCCTAATGTAAAGCTAAAGGTTGTTTTTTTTATTGCTGTTGGCAAAACTTTAAACCTAAATACAGAATCATTTTCTTTACAATCTATATTCAAGTAGCCTACCTTGGAAGAGTCTATAGGCAATATCAGTTCGTAAAATTCTTCTTGAGCCAAAACAGAATAAGAAATCAAGCTAAATAAAATAGAGAGAATAAACTTTGAAATATTCATTTATAATTTTGGTTTATTTATTTTTTCAAAAACTAACGTTTAGGTTAGAAGCAGTTACGAATTTAAAACGCTGAATATCAAAAAAAATAAAATGGTAATTTATTTAATTTCAATTCCTTACAAGAAAATTTAATCCTACAAATAAAGTAAAAGAGCTTTGGCAAATTTATCCAAAGAAAAAACAAGTTCAAGTAGAAGTTCTAAACAAAGAAGAAAACTATCAAATCTGTTCAAAAACAGAAGAAAAGGACGTCATCAAATCAAAATCTTTAGTAAGTTTTGAGATTGATGTTGTTGATATTTTTGACTTTGAGTAGTTTTTAGCTGACATTCTAAAATGATGAGGAAAGTAGTTTTGTCTTTTACAAATCAGTAGTTTTACAGTATAATTATTAAACTTTATCATGATTTGTATTAAGGTAGTTCAGACATCTTGTCTGAACATAAAAAGTAGTATTTATTCAACAGCTTGGAAGACTGTTATACAAAAATAACCGTGATAACCTTTATTATATCTTGTTCAGTAGTAAAATAGTGAGTTATAGCTAAAAGCTGAACTGAAAATCTACTCCACAATGGAGCAGACTCTCAGCATTATATTCTTCAATGATATACTACAAACTACTTTTAATTTTATCTCCTTTGATGGGCGAGTAATCATTTATCTCTTTTTCATTCACAATTAAATTATCAAAGTAGCATTTTGCACCTGTAGATTTGTTGATATCTTCATCATTTTGAATATGGAAGTGTAAGTGAGGTTCAGAAGAATTGCCAGAGTTTCCACAAAGTCCTAATAGTTCGCCTTGTTTTATTTTTTGACCTTGTTTCACTACAATTGAATGTTGTTTGAAGTGAGCAAAGAATAAATATTCGTTATTAGCTGTTTTCAAAACAACCGTATTCCCTGGAACATAAATTGGATTCATTTCCCCTGGTATATTATCCTTGATTCCATCTACAACGAGTACCACTTCAGCATCACAAGGAGCTATAAGTTCTTTTCCAAAGGCGTAGTAGTCTTCATTTGTACTGCCATCAGTTTTGTGAGAACTTCCCTTTTCATCTTTGATAATTATATCAAATGCGTACTTTTGTGCCTCGTTATCTACGTGATAGTTCAACTCTTTCGTATCACCACCCCAAAAAACTGTCCACTCTTCCTTGAAAGGCAATATCAATTTAGTTTGGTTTCTCTCTAATATAGGAATATTATTTTCTATATATGGCTTTACTAGTAGTCCATTTATTTGATTTTGAGAGTTGAGTGAAACTCGCAAATCTAAAATAGCTCCAGTAAATTTTGTTTTATAAGAAGCATACGAGCTATTGACATATTTAATGAACTCTCGGTTTTCAATACTACCCACTTGAGCTTTTAGCTGTTTCATAAAACCTGTAGTTTTTTCTAAAGGAAGAGCCTCCTTCATAGTAGCATCAAAGAGGTCAAATATTTTTTGATATTCATCTTGATTGTAATATTGCTCAAACTTAGCAGCAACTTCTTTTGAAGCAACACTTTCAGACTGACCGAAAGTAAAGAAAGGAAAAATCATCATTGCAATAAATAATATGGTTTTCATGTTTTTACGAATTGATTGTGTTAAAATAGATAATTGAATTTGAATAAAAAGTGCTGTTTGTTTCTATCGAAAAACTATTCTTTTAGATTTTCAATGAGAGAATTTACTTTTTCTAGTTTAGGTACAACAAACTTTTTAGCTGATCTTTTATTTAAAAAGTGAAGAACAATACTTATTACCACAGAAATTACTCCCATGATTAGTAAACCGTTCAGCTTGTTTGGTTCAGTTAAGTACATTCCTATCATTGCTATCCAAAGAGATAAAACTATTGGCAAAATATACCAAATAATAACAGTTTCCCTGTTCTTCTTTGAGTCTTCTAAGTATTCTTTTGTTTTCTGTAGATATTCAAGATAACTCATAGAGAATTTATTAGGCACTTTGTCTTTTGATTTTTTCATGACATATAGTATATACAAAGCACTCAATGCCACTAATATAAATCCGATTTTTGTGAGTATATGTGAGGCATTAAAAGCATAATAACTGAACATTGGAACTACTATAAATACTCCCAAACTTTCTCGGATATACATACTTTTCATTTGCTTATGAAAATCATCTACACTAGACTGAACATCCAACATAAATCTTGATTTGTCAAACTTTACTTGCTCTTGCTTTGGAGAAGATTTCCAAATTTTGCTTAATTCATTTTCTAGCATGATTTTGAGTTTATACAGGTTAATAATTTCTTTTTAATTCGTTTGATTTTGACTGCCACATGGTTTTCTGTAATACCTGTAACATCAGCAATTTCCTTGT
This sequence comes from Bernardetia sp. ABR2-2B, assembly GCF_037126435.1. Taxonomy (GTDB): domain Bacteria; phylum Bacteroidota; class Bacteroidia; order Cytophagales; family Bernardetiaceae; genus Bernardetia. Next base: position 493,938 of record NZ_CP147020.1, on the reverse strand, counting down.
AAGGCAACTCTTCTAAGTGGAGAGTAATTACTGCTTTATCGGCTTCATTCATTTCTTTAATACAGGAGCGCATATAAATGAGTAATGGATTCTCTTCTTCCACACTTGTTTCTCCTTCGTACTTAGAAAGTGTAACACTATCCATGTTTATAAATTGCTTTTTCTTTTTGGTCAGTTTAGTTCGTGCATTCAGACAGACATTAAGTGTTACTCTGTACATCCAAGTGCTGAGTGAACTATTAGCTTTAAAAGAAGGCATTGACTTCCAAATATTCATCAATACCTCTTGGAAAAGGTCATTTCTATCCTCTTGGTCTGTGGAATATGCCGAACAAATCCGAAGCAATTTTTGCTTGTTTTCTTCCAATCCCACCAAAAAGATATTTTCAAGTTCTCGGTTCATAGTAATTAATTTGATTATTTCTATTTGGTCAATAGTGTGTCTCTATTAATCAATAATTTCAATTAGTTATTTTCTAATTTTAAATCCTATATACTATCTTAGTCAATGCTGTTTCTCAAATATGACAGTTTGCTATTTTTTATTTTAAAAAAAATTAATGAGTAGAAAACTTCTTGAGGTTATGTAATTATCCATGAAGTTGTGTTTCCAAACGGATGAGTAATGTCTGAAAGCCTTTGGTGATAGGGGAAGCCGTTTTTGTTTTAATAAATCAGTACGTTTATTTCCTTTCTATCAAAACAGCCTTAGAAGTACAAAAAGTAATTCTAAGGCTGTTTTGTATTTTGCGTTCTTGTTGTTTTCTAATTTCTGAACACAAACTTATTTTATTACGTTATCAAAAGTAAGTCTAAGAGCCAATAAATGAAATTATAATAAATATAGAAACAAGAAAGTTAGAGCTAATTCAGCAAATAATAAATTTAGAGAGTGAGATTTTCTATCCAAAATAGAAACGTATATAAAAAACTTTGTTTAGGTTACATCTAACCACTCCCCTAGTTTTTTGTATATTAATTATTCCAATTATAAATAACCAAATGAAAAAATCTTCTAATAAGTTTCTTAATATTTTAGTTGTTATCATAATACTATTTTATGTGTATGTATCATTTTTAGCAACAGCTCATTTCTTGCCTAATTTTTTACTTCAATATGAATACTTCAGCCTTCTTGAAGAGCTATCAATACAGTTTTATATTATAGATTATGATGCAGCTATTCTGAGTAGTTTGCTCGGTTTTTATATATTGTTCATTATCTCAGATGAAGAAGTTTCTTGGTTTTTAAATCGTCCTTTGTCCTTCAAACGTTTTTTGAGTATGATGAAAAATATAATTGGAATATTTCTTGTCGTTTTTGTACTGGCACTTGTTGTTCATACTGTAGTATATATCTTTTTTAAGTTGGTAGAAAATATATAGAAACTTACTATCCCTCTTGCTCTGCCTCGTAAAAAAAAACAATTTTTGCTTATTTTTAACTAACGAGTAATATGTATTCGGCTTGTAGCCGTGATTTTTGTATTTATAAAAACTAGCTTTTCTATCAAAATAGCCTTAGATTTATAAAAAGTAATTCTAAGGCTATTTTTTTAATTTAGACTATTAAATTTTTCACAAAAAGAATCGTTCAGCAATACAAATAAAAATGAACAAAAAATTATTCCTATTCTTTTTAGCATTTTTTTCTTATCAATTTGTTATTGGACAAGACGATAGAGATTTTGCATCAACATTAAATTACTTTTCCAATGGAGATAATGTGACTTCAAATCAGATTTGTAGTGGAAATGAAGTAAAGCATAGAGAGATAATCTCAGAAATATATGGTAAAGAATATTATTGCAATGGAAATATTCATGCAGAAGGAGAAATTAAAAAACTGAAATCACAAACAGTTATTTATCCCAATGAAGGTAATAAAAAAATGTTGATGACTGAATATGTAAGAAATGGTAATTGGAGAGTCTATTTTGACTCAACTCTAAAAGTGCTTAGAAGTGAAGGGAGTTATAAAGATGGAGAGAAAAACGGAAAATGGATTATATACTCTAAATTAGGAAACGTTTTGTATGAATTTGACTATTTAGAAGGTCAGTTGAAATCTAAAGTAGTTGTGCAGCAAAATGGAATTAGACAGACAGTGTTTCATAGAAGTCACGCAAATCTATTTGTGAAGAGAAATGAAATATTACTAATTTTAATAGGTATTCTACCAATAGTTTTATTTAGAATAGGTTGGAATATCTTGACTTATAATCAAATCAATAACACTAACTATATTCCTCTGTTTCAAAATTGGCAAGAAGGAGGTTTCTTTGTTAATATTTATTGTACATTTACCTTTTGGTGGCTAATAAAAAAAGAAGACAATAAAAGTATTAGAAAATATAAATATATTGGTAATTGGATTTCAGTACTATCAATTATTTGTTTTGCTAGTGTAATGATAATTTTCAGTTTGTACGGAATAAATATTAAATAAACTTGTGTGCTATTAGACACCAGCCCTATCTCAGTTGGCGAAAATAAATAAAAAATTACTCTCGCTTGTTCCTAAATGAATGAGCAATATGTATTCGGCTTCCAGCCGTGGTTTTGCATTTCAAAAACTAGCTCTTCTTTTATCGAAATGAAATAGCCTTAGAATAACTCTTTGTACTGCTAAGGCTATTTTTTATGTGATATAATTAAAAAAAATTACTCTGAAAGCCACGCTGTAGCTGAAGTAATATCTTCAAAATAATTGGATTGATAACCAGCAGTAGTATCATCATCTAATATTTGACTAATAGATACTTGAGTAAATAAATCATGGCTTACTACAATAGCTAATTTTTCAAGCCCAATAGCTTTAAAGGTTGGTAATATTATATCATTGTGCTTTTCTTGCTCATCAGGTGATATGGTATATTCCATCTGAAGTGTTTTAGCTAATATTTTTTTTGGTTTGTGTTTTAAGAGCATTTTATTTTCCAAAAGCACCTGTTCTTGGAACTCTTTATCTGTCATCTCAGATGTTTTTGCTAACCACTCTAACTCTAGTATTTCTGTTTCAGGAGAATAACTGAGTATTAAAAAAGATGTTTTTTCTGCAATCATATTTTTAGTTTTAATTTTTTGATAAAAATGAGCTTGAAAGTTGAATTCAAAATATAACAATAATAAGCAAATTTAACTTGCTATTGTTTTGCCTTTTGATGAAATAAAAAACAAACTTGGTTCAATAGTTTTTACTAGAGTGAATAGCTATTTGGAAGCCTAAGCCTTTGGTTGGTGTTCTAAAGTGGTGAGGTAAGTAGTTGTTTATTTTATACATCAGCACGTTTATTTTCTTTCTATCAAAATAGCCTTAGATTTACAAAAAGTAATTCTAAGGCTGATTTTTATGGATATTAGATAATATTTCTCTCCAGTTTTATTTATTCAACTTTCAGATTTTATATTTTCAAAGTTAAATTAACTCTATATTTGCTGATATATTTTGGCTCTGAATTAAATTTCTGTAATAATAATTTGTCTTGAAAGTTACTTTATTATATCTAGCTAGTGTAGTTACAAAGTCTAATAGTAGTGTATCATTACTTATATGTTTTTTATCTAAGAGCATATCAGCAGTGCCTCTGTTTGTTAGTTTGATATGAATATTATTTGGGGCTGGATTCAATCCTGATGATATTTCATAATTTATCAATATATACTCTATGTTTGTGTATTCTATTTTTTTCTTTCCCAATATTCCTTTAGAGACTAAATAAGTGCTATATAAATCTATATTAGTAATTGGAGTAATCAGAATGCCAATAGCAATGGGAAAAAGGAAGGTCAGAAAAAAAAGAAATAGGAGAAAAAGAGAACCCTTCAATAGTAAGAAAAGAAATACAAGAACTGAAAATTCTATCCCTAAGATATTTAAAAACTTTTTGATAACATCTTCTTTTGGGACAAGAGGCAAACTTATTAGTAAACCTGTTTTGAGTTTCAACTTACTCTGTTTTGGAATGACTTCTAAGGTTTGCTTTTGCTCACAATGCGTACTTCCCAAATACTCCCAACTTTCTTTTAAGAAAGCAGATTTACACGAACTACAAATCACTATTTCGTCATTTTCCTTTATCAAATCGCCTGTAATTGGGTCTTTACGTTCTTGATTGAGGAAGTCAAAATGTTCTTGAGTAGATAATTTGTGGAAATGGAGCATTTTATGATAAACAGTAAATAGAGCAGGATAAAAATAGTTTGCAGATTATAATTTACGCAAAATTAATTATTTAAGTTGAGCTTTTGCAAAAAATAACCCACACAGATAGTTTCGAAACTACTTGTATGGGTATTGATGTATTTTTATAAACAAAAAATTACTTCAAAGAGCCTGTCATTTCAGCAGGAACAACCCACTTATCAAAATCTTCTGATGTCAAATATTCTAATTCTACGGCAGCTTGACGGAGCGTTTTGTTTTCTTGATGCGCTTTTTTAGCAATTTTGGCAGATTTTTCATAACCAATATGCGTATTGAGAGCAGTAACAAGCATCAATGAGTTTTCTAAATGTTTTTGAATAACTTCATTGTTTGGTTTGATACCAGCAGCACAATTATCTGTAAATGAAACACAAGCATCTCCAATCAAACGAGCCGATTGAAGTACGTTTGCAGCAATCAAAGGTTTGAAAACATTGAGTTCGAAGTGTCCATTTGAGCCACCTACCGAAACAGCCATATCATTTCCCATTACTTGGGCGCAAACCATTGTCATCGCTTCTGGCTGAGTAGGATTTACTTTTCCAGGCATAATAGAAGAACCTGGTTCGTTTTCTGGAAGCATAATTTCTCCAATTCCACAACGAGGACCTGAGCCTAACATTCGAATATCATTTCCTATTTTCATAAGCGAAACAGCAGTACGTTTCAAAGCTCCTGAAAGCTCAACCATTGCATCATGGGCAGCTAATGATTCAAATTTATTTGGTGCAGTTACGAATGGGAAACCTGTAAGGTTAGCAATTTTTTGAGCAACCAAAACATCATATCCTTTTGGCGTATTGAGTCCAGTTCCTACGGCAGTTCCACCTAAAGCTAATTCTTTTACCATTTCTAGTGCGTTTTTGATGCAACGCAAAGAATTATTTAATTGCTGAACATACCCAGAAAATTCTTGTCCTAATGTAACAGGCGTAGCGTCCATAAAGTGAGTACGACCTATTTTTACGATGTCTTTAAACTCTTCTACTTTACTTTGGAGTGTATCACGGAGTTTTTCAATTCCTTTGATAGTATTTTCTGTTACTAATTTGTAGGCTGCAATGTGCATGGCCGTAGGAAATGTATCATTCGAAGACTGCGACTTGTTTACATCATCATTTGGGTGCAATGCTTTTTTATCATCTGTCAGTTTTCCACCATTTATGACGTGTCCACGATTAGCAACTACTTCGTTTACATTCATATTTGACTGCGTTCCAGAACCTGTTTGCCAAATAACTAACGGAAATTCATTATCTAATTTTCCATCTAAAATTTCATCACAAGCTTTTCCAATAAGGTCGCTTTTTTCTTTCGCCAAAACACCTAATTCTGTATTCGTTTGTGCAGCAGCTTTTTTGAGATACGCAAACGCATAAATAATTTCTTTAGGCATAGAAGCTTCATCACCAATTTTGAAATTGTTACGGCTACGCTGCGTTTGTGCGCCCCAGTAGTTGTTGGCAGGTACTTTTACCTCGCCCATTGTATCGTGTTCAATACGAAAATCTGACATAATTAGTTGAAAATGTATAATTGAAAATGGAAAATATTTTATCTTAAAATTCTATTTTTGAATGAGAGTAAAAATAAGAACTTTGTTTTGGCATTGCAAATTTTGAGTTTTGTTTTGAACAGATTTGAATTAATCTTCTATAAAAATATTTTCATATTGATAACAAGCTATATCCTCTAACTTATGATTGGTTTCAATTCCAATAGATTTAGCGATTGAAATAACTTTGTCTAATTCATCTGATTCCTTCAAATTATCTTCTTCAAAGGGTAGAGGTTTTCCTTTACTTTCTATCATCTTGCCATCATCACTCACTACATATTTGCGTTGAATCAATCCATTTTTATAATAAGTAAAATCAAAAGAATTATCACAATCTCCCACAGAACAATAAAAAATATCATATTTCTCTCCTAGTTTATCAACTCTATTTTTAAAAGATTTTGAATGCCATAGACCATAAAACCAATTATCCATAATATGTACCCATTCTTTGTCCCTTGTTATGCGAAGATAACACTCTGTTTCTTTTTCAAAATCTCTTGTTTCAACATTTTGAAGCTCCAATAATTGTAGGATTTCTATGTCTGGTAAATGATTTAGACCTTTTATAAAAATTAGAAATGGACTGTGAAAACTACCTGTATGTTTATCTATCATTTTGGTATAATTTATTTGATACACAAACTTAATATCTATCACTTGTATTTTTAATAATCAGTAAATAATCAAATTACTCACTTTGTTTTGGCATTGCAAATTTCCCCACCTTAGAAAACCATTGTTAGTAGAATATTTTCAATAGAAGTGGCAGCTAACCTTACCATTTTTCAAAATCAGGTACAAAAGTAAAGACAGCGGCATCTTCCTCTGCAAGTTTTTCTATAATCTGTACATTTGCAAAATATAATTGTCGTACAGAGTTGAAATTCAGCAAAATATTGCAATTTTAAACTAAATAAGTTATTAAAAAAGGTATTAACTAAACATTTTTGTGTACGGTTTTAAGTTTAGGTTACAAGAAAATTTAATCATACAAATAAAGCATTTTTAAAAACAAATTCGTAATTTGATTTTAATTCTCCAAAAATGTTAAATTTTGATTTACTAATGAAAAAAATCTACTTCTCTTTAGCTTTATTCTTCTCATTTATTTTTATAAAAAATACTAGTTTTGCTCAATTTGGACAAATAGAAGCAGGTGCAAAAACCTATGGAATGGGCAGAACCTCACTTACTGTTTCAGATTCTTGGGCGGTTTTTAATAATGTGGCTGCACTTTCAGATGTAAGAGGAACAGAAGCTTTTTTGGGCTACTCTAATCGCTTCACACTTTCTGGACTTAATACCTTACAGGCAGGTGCTACTTTTGATGCTTTTTTTGATGGAAAAATGGGCATTGGTGTTACTCGTTTTGGAGATGATTTGTATAACGAGCATCGTTTGGCAATTGGATATGCTCACAAAATCAGTAATATGAGCATTGGAATACAAGCCAATTATTTACAAACTTCTATTCAAGGCTATGGAACTCGTCAGAATTTTGCTTTAGAAATGGGAGGGTTAGCACAGCTTTCAGAAACACTTTTTTTGGGAATGCATATTTTTAATATCAATCAAGCAAAAGTTTCTGATTTTGAAGATGAACGCATTCCAACAATGATGAGAATAGGAGTTTCATATAAGCCTGTGGAGCGTGTAGTCATAAATTTTGAAACAGAAAAAGATACAGAATACCCAGCTTCATTTAAGGCAGGATTGGAATATCAAGCTGTTAAGTGGAATGAAAATCAAGTTTTTATCAGAACAGGAATCACAACAGAGGAGTTTTTGGCTCATTTTGGAGTAGGCTATTATAAAGGAAGTTTCGGTTTGGATTATGCTTTTACTACGCTTCCACAAGTTGGATATTCGCATCATGTGGGTTTAGTTTATCGTTTCGGAAAGGCCAGAAAGGGAAATGAAGAGAACGAAGAACAAAATAATGTAAATGTTCCTCACTAAAATAAAGTTAGAAATCAGATTTTAGAAGCTCAAAACTAAAAATCAATGAAGCCTTCAAAAAAAAATTCAAAAATTTTATTTGATAAAACATTGATAATCAATTAGCTCAAAAAAAACTTCAAGTAAGTGCTAAAATAATTGAGCAATAGTTTGGATATATGAGTTCTATACCCTACTTTTGTATCACGATTCAAGCGGATGTGGCGAAATTGGTAGACGCACTAGACTTAGGATCTAGCGCCGCAAGGTGTGTGGGTTCGAGTCCCTCCATCCGCACTACTTTTTATAATTTAACTATTATAAAAAACACTGGGTTTTAAAAAACAAAATTTCTCTTATTTCTTTTAAACTGCATCTAGTTTGATTGCCTAAATAAGAGAAATTTTTGTTTATAAAAATTTTTACTCAAAAGTTTTTGGGTTTTAAATAGACTTACAAAATAATTCATTTCATCACGCAGAATTACATATTTTAAAATAGTAATTCCCAAATTTATAGACTATCGTGGAAATTAAGTTAGAAAAAAAGAATGAAACAAATGCTTTTATTCATGTTTCAGTAAAAGAAGAAGATTATAAAGCCAAATTTGATAAGAAACTAGAAGACTATCGCAAACAAGCTTCTATCAAAGGTTTTCGTCCAGGTAAAGCTCCTATGAGTTTGGTAAATAAGATGATAGGAAAAGAAGTAAGAATGGACGAAGTAAATGATGTAGTAACAAAAGGAGTAAGCGATTATATCCAAGAAGAAAAACTAGATTTATTAGGCGCACCAATTCCACAAGCAGAAAATGTAGATTTCGGAAAATCAAGAGAATTTGAATTTTCATATGAAATTGGTTTAGTTCCTGATTTTGAATATGATATTTCTGAAAAAGTAGAAGCAGAAAATTACAAAATTGATATTACTTCAAAAGAAGTAGATAATTATATTGATAATCTTCGTTCTCGTTTCGGAACAGTAGAAAATCCAGAAGAATCTGATAAAGAGGATTTCGTTTATGGCGAAATTTTCCAAATGAGTAAAGATGAAAAAGGAAATGAAACAAAATCTTTCTCAGTAGAAACCCTTATACCAATCAATAAAATTACAGAGTCAGAAGCAGAAAAGTTTGTTGGCGTAAAAGGAGGAGATACTTTTACATTCACTATGGAAGAAGCACTTCCAAATGAAAGAGAAAGAGGTTTTGCATTAGGACTTGAAAAAGAAGATGCTGCAAAACTTTCAGGAGAGTTTACAATGGTAGTAGAAAGTATTACACGTCGTATTCCTGCTGTAATGGACGAAGAGTTTTTCAAAAAAGTAGGTGCTTTCAAGCCAGTTGAACCAAAAGCAGTTGTAGAAGGAGAAGAAGCTCAAGAAGAATCAGAAGAACAAGCTGAACCAGAAGTAATGAACGAAGAAGAATTTCGTAATGAAATAATGACTCGTTTGAAAGATGATTATGCTAAAGAAGGTGAAGCTCTTACAGATATTTATATTCGTAGAGATTTGATTGAAAATACTAAAATTGATCTTCCAGATGAATTTTTGAAGCGTTGGTTGGCTTTTGCTAATGAAGGCAAATTTACAAAAGAACAAATTGAAGAAGAGTACCCAGAGTTCATCAAAGAAATGAAATGGTCGCTTATTCAGAATCGTATCTTGAAAGACAAAGAAGTAGAAATCACGAGAGAAGATATTATGGCTGAAGCTCGTAAAGAAGTTCAGAATATGATGATGCGTATGGGTGGTGGAATGCAACTTCCAGAAGCTCAAATGGACAACATGGCTGAAAGCTTCTTGAAAGCAGAAGATGGCAAACATTATCAACAAATTGCTACACAAGCGATGCGTAATCGTTCTATGCAAGCAATTCGTGAGTCAGTTTCTCTTAAAGAAAAAGTGGTAAGCGAAGAAGAGTTTGCTCAAATAGCTGAATCACTTTAATATATATTTATTTATTATAAATTAAAAAAAAGTTACTTCTGCAAATGAAGTAGCTTTTTTTTTTAAAAAAAACAATTATGAAATTTTATTTCTTATCTTTTATTTTATTATTTTTTTTGACTTTCGAAGTTTTTCCTCAAAAAAACTTTGAAAAAGGATATATAATTGATAATTCAGGAACTAAGAAAGAATGCCTAATCAAAAACTTGTATAGCAAGTTCGATAACTTCGAACAAATTAAATATAAATTAATAGGCAGTACAGAAGTCAAGACAGGTTCAATAAAAGATATACAAGAATTTGGAATTAATGATACTATTAGATATGAACGAGTTATTGTTGAGATTGACAAAAGTGAAGATGGTTTAGAGAATAAAACAGGCATCAGCCTCAAATTAGATACTCTTTTTCTTAATCAACTTGTGAAAGGAAAAGCTAATTTATATAAATATGTACTAGGTACTAATATCCGTTTCTTTTTCAATGTAGGAAATGATACTATAAAACAACTTATCTATAAGAGATATACAAAAGACGCTAAAGAGATAAAAGACGTAACTTACCTTCAACAACTCATCAAAAACACAAATTGCAAAGGTTTCAAATTTGATAGAATTCAAAAGGTAAAATATACAACAAACAGCATGGTTACTTTTTTTGAAGAGTATAATGATTGTGAAAATGCTGAGTATATAAATTTTTATTCAAAAGTAAAACGAAGAAATCTGATAAATATGTATATAAGAGGTGGAGTAAATATTTCTCAAAACAACTTTAAAAGAAACTTTAAAGATTTAGATAAAGGAACAGGAATGGGATTTAAACTAGGATATGAAGCAGAAGTCATTATTCCTATAACCAAAAAAGATATTTTTAGTGTCTTTGGAGAAGTTTCTTACTATCAATTTAAAACAGAAGTTAAGGATAATACAAACTCATTTTATAGCAATTATACTTTCCAACACAAAAACCTTGAAGCTGCTATTGGTTTGCGTGCTTATCTACCCTTAAATAAAAACAATGCATTTTTGGTTGATTATGCAATAGGTCTAAATAACGAAATTGAATCAGAATTAGTAACTGAATTTTATTCTGAACTATTTCCTTTTAATAATACTAGAAATTTAGGAATAGGTTATAAATATAAAAAAATTATGATTCAAGCAAAATACTATTCAAAAGAAGTTCAACTAGAGTTTCAAACTGAAAGAAACAGACAGTATGTATCAGGTTTTATGTTTACAGTTGGTTATCATTTTTTTTAAGTTTTAGTTCGTTTTTAATTATACATAATGAAAAATATTTTTCTACTATTAAGTTTTCTTTTTATAAATTATCAATTACTTGCTCAAAGTGGTTTTGATAAAGGGTATATAATTGATAAAGATGGAAATAAAAAAGAATGTCTAATCAAGAATTTATATCGCTTTGACAATCCTGAAACGATTGAGTACAAACTTATAGGTAGTAGTAAATTAGAAACAGGCTCTATATCAGATATAAAAGAATTTGGGGTTACTGATACTATAAAATATATTAGAGCTATTGTAAATATAGATAAAACTGAAGACGGTTTAAATAGTAGTATAAAAACAAATATTCATCTTACAACTGATACACTTTTTCTGAATCAACTTATAGAAGGAAAAGCTAATTTGTATAAATATTCATTTGGCTCTCTCAATCGGTTCTTCTTTAATATAGAAGATGATACCATCAAACAACTTATCTATAAAAGGTATTTAGAAAATGGTAAAGAGAAAAAAAATCTTACTTACATTCAACAACTGATTACAAAAGTAAATTGTCAAAAATTTAGATATGATAGGTTTCAAAATATAAAATATAATACAAAAAGTTTAATTACTTTTTTTGAAGATTATAATACCTGTGAAAATGAAGAGTACATCAATTTTGATTCTAAAATAGAAAGAAGGCAATTGATAAGAATGTATGGAAGAGTAGGAATAAATGTTTCTCAAAATAGTTTGAAACGAAATTATACAGATTTTGCTCAAGGTGGAGGAGTAGGAATAAAGCTAGGCTACGAATTAGAAGTAGTTGTTCCCATAATGAAAAAAGATATTTTTAGCGTTTTTGGGGAAGTTTCTTATTATCAATTCAACACAAAAGTGGAGAGTAATACTCCAGTACCATCTAGTAACGCTTTAGGAAGTACATATAATAACTATATTTTTACACACAAAAACCTTGAGGGAGCTATCGGGTTACGCACCTATTTGCCTCTGAATCAAAATAATGCTTTTTTTATAGACGCTTCTTTAGCAGGTAATGGTGAAATTCAGTCAGAATTAGTAACTGATAGATACTCTATGATTTTTTCTTTCAAACATACTAATATTTTTGGTGTAGGTTATAGAAATAGAAGAGTTGTAATTCAAGCAAAATACTATGATAAAGAAGTTGAAGGGAGTAAATCAACTTATCAAAATGCTTCTAATTATCAGAATATATCAGGTTTTGTATTTACTATTGGATATCAATTTTTCTAAATTTAACGTTTTACTCTTTAAAAAACTTACAAACTACTTAATTATAAAATTTATGAAAAACATAAAATTTATTATGCTATTTCTTGCTTTTTTACTTTTTATAGCTAATCAAGCTTTTTCTCAAAAAACCTTTGAGAGAGGATATATAATTGATGAGTCAGGAATCAAGAAAGACTGTCTAATTAAAAATATCTATAAAACTGATAACCCCACAATTATTGAGTATAAGCTAATAGGCAGTACAGAAGTCAAGACAGGTTCGGTAGCAGAAATAGCAGAGTTTGGCATTACTGACACACTGAAGTATGTTAGAAGTATTGTGAAAATTGATAAAAATGAAGATGGATTGAATGATAAATTACAAGCTGGTCTTCACCTTGTAAAGGATACCCTTTTCTTAAACCAACTTATAGAGGGAAAAGCTAATTTGTATAGATATTCATTAGGTTCTTTGAATCGCTTCTTCTTTAATATAGAAAGTGATACCATCAAACAACTTATCTATAAAAGATATTTAGAGAATGGTAAAGAGAAAAAAAATCTAACTTATATTCAACAACTAATTGCAAAAGTAAATTGTAAAAGTTTCAGATATGATAGATTCCAAAATATAAAATACAACACTAATAGTTTACTTAATTTTTTTGAAGACTACAACAAGTGTGAAAGTGAAGAGTATATTAATTTTCATTCTAAGTTAAAAAGAAGAAAATTAATAAAAATGTATGCAAGGGCAGGAATAAATGTGTCTCAAAATGAATTAAAACGAGCCCAAGTTAGGTACTTTGATAAAGGTACAGGAGTAGGTTTAAAATTAGGATATGAAATAGAAGTAGTCATTCCTATAACCAAAAAAGATATTTTTAGTGTCTTTGGAGAAGTTTCTTATTATCAGTTTAAGATAAAAATGGAAGATGATACGCCACTACCACCCCGTACTAATCCTATAGTAAGAACATATAGTAATTATACATTTATACATAAGACCCTTGAGGGAGCTGTCGGGTTACGTGCCTATTTGCTTCTGAACCAAAACAATGCTTTTTTTATAGACACTTCTTTGGCAGGTAATGGTGAAATTCAGTCAGAAATAGTAATTGGTAATTCTTCTACAAGATATAATTTTGATTATAGCCGTATTTTTGGTGTAGGCTATAAACATAAAAAATTCTTGTTTCAATCAAAATATTATTACAAAGAAATTCCACGCATCGAACAAAACGGAGATGACAATCAAAACGTATCAGGCTTTGTATTTACTGTTGCTTACCATTTTTTTTAGACCTTGATTTTTTTGATCAAAAGTCCTACAAATTCTTTCTAGTTTGTAGGACTTTTTTTGATATAGAAATAGCTGATTCTGACTTCTAAAATCTAACTTCTGACTTTATTTATCTGTCCCAGTTGTATTTATCCATCGTTTCTAAAGCAGCCATAAGTAACCTTGTACTTGCCAAAACATCATCTTTATGAACCATTTCGGTTACTTGATGTAAATAACGAGTAGGGATTGAAATTGCTCCAGCAATAGAACCACTTCCTCCACGCTGCAGAGAAGCTGTATTTGTTCCACCAGCAGGCAAAACTTCAGCTTGCCATTTTAAGCTCTCTCTGTCAGCAGTTGCTTTCAAGAAATCTACCATTCTAGGGTCGCAAATAGTTTGAGAGTCAATAATTTTTATACCTGTTCCTTTTCCTAACTGAGTTACTTGTTTTTGAGGAGAAACACTTGGCATATCATTCGTAACTGTTGTGTCCAAACAAATGGCAAAGTCTGGATCAATATTGCGAGTAGCAACCAAAGCACCACGCAAACCAACTTCTTCTTGCACAGAAAAAACAGCATAAACATCATAAGGAGTTGCTTCTAAATTCTTCAATGTTTCTACCAAAATATAAACTGCAATTCGGTTGTCTAATGATTTTGTAGAGATTGTATTTCCTATTTCTACCAAATCTCTTTCTCTTGTAATAGTATCTCCAACAGAAATATATTTTTCTACTTCTTCTTTAGGTAAACCTAAATCAACAAAATAATCATCTAATTGAGCTGTTTTTTTGCGCTCTTCGGCAGTCATCATGTGAATTGCCTTTGTTCCCAAAACACCTAACATATCTTTTTTTCCGTGAATAATAACACGTTGTGCTGTCAGCGTTTTTGGGTCGAAGCCTCCAAGTGGATGAAAACGTACAAAACCTCTATCATCAATATGAGTAACCATAAATGCAATTTCGTCCATGTGAGCATCTACCATTACTTTTTTATTTTCAGAAGAATCTGAATTTGAGCCTTTTTTGAGAGCAATTAAATTTCCTAAATTATCTACACTCATTTCATCAACATAATCTTTTATTTCTTTCTGAATCTGCTCACGAATTCGGTCTTCATACCCTGGTGCACCTGCTGCATTTGTCAAGCGAGATAATAATTCAATATCTATTTTATCAATGTTCATTTGATTGGTAATTTATTATTTGGTTTTAGTAAAAATTAATTTCCCTCAAAGTTAAAATAATCGGACTTAAAAGCAGTTTTTAAGGTAAAATAATCTAGGTTTTTTAACTTTATTCTTACTCTTCTAAATTTTTATAATAATATTTTAGTTTTTCTAATTTGAGTTGAATATCATTGAGTTGATTTACAGAATCATTCAAATTTGCTTTTACAATTGGCGCAAGACGAGCATCTACAAAAAGATTTTGGTCTAATTCATACCATTCTTCTGGTTTTTCGGTATCTAGTTTTTCTAAATTTTCATTGACATAACTCAAAAGTTCCTCTAATTTTTCGTTCCAATATTTTTCTATTAATTGATGAGCTTTTCTATAAATAATTTCATCTTTTTCTACTTTATGTGTACGCAGACCTAACGCAAGAAGTTGAGCATTATGAAATAAATGAATTTGGTGCTGTACAGAAGGTTTTTTTGCTTTTACTTTATAAGTTAGCTTGAAATTTTCATCATAGACATTTATCGTACTTTCTTCTTGTGTAAGTCTATCAAAGTCAGCTCGTTTGATATATTTTCCGTCCATTGAAGTTTCCAAATTCATAACTTGATAAAACTCTTGTTCTACTGGATAGAGTTCTTCTCGTGTCGTAACGTGTTTTACTTTTGTTTCTTTCTCAATTTCTGTTTCTAACTCTTTTATTTCTTTTCGTAATCCAGTAAGGTTTAGTGAGATAGAGTGGCCGTGTTTGCGTATTACCTCTGAAACTAAATGTCGAACTTTATCAAGTTGCTCTGGCTGATTCCAAACGCAATGCGTAATCAAGAAACAATCCATAAGATTTACTTTTGTTCTTCCATTCAGAAAAGCACACGTTTTCAGAAGGCGAATTACTTTTTTCCACCTTCTATCTGATACAAAATATACATTTCCTATTTGATTATCAGTATCATCAAGTTGTTTTTTGACCAGCTGAATAGTATTCAAGACTTCCGTAGGTAATTCTATTTCATCAATTTCTTTGCTCCAAGTCAAATTTTCTTCTGCTGTAATCTTCAATTCATCTGAAACAGTATCTTCATAAACATCTTCTGAAGAAGTTAGCATTTGAAGAAAATTACCACTTTCTTTTATTTCTGAAATCATATAACGCACCAAAAATCTATCCCAAAGAGCTTCTAAACCTTCATTTTTGGGTGGAAGTTCGTTGGATGCTGCAATCAATCCTTTGAGTTCTACTTTTACTTCTTCTTCTCCATTTCTATAAATTTTTTCATTTAAAACTGTCAAAAGTGCATTCTGAATTGAAGGACTTGCTTTCCAAATCTCATCTAAAAAAACAACTGTTGCACCTGGTAAATACTTTTCTGTTAGGCGTTCATATTTATCTTCATCTTTAAGTTTTTTGATAGAAACAGGGCCAAAAACTTCATCAGGCGTACTGAAACGATTCATTAAATACTCAAAAGACTGCCCTGCTGTAAAGGCAAATTTTAGTTTACGAGCAATCAAACTTTTAGCCACTCCTGGTGCGCCGAGCATAAATAAACTTTCTCCAGCAACTGCTGTCAAAAGAGCAAGTTGTATGGGTTCTTGGCGTTCATAAAGATTTTTATTGAGAGCAGAAAGTAAGTTTTTGATTCGTTCTTTGCGTTGCATAGTTTAATTTTGTGTCGTTGGTAAGGACACCAACAACGGCGAGAAATGATAATTTGAAATAAAATAGCATAACTTTTTATGAATGAATAAGGTTTTGAGAATTTTATTTAGACATAATTATTTTACTAAACTTCAATAGCTTGAAGCCAAGTATTTACCTATTCATATCTCTAAGTCTAAAATTATATCCTTCATCAATTGTTCTTTGAGTAATTGATAATGTGTTTTTATTACTACTATTGATTCGTATCGGAATTTGATTAGCAGTAGATAAAGATTTTAATGAGTTGAAAAAAGAGATGGTATTATTAAACGTGTTTTTAGGAATATTAAAAGTTATTCGTTTATTTGTTATTTCTTCTTGGTATTCCACGACACAATAGGTTAAACCTTCTGATATATTTTTTTCATAAAAAGTAATTTGTTTTATGTCTTTTGCTGACAAAATATATCGATTTATCCCATAAGCGTCTGAAAAACAGATTGATTTATTAGTAATATAAAATGTATTTCCTCTAAATGCTCTAAAAGCTGAATCTAATTGATTACCAAAATACCAATTATGAAGCATCTCAGTAATTTGTAAAATAAAAGTAAATAGGAAGGCAAAAATTACGATAGGAGATTGATAAACGAGAAATAAAATGATTCCTATTGCCCAAGACATTATCTTAATTCCCTGTATTATAAAATTATTGAAAATTCCCTGAATAGGAGATAATTTGGTCTGCTCCCTAACCCAAGGACTTTTTTTTACCTCCACAGGAAAATTTACTTTATTGCCATCATCAGAATTAAGAGCTTGAAAAAATAAAATAGATTCCTCTATCTTCAAATGAATAACTGATGAAGAAGGAAATTTTTCTACTGTTTCAGATTGCTCACAATGTTTTTCATCTAAATAAATCCAAGTATCAAGTAGAAAAACAGACTTACAACTTGCACAAAAAACAACTTCATCATGTGATTGAATTAAGTCACCTGTAATTGGGTCTTTTCTATTTTGCGATAAAAATTCCTTATGCGTATTGCTATCTATTTTATGAATGTGCATATTTTTTTAATAATGATAAAAATACCTGCAATTTCCTTGACCATTTACTTATAAGGAATTAGCATTTGATTTTTTATTTTCTCGATGCGCTTTTTGTTTGCAGTTGTTTTTTTAGAATTTGTTTTGTTTCTTTTTCTACTTGCCCTACTCGTCATAGAACCCATTCTTGAACCGTGCTTTTCGTACACTTTCTTAGAAATTTCTTTTGTTTCTGGCAATTTTTTGATAGCAAAATATTTATCTTTCATTCGCTTAGATTCTACTTCCCAATCTACAATAAGCTTTGGATAATCTTCAATAACTGTTTCATCAAGGTTTTCAGCGTGTGAAATAATTTCTTTAGGCGTGTAGTTTTGTAGTTCTGGAATCCATTCTTTCACGAAATCACATTCTGGGTCGTGATCTATGAGCTGTTTGGTCGGACTATAAACTCGTAACGTATTTATTCCAACTACACCAGCTTGCATTTGTAATTGGCTTAAATGTATTCCTGCTTCATAGTCAGTGTAGAGTCTTGCCATTGGAGCATTGATAGTTTTCCAACTCAAATGCAACGTGTGCATGGCAAAAGAAGCAATCATAGCTCGCATTCTGAAATTGATAAAACCTGTCTGGTTTAGGCAGCGCATACACGCATCGACTAACGGATAACCTGTACAGCCTGTTTTCCAAGCCTCCAAAAACTCTGTTTTGTCATCATACTTTAGTGCGTTGTAAGCTGGGTTTATAGCTTCAAATTCGGTCTGTGGTTCAGTTTCCAAACGCTGAATAAAGTGGTCTCGCCAGTGCAAACGAGAGAGAAAAGAAGACAAAGAACCTTTCCAACGCTTTTTTTCTTTTATCAAAATCTCAATATTCTCTTTCTGTTTTTTACTCAATATTTTTTTTCCTTCTTTGAGTTGATTTTCTAGTGCTTCAATTTCTGCTTTTAGCTCTTTTTGTCTTTCCTGTGTTGCCTGATAAGCAAAACGACCAGATAGAGTTCCCCAAGCTAAGTGAGCTGAAAAACGAGAACCTGCTGTAAAAGCTGTATTGGGAGAAGAAATACCACCACGATATGCAATGCCACGATAATATAAAAAATCTTCTAATGTCTGATGAGCTGCTGTTTCACTAACTGACTGAATTTCTTTTTTTGTTCCGTTTTCGTTTTTTAAAGTGAAACTAAAGTTTTCTAATTTCAATTCTTTTTTAAGATATTCTTTGTAGCATTTCCAATTTGTGGGAAGTGTTATAATCTCAAAGTCTTCTTTAGTGGGAATAGGTAATGCCTTGGTATAATTAAATTTATTCCAAAGTTTTCTTCGCTCATCTCTTGATTTCAATCTTCTAAAAACGCCTGTTTGTAAAAGCTCTATCCATTCAATGTTATTTTTTCTGCAAAAATCAATTATATTTTTATCTCTTTCAAAAGTCCAGTTTATTCCTATTTCAAGATGAGAATATAGTTTTTGAAAAGGAGTTTTCTTATGAATCTTCTCAAAAACATCTATAACATTTCCTGTAAAAATGGCTATTTCTTTATTATACTCTTTTTTTATGATGTTTTGTAAATCAGAAAGCGCAGTAAAAACGGAGTTTACGTGAAAAGCAGATGTTTCTGGAGCTTCTAAAAATTCATTTTCAATAACAAAGACCAAAGCTACTTTTGAGTTTTCTTTTTTAGCATCTTCCAATGCTCTAACAAGCGCAGGGTTATCTGCCAGACGAAAATCTTTTTTGAGCCAATAAATAGATAGGTTTACAGATTCTTCCATACACAAAAAACACTATTTATGCAATAGTGTTTTGTTTTTTCAGAAGAAAGGTAGAATTAATATATTTTTTATCGAACAATAATCCATTTTCTAACAAAAAACTCCTTACTCAAAATGAATTGAATAGGGAGTTTTGAAATAGTATATTTTGCTACTATTTAGGAAAAGGCGTACCTTTTCCCTACAATGATGAATTTTACTTTAGTTTACACGCTCAAAAATACCTGCGATACCTTGACCACCACCAATACAGGCAGTAACCATTCCGTATTTCTTATCTTGAGCTTCCATTTCGTGCATAAGTTGAATAGTCAGTTTTGCGCCAGTACAACCTAGAGGGTGTCCGAGTGCAATTGCTCCACCATTAGGATTTACTTTTGATTCATCTAATTTCAAATCACGAATTACAGCTAAAGATTGCGCTGCAAAGGCTTCATTAAGTTCGATAATATCAATATCTTCTAAGTTTAGTTTAGCTTGTTTTAACGCCTTAGGCACAGCAGCCACAGGACCAATTCCCATAATACGTGGATCAACACCAGCAGAAGTATAAGCTAACATTTTCAAACGAGGTTTCAAACCTAGTTCTTCTACCATTTTTTCAGACATTACCAAAACAAAAGCTGCACCATCAGAAGTTTGAGAAGAATTACCAGCCGTTACTGTTCCATCACTTGCAAAAGCAGGACGTAAACGTTGCAAACCTTCCATAGAAGTATCTGCACGAGGTCCTTCATCTGTATCTACTGTAAACTTACGAGTTTTCTTTTGTCCATCTTCGTAATAGTTTTCTTCTATTTCGACAGGAACAATTTGGTCTTTAAATTTACCTTCCTTAATTGCTTTCAATGCCTTTTTGTGAGAATTGACAGCAAACTCGTCTTGGTCTGCACGAGTAATTTTATAATCACGAACAATTTCTTCTGCTGTAAGTCCCATAGAAAGCATATATTCTGGGTGTTCGCTTACGATATTCCAGTTTAATGCAGGTTTGTAACCCATCATTGGAAGCGCAGACATAGATTCTGTTCCTCCTGCAATGATACAATCTGCTGTTCCTGCTTGAATACGTGCAGAAGCTAATCCAATTGCTTCCAAACCAGAACCACAATAACGATTCAATACCATTCCTGGTACATTGATTGGAAGTGAAAGAAGAGAAACAATACGTCCCATTTGCATTCCTTGTTCTCCTTCTGGAATTGCATTACCAACGATAAGGTCGTCAATGCGTGTTGGATCAAGATTAGGAACAGATTTTACAAGATGCTTAATTACATCGGCTGCCAAATCATCTGAACGGTAGTTTTTAAAACCACCTTTTTTAGCTTTTCCTACTGCGCTACGGAAGCCAGTTACTATATATGCTGTTTGACTCATATTTTTTCAGTTATCAGTTACCAGTTTTTGTAGTTACCAGTAATTAGTTACCAGTAACCAGTTAATTTTAATTACTGGTAACTTATGTTATTTAATTTTTTAAGAAAAATATATTTTTTCAACGATTGTCAAGGTCAGGTTATTGACCATTGACAACGTTTAATATCTATTTGCAATTAAATAAAACGTAATTACTACATCGTAATTCGTAATTTTTAATTAGCTACGCTGATTATTTCATAATTCGTAATTAGAGAAATTTTAGTTTCTCAATGGCTTACCTTTGAATAAAATGCTGTTGATTCTATCCAATGTTTTTTGCTCACCACAAAGAGATAAGAATGCTTCTCTTTCTAAGTCTAAAAGGTATTGCTCCGAAACTTTAGCAGGTCCTGAAAGGTCGCCACCAGAAATTACGTAAGCTAATTTTTTAGCAATTTTAATGTCATGAGGAGTTGCATAATGACCATAAAGCATTCCAACTGCACCAGCCGTAAAGGTTGCTAATGCTGTTTTCCCTTCTACATCAATATCTTGTTGTTGAGTAGGTTGAGTATAGCCAGAAGCTACCATTTCCATTGCTTTGCGTTTTGCATCAGCTAATAAACGAGAACGATTGAGCGTGTAGTCGTCGTGTCCACGTAAGAATCCCATTTCTAAGGCTTCCTGTGCCGAAGTAGCTACTTTTGCAGTTGCGATATTTAAGAATACATCTTGCAAACGGTTTACTCTTGGGTCGCCTGTCGTGAATGTATTTGCTGTACGACGAATCATTTCTTTCGTTCCACCACCAGCAGGAATAAGACCAACACCAACTTCTACAAGACCCATATAAGTTTCTGTATGTGCCTGTACGTGGTCAGCGTGTAAACAAAGTTCACAACCACCACCTAGAGCTAATCCAGAAGTTGCAGCAACAACAGGAATAGCAGAGAATTTGGCACGCATCATTGTATTTTGGAACTGACGGATTATCATTTCTATTTCGTCAAATTCTTGTTCCAACGCATACATATAAAGCATAGCTAAGTTTGCACCTGCCGAAAAGTTTGGTGCATCACTACCAATAACTACACTTGAATAACTTTTTTCTGCTAAAGAAATAGCTGTATTTATTCCTTCGATAACTTCGCCACCAATAGCGTTCATTTTAGTATGGAATTCTAAACCTAAAACGCCATCTCCTAAATCAAAAATAGTTGTTCCGTCATTGCCCCAAACTTTGTTTGTTCCACGAATGGCATCTAAGACAATAAATTCTTCCGTTCCTGGAATTGTCTTGTATGATTTAGATTCAATATCAAAATATTGTTTTTTGCCATTTTCAGTTTTGTAGAATGAATCTACATTTTTTACCCAGTCAGCTACTTTGTAACCAGCTTCTTCCATTTTGGCAATTGTTTCTTTTACACCAAGTGCGTCCCATGTAGCAAAAGGACCCATTTCCCAACCAAAACCAGCAGAAACAGCATCATCAATTTGATAAACGTGGTCTGCAATTTCTGGAATACGGTTCGAAACGTAAGCAAATACATCATAAAATGTAGTACGGAAAAATTCGCCATATTTTGAATCATCATTCAAGAAGATTGCAAAACGTTTGCTCAAATCATCTTCATCCTTTGCTTTGCCATACACTTTAATATTTGGCTTTTCAGTTGGCTTGTATTCGTAAGTATTTAAGTCTAATTCAAGGATTACACGTTTTCCTTTTTCATCTTTTGTTTTCTTGAAATAACCTTGTTTGGTTTTGTCTCCGTACCATTTGCGTTTATCAAGTTCCTTTACAATGTTTGGAAGTTCAAACATTTCTTTACGCTCATCATTCGGTACGTTTTGAGCAACTCCTTGTGCTACTTTTATTGTTGTATCTAATCCAACCACATCCAAAGTACGGAAAGTCGCTGATTTTGCACGTCCGATGATTGGACCTGTAAGTCTATCTACTTCACCAACAGTAAGACCATATTTTTCTACTGCGTGAAGCCCTGACATAATTGCAAAAACACCAACACGGTTAGCAATAAATGCAGGAGTATCTTTACAAAGAACAGTTGCTTTACCTAAATAAAGGTCGCCATATTTTAAAAGGAAATCTACAATTTCTGGCTTCGTATGCTCACAAGGGATAATTTCCAAAAGACGCATATAACGTGGAGGATTGAAAAAATGCATTCCACAGAAATGGTCTTTAAAACCTTGACTTCTTCCTTCAATAAGCATGTGCATCGGAATACCAGAAGTATTTGATGCAATAATTGCATCTTCTCTACGGTGCTTTTCTACACGCTCAAAAAGTTGTTGCTTGATGTCAAGTCTTTCGATGACAGCCTCTAAAATCAAATCACAATCAGCAATCCAATCAAGATTGTCAGTAAGATTCCCTGTTTTGATACGATGAGCAAAAGTGTTGCTATAAAAAGGAGCTGGTTTTGATTTTGTAGCTTCTACTAAAAATTTATTAACAATACTATTTCTCCAAAGAAGGCTTTTTTCTTGTTTTTCGTCTTTTGGAGCTTCTAATGGAACGATGTCTAATAAGACAACATCACAACCAATATTAGCAAAATGAGCAGCGATACGAGAACCCATTACACCAGAGCCTAAAATGGCTACTTTGCGAATATGGCGTTCTGCCGTTGTTGTTGCGCTTTTAGGATTTTGAACACTTGCAGGAGCTTGAGTCATAAAAATATATAGTTTTAGAGTTAAATTAAAATCGGTGTATGCTTAATATAGATTAAAAGAGAAAATAATTCTTTTTGTTTGAAAAATTACTAAAGTAAAAAGAATATTTTGCATATACTATCTAAAACCAAAGATACTAAAAAAATAGTATGCTTGCATAATTTATTTCGAAAATTTAACGAGCTGTCTTCATTCCACCTACTTTTTTGTTTTCAGATAGATTTTTTTTAGAAAAAAATACAAAGTTAAACTTAGAGCTTGTTTTAAAATTTTTCTTTCGGCTTCAAATGAGTAATTTCAGCGCATTCTTCGCTATTTTATCGTCAAATAGTTCACTATTCTTCTCAAAAATGCCTTAATTGGATTGAAATTTACCTTCGGTACTATTTCGTGGTCTTTCATTTTCACTAATTTAAACAAGCTCTTAACAATTTGTGTAAAAGATAGTATAATACATAAATTAAATTTATTCATTCTTAATCAATTTTTCATGATGAGATATTTTTTCAGAAATTCATTTTTATTGTCTTCTTTTATTTTTTTTATAATTCTTACTTCGTGTAGTCCTACAAAAGATGCTTCTTTTGCAGAAGAAGATACGTTGAGTAGAGTTGTTGTTACGTCTGATGAAACAGAGATTGTTGGAGGAGTAGATGACCCCATTATTGACACGTTAAATGGTTTTTATGAGGGCGAATATGTAGCTGTCAGTCAGGGAGTTGATAGCTGGTATTTGGCTCAAATTGTAGCGTTTGATGGTGGAAAAACCAACTTAAGGTATATGGATAATGACACAGATTCAAAAGATTTTGTTGAGCTTATGAAATTGGATACTGTTGATATCCAAAAAAATGATAGAGTGTGGGCTTTATTTGGCGATGGAATCCGTTTTAGACAAGGAATAGTAAAAGAAATGGAACAAGATTCTGTTGTTGTAAAGTTTGAAGGTTACAATGATGGTAAAGTTCATTTCTTGAGACTTTTTAAAGATGAAGAGTAATACCAAAACAACTTTTTTCTAATAGACAAGCAATTATTATTATAATTTCTTGTCTATTTTGTTTAGATTGAGATAAATTTTGAAAATGTGTTAGACTAATCTCAACTGAAAATGAAACCAGCTTCTAAAAAAATTTATAAAAATGTTGAAGACCTTCAAAAAAAGGTTGATATATGGAAATTTAATAATCAAAAAGTAGTTTTTACTAATGGTTGTTTTGATATTTTACATTTAGGACATGTAGATTATTTAGAGAAATCGGCTGCTTTAGGTAAAAAACTGATTGTGGCTGTCAATTCTGATGCTTCTGTCAGAAAGCTCAACAAAGGAAAGGAACGTCCAATAAATGATGAATATGCAAGAATGCGAGTTTTGGCTGCTCTTGGTTTTGTCGATGCTGTGGTCTTGTTTGGAGAACCTACACCTTTAGAAGTTATTACGACTCTCAAACCTAGTGTTTTGGTAAAAGGAAATGATTATTCAGTAGAAAATATTGTAGGTGCTGATGTGGTAATAAAAAGTGGAGGAGAAGTAAAAACTATAGAACTTGTAGAAGGATATTCCACAACAAAAATCATTAATAAAATTCTAAATGGATGATGAAAATATAATGTTCCTTTGCTGATTTTTTTTAACTAAAAAATCTTCTTGAATCCACTTTCATAAAAACAATTTACTCAAAAAAAACTTTATAGTCTGTTAATGACATTTTCACAATTCAACTAATCCTTCATTTTTTAACCTTATATTTTTGTTTCATGCTCTTACAATTTTTATTACAAGCACAACAAGTTCAGGATAGTACAAATATTACTGATGCAGCCAATCAACATATCGATTTATTCAAGAATGCCTATGATAATTTAGTCGAAAAACTTATCACTTGGTTCAAACTATTAGTGGCAACACTTCCTAATTTCGTTCTTGCAATTTTAGTGTTGGTTGTGTTTTACTTTTTAGCAAAAGGAGCAAAATCTTTAATAAATAAAACTCTTGTAAAATGGGTTGATCATAAAAATATATTAGATTTAGCCTCACAAATTGTTTTTACAGTTATTGTGTTGTTGGGAGGTTTTTTTGCATTAGGTGTACTTAATCTTGACAAAACAGTTACTTCACTCTTAGCTGGTGCTGGTGTGATTGGTCTTGCCCTAAGTTTTGCTTTTCAAGATTTGGCAACCAACTTTGTTTCGGGTGTGTTTATTACAATACAAAAACCTTTACGTGTTGGAGATTTGGTAGAAACGAATGACTATAAAGGTATCGTTAAAAGAATTGGTTTGAGAGCGATTGATATTGAGGATTTTGATGGTCGTTATATTATTATTCCCTCAAAGGAAGTATTTCAAAATGCCTTGATTAATTACAATGAAACAAAATACAGAAGAATAAACCTTGCAGTAGGCGTTTCGTATGGCGATAATATGAAAGAAGTAAGAAAACTATTATATGATACTGTTAAATCTGTAAAAGAAGTAAGCACTTCTCACGCTGATGTCAGAATTGATTTTGATGGTTTTGGCGATAGCTCTATAAATTTTGTAGCTCGTTGTTTTATTGATAAAAGTGATGAGAATTCATATAAAATTGCTGAAACAGAAATTGCAACGGCAATAAAAGAAGCCTTTGATGCCAATGATATTATGATTCCATTCCCTATTCGTACATTGGATTTTGGAATACGTGGAGGAGAAAAACTTGATGAAGTCTTGACCCTTAATGAGAAAAATAATAATGGTAAAGATGAAAAGCAAGAAGGTAAGAATCAAAATTAATCTCTGATAAATTATAAAAACTCTAAATAGACCTTAAAACAAAATCGTTTTAGGGTTTATTTTTTGTCTAAAACGTATTTAAACCTAACTTTGTGCAAAATAGTTGACGGCTTCCAAACTGTCAGAAAGTAATTATTCAGCTGCATTAAATCAACAAAAAATGAACAAACTATTTATATTTTTATTTCTCTCTACATTATTGTTTTCCTGTGCAGAAAAAACTCCTTTTGATAAAGGAGAACCAGCACCCGTTTTTGAAACAACTGATGTAGAAGGAAACCAGCAAACTATTGCAAAACATACTCAAAAAGGTAAAATAGTGATGCTTTATTTTTGGGCTGATTGGTGTCCTACTTGTAAGCAAGAGTTTCCTGAAACACAAGATTATTATGAGAAGCTTCAAAAAGAAGGATTAGAAATTTTGGCAATCAATGTAAAGCAACCAAAAGAAGCCTCTGAAAAGTTTAAAGAGCAATTTGGAGCTACTTTTCCAATGCTTATTGATGAAGAAGGTAAAGTTTCAGACTTGTATAAAGTAGAAGAGCTTCCAACCAATTTTTTCATAGATGAAGAAGGTAAAATTATTCGTAAAATTGTAGGTTGGGTAAGCGAACAACAAGCAGCAGTAATTTTGAAACAACAAAAGTAACTTAGGTACTGGGGATTGGGAACTGGAGAATAGAAAAAAAACTCATTATCTGTTATTGTATTTTCTAATTTCCATATCCCAATTTCTAATTCCTAATCCCCAATTCCTATAAAAAATGAATATCCTAAATTATGCTGTTCTTTCTTTGCTTCGAAGTTGGAAAAAACAAGTTGCCTTAATTATAATCTATGCACTAGTAGTAGGTTTTTATGCATCGGTAGTTTTTTTTACAAGTAGTCTGAAAACCGAAACCACACAAACTTTACAAGATTTACCTCCTCTATGGGTTCAGCAATTGCAGGGAGGTAGGCTTGTTCCGATGTCAGTATCCCTACAAGATTCTATTTCAAAAATTAGAGGAGTAAAAAAAGTTTTTCCACGTTATTGGGGGTATTTTTTTGATGATGCAACGGGAGCAGTTCTGACAGTTATGGGAAGTGATTTTCCAAATGAAGAAATAGGTTTTTTAGAGTTTAAGGAAGATTATAATAAAAAAGATAATAGTAAGAATGGGGTTTTGGTAGGAACAGGGATTTTAGAAACAAGAAATTTACAATTAGGAGATTTTCTTTCTCTAAACGATGCCAATAGAAAAAAAGTAAGTTATGAAATTGTAGGAAGTTTTGATGCAAAATCAGATTTACTGACTAAAGATTTGATTATTTTACCTATCAAGGAAGTTCAAAAAATAATTGGTTTGCAAGACTCTACTTGTACAGATATTGCCGTTGAAATTTATAATCCAGAGGAAATAGAAAATATTGGAAAAAAAATAGATGCTCGTTTTCCATCTTTGCGTGTCGTTACATTAGCTCAACTCTCTTCTACTTATCAAACGCTTTTTAGTTGGCGAGGAGGAATTTTTATTTATGGCTCATTGCTTTCTGTTCTAGCTTTTTTACTCTTGATGTGGGAAAGAGCATCAGGGTTGAGTAGTAATGAAAAAAAAGAATTAGGTATTTTGAAGGCTATTGGTTGGCAAATAAATGACGTTTTATTTTTAAAACTTACTGAAGGCGCAATTCTATCAATTACAGCTACTTTAGTAGGAGTTACTTTGGCTTATATTCATGTTTTTATTTTTAACTCCCCTATTTTGAAGCCTTTTTTGGTAGGTTGGTCGGTGCTTTATCCTGCTTATGACCTACAGCCTTTTGTTAGCTTGGGAGATGTATTGAGTGTTTTTTCGCTTTCTGTTGTACCTTATCTGGCTGCGACTCTTTTTCCTGCTTGGCGTGGAGCAACTACCGAAGCTGCTGATGCTATGAGGTAGAATCTTATTATAAATATCAATAAGTAAATAAGTATTCAGAATAATAAAACTATTTTTTGTGTTTTTAGGTTAAAATCATACACAACTATTTTTATATAAAGTTTATCTTTTTAAAGAAATTGATTACTTTAATTTATTCTGAAAAAATAATTCTATCTTAATGTTTGAAAAAGAACAACATATTGCAGAACAAGCTCAATTACTTCTCAACAAAGAATTAACTGCTGAAGAGTGGAAAACACTTTATGCACATCTTGCTTTAGATTATGCTGATATGTTAGCTGATATGAAATTTTTGACAAAGGTTAGTGATAGGTTGCACAATAAATTATCGCTGATAAATGAAGAGGTAATTAAGCATTCGACAGAGCTAGAAAATGCTAAAAAATTAATTTCTATACAAAATGAAAAGCTTGAAAGAAAAGTAAATCAACGTACTTCTGATGTCAGAAATGCTTATTCACAGCTTTTAGCAACACATTCAGAGTTAGACCAGTTTGTTTATAGAGCTTCTCATGATTTGAAAGGACCTATCGTGAGGCTTTTAGGACTGTGTCAAGTTGCAAACTTAGAGGTAAAAGACCCAGTAGCTATAGAATATTTACAAAGAATAGGAAAGACTTCTTCTGAAATGAATAATATTTTGGAGAATCTATTGTATATAAATACGCTCAAAAATGAAGTAGCTGAACCTTCAATTTTTGATATTGTAGAAGTAACAGAAAAGGTATATCAGGCACTAGGTTTTTTATCTAATTATTCCGAAATAGAATTTAATATAGAAACAGAAATCGCTAAAGTTGATTTTTATACAGATATAGATATTTTCAAGACAATTATAAAAAATCTATTTGAGTTTGCTATTAAACATATTGACCCAATAGAGAATAGAAAATCATATATTCAAGTGCAAGTTTTTCAAAAATCAACAGATATAGAAATTATCATTACTTACAATGGTATCGAAATCCCAACCTCTAATTATCATCTTATTTTTAATTTGTTTCACAAAGTAGCTAATCTTGATGAAGCGACAGGAACAGAACTTTATACTACTCAACTGGCAGCTTATAAGCTCCACGGCTCTGTTATTTTATTAGAATCCACTAGAGAAAAAACTACTTTTAGCCTTCATCTACCTTTTTTTGATAAAAAATAGCTGCAAATCAAAATCACTAAAACTATCTATAATCTATGGAATTACATTTGAAACGTTTGCAAACTCAACTCAAAAAATGTTATCCATTTATAGAAAATTGGGGTAGAAAACAAAATAATATTTGGGACAAACAAACTAATTTTATTTACAAAGTAAGACATTTCCAAACTTTAGAAAATCAAATCAAAGATAAATTTTGTACAGAATCAAATTTTGATGATTTGCGTATTTATGCACTTAATCGCTGGTATAATTTCTGGTCTGCAAAGGGAATTGAATATATTTTTTGTAGGTATCCAAATGTAAAACCTCATTCAGATCCTTATCATCAATTTATAGATTTTTGGATTGATGAGATTCCTTTCGATCATAAAACAAGCGTTTTTCCAAAAAAATACAATCAAACTATAGAATTTGCTAAAGAAAATCCAACAGATTTACTGAAATGGCTTTATGAAAATCAATCGAAACAAAAACGGTTTCATTTACAAAACCGTTTATTTTTAATTTTATATGAAAAGGAAGGAGACAATCAAAAGCTTAAATCAGAAATTAGTTTTATTCAGCCAATTATCGAAAATTACTTACAGCGTTTTGATTTCAAGAATATTAAAAAGCTAGAATTTGATACGAATAAAGGAACAAAAACAGCTTATTCAGACTGTATTTTTATTGAAATGTAGTTTTGTAATACCATGAACAATAAATTTTATTTTGAAAAACAGTTTGGTCTTTTTTATGGAAAATTGAATGACAATAAGTTGCATCGTCATTATGCTCTACAAATTAGTTTGGCGATTCATGATGAGATAATTTTGAAAACAGAGCGAAAGACTTACAAACAAACTAATTTTTTTATTCCTTCAAGAGTGAAACATCAAATTAGTAATTTAGAAAAACAGCTTATTATTTTAATAAATCCATTGAGCTGTTTAGGACATCAGTTTTATATAAAGTATGATGCATCTAAAATTAGTTTTTTGTCAGAAAATCTACGAAATAGCTTATTTAAAATTTTGAAAGACTATGAAGATAAGCAAATTACATTTGATAATTTTTGTAAAGAAATAAAAAAGAGTTTACTGGAATATAAATGCAATTGTGAAAATAGTAATCATTTGGAAGATGACAGAATAAAAAAAGCAATTGATTTTATGGATAGTAATTTTGAAAAAATCCTTTCAATGGAACAAATGGCTGATTTTTGTGCGCTCTCTTCTACTCGTTTTTTGCATTTATTCAAAGAGAAAACAAGATTGAATTTTAGAAGATACCAGCTTTGGAACAAACTTATTTTTTCACTTCCTTACCTTTCTTCTCATTCAATTACTGAAACAGCCCATACTTTTGGTTTTACGGATAGTTCGCATTATACACGAACTTTCAATGAAACTTTTGGTGTTACACCTAAATTTTTCAAATTATTTTCAAATCAATCAATAGCAAAGTAAAACTTAGCCAGTTTATACAATTTTAGAGTCAAAATATACTGCAATTTTGTAAGGATAAACAAAGAGAATAGATTTTATTTCTGTTCTCTCAATTTTTATAAAATTACAATTCTAAAATTATGTACACTATCATCAAAGAAATTGAAACCTCTCAATCTTTAAACCTTTCAGAAAATTATCTAAAAGAAACAGCTATTTTAAATTACTCAGCCAAAAACATTCAGAGTTTAGTTAAGGAAAGAAATTGGCTCAAGATGAACTCTATCAATCAAGTCAAATCTATTTATAACTATGTTCGTGATGAAATCAAATTTGGCTACAATAAAGCTGATGATATTTCGGCTACACAGATTTTGAAAGAAGGTTATGGACAATGCAATACAAAGGCGACTTTACTTATGGCTTTACTTAGAGCGTGTAAAATCCCAAACAGAATTCACGGTTTTACGATTGATAAAGCATTACAAAAAGGAGCAATTACAGGAATTTGGTATCAATTATCACCAAAAAATATTTTACATAGTTGGGTGGAAGTCTACATAAATAATAATTGGTATTTTTTGGAAGGAGTCATTTTAGACAAAGAATATTTGTCTAAGTTACAAAAGGAAAATGCAACCTGCAAAACTACTTTTTGTGGATATGGAGCTTATACAGATAATTTTGAAAACCCAGAAATTGAATGGAATTTAAATAACACTTACATTCAAGAGAAAGGAATTAATCAAGATTTTGGTTTATTCGACACGCCTGATGAGTTTTATAAAAAACATCAACAAAACTTAGGTTTCTTCAAGAAATTTATCTTTCAAAAAATAGTCAGACGTAAAATGAACAAGAATGTAGAAAAAATAAGAAATGGGAAGTAACTATTTTAAATTTAATTTTGTCAGAATACATCTTTTGTATTCTGACAAAATCAATTAATTTATACTTTTATATCAGCCAAAACATTTTGATAGACTTTCTTAATTCCTTCTTCTAAAGAAATTTTGTATTTCCAACCTAAAGAAGTTAGCTTATCAACACTCATTAATTTTCTAGGCGTTCCATCTGGTTTTGATGTATCAAAAACTAATTCGCCTTCAAAATTCACGGTTTTCTTTACAAGCAAAGCCAAATCTTTGATACTTAAATCTTCACCAGTTCCGATATTTACAAGACTTGGGTCATCATAATTATGCATCAAATAAACACATGCTTCTGCCAAATCATCGGCATGAAGAAATTCTCTTTTAGGAGAGCCTGTTCCCCAAACTTCTACTTCAATAGTATTTCCATCTTTAGATTGTCGGATACCATATTTATTGAGAATTTCTAAAATTTCAGATTTATGAAGTTGGCTCATATCTTCTCCACCTATCAGAAAATGACGTAAATTATTTCTAATTCCGTCCCAGTTATTTTGCTCTAAGCACTTTCCTAGATGAAATTTTCTAATTAAGGCAGGTAAAACGTGAGAGTTTTTTAAGTCATAGTTATCACCTTCTCCATAGAGATTAGTAGGCATTACAGAAATAAAATTACAATCGTATTGACTTCTATAAGCTTCACAGAGTTTTATACCTGCAATTTTAGCAATAGCATAAGGTTCATTAGTTGCTTCTAAAAGTCCTGTCAAAAGATATTCTTCTTTGAGAGGTTGTGGAGCAAGTTTTGGATAAATACATGAAGAACCCAAAAACATTAGTTTCTTTACATTGGTTTTTCTTGCAGCTTCGATGATATTAGCTTCCATCATCAAGTTATCATAAATAAACTCGCCTCTATACGTGTTGTTTGCCAAAATCCCTCCTACTTTAGCTGCTGCCAAAAATACCCAGTCAGGTTTTTCAGCTTCAAAAAAATCGTTTACAGCTTGTTGATTTCGAAGGTCAAGCTGTTTGGAAGTGCGTTCTACAAAATTAGAATAACCTTGTTTTTCTAGTTCTTTTTTGATAGCCGAACCGACCATTCCACGATGTCCTGCAATATATATTTTCATATTAAATAGTGATTAATGATTAACGATTAGTGATTAATGTTAAAATGAAATTTCATTAAACACTAATCACTAAACACTAATCACTCGTAATAATTCATAGTTCTATGCCCTCCTTCTTGAAGGTATTTATCTTTTTTGAATAATTCTACATCAGCCAAAATCATATCTGTAACTAGTTGTTGTAGATTATATTTTGGTTTCCAACCTAATTTTTCTTGTGCCTTTGTTGCATCTCCAATAAGTAACTCTACTTCTGTCGGACGGAAATAACGAGAATCAACAGCAATTACTTCTGTGCCGATTTCTACTTGATATTCTGGATTTGAGCAAGATTTTACAATTCCTTTTTCTTCTTCATTTTCGCCTACAAATTCTAGTTCTATTCCTAATTCTTGAAAAGCAATTTTACAAAAATCTCTTACTGTTGTTGTGATTCCTGTTGCGATAACGAAATCTTCTGCTTTATCTTGTTGCAAAATGAGGTGCATAGCTTCTACATAATCTTTTGCGTGTCCCCAATCTCGTTTTGCATTTAGATTTCCCAAATAAACCTTGTCCTGTAATCCTAAAGCAATTCTAGCTGTTGCACGAGTAATTTTACGAGTTACAAAAGTTTCTCCTCTGATTGGGCTTTCGTGGTTGAATAAAATCCCGTTACAAGCATACATATTATAAGCTTCTCTATAATTTACAGTAATCCAATAGCCATACATTTTAGCTACTGCGTAGGGAGAGCGAGGATAAAAAGGAGTTTTTTCAGATTGTGGAACTTCTTGTACCAAACCATAAAGTTCAGAAGTAGAAGCTTGATAAATACGAGTTTTTTCTGTCAAATTCAGAATACGAACAGCCTCCAAAATACGAAGTGTTCCTAAAGCATCAACATTGGCAACATACTCAGGCATATCAAAACTCACTTTTACGTGAGACATTGCTCCCAAATTATAAATTTCGTCAGGTTGGACTTCCTGAATAATACGAATCAAATTTGTAGCATCAGTAAGGTCACCATAATGAAGTTTGAAACGATAATTATCAACGTGTGGGTCTTGATAGAGATGGTCTATTCGGTCAGTATTGAAAAGTGAACTTCTACGTTTGATACCATGAACTTCATACCCTTTATTGAGAAGAAGTTGTGCCATATATGCGCCATCTTGTCCTGTAATTCCTGTAATGAGTGCTTTTTTCATTCTAAATGTTTAATGTCCTATTATGAGGTCTGTATTTAATAGCTCTATTTTAAGCAATTTTGAGTGTTTAGCAAAAGTAATAAATATATACTAAAATGTAATACTTCTACTTTATTTTGAAAAAAGTATTTTGAGATTGCCATTTTCATTGAGTTAAACAAAACAACAAACTCTATCAAATTTTTCTCATTACAATTCTGATAAAATCAATAATCCTTTTATAAACTTCTCTTTCTTCGAAGCTTATCTCTTGACAAAACGAAAGTAATTCATCAAGTTTTTCTCTTGAAGGAATTAGGTTTTCAGTTTTCATTTTATCAAGTATCAAAATACAATTTTCTTTGTTTTTCTTACTGATAGTTAGTTTCAAATCATCAGTTAATAAAGTTACTGCTGTATGGGTGGCAAGTTTGCTTTTTATTTTTTCAAAATCACTTATATCACGATATTCATTTCTAATTTTTGGCTCTATGTCATTGCGCCTAAGAATAAGTAGAGTTGTATCATCTTTTTGATAATCAGCGTAATACTTAAATAATCTATTAATAGATTTTTGTAAACTTGAAGATTTGTTTATTTCTTTAATATCCGAATTGAAAGTAGATTTACAATCATAAAAACCGTCAGAAGCCAAAACAATGCTCTCTCCATAATTAAAATCAGTTGTTTTGATGGTTACTTCAACGTTTCCTGTTCCCAAAGCGTTAGTTACTCCATTTCTAACAATGGTCGTTCCTCCTGATGTGATTACTTTACCCTGTTTGTTTCGTATAATTACGTCTTTTGTTTCATCAATACTAATTTGTTCGATATTTTCTCGGTTTATTTTATAAATTCTTGTATCGCCAATATTTATAAAATGAATATGATTTTTATCAATATCCCAAATTACGGCTGCAAAAACAGTGAGCATTCCTTTGCAAGTATCAGGAGCATTAGAAATTCCTTTATCAATCTTATTACATATTCCTAAAAGGGTAGTTTCTGTGTAGTCTTTGCCGAGTAAATCTTGAGAGTAGTTTATAAAACTATCACAGGCTTCTTTAGAAGCAACCCAATCACAGTTTTTTGAGCCAACACCATCTGCAAGTGTCAAAATAACCATATTATTTTCTAAAATAATATGGTTGAATGAATCACCATTTTTAGTTTTCTCTTTGTCTTTAATTGATTTACCAACGATTTCAAAGTTATTTGTCATCATATTTTTGTGATAAAGAGTTGATAAAAACAGTCCTTACTCATTTCTAATAAAGCAAAAAAAGGAGTTTGAGGTGGCTTCAAATTCCTTTTATCTTACGTTTAAGTTTATCAAGTTTATCTACTTTTCTCCTTTTGGTTTAGAGTATCCACGGATGATGAGTGGAATCCAACCCAAAACAGGAACGAAATAAGAGATGGTAATTAAATTTTTGAAAAGTAAAGGCAGAAAATCTCTTCTACGCATACGTAATTTGAATTCGCCTTTTCGTCCTTCTTGCTCGTATTTTCTGTATTTTCTATCAAACTCACTAAAAAGTAGTGGCCAACCAATTGGTGTTAGATAAGGAAAAAAGCGAATTTTGCTTCCTCGTTTTTCCTTTCCCTTGTTGGCTGCTCTTAAATCTTTCCAATTAAAAGGCTTTTTGCCATATTTTTCTACTGATTCATCAAGTAATTTTTGAAATTCATCTCTTACGTGGTCTCTAATTCGGACTACATCTTCTTGTGTCGCTTCTTCTGCTGGTTTGCCCAAAAGTTCTAATGGATTGATTCGTTTTCCTCGTACATACGTCATCTTTGCAGGGAAACCTGTATAAAAAACCCAAGGGTAAATAGGAACAAGCGTAGTAATAAGTCCTAAGGGCAAAAACGGCACTCCTATTTTCCGAATGAGTTTATTTACCCAAGGAATACTATATGTGTGAGGGTTGATATATTCACCATTAACAGTCGCAAAAGGAACAATATCAGTTTTGTATTTGAGAGCCATTCGAATAAAAGAAGTCGAAAAACGTTGCGCTTGATACTTTCTATTAAATCCTTTTCCAATCCCTGGAACTCCTTCTGGATAAATCATAACATTATAATCGTTACAATTCATCATCGTTTCAAAATTAATAGTAGTAGCATCTATTCCACCTACTTTTTTCCATAAATTATACGCTCCAAACGGATTCATGAGTGCTGTTTGTGAAAGCATCGGAGCAACCAAAGGGCGAATTGCTTTCTTTTGAAAACCAAACTGTCTGAAAATCTCTGCTAAAAATATCATTCCGTCCCAAGGAAATGCCATTCCAGAGTGATTGCTATAATAAATAAGTGGACGCTCTGGGTTATTTCTTTCTTCTAGCTCATCAAAACCTACAAAAACAGGACGATAGTAATAATCTGACATAGGAGAAATTACATGTTCTATCAGTGCTTCTGTATATTTTTGATCAAAATGCTTATAATAAGTTTCAATATTTTTCTGAACATCTTTAGGAACTTTTCTTTCTTCGGCAAGTTCCAAACTTTTCAGCCATGCAGTAGATACTTCTTCAGGTATATTTTCAGGGACAGTAAGTGTTGTATTCGTACTCATAAATGATTTATAATTTCTTGTTGTGTGTAAAGAGCAGTAAAATAGAAGGATTTTACTAATAGCAAAGAGTTATCAAAATTAGTTTTTATTCTAATCGTATCACAAAATACGTTTTTATTGCTAAAAAAACAACTGTATTATCAGCACAGCTAGAAGAATCAAGTTATTTTATTTGCATCAAGTTTTGACTAAACTCTAGTAACAATTCGTATAAATTCTGAAAACCAAAAAGGGATAAATTTTGAGGCGTATCATTTATATCGTGGTAGGCTTGACTTCCTCCGTTCAAATACAAGAAAAAGCTAGGAACTCTTTTTTGATGGAAAAAATAATGATCAGAGTTGGCAGCCTCTCCTCTACTTTCTATTGTTTTCAAATAGTTGTGTTCTACATTTATTTTTTTTAGTAATTCAAATTCTTTTTCATAAATAGTAGCATTTACTACTGTTGCACCTTTTTCTCCTGTGCCTACCAAATCCAAATTTATCAAAAAGGCAATATTTTTTAATGGAAAAAGTGGGTTTTTAGTATAAAACATTGAACCTAAAAGACCGATTTCTTCCGAACCAAAAGCCATAAAACAGATAGAGTATTCAGGAGGATTTTCTGAATAATATTTTGCCAACTCTAAAAGCATAGCTACGCCAGAAGCATTGTCATTTGCACCAGCAAAATAAACGTCTTTTCCCATTTTGCCTAAGTGGTCGTAATGAGCAGAAAAAACAATTACTTTTTTAGGGTTTTTTGTTCCTTTTATATAACCAATTACATTTTGAGAGGGTTGAGGTTCTACTAGTTTCGCTTTTACTTTAAATTTTAATTTTTCTATCTTCTTTGCTTTTTTTGTAGCTTTCAAGTCATTCAAATCTAGCAAACTAAGAGGCTCATAAACAGGAAAAATGCTATCCAAAACTTCAAAATAAGGTTTTGAATAAGCAACAGGTGAAGGAACTCCAATTAATTTTTCTGTTCTGACGAAAACAGCCTTTGCTTCTTGTATTTTTTCTAAAAAGGCAGGATATTCTTGTTGAATTTTTTTTGTCCATTTATCTGAATACATTACAGCACTTTTTTTCAATGATACTTTTTTGAAAGCTATTTGTGCCGAATCATTCTCAAAAAAAACTGAGTCTAAATATAAAATACCTACTTTTCCCTTTCCAGAATTTGAGAAAGAAGCAACTAAATACTCTGTTCCTGCTTGAAAATTATATTTTTTAGATTTTAATTGTACTTTTTTTGGAAAAGTATTTACAGATTTTAGATTAAATGATTGAAAATAACTACTTTTGTGTTTCAATAATCCTATTTGTTCAAATTGTCTTGCAATGTAACCTGCAGCCAATTGTTCGCCATTATTAACATAGCCTCTTCCTTGCATTTTGGGGTTACAAAGTATATCTATTGTATTTTTTGCGTTTTTTGTTACCTGTGGGTATGTTTTTTGGCTTTCTTGTGATAAGAGATGTAATGTGTCTTTTTCTATACTTAAATTGGAATTAATCATTTCTGACCTTTGTGTAATACTTAGAGCAGAATTTGATAAACAAAAAAGTATATAAATAGTACCAATACTGATTATATAACGAAAATAATGTAAGGTTATTAGTGATTTTTTAGAACAGAAGACAGGATTCATTTATTTTAGAGTTATTTTTTTAAATTATTTTTTTAATGTTATCTAAAAATTTTATTTTCACAGCTCTTTTTTTTGGAGTTATATTATTTTGTATTTCATGTTTGGGAAATCAAAATAAGGATATAAAAAAGTACAGTTATACTACTTTACCGACTGATTCTAGTAATTTCACAACTACTTTGGATAATATAGAAGCGATAAAGAATTCTAATTTTGACTTAGATGGAAAATGGCAACTAAAAATAGATTCCCTAGAAGACAGCCAGTATTTATATTTGATTTTTGAAGGTAGAAAAGTATATTCTAATATGAATACTAATTATTCAAAGAAAGAAGGAGATTTGAAAGAGGAGCAAGTTTTCGCAATTTATAACAAATGCCCTGATGAAGCAGGAGTTTATGATAAAAAAGGTAATTTTTTAGTTATTGGAAGTGGAAATGAAAAGCTAGTTTGTTATGAGGTAGTTTCTTACGAATCTACAAAAATTATTCTTTATGATGTTGCAAAAGGAGGAAAGTTAGAATTTACGAAAGTTGATTAATTTTCGCTTCTCAAACTTTAATATTCGTCTTCATATTCATCTTCTTCTATTTCATATTCTAACTCTTCATTATCTTCAAAAAGCTTGATAGCAGGTTGGTAATTCGAACACATTTTCAAACAACGTGAAAGCCAACGAACAGCTTCTCTGATATAAACTAATACTTGTTCGTCTCCAGTAAATTCTGCATCTTCTAAAAGTAACAAAGCAGTATCTAAATAAGCTTTTCCAAAGTCATAAAGCACCCCTGGTTGGTCTTTTACATACAAAAACATCGTTTCATAGAGTGGTTTTGCCTCTTCTATCTGCCCTGTGTAGCCTAACAAATTAGCTTTTGTAAGCTCAGCATAAGAAGAATCAATATCAGTTTCTATTTTATTTTTGGCAACAAAATCAGCCATTGCACCAATAATAAAAGGAACATTTTTCCAAAAACGAGGGCGTAGTTCTCTTTCTGTACAGCTATCGCATTGAAAAGTTTTCTCAAAAGAAAATGCTTTATCTTCTTTTCCATAAAAATATGCTTCTACTTTTGGCGTAACTTGAATTCGATTATAATAATTACAAACAGGACAGATTTTGTAGTCATTTAAATCTGTGTAGTTTCCGTATTTATTGAAAATTGAATCACAATATCTACAAAAAATATATTTTGTCGGTGCTAAGTAAGATAAATCTAAATGACTTCGGCAAGTTGGGCATTCAGCTTTTCTAAAGTTATGAACTTCATCTTGTGTCTTCAATTCTTCTTTTCGTTCTTCTACTTGTAGTTCTGTATATTTTCTATCAATCTGACTTTTTATATCAAAAGCTTCTTCTTCATCTACCCGAATCATAAAACCATTAAAATCAGGCAATAAAAACTCATCTACTTCTGTACGTTCTCCTGCTTTTATAATGAATGAAAGGCGATTACGATAACGTACTACTTCTTGAAGCTCTGAAAATTTCAGTAATTCTCCATCAAAATAAACACCTTCCTGTTCGATAGAACCTTGTTTATCAAAATAAGAGGTTGGTTTGTTTTCTATATTTAAGAATCGAAAATCAAAGTCAAACATAAGTTTTGTAGTTAGCCGTTAGTAGTAAATAGTTGCCAATTGGGTATATAAATCAAAGTTAAAGATTAAATTTTATTCCTTTCTAATTCTTTAAGTCCAACTTTTAGAGTTATTCTTTAGATAAAAATTACTTCTTAAATTATCCTAATTATAAATTGTTTCAAAATTATTCATTATAAATTCATAAATTCGCAGTATTGAAAGATGTATTTTCAAAAATACTAAAAATTAATTAGTTACTCATAATAAACACACCAATTAGAATTTTATGGCAACAGAAGGAATACCAGTAAAACCAGACAAAGATGCATTCGAAGGCGACTTGCAAGAACTGTTTGGACATCCGAAAGGACTTTTTTATCTCTTTTTTGCAGAAATGTGGGAACGATTCAGTTTTTATGGAATGCGTGCATTATTGACACTTTACATGACAAAAGTCTTGTTTTTTGGAGATGCAAATGGAGAAACAATATCAATTACTATTTATGCAGCTTATGGCGCTTTAGTATATGCTACACCATTTATTGGTGGAATGATAGCTGATAAATTACTAGGGTATCGTAAGGCTATTATGCTGGGTGGTATTTTGATGGCAGTCGGACACTTTGTTTTGGCAATAGAAAATGATATTGCTTTTTATGCTGCTTTGGCATTGATTATTGTAGGAAATGGATTTTTTAAACCCAATATTTCTTCTTTTGTAGGTACACTTTATAAAGAGGGTGATGCTAGACGTGATGCAGGTTTTACTATCTTCTACATGGGTATCAATGTAGGTGCTGCTGCTGCTCCTCTAGTTTGTGGTTGGTTAGGCGAAACCTACGGTTGGCACTGGGGATTTGGTGCTGCAGGTGTAGGAATGTTGTTAGGTTTAGGAGCTTTTTGGAATGGAACACAAGGTAATGTTTTTGGAGCGCAAGGTTATCCACCAGAAGGTAAAGGAACATTAAAGCAAATGGTAGAATCTATTGTTTACTTAGGTGCTTTTATATCTGTTCCTGTTTTTACATTTTTGATGTGGAAAAATGAATATGTTTCTTGGATTTTGTATGCTGCTCTTGCTGTAAGTATTGCTTATGTAATCTTTATTTTTACGAAAGTTTCAAAAGAAGAGGCTCAACGTGTCTTTGTAGTTTGTTTACTGACCTTTTTTATTACAGTCTTTTGGTCATTTTTTGAGCAAAGTGGTAGTTCTCTAACTCTTTTTGCTGATAACAATGTAAATCTTGTTTGGCTTAATGCTTCACAAACAAACTTTATCAATCCAGCATTTATTGTCATATTTGCCATTATTTTCTCTACTATGTGGGTACAGCTTTCTAAAAAAGGACTCAACCCTATTACGCCAATAAAATTTGCTTTAGGAATTGCTCAACTTGGTTTAGGGTTCTTAATATTTGCTTTTGCCATTCGCTATGTAGATGCTAGTGCGAAAGTTCCTATGATATTCTTAGTATTAGGTTATTTATTTATGACAACAGGAGAGTTATTTATCTCCCCAGTAGGACTTTCTAAAGTAACTGAACTTACACCTAAACAATATGTAGGTTTTATGATGGGAGTTTGGTTCTTGTCATCTGCTTTTGCTCACCATATTGCAGGTATTATTGCAAACCTTACAGCAGGTGGTGGAAATGATGCAGGAGTAGTTTCTGAACCTACTTTTATTGATGCACTTATAGAAATGGTTACAGGAATTTCGGTAGAACAAGCATCTGAATTTAGTGAAGGAATGGAGAAACTCTATACTTATTCTACTGTATTTTCTCAAGTAGGATTTGCAGCAATTGGATTTGCTATCTTTGCGCTTATTCTTTCTCCTTGGATGAAAAAATGGATGCACGGAATTAAATAAGTCCTATTTTTATAAAATAAAGTAGCAATCAAAAAATCCTTATCAAAATAGTATTGATAAGGATTTTTTGATTTAAAAGTGAAACAAGCTTGTTTGCCCACGATTAAAATCGTGGGTTTCGTTTTTTTAAAGAATGCTAAGTTATCAATTGTACAGTGAAACAAAAAAACAGATGAATCTGAAAAAAGATGAAAATAATTTATTTTGAAACCCTATTACCTAGAAAATCCGTTATAGAACTAAATACCGTTTTTATAATTAAAATAAGCTAATCAGTTTTGTAATTGCTCAAAAAAATCGTATTTTGATAAATATTTAGTTCAAAACTAACTCAAGTTTGTAATCAATTCTCATTTATAAAAATAAATTAACCTAATTCTATGGAAAATTTCGATTTCTTATATCCTTTGGCGTATGGTGGACTTCTGCTCTCAGCAGCCGTTTACTTCTTCCTCAAGGAACGCCAACACGCAGCAGGTTTTGCAAGAAACAGCTTTTTTGTTTCTTCTCTACTCTATGTCCTTTCGCTATTCTTCAATGATGGTGGGCTTATGTACGACCTTTTAGGCGTTCTTACTCCAGATTTGGCAATTCTTACTGTCGTAATTTTGATTTTTAACCGTCTTGCACCTCGTCCTAAAGTTCTTTACTTCACTATTTTTGCTGTTATTGCAGGATTGAAGTTATTCTTTTTTGATGCAGGAAGAGAAGCTGCCGTAAATTATTTTGAAACAGGTTCTATGTGTGGAATGGAATCAAATGAAGCTAAAACTATCATTGGCGATAAAGAACCTGCTACTTTGCCTTCTAACTTATCTTCAAATGGTGAGCTTCTTTTAGATTTGAATATGACCAATAAAGATGATATTGTTCCAATTTTGGAAAAATATAATATGTCTATTCGTAGAGCTTTTCCTAATTTAAAGCACGATGAGTATTCTGAATTAGAAGAATATTATATTTTAGATATTCCTACTTTCCAATTAAAAAATATTGATGTAATCATTGGAGAGCTTCAAGAATCGGGTGCAATAGATTATTTAGAAAGAAATGAAATCTTAGAGCTTCCAACAAATCCAACTACTTCTTTTGATGTAGCTCCAAACAAACCTTCTTTTGGAATCAATGACCCTAACTTAAAAGACCTTTGGGGATTTGAAAAAATGGGAGTAGCAGAAATGTATGCTTCTTTGAAAGAACAAAAGCCTAAGAAAAAAGCAAAGATTGTTATCTTAGATACAGGCGTAGAAGCTGACCACGAGGATATTACTGCAAATTACCTTTCTATCGAAAAGAAAAGTGATTATGACAAACTAGGACACGGAACGCATTGTGCAGGAATTGCAGCAGCAGTAACAAATAATGGAAAAGGAATCGCTTCTTTTTCTCCAAATTCAGAATTTGTAACTGTTTCTAGTGTTAAAGTATTAAATGATGCTGGTTTTGGTTCTCAAGAAACTGTTTTGGCAGGAATTATTAAGGCAGCAGATTCAGGAGCAGACGTAATTTCACTTTCTCTAGGAGGGCCTTCAAACGATTCTCATCAGAAAGCTTATTCAGAAGCTGTAAAGTATGCAAATGCAGCAGGTGCAATTGTTGTAGTGGCAGCAGGAAATTCTAATAAAAATGCGAAAGATTTTTCTCCAGCAAATGCAGATGGTGTGATTACGGTTTCTGCTATTTCGCCTGATTTGAGTATTGCTCCTTTTTCTAATCATGTACAAGATATGGAAATGGGAATTGCAGCTCCAGGAGTTCAGATTTTTTCTACCTATCCTAAAGGAAAATACAAATTCTTGAATGGTACTTCGATGGCAACTCCTTATGTAGCTGGTCTTTTGGGTGTGATGAAAGCATTAAACCCAGAACTAGATACAAAAACTGCTTATCAAATATTGAAAGAAACTGGGAAAGAATTAGATGCTGGAAACAAAGCTGGTAATTTTATTCAAGCTGACAAAGCAATTAATGCAGTTTTGGAACAAGAATAAATTTGTGAAATATGTCATTGATGGTTATACCAACAAGGGCAAGTTTATTTTTCTAAAAGATAAAAGCCTATTCAATTTTTATGATTGAATAGGCTTTTTTTTGTCAAAAATGGAGTTTTTTTAGCGTTTTTTTCGGATGGTTCGCATAATCAATACGCTGATAGCACAGGCAAGTGTAATACAAGCGAGAGCAAATAAAAGTCCTTTGTCGCCTTGTACACGGATTCCTAAAATAAAAATATGAGAAGTAATTGCTCCTAACATAATTACAATTGCCCCCAAAGCTCCAATACGACGAGTTTTGGGAATTAAAATCAGAATGGCTACAATAAGCTCAAGAAAACCAGCTAAATATCTTCCTGAAGGTTCTGCATTAAGTTTAGAAAAAATCCACACAGATTCGGGAGCTGCACCAAATTTAAAATAAAGGGTCTGAACAAGAATCACAGCTACCAAAATAGATAAAATACCTTCAATTGTTTTTTGCATGAATTTTTTGAGTCTGAAATATTTGAAAATTATATGTACAATATATGAATTTTTTGAATCATAGGAAAGTGAGAATAAACCATTCCACGATAACTTTGAAATAACTTTGACGTTTATTAAAATTAAATCATAAAATAAAATGACTTTTTTTCGTTAAATTAGAGAAGTCTGATTATCCATTTTTACAATTTAACTTTATGAAAACTACTATTTTATCTGTCTTATTATTTGTTTTATTTTCCTTCTTCAATTTTTCTTCTGCACAGATGACGCACATAGAACTAGCAGAACTCATAGAAAAACAGCAAGTTGAAATCAATGCACGAGGATTGGGAGGTTATTTTGGCGAAAAATTATTGCTCAATATCTATAACACGTACTCAAGACCACTTTTGGTTAAGATTTCGGCAGGAACAGTATTTCAGAGTGAAGATGAAAGTATTCAAGATTTGATGATTTTAGAAGATTATCAATTTGCTATTCAAAAAGGAGCGACCAAACTTCAACCTGTAATGACAGCCTGTATTCAAGCAAGTAATGGCTCTCCTTACAAAAATGCGCTTTATAATTTTAATAGATTAGATACTGAAGGACTTGCAAAAGTAGCTCAAACGATTGCAAAGTATGATTATCAAAAAGAATATCTTGCTCAATCTAGTGTTTGGTGTGTTTCGAATAAGAAGGAAACTAATTATCTCTCCCATCCGAAACAAGAGGTTTTTGAAAACTTAGCAAAGGCTGTTTGTGAAGCAAAAGGAGAAGATTTTGATAAAATGAAGTTTGCAGCACAGGAAAGATATATTCCTACTTATACTTTTAATGGATATTTACAGACTTTTTTGGAAAACGACCAAAAAATAAATATTGAAGTTTATGATGAGCAAGGAAAGTTATTCAAAACA
This sequence comes from Bernardetia sp. ABR2-2B, assembly GCF_037126435.1. Taxonomy (GTDB): domain Bacteria; phylum Bacteroidota; class Bacteroidia; order Cytophagales; family Bernardetiaceae; genus Bernardetia. Next base: position 449,251 of record NZ_CP147020.1, on the reverse strand, counting down.
ATCATAGAAGATTATGAGGCAAAAGCAGGTTTTTTTTATCGTTCATTTATGTTTACACAACAAGTAGGAGAAGATGCAACTTTTAAAGTAAAGCTAATCAATCTAGCAAAAGAAAACGAAGAAAGAATTTTGGCAGAGCAAGAGATAAATAAAAATAGTATTGCTCATAATGAAGATATGAAACTTATCGAAACTGAAAATAAGTTTGTTTTTGTTTTAGATGAGCCTACAAAACTAAATCTCGCTTTATATGATGATGAAAACCATCTTTTTAAATCTTATTTTACAGATAAAGAATATAACAAAAGCTCACAAACGGTAATAAATATTCGCCATAATGCTTTTATCCCTAAGAGTGGAAAATATTTTTTGATAGCTAAAGATGAAAACGGAAAAGAAGTAGGAAGAGAGCGAGTTTATACAGACGGACACAAAATAGAACGCAAAGAAATGCTTGTTCAACGTCATAATTTTGAGGTTAATCTTGTTGATCCAGTTTCAGGAGTGAGTCTTGATGTTTATGACCAATATGGCAATAAAGTAGCTAATATTTTAGAAAATAGTGGATTACATCACGGTTATAGAACCATTCCAACTGTCTTTAAACACTATTTGGGAAGAGGACAAACATTTTATTTTAGAATGACTGACAGAAATGGCGTTTTGATAAAAGAAGAAGTTATCAAAGGTAAATAGATGAGTATTTTGTTGTTGGTGTTACTACCACAAAACACCAACAACAATAAAGGCTGCTTTTGTAAAGTTTTATAATAATTAAGACTGTTTTGGATAATTTGGGTCTTTCAAAATCTTCAATGGTTCTTTAATATTAATATTTCCTTTACTAAATCTTGATGCTAGTTTTTTAATAGTATCATATTCTTTTGCTTCTTCTGTATATAAAAATACTTCTACAAAAACAGGTATTTCTATCAGTCCTTTCAAGAACGGTTCAATATCTTTATAATTTGAGTTAGGAAGTGTTTTTACATGGTTTGTTCCATCTTTTAAATAGATTAAAAGCTCTGGTATTTTTGAGGAAACTATATGCATTTTGCTTCCATTCATATACCTCTGAAACTTAATTTCTTCTATGTCTTGCCAATAAAATACGTCTTTTCCTACTTTTATTCTATTTTTGAAAATAGATATATCATGTTTTTTGAAGCCTATTATACTTCTAAAAAAATCACTACTAACAAAACGCCAACTTACAAAGAAACTCAAACCACAACTACCGAAGAAACTAACAATCACAAATATGCCTTTTAAAGACTCATTCAACAGAATAGAGTCTGGAAGAAAAGAAGTAACCAAAAGTAAAGGAGACATACCAAAGAACAGACTTGTGAAAGAAAGTAAAACTACAACTCCATCTGTATCAGCTCTTTTTTTGAGAAAAACAATGCTATTTTTATCCTTTTTTACAAGAAGTTTAGAAGGAACTAAAGGTATAAAATCTAAAGTTTTATTCTGCTCACAATGCTCATAATTCACATATTTCCAACTCTCCTCCAAAAAACATGAGCTACAATTACCACAGAAAACTACTTTATCATTTTCTGTGATTTTATCTCCTGTAATGGGATCAGTTCGTTCAATGATATGCGAGTGAGCAGAATTATTTAATTGATGAGTATGATGCATGATTTAATTTCTGTAATCCAAAATAATCTCAATAATTTAAATATGTTTTAACCTTGAGAGTCTTTTTAAAATACTGTCAAGGTTAAAAAACGTCTAAAATCAATACCCCAAAATATCTAAAACCTGCTCTGCTGTTTGTTCTTTTCTAAAGAGTTCAGTAGTTATATTTCCTTGTTCATCTCTATCAATAATTACATGTTGAGAATTTGGAATTAAGCAATGTTGGATTCCTCCATAACCTCCCAAACTTTCTTGATATGCGCCAGTATGGAAAAAACCGATATACTGTTCTGTTCCTCGTGTAAATTTAGGTAACATTAGCTTCGAGACGTGCGATTCTGAATCGTAATAATCCATACTATCACAAGTAATTCCACCCACATGAACTTGCTGATATTCTTTGTCCCAATTATTGATTGCCATCGTAATAAAGCGATAACCCATTCCCCATGTATCAGGCAAATGTGTGATAAATGAACCATCAATCATATACCAAAGTTCACGGTCATTTTGCTGTTTTTGAGCCATTACAGAAAAAATCATTGCGCCACTTTCTCCGACCGTAAAACTTCCAAATTCAGAAAAAATAGTAGGAACAGGAACACCTTCTTGCTCACAAACTTCTTGAATATTTGTTACAATCGCCTCTGTCATGTATTCATAATCGTACTCAAAACCAAGTGAGTTTTTGATAGGCAGACCACCACCAATATCCAAAATATGAAGCTCTGGACAGATTTTTTTCAAATCACAATAGGCACGAACAAACTTATTAAATTCACTCCAAAAATAAACTGTATCACGAATACCAGAATTAACAAAAAAGTGCAACAAACTAAGTTTTAATTTTGAATTTGTAGCTACATGTTTTTTATAAAATTCAACGACATCTTTATAACGAATCCCCAAACGAGAAGTATAAAATGAAAAATTAGGTTCTTCTTCTGTTGCGATACGAAGACCGATTTGCATTTGTTCTACCTCTAAATCTTCATAGGCTGTTATTTCTTTTCGATTATCCAAAACAGCAATACAATTTTTGAATCCATCTTGCCAAAGTGATTTTATTTCATTGGTATAAGTCTCTCTCTTAAAACCATTACAAACTACATATTTATCTTTACTCAATAGTCCTTTTTGATGTAGCTTTTTGACAATAGCAATATCAAAAGTAGAAGAGGTTTCAAGGTGCGCTCCTGTTTTCAAAACCTCTTCCATTACGAAATTGAAGTGCGAAGATTTCGTGCAATAACAATATACGTAATCGGCATCATAATTCAATTTCTTGATAGCTTCCCCAAAATGACTTCTTGCCCTTCGTATGTTTTCGCTAATTTTTGGCAAATAAGTAAGGCGCAAAGGCGTTCCGTATTTTTCAATAATTGGCATAAGCTCAACACCATAAAAATTAAGCTCGTCGTTCGAAACTGTAAAATCAGGTGTATCAAAATAAAAAGTTTGGTTGATAAGGTCAATATAGCGTTGTTGAGAAGTGCGTTTTACCATCAGAGTTTTTTGAGGAATTAAATGAAAGAAGATTTATAGATATTTTATGTTTCGTATTAAGAAATCTGTTACAAATTTACATTTATTTATAGAAACTTGAATAGGATATAAAGTTATTGCAAAATAATTTAGTTTATCAATAAAATAAGAAACTGACTATAATATTTTTATAATAAAAAAGACGCTCAAAATAAAAATATTATAGAAATATTTCCATTTTAAGCGTCTTCAATCAATGTCGTATTTCTTACTGTTTTTATATCAATGCTATCAAAAAGCCTAGAAAAATGGCTATCCAAAGGGCATCCATAAAATGCCAGTAAATAGTAAGTAGTTGTAATTTTATTTTTTCAAAAGGATTAGTAACTGTAATCAAAATCTGAACAGCATCATCTGTTTTGTCTATATATTGGTTGAGAAGAACTGCAGCATAAATAAGTCCTCCAACAAGGTGAATCATATGAAAAGCTGAGATAATATAAAGATATGCACCTGCCGTTTTTCCTTCTAAATAAATTTTGTTTTGGTGCAACTCATAGCCTCCCACAATTTGTAATGCTAGAAAAATAACTCCCAAACCAAAAACAGCTAAAAGATTGTTTCTCAACTTTACAAAATTATCTTTGTAAAACTGCTGACGTGCTTTTTCTAAAAAAAAACTACTGCTCACAATAGCAATTGTACTAACAAAAAAAGCATAGGGAAACTTAATAGGATGGCTAACAGATTTTATCAAAGATTCATTGAAAAATAGCAACATTAGGAGTGTAAAAGCCATAAATATTCCCATAACCCCCAAATACATCATCATAACGTAGGGATGTTGTTGCTCCATTTTTTCAAGAGTAGTCTTTTTTTTCTCTCTGATATTAGTTTGTTCTTGTTTTTGCATAAAATTCTGTCTGTGATTTAGTACAAAAAATAGATAGCAATAAACATATTAAAATTATTTCTAAAATCAATAAATGTATTTTTATTTTTTCTTATCCTTTTTTGTGTTTGCTATGGATGAATGAATAAAGAATCAATAAACTGTTTAATATTTTAGTTCAATTGTATTTATTACGAAGATACAATTTTTCTATAAAAAAGTGAAGCAAACAGCTTGATTTTTAGTGAGTTTAAGTATTTAATAGAAATAAATCTAGTAGCTTAGTTACTGCTTTTTATCATTTATAAAAAAGACTTCTATTCTCTATCCATTGTTCTATTGCTCTTCTACCTTCTGTAAACAGAGATACATACATTTATGTTTTGGTTGCTTTTAGAAAATATAAAAATCTATCCAATCCTCATTCCCATAACCAAAACGTCATCAATTTGGTGTGTATTTTCCTTCCAACGTTCAAAGACTTGAGAAATACGATTTTCTTGTTCTTTTATTGGTAAATGCGAAATTTCTAATAAAAGTTCTCTGAATCGTTTGGTCATAAACTTTCGATTATCTTTTCCTCCAAATTGGTCTTGATAGCCATCAGAAGCCAAATAAATAGTTGTTGGAACGTGTAGGTTTATTGTATGAGGAGTATAAACTCTTTCTTTTGCCATTGTTCCTCCAACAGGAATTTTGTCTGCTTTTATTTGCAAAAACTCTTCATTCTGAACATAATAAAGCGGGTTCATTGCACCTGCATATTGAATTTGATTTTTTGTTTTATCCCAAACAACAATACAAATATCCATTCCATCTCTATTATCAGACTGACTTTGTTTTAAGGCTGAATAGATATAATTATGCAAATGAGTCAGAATCAAATCAGGAGAAGTTAGGTTTTGCTGAAAAACAGCATCCGTAAGTCCACTACTTCCTAGCATAGACATAAATGCCCCTGGTACGCCATGACCTGTACAATCTGAAACAGCAATAATTACTTTATCTTCAATTTTTTCTATCCAATAAAAATCTCCACTTACAATATCACGAGGTTTGTAGAAAATAAAATGCTCTGGAATTTCTTGTTTGATACGTTTTTCCATTGGTAAAAGAGCCGTTTGGATTCTTTTTGCATAATTTATACTAGAAACGATATTTTTATTTTGTTCTGCAATATGTTGATTTTTGACATCTAATTGATCACGCTGCTGCACAATTTCCTCATTTTGAGTAGAAAGTTCTGCATTTTTTTGATAAAGTTCGTCTGTACGTTCTGAAACTAGATTCTCTAATTGTTCATTTTGTTGGCGCAAACGATGTGTATAGAAACGGGTTGAGCCAAAAATAAGTCCCACTCCAAATACAAAATACAAAATATAAGCTATGGTAGTTCTGTGCCAAGGAGGAAGTACCTTGAACTGATAAGTTGTTTCTGTACTTTCTGTACTTAAATAATTTTTAGCTTTTACATGAAGTGTATATTTTCCTTCTTTCAGATTATTATATTCTTTTACGCTTAATTTTGTCCAGTCTGACCATTTTTCATCTAATCCTTCCAAAAAGTAAGCAAACTGAATTTGTTTTTCCTCTATAAAAAATGGTGCTGCTACTTGAAAGGCAATAGAGTTATTTATAAAATCTAGTTCTATCACTTGATTTTTGGGCTGATTTGCCAAAATAGTATATTGAGTAGAGTCATTCTCTAACTTTTTGAGTTCAAAGAAATTCCCATCAAAAATAAGAGAATCCTGTCCAATCTTTATTTGACGAATATAAGTCGAAAAATTAGCTTGATTATCTGTTTGAACCTCTGACTTTGACATATTTACTCGCAGAACACCTTCAGTTGTACTTACCCATACAATTTGTTTGTCATTAGAGTCTGAATAAATTCCTCTTATTACATACTTTCCCAAAGATTGTTCTAATAAATTATCTCTTTGATAGCCATTTTCTGTTTTACGCAATACATTTATAAAAAATTCTTGAGGGTTGAATACCCATAAAGAACCCAAACTATCTTCTTGAAACCCTATTGTACTATTTCTGTAAGGTTTTAAAAGGTTACTGATGTTTTTATCATATACTTTTTGATTATTTTTATCTAAAGTAAAAACAGAATCTAAATTGCTTTTTGCTAGAACTAATTTTCCATCAAAAAGAGTTACAAATGCTGTGTCATAAGGAATTATAGTCATTTTTTCAGTAGGTAATTCTATCCTTACAGGTTGTTGTTTTTCTACTGCGATTGTCCAAATCGAATTCTCTATACGTTGTGTCAGACCAGAAACTACTCTCACTCCTTCTAAAGCCTCAATTCTTTTTAGTTCGTTAGAAGGTTCATTATACTTGAAATATCCTAAATTAGCTAATCCCCATGCATATATTTTATTTGGAGCAGATGGATGGTTTGTTACTGTTCTTAAGCGAAGTTGCCGATTCGATTCTATAATATTTTTTGCTATCCAGCCTTCTTTATTATCTTTTATAACTTCTTGCAACCCATTTATATTTCCAATAAATAAATGCTCCTTTTGGTCTGATAAAGTAAGTATTCCAGCAATAAAATTTTCTATATTAGTACCCTTTACAGGCTTCCATGTATTTTCATTTTTATCAAAAAAAACAACATTACTAATAGTAGCAGCAAAATAAGTATCTTTATACTTGACTATATTGTGTGTTGTGCTTCCCAAAATTCCATTCTCTTTTGTCCATACACTCAAAGGGGCATTAATATCTATCCTGTTTATTCCGTTATACAGAGCTGTCCAAAGTTGGTTTTGTTTGTCTTGAGTAGTTGCCATTACTATATTATCTCTCAAGCCTTCAGCAGTAGAAATATTCTTTATGATATTTCCATTTTTATCAACAATAAAAACTCCTTTTTGTACTGTTCCTATGGCTATATTTCCATTTGTAAGAATATTAAAATTGAGAGGTTGGGCAGCTTTGAGTGTTTGTGTAACGTCAGAAGGAAAAAATGATGATGTTTCTTTTGTCTTGAAATTATACTTCCAAAGATTGTCAAAGACTGTTAAGAATAAAATCTCATCCTCTGAATAATCATTAAATTGATAGAATTCTGAGGGTTCTGTTTCAATATCTATTTGCAAACTATCTTTCTTGATTCCATTCAAATCATATAGATCTACTTTATTTTTTGCTTTTACATTAAAAATACCTTTCTGTGTAATAAATGTATAAGTAGAAGCAGATTTCAAAGGAAGAGGAATAAATTTTCCATTTTTAAACTGATAAACTGATGAAACATCTTTTCCTATAGCACCACCACGTAAAATACAATATATTTCACCATTTATTTGACGAACTCTTATACCAAAATTATTACCTGCAATAATAGAGTCAGGCAAATCTAAATTAATTGGGACAGTTTCCCATTGTCCAGTTGTTTTATTAGGACGCAAATAAGCTGCACAAGAAAAAAACATATCTCCAAAAAATATATTTCCATTCTTATCTTCAACAAGTGTATTGATATGAGAACAAGGCACAGCAATTCTTTTCCAAGAAATACCATCATATTCTAAGAGGTTTCCTCCTGTCGAACTAGCATACAAAAAACCTCTTTTGCTTTGCATAATAGCACGAATATCTGGTGCGCCATTGTATTCATTGGGTGCAAATCCAGTCATGGGAGGTGTACCCACTTGTGCAAAAAGTGGGGTTATGGAAAATAAAGTAAAAAGTAGTAAGTAAATATATTTTATCATTGAGAGTAGTTTTTATATTTCTTGTATCATTATAGACAGCTTTTTTATTTATTTAGTTGCAGAACTATAAACAGAATTACAATATATAGGATAGTAAATCAATACTTTTAAGAGTTTTTAAATTAATTAAACTACGTCTTTTTATTTAGATTGATTCCTCCAACCTCTTTTTTCAATTCTTCTGATATTTGTTTTGTCTTTCAAAGTGAGTAAATAATCAGCTAAAAAAAGTAACTCATCGTCTTTTTCTTTACCTCTATATTCTTTTGGGTAGATTACATTACCATAATTCTCCTTTGATTTGTGTGGCGTATCATCTACAATTAAAATACGCTCTAGTTTATAACCTTTTTTCTTGAGTTTTTTTAGAGGTTTTACAAAATGATAATTATCAGAAGCCAAATAATTTTGATAATCATCAAAAATAGGATTAAAGTTTCTTTTATAACTACATCTACTTCTCCCCCAAACAAATTCTAATTCTATATCATTCGGTATAATCTTTTTGGCAATTTCTTCTACATATTCATCGTCAGCAGAAGACCAAAGTGCAATCAGAAAATGCTCTTTTATTCTCTCAAAAAATTCCTTTAAATAAGGTCTTCGATAGATAAAATAATTAAAAACTGTAAAATCAAAGGCTTTATCTAACTTTTGAGTAGAACCAAAAATAAGAGTTTCATCTATGTCAAGAACAAGAAGTGTTTTATCTAAGTTTTTGTATGTCATAGTATCATTTTTTCGTTCTAAAACATTTTATTTATCTGCAAAAGTTCAATGTCATTTACAGTTTTTTTATTTTCTCTAAACTTTTAATCTGTTTATGGATTTAATGAATTATAAAGACTAAAATTATTCATTTTTTTAACTTCACTTTTATATAATCAAAAACATGTCAGACCAAACTAAAGACAAAAATACAGTTCAAACGCTCAATCCAGCCACAGGAGAAACTCTAAAAACTTATACGCTTCTTTCAGAATCAGAAATTACAAATAAAATACAAAATGCAGAAGATGCTTTTCAAGATTGGAAAAAAACAACGTTTGAAGAGCGTTCAGAACTTTTTAGAAAGCTTTCGCTTCTCTTAAAAGACAAAAAACAAGAATTGGCTGAACTAATGACAAAAGAAATGGGAAAGCCAATTACACAAGCCAAATCAGAAGTTGAAAAGTGTGCGTGGCTCTGTGATTTTTATGCAGAAAAAGCAGAAGAATTTTTAGCACCTATTTCTAAAAAATCGGATGGTTCAGAAGCTTATGTTCGTTATGACCCTCTCGGTGTTGTTTTGGCTGTAATGCCTTGGAATTTTCCATTTTGGCAAGTATTTCGTTTTGCTGTTCCCTCACTTATGGCTGGAAATGTTGGTATTTTGAAGCATTCTTCTAACTCTTTCGGTTGTGGAGAGGCTATGGAATCACTTTTTTTAGAAGTAGGTTTTCCTAAAAATGTATTTCAAAATTTAGTGATTCGTGGAAGTCAAGTCAAACAGGTTTTAGAGAATGAGTATGTAAGAGCAGCTACACTCACAGGCAGTGAAGGTGCAGGGTCTTCAGTCGCAGAAATCGCAGGAAAAAATATCAAAAAAACAGTTTTAGAATTGGGAGGAAGCGATCCATTTATCGTTCTCAAAGATGCAGATATAAAAACAGCTGCCAAAACTGCCGTAACAGCACGTACTCAAAACTCTGGACAAAGTTGTATTGCTGCCAAACGTTTTATTATTGTAAAAGAAGTCTATGATGAGTTTGTAGAAGAATTCAAAAATGAAATGGCGAAGCTGAAAATGGGAGACCCAATGGACGAAAAAACAGATGTTGGCTCACAGGCAAGAGAAGATTTAGCAAAAGAATTAGAAGAACAAGTAAAGGAATCAGTAGAAAAGGGAGCTAAGATAATTTTGGGTGGAAAGCGTAAAAAGGCATTTTATGAACCTACAATTTTAGTAGATGTAAAAGAAGGAATGTCAGCTTTTGATGATGAGCTTTTTGGTCCTGTTGCTTCTGTAATAAAAGCAGAAAATGAAACCCATGCGATTGAACTTGCTAATAATTCAGAGTTTGGTCTAGGTTCTTCACTTTGGACGCAAGACAGAAATAAAGCTAGAGAAATAGCCTCAAAAATAGAATCTGGAAGTGTTTTTATTAATGGAATGGTTAAATCTGACCCTCGTTTGCCTTTTGGTGGTATCAAAAAATCGGGATATGGAAGAGAATTAGCTATTAATGGTATTCACGAATTTGTGAATATAAAAACGGTTTGGATAGCGTAAATCAGTTATCAGAGAACAGTAGCCAGTAACCAGTTGAATATCAATAATCTAATATTTCGAAATGAGTAGTTTATTTAACTCTTAATTAATGCCGTTGTTGGTGTTTTAGTGAAGTGACACCAACAACCACAACTTGAAACCTGACTTCTAAATTTATTTAACTCTATCTGGGTTTTCTTCTAAGAAAGCAGCCCAAGAAGTGCTTTTTGGAAGGAGTGCATTTTGCTGAAAATAATGACAAACTGCCACACCCACAGCATCGGTAGCATCTAAAAGATCTGGGATTTCATCAAAGGAAAGAAGACTTTGCAACATACTTGCGACTTGCTCTTTTGATGCCGTTCCTTTTCCTGTAACGGCTTGTTTTACTTTTCTAGGCGCATATTCTTCTACTGCAACACCACGAGAAAGTGCAGCAGCCATACAAACGCCTTGCGCTCGTCCTAATTTGAGCATAGATTGTACATTTTTACCAAAAAAAGGAGCTTCTAAAGCCATTTGCTGAGGCTTAAACTCTTCAACAATAGTGCTTACTCTATCATAAATTTTTTGTAGCCTTACATAATGGTCTTTCCATTGCGCTAATTTTATGACACCAAACTGAATTAAATACATTTTATCGCCCTTAATTCCTAAAACGCCATATCCCAAAACAACAGTTCCAGGGTCGATTCCTAATATAATTTGGTCAAAAGAAGTTGGTTTCATAAAGTAACTGACACTTTCTAAGTGTTGTTTTGTAAGAGTAAATTAAAAGTAGTGCGTTTTTTGTTTATCGATTAGTTTCTACTTTATAAAATTAGTAAATGAAAAAATGTACTACTAAAAATAGGCAAAAGTATTTTTTAAATCTTCTCAATTTTGTATTGATGACTTTGGCTTGGGCATACTTATATTCTCAAATCAAAAATCATCAATCTTTTTTTTTACAAATAACAGATTTATGGAACGAATTGCAAAAAAATAAAGCAATTTTATCGATAGTTTTTGCATTAATGTTTGTAAATTGGATTTTAGAAGCCAAAAAGTGGCAAATTTTGATAAAATCATTAGCAAAAATTAATTTGTTTCAATCTTTAGAAAGTGTTTGGGTAGGTCTGACGTTAGCAACTTTTTTACCTCTAGGTAATTATTTGGGAAGAGCAAAAAATCTACCTCAAAAAAATCGTTTTGATTCGGCTGGTGCTTTACTCGTAAATGGAGGATTGCAGTTTTGGGTAACGATGCTAGGAGGGATTTATGGAGTAAGTCAGTTCTTAAAAGTTAGTAATTCAATTACTTTTTTGTTATTTGTCTTTTGGATTTTGATTTATTTATTAGGATTATTTTTTTATAATAAGTATTCGTATAAAGAAATGTTCGTTAGTGAGAATAATGAACAAGGCAGAGAGACACAAATCAAGAGGGAAGGGAAATTTATCAGACAATTAAGAACAGAAAGTATATTTTGGTTACAAAAAAATCTTTATTCGATAAGTCAATATTTTCAAAAGGATATTCTTAAAACTACTTTTTTTGCTTTATTGCGTTATGGAGTTTTTTTATTACAGATGATTTTGATATTCAAAGCATCTGGTTTTTTACTGTCTATTGAAAAAATAATTGTTGGCTCTAGCCTTTTATTTACTGCCAAATCTATCTTGCCAGTAGGTGGTTTTTTAGTAGGGCTTAGTGTTAGGGAAGCAATGGCACTTTATTTTTTTGGAACTTTGGGAGAAAATAAAGTAGTAACTATTACATTTGTACTTTGGATTATAAATATTGGGGTTCCTGTCTTGATAGGTTCTTTTCTGATTTTGAAAAATACCAAAACAAAACAAAATCAATAGAGGGTATTTTAATAAGCTAAGTAAATAGAAAATCTGCCTTTGTAGTGTTTTAGCATAGCGATACCAACAAATACAGTTAAACCTTCTTATGCTTTAATTCTATCTATTCGCTTCAAAATTCTCAACTAGCATTAAATTCTAAAACAAACAAAAAAGTGAATCTACAAATACAACCTATTAAACAATCATTTTTATCTATTCTATTATTTTCTTTTTTGAGTATAATAGCATTTTCGTGTGTAAGTCCTAAAAAATACAAAGCAAAAATAGCTGAAGTGGAGCGCAAAGAACAAGAAAATGAACGTATAAAAAGACAATTTTATGAAGCTCAAAAACTATTACTTCAAAGTTCGGATTCTCTGAAAGGTGTAATTGTTGATTTACAAACAAAAGATTATCAGCTAGATAGCCTTCAAAAAAGAGCTAAAAAAATAGTAGATGAGAATAGCTTATTAAATAAAGAATTACAAGAAAAAGAAAAAGAACTTGCAAGAAAAGAAGGTGAAATTTTGGGTAAGGAAAAAAATATTTCTGTACTTAAAAACAAACAATATAAGCGTCAGAGACAATCCAATGAACTACAAAAGTCTATCAAAACAGCTTTTAGTTCGCTAAACAAAGAATCTTTTTCAGTAAAAGAAAAATCAGGTCGTTTGTATATTTCACTTTCTAACAAACTTCTTTTCGAAACGGCAAGTATTGATATTAATTCAGAAGGAAAAAAAGCACTTCAAAAATTAGCTGCTTTACTGAAAAATAATGCTTCTGGTTTGGATATTTGGGTAGAAGGACACACTGATAATATGCCTGTAACTGGCGCAGAACTGCCTTTTAAAGACAATTGGCAGCTTAGTGCCTTACGTGCTTCTGTGGTAGTGCGTATTTTGGTAGAAAATGGAATCTCTCCTCAAAGTGTTGTTGCAGCTGGACACGGAGAATATTTGCCTATTACGAGTAACAAAACAGCAGAAGGAAAAAGTGAAAATAGAAGAATAGAAATTGTCCTCTTACCAAAATTAGATGAAATTTTTGAGCTTTTGGAAAAGTAATATAGCTTATTGTTCTTGGTGTCGCTACGCTAAAACACCAACAACGGCAAAGAGGCTTTTGAAATAGCTAATAAATACTCACGAACTTATTCGTGGGTATTTATTAGCTTATTTAAATTATCCTAAAAGTTGATTTGCTAGGCTTTCAATATTCATTCCTCCCATTTTTCCAGAAGACATAATTAAAAGATTGTTTTGTTTCCAGTTTTGAGCTACCAAAAAAGATTCTAATTCATCAACCGTAGTAAAGACTTCTAAGTCTTGTCTTTTAAAAGCATCTTTCAAATCTTGTTTCGAAATTGCTGGTAATTCTTTCTTTTCTACATAATCAGGATTGTAATAAACAGCTGCTATATCGGCTGATTTTGCTGTATTTGCATACTCTCCAATAAAATCTTTATTCAAACTACTGAAAGTATGTAGTTCCATACAGGCTGTCAAACGCTGTTTTGGATATTGTTTTTTTACTGCATTTATAGTTGCTTCTACTTTGGAAGGCGAATGAGCAAAATCTTTAAAAACATGCATGTGTTCATTTTCTCCGACTAGTTCAAGACGTTTTGAAGCACCTCTAAAAGACATCATTGCATCATAAAATTGGCTTTCTCTAATTCCTAATCTTCTACAAACAATTTTTGCAGCATTGAGATTTGACATGTTATGTTCTCCAAAAACAGACACTTCCATTTGTCCTAGTTCTGTTTTTAAGAATGTTTTTCCATCTTTTACACTTGATGGATGCGTAACATAAGGCAATTGAATAGTATCAAAGTGAATTTTTTCATTGCCCTCTACTATTTCTTTTACCAACTCGTCTTCTTGATTATAAATAAATGCACCTGCTTTTACCGAACTCTCTGCAAACAAACGAAACTGTTTTTTATATTCTTCAAAGTCAGGATATACATTAGCATGGTCCCAAGCAATACCACTCAAAACGCCAATATGATGATTGTAATGTAAAAATTTTGGTGTTTTGTCTAATGGAGATGTTTGGTATTCATCGCCTTCAATAATGATAATGGGAGCGTCCGAAAGCTGAACCGTAGAATCAAAACCTTCAACATAAGCACCAATTAGATAATCAAAATGATAGCTTTGAAGTCTCAATGTATGCATAACCATAGCCGTAATGGTGGTTTTGCCATGGCTTCCTGCAATCACTACACGTTCTTTGTTTTCAGAAAGAGAATAGATATATTCTGGATAAGAATAAACTTTGATTCCTAATTCTTGTGCTTTCAAAAGCTCTGGGTTATCTGCCTTTGCGTGCATTCCTACTACTATTTTATCCAAATCAGAAGTGATGTTTTCTGGAAACCAACCTTCTTTCTGAGGAAGTAAGCCATTTTCTTTCAAACGGCTTTCAGATGGGTCATACCAAGCATCATCCGAGCCTGTAACTGTATTTCCATTCTGTTTTTCTCTGATAGCGATATTGTGCATAACGCTTCCTCCAATTCCGATAAAATGTATATTCATATCTCTGACTGTGATTTTTCTTTAATTCGTTGTATCAAAACGAATGTTATTAAAATTTTATAGAGACAAATATACGTTATTTCATAAAATTTTAAGAATAGAATTTTTATAAAAAATACTTTTAGAGATAATTACGAATTAAAAATGCTGATTATCAGTTGATTGTAATCTAAAAAACGGTAAGTTATTTAACTTCTATTTCTTGCACAAAAAAAAGGAAAAGATACAGGAGAAACGTATTTTGCGTATTTCTCCAAGAAAAAAGAGTAATTTCTTTCCTCATAAAACAAATTACAACCATCAATAATCAATACCACGATTATAAATGTGGTATGTGTTATCAGATTCTAAAGGAGTTTTATATGCCTATAGTTAATCCTCATTTGATAGCAAAGCTTCAATGATGGTTAAAAAAAACTCTCAAAACTACAAAAGTAATTTTGAGAGTCAAGGTTTTCTTATAAAAAACTATTAGGTCTTTTTTTATACTTTAAACCTCCATTTTCAAGTTGTAGTTGTTGGTGTCGCTATCGCATAAAACACCAACAACGGCATTTTTTTTCTTTTTATAAGAAAACCCTGTTTTGAGAGCTAGAATGAGTTTATGAAATCAAAAATTACATATACTCAACATCAGAAACATCGTCATCGTCTTTGTTAGCTTCTTCTTCCTTAGCTTTTTCAGCTTCATTGAAGTTTTCAATAAAACTCAAAAGCTTTTCTCCACCTGGAATGCTACTCACCATTTCCAAAACATCGCCATATTCATTATCTGACTTTATGGTTTTGACAACTTCCTTGAGCATCGGAACTGCCATTCCAACTCCCATAACTGTTCCCATAATATTTTGCATTGGCGAAGAACCTCCTCCAAATACATTTCCGTTGGCAGCATTTCCATTTTGAGCTACTCCTGCTCCAGATTGCATTCCGTTGATATTCAAGAATTTGATGCTATCAATTTTCTCTGCTGGTGCCATAAGTTTCTCCATAATGGTAGGCAATAATGGAATAAGCTCTTTAACTGCATCGGCAAGGATAAGGTTTTTACCCACTTTGTTTTGAGCTTCAATTCTGGCTAAAAGTGCTTCTGCTTCTGCTTCTCCAATTTGCTTGATAGTTTGCGATTGCAAATCGGCAGCCTTGCTTTCTAGTTCGGCAGCTTCTAATTTTGCTTGTGCAACTGTTCTCAAACGATATGATTCTGCATCTACATCTACATTGAAGGCAATAAGTTCTTTCTTTGCTTCTTTATCAGCTTCAATAACTTCAATTTGAGCTTGTTTGTCAGCCGTTTTTAAGTCTAAATCAGCAGCTTCTTGCTTCGATTGTGCATTCTTAATCAAGTTATAGGCTTTAATATCTGCCTCTACACGCTGGTTGGTAAGCTGTGTTTCTGCTTCCTGTTTTGCCTTAATAACTTCAATTTCCTTATCACGATTTGCTATCTCAACAGCTTGTACAGTACGTGCTTGTTCTTCTGCTCTAATTTTTTCAGCTTCTTGTTTTGCTGTTTCTTCTAGCATTTTGAGTTTTTCACGCAACTGCTCTGCTACTTCACTTTCTCTACGGATACGAGCCAGTTCAATCTCTTTTTCTTTGTTCTCATCAGCTACACTAACAGCTTGTTCTCTTAGTTTTGTAGCTACAATAGATTGCTCTTCCTTCTTCTGACTTGCCAAACTAATTGCTAATTCTCTAGCAATAACAGCTTGTTGCTCAATAGACTCCTGCTCTTGCTTTGTTTTTTCAGCTAAAGCATTTTCTTTTGATACAGTTTCGGCAATTTCACGTTTTTGTTTTTCAGATTTAAACTCCAAATCTTGGGTAATCTCTAACTGACGAGTTTCGGCAGCTTGATTTTGTTCTGCAATACGAACTTCTTTTTCACGTAAACGAAGGTTGGCAGCCTCTGCTTGTGATGCAGTACGTTGAGCTATTTCTTTAATACCCTGCGAATCCAAAACGTTTTGGTCATCGTGTTGAGAAAGAGGAAGTTGCTCCAAATACTGAATAGCTACATCGTCTAGCTTATATCCATTCAAAATCACATCAGAATCTTCATCTTCTCCTAGAGCCTTCATGATTTCCTTTTTAAACTCTGTACGGTTTTGATAAAGTGAATCAAAAGTCAGTTTCGAACCTGCTGTTTTTAATGCATCTGAAAATTTAGCTTCAAAAAGTTCTCTAAGAATACTAATATCAGAAGCTCTCCCACAGCCTACAGCACTTGCTACACGACGAATATCTTCGTCCATTGCATTAATTTTGATATAAAAATCAACTTCAACTTCTGCACGAATACCATCTTTACAAGAAAGGCTTTCGTGTTCACGTCTTCTTATTCTGACCGTTTTGACAGTCAAGTCTATCGTTTCAATTTTGTGAAGAAGAGGAATAACGATAGCCGAACTAGTAGAAATAGAGGCTTTTTGAAGTCCAAAACCTGTTTTTACAAGTGCAGTACCAGGACTTGCCTTCTTTAAGAAAGCTCTAAGCAAGGCTACTAGAAAAACTAGAAATAGAATAACACCAGCAGCGACAAAAACAAAGGTGGGCATACCATTTATGCCATTGGATTGCAAAATAATTGCGTTCATATTTTTTTGATTAAATTAAAAGTAGATAAATAAATTTGATTGCTTTTCATTTTGAATAGATTCCTTTACAAGAAAAGAAATTTTTATGAAATAATGGCAAAAGAAAAGCAGTACGAAAATAAATTTCGCAAAACGAAAGCATATAAAGTTCACATGGGAGTTGAATCAATTACGAATTACGAATTAAAAATTACGAATCAAGAATTCATCGTACCATAAAATGTAATTCACAGTTAGGAATGAGAAGAAGTGAGAAGGAGTTTCTCAAAAGAGAAAAGAATAGTATAAATTAAGAATAGAATATATTATAAATAATTTTATCGTCATTCGAATTACTAACTCGTAATTAAATTAGTTTAACATCACGAAATATAGATTTTTTTCTTTATCAAAATCTACAATGACTACTTCTTGTTTCTTTAAGAATACAGAACCTTTTTCGGCTACACGAATAGAAATATCAACAATATCTCCTCCATCTAATTTAAAGATAGCAGTTCCGAATTTGTCTGTAACTTCTGAGGAAGAAACAATGGCTACCTTTCCTATTAAGCTATTTGCTGTTCTGACAATTCCATAATCTCTAAAGAATGGTTTTATGGGTTTTAATAAAAATCCTGCAATAAAAACAGCTACAAAAAAAGAAATTCCAAAATTGACAAAAAACATTGTCCAAAGCTGCCAAGATAAAGAAAGTTCTAATTGATTGATAGCAAACTGATTCATCCAAACTCCAATAATTGCTTGTATAAAAAACAAGATGGTAAGTATTATTGAAATAGGAACTTGCCCAACACTCAAAAAGGTAAGAAAACTATCACCTAAACTAAAATTACTTCCACCATCAGCATCAAAATCAACGTCTATATCTACATCAATGTCAAGATGTGGATGAGGAAAAAAACCTTCTATCGCACTATGACTAAATAATCCGATGGCAGACATCAGCCAGATTCCGACAGAAATTGCACCCAATACTCCATAAACTAAATTATAAGGAGCTTCTAAAAGTGTGATTAATTCGTTCATGGCAGTAATTTTTTTTGTAGTTTAGTAAGTCGTAAATAGATGTAAATATACAAAACTTGTTTTAAAGTTAGTTTAACCTTTTAATTAAAGTAATTGTAGTTTTTAAAACTTATGACTTAAAGTGTTTGTGGTTATATTTACGTAAAAAAATAAAATAAGGTTTTGTTTTGCAATAACTATTCCAATTATAATTTTGCTAATCTGCTCATTTAGAGCAGATTATTCTGTTAAAATATTTTTAACAATTTGATTTAATATTGATTTTTGATGATGCTTTTTATGCAAAAAACTAAATTTGACTTTCCAATTGTATTAAGAAACTTTTAGCTTTGTAGAGCAAAATTTTTAATATAACAAATAATCATGTTACAAATCGCAGACTTTGTTTTTGAACATATTCTTTATTTTTTCGTGCCATCTACTTTATTAGGAGTAGTTGGGTTTTTATTACTTTCCTTTTCTAGTGGTGCAGGGTTTTCACTCAAAATGACCATTCACCATTTAAGTAAATTAGATTTAAAAAATGAACTTACCATAATAGGAATTACTCTTTCTGTACTATGTTTTTTAATGGGAGGTGGCTTGGCTTTACTGCATTCTTATTCTTATCAGAAAGCAGGAACAGAAGTAAAATCATTTATAGAAAATAATGAAATACTTTTACAAGTAGAAAACACTGAACTAACATTAGATTTGGCAGATACACTCTCTTTGTATTTGCAAAAACTAAAACTAAATGATGGACGGAAGTACCTTTCTAGAGAAGAAATCCATCTTACAGTTTTTTCAAAGGACAAACAAGATAGTATTTATTTGATATTACAACAAGATAGGAAGCAGGAGAATCAATTATGGGTTTCTTATAAATTATCTGAAAATAGCTTTAAAGAATGGGAAATAGGCAAAATACCTATTTATAATTCACTATTACTGAATATATTTAATGACAAAACAAAAAAAAGAGCTAATCGTCAAAAAATTTGATTGTGAAATTAGCTGAAAGAATATATAATTTATTAGAAAAAGAGAGTCTTAACAATTTAACTTTATCAGTAGTTTAACTATCTAAAAAAGCAAAATCTGTTATGAAGAAATTTGATTATTCACTCAATTACAAAGAACTTGATTTACGTAAAAATCCAGAGCTTTATGCTGTTGGTAAAGGAGAGCAAGGTGTTTTGTTGGTAGAACCTTATAAATCTGAAATATTACCTTTTTGGCGATTTAAAAATCCTGAAATAGCGAAAGAATCTTCTGAAAAGATTTATCAATTATTTCTGTCATATTTGAAAGAAGAAGATTTTGTAGGCGCAGATATGGCTCGTAAATTTTTACAGATGGGTTATACTCGTTCACGGAGATATGCCAATTATAAAGGAGGAAGAAAATACAAAGGAGAAGTTCCGAAAGATAAAAAAGGACAAAGTGGTTCGCATGGAAGACCTCAATTAGAACGTCAGGAAGAAGACCCTATAAAAGCAGAATCTGCTAGGATTTTTAAAGAGAAATGGTTTTTGGCAAAAGAGAATAAGGAATATTTGAAGCAAAAAAAGGAGTTTCAAGAAAATTATTCAATGTAATTCAAATTATTAGTTACTTCTAAAGTCATATATATCAATAAAATAAGTCGTAAAGACCAAAAAAATGTACGAAACCAATTTCTAAAAACAAGTTTTTTGATAAGCTGTAAATCATAACCTTTGATTAGTTTTCCATGTAGAGGAACAAAAATCCAAGCTGTCAGAATCCAAAGTAGAATAGTAAAGACTAAAGCAATACTAGAAAAAGAATAAAAATTACTCATTCTGTTTCTTATACCTTCACCTACATAATTGTTTTGAAGAATATTATCTACTTCATACCCTTCCCAAACTAGCCAAAACGATAATCCAAGTTCTATGAGCATAGGTAAAATTACTATTTTTCCTGTCAGTGTAGTATGTGCAGAGTGAAAGTTTCGGAAGTTCTGTTTGCCTACATTTTCAAAGATGGGATAATGGACAATTTGAACAAACCAAATAAGTCCAACTAAAAAAGCTGTAATCAGTAGATTTGAAAGTAAAATAGGAGACATAATTAAGGATTATAAAATTAAGGAATTTTTTTAAACTAGGATTAATTTATGATTTTTGTGCAACTAAGTTTAGTAATTAGCATCTTAACTATAAATTTATCTCAAATGAATTACTAAATCTATCGTTTATGAGTTTTGTTAAACTATCTGTTTCTACTTTTATACTCTTTTTTTTACTTTCTTTTTCTTCTGTTTTTGCTCAATTAGACAAAAATTCTTGTGAAGAAATTTTAGGGAGTTTAGAGTTAAAAGAATTTCGTCAAATATCTATTGTTACTCATATCCTAACAACAGATTCTAGTGTCCAAAAACCAGCAGTTTGTCTTGTTTCGCCTTTTTTGGAGTTCGTTTTCAAACAAAATTATTTTGTTATAGAAAATAAAAGAAACAAAACTACCATTTATTTACCTTACAA
Organism: Bernardetia sp. ABR2-2B; assembly: GCF_037126435.1. Lineage (GTDB taxonomy): Bacteria > Bacteroidota > Bacteroidia > Cytophagales > Bernardetiaceae > Bernardetia. The sequence goes on along the minus strand of NZ_CP147020.1, from coordinate 428,740 downwards.
CAGAGTCAAATTTATTACAACACTAGAGCCAACAGGTATTTTTTCTGGTGGAAGAAGTATAGAAATTCATATAATGGATTAAAATTTCAAACAAAGTTTTTACCTTTACATCAACAACTAAAAATCATCATCATCAATTTATCAGAATGCAATCGGAACACACAACTGCATATTGGCTTCCAAAAGTGAAAATTATTGATACAGAATACGATTCTAAGAAAGAGTTTTGTATCGGAATTGCAGAAGGAAAAATTACGCATCTTAGAGAATATAATCCTTCTATAACAATTCCTATAAATTATAAAAAAATAGATTGTGAAAATGCTTTTGTTTCAGTTGGTTGGTGCGATATGCGTGCCTTAGTAACCGAACCAGGGATGGAGCATAGGGAAACGCTCAACACAGCAAGTAAAGCTGCAAGTTTGGGAGGTTTTACGCAGGTTGCTATTTTGCCGAATACAGAACCAGTAATAGAAAGCAAGGAAAATATTTATTTTTTAGAGCAAGAAAATAAAAAAATGAATTCAAAAGTAGAGTTTTTAGCCATTGCAGCCCTTACACATAAGGCAGAAGGGCAGGAAATGACACAGATGTATGACCTTCATAAAGCTGGAGCAGTTGCTTTTTCGGATGGCTTGAAGAATATTTCTCATACTGGCGTTTTGCTCCGAGCTTTACAATATGCACAGGCTTTTGATGGACTTGTTATGCAACTTCCTTCTGATAAAAATCTTGCTAACGGACAGATGCACGAAGGCATCACATCGACAAAACTGGGTTTGAAAGGATTGCCATCCATTGCTGAAGAAATGATGATTCAAAGAGATTTAGAAATTTTGCGTTATACAGGTGGAAAGATTCATTTTTCTACTATTTCTACGGCTCGTAGTGTAGAACTTATTCGAAAGGCAAAACAAGAGGGATTACAAGTTACGTGTGATATAGCAGCCTATCAGATTTCTTTTTTAGATGAAGATTTGGCGAAGGATTTATTTATTTTTGATACATTTTTGAAGGTTTTTCCTCCTTTTCGCACCCAAAATGATAGAGAAGCTATTTTGAAAGGTTTAAAAGATAATACGATTGATGTTATTGTTTCGAACCATAACCCACATGATGAAGAAACTAAAAAGTTAGAATTTGATTTGGCAGAATTTGGAATAATTAATTTTCAAACGGCTTTTGCAGCTATTAGAAAGCAAACTGAACACGTTTTGAGTGTAGAAAAATTAGTAGAAAAGTTTACTACCAATCCAAGAAAATTATTAAAACTAGAGCAACCTCAAATCAAAGAAGGACAAAAAGTAAATTTGACAGTCTTTTATCCTAACCAAGAATGGGAGTTTAGAAAAGAAGCAAACGCATCAAAATCTAAAAACTCGCCATTTTTTGAATTGAAAAATAATTTGAAAGGCAAAGTAATAATAACATTTTCTTAGTTTAGAATAAAATAAGTGAAAATTGTTATAGTGGTTTTGCTATTTAGATAAGTCAAAAATGTTCAATAAAATATACAAGATGAAGAAAAATAATTGTAAAAATATATTCTATCTTTTACTAATTTTATCATTAGGATTAATAGAATACTTACCAGTTGGTATAATAAATATTCCTAGTCAATTGCAAGAGAATTTATATAAGATACCACCTATATTTTTCAGTTTAGTTAGTTTATTTTCCCTAATAACAATTTATTTTATAAGCAAGAGCAAAATAGTTCTATTATTTGTATGTTCTATTTCTCTGTCTATTTTATACTCCTCAGAACAAAAATCTATCTTTTTAGGAAGTATTAAGAATATTAAACAAGGTGTAGTTACTTATTCTTGGTTCAATTATTTTGATACTAATCAAGATTTATGTTACAAATATAAACATGGCTTATCTTCAAGTAATGATAGAGAAATTATAAAAATTTACGATAAAAACTGGTTTAGTAGAACTATTAATCTTTTAGAGTAATTTTGGATTATTGTCTTTGCTGCTGACTCTGAACCTGTTTATATATTTAATAATCCATATTTCTTATCGATAACATAAACTTCTAAATTACATGAAAAATATACTCGTTTTATTTTTACTTTTTTCTGTTTCTCTAAGCTCTTTTGCTCAAAACGTAAAGTCAAAAGACATAAGTAAAATCATAGAAATCTTTCAAAATCAACAGAAAGCGTGGAATAATGGCGACTTAGAAGGATTTATGAATGGATATTGGCAATCTGATTCTTTAAAATTTATTGGAAAGAACGGAGTTACGTATGGATATGAAGCTACTTTGAATCGTTATAAAAAATCATATCCTGATACAGCGACTATGGGAAAACTTCAATTTGATATTCTTTCATTTAAAAAGTTAGACAAAAAACACGTTTTTATTATTGGAAAATGGCATCTCAAACGAGAAGAAAAAGAAGATTTAGAAGGTCATTTTACATTGATTTGGAAAAAAATAAAGAAAGAATGGGTAATTATTGCAGACCATTCTAGCTAAAGAATAACAAGCTTAGACTAATTACCTTCCAAATATAATTCATAAATAAAAAAAATAGCTGTTTGAAGAATATCAAATAGCTATTTTTTTTATAGAAATATAATGACTTATTCTATTACAAATTTATAATTCTGCATTCCAAATTCTGTAACAAACTGAACGATATAAACTCCTTTAGCCATTTTTTGAGGTAAATCAATAGCTACTCCATCAAAGGTGATTTTGAGATTAGGATTGACAAGAACTTGCTGTCCTGTAATACTCACTACTTGTAAACTCTGAATAGAAGATTTATCTGTAATTCCTCTTAAGTTTAGTTCTCCTCCTGCTCTGTTGGGATTTGGATAGAGTGTAAATGGATTGTTTGAGAAGTTTCGTTCTACACTCACAGCTTTGGTAAGATTAATTTCTCCATTATTATCTAGTTGAGCTAATCTATAATAAGCCGTTCCAGTCCAATACTCTTCATCAATAAATTCATAAGAACTCTGATTATTTGTTGTTCCTTTGCCTTCTATAAAAGTAATATCTTTAAAATCTTGTCCATTGGTACTCCTTTGTACATAAAAACCTTGATTATCTTTTTCACTTGTAGTCTGCCAATCTATTAAAACACTATTATCTGAATAATGACGAGCATTAAAATCTAATAAAGTAATAGGGAGAAGAATATCATCACAAAACACATTAGTTGATGAAGTTACAGCACCAGGACAATTAGGAACATTACCAGTAACAATAAAGTTAAAGTCTAGCTCAGTAGTTTCTGGGTCAGGCACTACCTCATAAGTAACAAAAATATCTCTACGAGGGAGATTTTCAGGTGGACCTGTATTATAAGGTGCTGCAGAACTATCTACACTTACTAAATTTAATGTGTAACCTGAGTTATTAATTACAGTAGCATAATTAAGTTGCCACGCCTCATATTTGGTAGGATTGATAGTTACATCAAAAGTAATATTATTAAATTCATTATTCTGTCCTGTTGTACATACACCACTAGAGCCATTATCTACAAGTTCAAAGTCTAACCTATCCATAGTAAACTGACTAGCTTGTTCTACCCGTCTGATATAAAACCAAGTATTACGTGTATCATTGTTTTCTCCAGACCACGTATGAGCAGGAGAAGTAGCACCATTCAAATTTCTTGTGTCTCCCAAAATAGTTTGATCATCCCAAAATAAGGCAGGGTCAGCCACAATATTTCCTCCAATATCATAAGTTGGTCGTTCTAAGCTAACTCTAAATCCTCCCGTATGATTTTCTACGTCAAAAAGAGGAAGGTGAGTAAGTCCAGATTGTACATAAGCAATAAAATCAACTATTGTTCCTTGTGGAATAGGATTTCCTAAACCATCATTCCCGTCCCAAGGAATATAAACTATACTTGTTACAGCAGGAGCAACGGGATCAGGAACAAATCCACCATTCAATAAAACATCTTCAGTTCCAGGAGTGTATAATCCATCAGGAGCTCCAACAGGATGAAAATCTAATAAAGATTCTACAAAACCAGCAGCATTAATCTCTATACGGACAAAGTATTCGCCACAATCTCTTGCTTCTACTTCAGAAATAGTTAAGTCAGGAATTCTTCCAGTAGGATAAACAATAGAATCAGGGTTGTTTAAAAAAATAGGATATTGTGGTAAACTTTCATTTCCCCCACGAGATAGTCTATCTGTTGCTGTATTCCCTGTATTTCTTGTTCCAAACTGATTCATATTAATGGTAAAGCCAAAAGGACGAATACCATTAAAGTCAATACCTAGAGTAATTCTATCAGGAGTATAAGGAAACATAGTTCCTAAAAATGGGTTGTCTCCACTATTACAATTTATATCCCAAGACTGGGAAAATAACCTACCCAATACAATACCAGTAACAGGATCTCTATTAGTAGCAGTAGAACTAAATACTGTTATATCGAAAAAATCAATTCTTCTTTTATTTCTAGCAATAACATTGGGATCTGCTCCAATATTAAATTCTATCCAATAATCTGCAGAACGAGGAGCTACAAAAGAAAGATCATTATATCCTGTAGGATTACCTACAAGTGTTCTAGGACCTGCTACTGCTCTATTATAATTAGTAATAAATCCAGCTCCAGCAGTTGGTACAGCTGTATTAGCTACTGTTGTAACAACTATAGAATTTAAAGTATCAAAATGACGAATGCGATAGTGTAAATTATTTCCATCTAGTTGCGCCCCAAAGCCATAGTAAACAATCTCTCCAGCCTCTGCATGTACATATAAGCGTTTATTAGCAGGGGCTCCATAAGTAAAAGAATTTCTGTCAGCAGCATTGTTATCCCAAATCTGTAATGTTATTCTAGGAGCAATATCACCAGTCGGCATTAGTTGTGCTGTTCCTTCTCCAAAAGAAGAAAAACTGACAAAAAATAAGAAGGAAAGTAATAGTAGTGTGATTTTTTTCATAGTATTTTATATTTAGGCTTGTATTCTCTGATAAGGTATTAGAGTATTTTTGAGTAAATGACCATTACTTTGGGTTGTATTAATTTTAAAAAAAACAAAATTTAAGCCATTAATTAGTTATGCTAACTAAAACTTAAAAAGGTTGTTTTTATATGGTGTGCTTTTTTAATGAAATTATTCTTTTGAGGCTAGAAATAAGCAGAATTACAAATATTTTCTATATTTCCACCTTTTTTTAGTAGCTTCGTAGGAACTTATACAATTGTTTTAAAACGAATTTGTCTTTTACTAAATATACAAAAAAATCAATGAAAAGCCGTATTATAGACAAACGCCTTCAAAAGTTTCGTCTTCGTTTAGATGAAACTATCAAAAATCTCCACAAACTAACTCAAGATATTGAGAGTAAGGAGCTTTCTAGTACGGTCAGCGAACTTCGTCAGCGTATCAATGAGCCATATATGTTTGTGGTGGTGGGAGAAGTAAAAGCAGGAAAAAGCAGCTTTGTTAATGCGCTCTTAGAAACCGAAAAAGATATTTGTAAAGTTGCGCCAGACCCTTGTACAGACACAGTACAGCAGATTTTGTATGGCGATGAGGAACAGATTTTGGTAATGAATCCACATTTGAAAAAGATTCTTTTGCCTGTTGATATTTTAAAGGAAATTGCTATTGTTGATACTCCTGGTACGAATGCCATTTCGGAAGGACACCAAAAAATCACAGAAGATTTTATTCCCTCATCGGATTTGATTGTTTTTGTTTTTGAAGCTAAAAATCCTTATCGCCAATCTAGTTGGGACTTTTTTGATTTTATTCATAAAGACTGGAGAAAAAAAATAATTTTTGTTTTGCAACAATCCGATTTGTTAAATGAGTCTGATTTAAACACAAACATTGAAGGAGTAAGAAAACATGCAGAAAAAAAAGGACTATTAGAACCTCAAATTTTTGCTGTTTCTGCCAAATTAGAAAAAGAAGGAAGTCATGAAGAAAGTAATTTTGCAGGAATAAGAGAGTACATCAAAGAAAATATTACAGGAGGACGTGCGCCACTTTTAAAGCTCAAAAACAATATAGATACTTCAAAAACAATTCTTTCAAGAATAAAAGAAGGAGTAAGTCTTAGAGAAAAACAGCTAGAAGCTGATAATAAATTCAGATTAGATGTAAAGAAAACACTTAATGAACAAGAAAAAAAATCATTGTATCAAGTAGATGTATTGATAGAAAATATTTTGGGTGCATATGAAAATATAACGAGAGAAACTGAACAAGAAATCAATAAAGGTTTGAATCCTTTTAATTTATTGGGAAAATCTTTCAAATCAATGCTTTCCGATAAAGAATCCGTAAAAGTGTGGTTTGAGCGTGTAGCGCAAGATTTGGAACGCAATCTTACCAAAACTCTAACTGACAAACTAGGAGAAGGAATTACAGCCATTGCAGATACAATACAGCAAATGGCAAAAATGATTGATTTGCAGCTTAACAATAGTCCAAAAATTCTGAAAGAAAATCACGCTATTTTTGGAGATATTGCTGACCGTAGAAGCAGAGTTTTGCAGGATTTACAAACCGAATTTCATGAGTTTACTAAAGAAACTGAAAACTTTGTACAGAAAGAATTATTTCCAAAAGAAACAAGCTTTTCAACCAATTTTTTGGCAGGAGGAGGAATGGCTGTTATCGGAACAGCATTAATGGTTCTTACACAGGGAGCTGTTTTTGATATTACAGGTGGAATTATTACGGCTGTGGGAGTTTTTTTTACTGGTGTTACGGTAATGGTAAAGAAGCAAAAGATTATGCAGAAATACCGTGAACAAATTGCTCAAGGAAAACAAGCTCTCAAAGAAGAAATTTATCTAAAACTCTCTACTTACATTGCTAATCTAAAAAATCAAATTGATGCTAACTTCAAAGATTTTGATTTGTTGATGGAAATGGAACAAAAACAGATTACAGAACTCAAAAATCAATACGAAACAATTGATAGAGAATTGGAAAAGATTTTAGATGAATTAATTTAATCTCTGGTTATTACCGATAAAAAATTCTATTTGACATTGTATAATTAAAATAAAAAAAGAATATGATACTCGTAACTGGTGGAACAAAAGGAATTGGTAAAGCAATTTTAGAAAAATTTATGCAGAATGGGCATGATGTAATCACATGTTCAAGAAATAATGAAGAACTTTTTGCGCTCAAAGAAGAATTAGAAGGCAACTATTCTACCAAAGAAAATCCTGTTGTTTTATATTATCGACAAGCTGATTTATCTAAAAAAGAAGATATTATTTCTTTTGGAGAATATGCAAAGAAAATCATTTTACTCAATGAAAAAGAAGCCAAAAAGGAAAATAGCACTACCAAAGGCTTTGAAGTAATGGTAAATAATACAGGTGTGTTTGTACCAGGGAAAATATTAGAAGAAGAAGAAGGTAATTTTGAAATGCAAATACATACAAATCTTTTTAGTGCCTATCATTTAACTAGAATGTTAGTTCCTATTTTAGTAGAAAGAAAAAATGGATATTTATTTAATATTTGTTCGACGGCAAGTATTACAGCTTATCCAAATGGAGGAAGTTATTGTATTTCTAAATTTGCACTTCATGGCATGACAAAGGTTCTGCGTGAAGAACTAAAAGAACACAATGTGAAAGTTACTTCGGTTATGCCTGGTCCTACTTATACATCAAGTTGGGAAGGGGCAGGTTTGCCAGAAGAGCGTTTTATGCCTTCAAGTGATATTGCAGATTCTATTTATTCTGTTTATTCTCTTTCAAATCAGACGGTTGTAGAGGAGATTGTAATGCGTCCACAGCTTGGAGATATTTGATATGAACTAAAATCCTAAAAATAGCACTAAGGACACTTTTATCGTTTTGCGACTCTTTTCCCACAATTAAAATTAGCTTCGTTGAGGGCTAAAGCCGTCGTGGGTTTTGTTATATTTAATTCAGCTTAAGTAACTGCACAAAATTAAATATAAGTAATGACTGATTAGCGAGTGATTTGGCTTCGCCGAGCTATCGGTTTTATGATTACTATGATAATTACAGGATAATACAAAATCATATAATAAAATAATAAATTATATTTGAAATTTCATTTATCTTCATTTTATCTTAAAAATCATTTACTTAATTACTTATTTAGTATGACGTTTTTCTACAACTTTTACTCTTTCTTTTGCGTGTTTGGAAACTTTTGTTCGATGTCCGTAAAAACGAGCATAAACTTTTGTGAATTCTGCGCCAAAAAATAAAATCAAACAAGCATAAGAAACCCAAAGTAGAATCAAGACTACCGAACCAGCTACACCATATGTAGAAGCAGGTTCTGCAATTCCAAAATATAGACTTAAACCTTCTTTACCTAACGTAAATAAGACAGCTGTAACTAATCCTCCAATTCCTACTGTTTTCCAAGGAATTTCTCTGTCTGGAAGTGTTTTGAACATAAAACCAAACAAAACTCCTATAATGAGAAGTGAAAGCACTATTTCAAGAGCAGTCATTCCATAAATCATGAAGTCAGGAAGAAAAGTCATCATCCAATCTGAAAGCGTAGAGATAAGAGTAGAAACGATAAGCGAAATCAGAAGTAAAAAAGCAATCGCCATAATCATTCCGAAGGAAGTGGCTCGGTCAGTAACCAATTTCATAATCCCATTATTTGTACTGGGTTCTACTTCCCATATATTATTAAACGATTTTTGAAGTTGAACGAAAACGCCTGTTGCACCAAAAATAAGTGAACCAATACCAACCACTAAAGCAAAGGTAGAATCTTGATTACTAAGAGAGTTTTTTATCATTTCTTGTACTCCTTCTGCTGCTTGTTGTCCTATCATCCCTGAAATTTGTCCAGTTATTTCTCCTCTTACAGCTTCTTCTCCAAAGAGCAAACCTGCTGATTTGATAAACATAATCATAATACCAGGAAGGGAAAAAATAGTATAATATGCAATAACAGCACTTTCACGAAAAGGATCAAGAGCATTCCATTCTGTAAATGTTTCTTTGAGTAATGTTCCTAAGTCTTTGAATCTAAATTTACGAGCCATAAAAATAATAGAGATAAAAAAAATGAAGTTGAAAAAATAAAACCTATAAGTATAACCTATAAAAAATACTTTTGTTATTTAATTTCAAATTACTCTCCCAATTCTTTAGCTCGTTTTTGTGCTGCATCTAATCCATTTCCTATTTTCTCTGTTAATTTTTCGTTAGAGAAAATATTTAATGCAGCTTCTGTTGTTCCTCCCTTTGAAGAAACTCTTTTTATCCATTCTTCACACGAATAATTACTTCTATTTTCCAAATGAACAGCTCCCATAAAAGTTTGGGTAACTAACAATTCAGCTTCTGAATGTGAAAAACCCATTTCTTGCGCTTTTTCTATCATTGCTTCCATAAAAAAATAAATATATGCAGGACCACTTCCAGAAATTGCCGTTACAGCATCTATTTTCTCTTCTTCTGAAAAATAAAGTGATTTCCCTGTGGTATTTAAGAGGTTTTGGACAAAAAATAATTCATCTCTACTTACTGATTCGTCTGCTGTAAAGCCTGTCATTCCCATTCCAATTTGAGAAGGTAGGTTTGGCATAGCACGAATTACTTTTGAAGTTCCTAAGCTATTTTTCAAGGTTTGTATTTTTACACCTGCCATAATTGATAGGACGGTTTGAGAAGGTAAAATATAGTTTTTGAGTATTGAAAATAATACCTCTGTGTCTTGTGGTTTGACTGCCAAAATTATTAATTGTACTCTTGAAATTTTATCATTAGGTTCAGAAATCACATTTTTATACCCTTTTTCTTTCAAAAAATCAGCTTTTTCAGTTGTTTTTTCTAAGATTAATAAATCGTTTTTTGTAATGGAATGAGAAAGTAAAAAGCTCTCTGCATACGTTGTTCCCATATTTCCAGCACCTACAATTAGAATTTTCATTTTTGAATTATGTTAAATTATTCGAATAAGAAAAAGTGTTTTTAAAAAAATAAAAGAAATTTTGAAGTTTTTTTTAGTCCTCAAATAGATTACGTTCTGCACCTCTATATTTGTAGTATAAACAAAGAAACAATTATGAATTAAAAATTACGAATTAAGGAAAAATCAAATTACTTAATTAATATTTTATTCATAATTCTCTTTATTATTTTCAATTACCAAATTTACCTATTTATTTATTATGAACAAGAATCAAATTAAGAACGACTTCTCATCACTTCTTAAAAACTACTATCATCAGCGTCATGAAGTGATTACGAAAGAAGAATCAGTAGCTAAAGTAAAAGAAATTACACTTTTACAAACAGCTCGTGCTTACACACCTGATAATATTATCAAAGGACTAGGAACACTTCAACTCACTTTTGCAGATACGCTTACACAGTGGTCTAAAAAACTACAAGATGAATCTGAAAAACGCTCACAGATTGAAGAAGCTATCGAAATAGAAAAGAAAAGGCTTGGAAACTTACATCAAGTAAAGTTAGCTGCTGATGCTCTTTATTTATTGAAACAAGAACATGATTCGAAGCTGACAGAACTTACAGAAGCACATCAAAAGAGAATGGAGTTAATGGCAAATTCTCGTAAAGAAGATGAGGCTTTTTGGGCAAAGGAAAACGAACTTTTTGAAAAGGAAGTAAAAGAATCTGAAGAACGAACAAAGAAAAATCGTTTGCAGGAAGAAGAAGTTTTTGAATATGATTTGCAGCGAAATACACAACTTGCAAATGATGCTTTTCAGGCACAGAAAAAACAGACTTTACGTAAGCTTACTGAACAAAAAGCTGAAAAAGAAAAAACTTGGCAAGGACGTGAAGAAGTATTAGCTGAAAAAGATGAAAAATATCAAAAGAATCTTGTTTTGATTGCTGAATTTGATGAAAAACTCAAAAATGAAGTCAAAAAATCAAGAGAAAAAGCTGCCAATGAAGCCACAAAAGAAGGAAAAGCAGTTGCTGATTTGATGGAAAAAGAAGAGGCTGCCAACGAACAAATCTTTGCTGAACAAATAGAAGATTTGAAGATGAATGTAGAAGCTGGAAAATTAGAGGTGGATAATTTGACAACACAACTCAAACATGCATTAGAGCAAGTACAATCACTTTCTTTGAGAGCATTCGATAATCCAACTACCAAATAAATTTATTTGGTAGTCGACAGTTTCTAACTGTTGATTTTTTAATTATTTTTCTGACAGTTGAAAAATTGTCAGCTACATTAACCTTCTAAAAAAAATATCGTTATGGCAATTTCAATGAAAAACACTAAAAAAGAGATTATTGATGCTTATCAAACTCTTGGTAAAGAAAATAAATCGCTTCAAGCAGAAGTAACCAAACTCAAAACTGAAAACCGAACACTTCAAAATAATCTAGAAAAAGGACTGACAGTTCAAAAGGTGGTAACTTCAAAGGTTCAAAATACATCTAAAGAAGAACCTAAAAAAACTGCAAATAATAACTTGAATGGTGGTTATCAGTCAGTAGAAAGTGTAGTTACAGCCTTTGAAAATATCAAAGGAAACGTAGGAGTCGCAATCAGTAGTCTGTCTGACAATCTAACAAAAGAAGCTGCAAACTTAGCTGTTTTGCAGGAAGAAAGTAACAAAATTGAGAGCCAACTTTTAGAACTTCATCAGATTGAGGAAGCCGAAGAAAGCACACTTTCAAGTCTCATTCAAGAGTATATTGAAAAATCGGAATCTTTTGAAAAAATAATTTCTCAGACTGAAAAAGAGCAATTAGAAGCAGAAGAAGAAGCTAAAAAAGCCTATGAAGAAGCAGAAGATTTGCATAACTCTACGCTTTCTGAACGTAAAAAAGAGTGGCAAACCAGTTTGGCTAGAGAAAATGAAACTTACCAGTATGAGAAAAATTTAAAGCGTCAGCAAATAAAAGATGAAACTGCTCAAATAGCTAAATCTCGTTCAGAAGAATTAGAAAAGCTTAAAGAAGAGCAAGAAAAAGAAATTGCTTTACGTGAAAAGTTATTGTCTGAAAAAGAGGAAAGCTACGAAAAAGCTACTGAAAAAGCAGAAGAACTGCCTAAGAAATTAGATAGTGAAACCAAACGTGCTTATGAGAGTACGAAAGCTGCTATTCAGAGAGATAACAAAGCAAAATCTGATTTATTGGCAAAAGAAAATGAAGGCAAGAAACGTATTGCCGAACGTCAGGTAAATGCTCTTTCTAGCAAGATTACACAGCAGAATGAACAAATAAAATCATTGAATATACAACTGACAAGTGCATTAAAAGAAGCAAAAGAATTGGCGATCAAGGCAATAGATGGAGCTTCTGGCGCAAAATCATTAGCTGCTCTCCGTGAAGTTGCGTTTGAGCAGTCTAAGCAAAATGGAAAAAAGTAAAGTAACAAACTATTTTCTATCAAAAAATCCTATTTAATTATTTTATTACAAAATATTAGATAGGATTTTTAAATTTATGACTCTTTTGTTGAACTATTGCCATTTATTTTGTTTATATTTAGTAATACTATTAATCTTATTTCCCTTTATCTATAATTTTCAAGATACGACATGAATTTTCTAGCTCATTTTTTTTTATCAAATAGAATAGAAAATATAGTTGTAGGTAATTTTTTAGGCGATTTTGTAAGAGGAAAGAAGTATCAAGATTACCCAAAAGAAATATCAAAAGGAATCATGTTGCATCGTCATATTGATACATTTACAGACAAACACCCCATTATTTTGCAAACAAATAAACGCTTACATGCTGATTTTGGGAAGTATGCACCTGTGATTACAGATATTTACTACGACCATTTTTTAGGAAGACACTTTGATAAATATAAATTTGAAAGTCAAAGTGAAAATTATAATTTAGTTGAGTTTTCAACGTTTATTTATCAAACTTTAGAAAAAAACTATGAAGTTTTGCCTTCTTTAGCACAACACATTTTTTTGAGAATGCAAAGGCAAGACTGGCTTACAAATTATGCAACCTTGTATGGAATGGAACAATCACTTAATGGACTTTCTCACAGGGCAAAATATGCTACTAATCTACATGAATCATATAATTTTTTAAAACAGAACTATTCTGATATTGAGAAAGATTTTTTATTATTTTTTCCAGATATTATACAATTTGTTCAAAAGAAATTAAATGAATAAATTTGTAGATAAGTAATCATTTTTTAGTTTTTTAATATAAATAGTTTTCGCATATTTTATACATGAATCATTTTAATCCATATTGTTTTTTATTTTTTAATCAGAGAAGAAAATATTTGCTTTCTCTGAAAGATGGATTAATTGTTATTTTTAACAAAAAAAATAGAATGAAAGTAATTTTAACTTTATTATTCTATACTAGCTTTTTGTATGGTTTGGGGTATAGCCAAAATGTTAAAGAATTAGATAGTTTAATTCAAGCATTAGAATTACGTCAGAAGGAAGACACAGTAAAGCTTTCTATTTATAATTCTATTGTTAGTAGAGTAATAAAAAATGATAACGAAATAGCCTATAAATATGCTGAAAAAGGACATGATTTAGGTAAAAAATTTGAACCAACACGTTTGGTTGCTATTTCAGCTTACCAGTATGCAAAAGTATTACAAATAAATGGACAACACTTAAAAGCCTCACAAATAATAGAGGATCAAATTTCAGCGTTTGCAGCGCAAAAGGAAGTCCCACCTCCTTTTTTATATCATCAATTAGGGAAAATATATGATGAGACAGGAAACAAAGTAGAAGCCTTAAATAGCTATCTAAAAGCTTTTGAAGTTTGGAGGATGTATAAAAATCCATTATTAACAAAAGAAGATTTTTATCAAAGTATTGCAACTCTTTACCTTGAAAGTCAGCAATACAAAGAGGCTCAATACTACTATGAAGAGCTACTAAAATGGGCTGATAAAAAAGAAAATTCAAATGAAAACAAAAAAATACAAGCTATTGCATCACACGGACTCGTACGAGTTTTCATAGCAAAAAAAGAATATGATACTGCTTTATTTCATCTTCAAAAATCAGAGGAGTTTTGTATAGGAAAATCAAAACGAAAATGTTTGTTAATTACTTACGATTTATTTTCTGAATTATATTTTACGAAATTTGATTATAATTTAGCTAAAAAGTATGCTTTTGATGCATTACAAATGGCCGAACAATTAGGAGAACAACAAAAAGCTATCTTACTTGCTATTCGTTTAGGAGATATTTATAGAGCAGAAGGTTCGTATGATAAGGCAGAGCTGTTTTTGAGACGAGCAGAAAAAACAGCTCTGTCTCTAAATAATAATTTTTTATTTAAGCAAGTTTATTTTTCATTTGCTAATTTATATGAAAAAAGTCAAAAAGATAAAATGGCATTAAATTATTATAGAAAATATTTAATGTATAAAGATTCTGTGAATAATGAAGTTTCTATTCGTAAGATAAATAGTCTCCAAATGCAGTTTGAGCAAGAACGGCATAGACAAGAAATTGATTTATTACAACTCAATCAACGTGAAAAACAACTTCAACAAGAGACGGAAGTAGAAATAGCACAGGCTTTTAATATGATTGGTTTAGTAATTATTATCGCCTTGGGAATAGTTGCTTTTCTGATTTATAACCGTTATCGCTTTGGAGAGCGTACTCAGAAAATGCTTAAACGCCAAAGTTATTCTATCAACAAACAAAATCAAAAATTAAAACAAATGAATGAGCAGCTTGAGAAATCTAAAACAGAACTCAATGCTATTAACAAAACAAAAGATCGTTTTTTTTCTATTGTAGCACATGACCTTAAAGGACCTCTAAATTCTCTAAAAGGATATTCTCACCTTATTTCTACTTTTGGTGATAAGCTTCCAAAAGAAGAAATAATTAGTATGGCAGCTGATCAAGAACGAACACTAGATAATTTATATAAGTTTTTGGAAGATTTGCTCTCATGGTCAAGAATACAAATGAAAGCAGTGGCTTTAGAACCTGAAAATATAGATTTAAAGACTGTTATAGATAAGATGTGTGAAATATTAATGCCTTTGATAGAAGAAAAAGAAATTGATGCAAAGTGTATTGATGTTGATGGAAAACAAGTTTTTGCTGATAAAAATGCTGTATTCACGGTTATGAGGAATTTAGTTTCTAATGCTGTTAAGTTTACACCCAGAGAAGGAACAATACAAGTAAAAGCAGAAATAGAAAAAAATGAAGAAGGAAATACTACAGGGTTTACCAAAATATCAATAATAGATACAGGCGTTGGAATGCCAAGAGCAGTTTCTCAAAAATTGTTTAAGTTAGACAATAAATATTCCACAAAAGGAACAGAAGGAGAAAAAGGAACAGGGCTAGGATTAATAATTTGCAAAGAGTTTGTAGAGCAAAACGGAGGCGAAATAGGTGTGGAAAGCACAGAAGGAGAGGGTACAACATTTTGGTTTACGTTACCTAGTTTCAACTCAGAGTATAAAAAAGAACCAATCAAAGAAGCCATTGCAATTGAAACAATGGACGAATACTAGGAATAACTACGATAAAATTTTGATGAAGTATATATTTTTATTAGTCTTATCTTTCTTTTGCTTTCATATAGCTTTTGCTCAAAGCGACACCTTACTTTTGAAAAAAGAAATACTATTTGAAAGTGAAGTCATTTTGAGTGATATTGATACTTATGGGCGTATTTATATTTGTGATAAAAAAGGAGTTATTAAGCGATTGGATTCACTAGGAAATATAGATGTGCTTTTTTCTCCATCTTCTTCCATTGTTCCAACTAATTTTAATGTGCAAAATCCCAATCAAATTTTTGTTTTTTATCAAGAGTTGCAAGAGTGGGTAATCTTGAACCGTTTTCTTACAGAAATAGAACGCTATAAAATTTCTGAAAAAATAGAAAGTAATCAGTATGGAGAAATTGGTTTTGTAAGGTTACTTGCTCCTTCACCAAATAATACGCTTTGGTTTTTTGATGAGTCAGATTTTAGTTTGAAAAATTATGATGTTCTGAACAAGCAAATTTTATCTCAAACGCCTTTAGATTTATTATTAAAAAATGAAGAGTACCCTATTTCTCATTTAGAGTTTTATCAAAGTCAAATTTTTTTGGGAGTAAAAGAACAAGGAATTTTGGTTTTTGATAACTTCGGAAATTATAAAGGAGTATTAGATTTTCCGAGCTGGAATAGCTTTACGCTTGAAAAAGAATTTATTCTAATTACTGAAAAGGATAAAATTATTAAAAAAGGATTGTACGAGAAAAGTACAGAAGAAATAGCTTTATTAAATAAAGATAATAAAACAGATAATTCAATAAATTATTTTTTTGAGTTTAATCTAAAGTATTATAAAATCACTAAAGACAGAATGTGTATCTTTACTATTTCTCCAAAAAAATGACAAAATAAGATATTCATTCAATTTTTTTAAGATTCTCTCGTTAATTAAAGTAGCATTGTTTATTTTTGAGCTTGTATTTTAATAACTTTCTTATAAAATATATCAATCACAAAAATTATAAAAAGAAATTTCAAATCCTATACATTAATACGTATTTTAGTTATGACCACTATTATGAAAAAAATATTTTTTCTATCTCTGCTTTTTTGTTTAGCTAGTATTTATCAATCACAAGCACAAAACTTTTCTTATGCAGGTTTCAAGACAGGCTTATCGGTTGCACGTGCACCTATTTCCTTTGACAGAATAAAAATTCCAGAAATTGAAGTTATAGATGTTATAGATACTATACCACTTCCTCCTGTTTTAAATTTGTTGGAAGTAGAGAATGAAAAAAGCAATGGTAAATTTAAAATGGGATTGCAGTTTGGTGTTTTTGCAGGAAAAGAGTTTACTAAGAATATTGGTATTCGTATGGAACTCAATTACATTCAAATGGGTAGAGTTGATACAATCAATTTCAATCAACGTCAGAGATATAGTCTGAATTATTTTTCATTTGACCCTATGTTACAGCTTCGCATAGCTCCAAAAAGCAATAATCATTTTTATGTTTTGGCAGGTCCTTCGGCTCGTCTTTTGGTAGGAAGCACTGCATCAGGCATAGAAGGAACACAACCTTTAGATGTTCGTCAGACAGATTTAGGAGCTAATCTAGGTTTTAGTTATTTAGTAGGATTGACTCCTTATTTATATTTAACTCTTGAAGCTCGTGCTTATTATGGATTTATGAATATTGCACAAAAACCAAAAGAAGGTTCAGTTCCATTATCTGAATACGTAAATGCTCAAAATTCTGTATTAACAGCATTATTTTCAGATCCTCCAGGAGAGATAAGCCCAGAAACAATTGAAACAATAGCAAATGCAGAAGGTGGAATAAATGTGAATAATAGCTACAAAATTTCAAATCAAGGAACAACATTCAGTATTGGTTTCTGTGTGCCTTTGCGTCCAAAAGCAGATAAATTGATAAAAATGAAAAAACAATAATTTAATTTTTAAACAGTATTTAGAAAGCAAAAGCCAAACAATTTTTATATTGTTTGGCTTTTTTATTAGAATGAAAGTAGAATTTAAACTGAAAAACTTTCTCCACATCCACAAGTACGTGAAGCATTTGGATTTACAAATTGAAATCCTTTTCCGTTTAATCCATCTGTAAAATCAAGAGATGTTCCCAAAAGGTACAACAAGCTCTTTTTATCGACTAATATTTTGATGCCTTTATCTTCAAATACTTGATCTGAATCTTGAATTGAAGCATCAAAAGCTAAGTCGTACATAAGTCCTGAACAACCTCCTCCTTGTACTGATACACGGATATTACTATCAGGAGCGTGATTTTCTTGTTGTTTGAGCTGACCGATTTGAGTCGCTGCTTTATCTGTAATTGTAATCATAACGTTTCGTTTTAGGCGTATATATTTATTCTAGCCAGAATTGAAAGTTCTGTGAACTCTTTATTTATTAAAAATTGGTATTTGCACTACAAAACTACTCAAAAAAATTCAAGATTATTTAGAATCCCTAAAAATAAGAGTAATCTATCTCTTAGAACGTTTTTTACTAACAAAAAGTTTTTACAGTAATTCATTAAAAGTAAGTGGAGTTCCTTTTTTCATTGCTTTATGTGCTTTCTTTCCTAACACTAAATCATAATATTTAGGCTGCAACCCAAAACCTGGACGAATAACACGAATGTTTTTAGATGTAAATTCTTCTCCTTCTTTTATATCTTCAACTACATAAATAGAACGTTTGAAAATTAAACTTTTTTCTTCAGCTTTTTGTATTCCGTATTGTACTTTTCCTAAAGAAAGAAAGGCTCTTTCTGTTTCTATAACTAAGCTCTTTAGTTCATGTGGTTCAATAGAAAAAGCTGAATCTACACCTCCTTCAGAACGAGATAGTGTAAAATGTTTTTCGATAACTCTTGCTCCTAACGCAACTGAGGCAACAGCAGCACCGATTCCCATGGTATGGTCAGAAAGTCCTGTCATACAATCAAAAGCTTGTGCTAAATGAGGTATAGTTACCAAATTTGTATTTTCAGGAGTGGATGGGTAAGTGCTTGTACATTTTAATAAAATAAGTTGCTCACAACCATTATTTTTAAGTGTGTGTACGGCATCATCAATCTGAGTTAAGGTAGCTGCTCCTGTGGACATAATAACTGGTTTGCCTGTTTGAGCCACTTTTTTTAATAGAGGAATATCATTATTCTCAAAAGAAGCAATTTTGTAAACAGGAACTTCTAGCTCTTCCAAAAAATCAACAGCTGTTTCATCAAAAGGAGTGCTAAAGATAATCAATCCCTTCTCTTTTGCTCTTTCAAAAAGTGGTTTGTGCCATTCCCAAGGAGTGTAAGCCTCTTGATATAGTTCATAAAGTTCTCTACCATACCACAATGAGTTTTTATCTTCAATTTTTAATACTCCTTTTAATGTCATAGTATCTGCTGTATAAGTTTGTAACTTAACAGCATGCGCTCCAGCTTCTGCTGCTGCATCAATAATTTCTAAAGCTCTCTCAAGCGATTGATTATGATTGCCAGACATTTCAGCAATGATGAAAGGTTTATGATTTGGACTAATTGTAAAATCTTGAATTTTTATTATAGAAGTCATTATATTACCGTTTTATTAGTTTGTTTGTAGATAAAAATGAATATTTTTCTTGTCTCCTTTATCTACTTCAAAATTTAAGTTTTTGAATATTCTATAAGATGAAATATTTTCTTTTTTTACAGTAGCAGAGAACATTACTTTATCTTTACTCTCTTGTTTTATTTCATCTATAGCTTTTTGAAGGACTATTTTCCCAAAACCTAGCCCTCTAAATTTCTTATCTAAAGAATAATTTATTACAGCCACTAATAAATTATCTTTATCTTTTTGAAAACCAATACGCACTTGTCCTATTAGAATAGAATCTACCTTAAAAAGAAATAGTCTAGTATCTTTTTGCGTAATTTTGTTCAAAAACCACTTTTGATGCTCTTCCCAACTAATAGGCTCTGAATTTAAGGAGTTTTGGCGTACTTCTTTTTCATTTGCCCATTCAAAATACAGTTGTGTATGTTCTTTTGTAGCATTTTCTAACTGAATGCAGAGAGAGTAGAAGATATTTCTAATTCTTTTAGGACTAAAGCCATTGAAGTATTTTTTTTGCTCAATAAGTTGGTTATTGTTCTGCCAATTACTTTTTTCTTGTATATCAGATAAAGCATTTTTTAAAGAATCAAAATTACCTACTCCAATAGCTAAATTATTTTCTGTAAGAAATTTATAAATGTTTTTTTGATTTTCTACATAATACCCACTAATTAAATACATTCCTACGCTACAAATCTCGTAAGAAATACTACTTGCAGGTGTTATTGCTAAATCACTTTTTTTCATTAAGCTACACATTTCTATATCAGAAAGATTTTGATGTAGAATGATTTTATTACTTGTTTTTGATACTTCTAAAATTTCCTCATAAAATAAAGATGCACTACCCAAAACAACGTGAATTTTCTTGAATTTATCTATTTTCAAACAGCCTTGTATTGCTTTTTTAGTAAGGTTTTGAATATCTGAACCTCCAAAACAAATAAAAACAGTCTCTATATCTTTTATATTTCGCTCTTGTTTGGCAGCCTCCAAAAATGGTTTTCTAAGCAAGGCATATTCTGTTCCCAAGCATAATTCTGTATACGACTCGCAAGAATAATCAGTTGAATCTAATCCTCCTGCATGATTTATAATAGCATCAGCCACAAAATGCCAACTGTACATATCATCAATACAAACTACTTTCGCTTTACTAGTTGATTTGATAGTTCTTTGATACTCTGTTTGAATTTGATAATGGTCTAAAACAATAATAGAATCATTTTTTAAATAATTTTGAGCAATAAAATCAGCTTCTTTTAAAAAGTCAGTTGATTCTTTCAAAACAACTAACTCAAATTTTTCTTTAATTTGATTTTGTAGAGTTAAAGAAGGATTCTGTACCAAAAAAATACACTCAAAAAAAGAGTTTTTATCTTCAATGAGCATATCTGCTAAAGCCATACAGCGAACTACATGCCCCCAACCGATTTGAGTATTTGCATCTGCACGAAAGTAAACTTTCATTTTTCTATATTTTAGTTTGTTGTTTGAGCCACTGATACTTAAATTCAGCTAAGTTCCAATCTTCTTGATTATCAATATCTTGTACTTGCATAGAAGGTAAAACGATAACTCCTGTATTGTCTGTCCAAAGTTTTTTGTTTTTCAAAAAGGTAATAGTATCAAACATATAAAACTGTCCTGCGTCGTGATACGCACTTTCTAAATCTTGTGAGCGTTTCAATAAATTTTGAGGGTTAAACATGGTCATTTTATTTGCTATATCTTTTTTCAATGCTCTTTGAATAGGATAAGAAAATTGAGCTACTGGAAATACTACATCAAAACTTTTAGTAATTAATAACTCAAATGCTTCATTCAATTTCTCAGGAGTAATAAAAGGAGCTGTTGGATAGATACCACAACAAATATCAAATTTTTTCCCTTCTTTTTGATACTCTTCAACAACTTCTATCAAAACATCACTTGTAGCTGAAAAGTCGTCTGCATTTTCTATGCTTCTCAAAAAGGGAACTTTAGCTCCATATTTTTGAGCAATTTGAGCAATTTCTTCATCTTCTGTCGAAACCATCACTTCATCAAATAAATTAGCTTCTAAAGCTGTCTCAATAGAATAAGCAATGATAGGCTTTCCCAAAAAGTCATTTATATTTTTACGAGGAATGCGTTTGCTTCCTCCTCTTGCTGTAATGATAGCTAGTTTTTTCATTTAATTGCAATTACAAATTTCTTTTGTTGAATGAGAAGGATAATAAACAATAATATGTTCTACTATGGGAATATACCCTTTTGCTTTTTTGCAAAGTTGTTTATTAGTAAGTGTATCCGAAAAATGTGTTCTTTTTCTATAATCGTTAAAGCCATAATTTTCTACTTCTGTTTGATGAAGTGGCATACCATCAATTTGCATTATTCCACTTAATGCTGGTACGACAAAAGAAATAGATTTACGATTATATTCATTTTTATTAAAATGATTCCAATATAAAGTATCAGTAGGAGAAATACGAATAGCTAACTTTTGTTTTTCTTGTACATCTAATTTATTTAAGCTATCCAATTCAGATATGATATAACTTCTCCACTCATCTTTTGGTATTTCTTTTATACTCTTATAGCTCTTATAAACTTGCGTAGCGTTATTTTTAAAATCCCAAGCAATTGAACCAAGTACTGTAATTACTAAAAAAGAAAGAGCAAAATAACTCAATGAAATATCTGTTTTTTTTATAAAAAAATGTTTTTTAAAATAGGTTAGAATAAAAGGAGTCTGAACAATCAACCAACTCAAAAAGAGCAAGACTCCCAAATGACTTGTAACTCGTGTAAAGTACCCAGCACTTCCCCCTGCAATAGGCAAAATAAGACCTGGGAATATACTTATTATTGTCAAAATCAAAATTAATTTTACTTCTATTATCTCATCAGCACAAATAAATTGTCTTAAGGTAAAAATTTTCTTCTCTCGTAATCTGACAAGGCAATAAAAAATAGAGTATATATAGGCTATCAGATAATAATAAGGCTTTTGTTGAAGGTAAGACGAGTGATTTTTTATATAATGAAGAGGACTAATAGATAAAGAATAATTATGACTAGTATTGGCAAAATAATATGAGAACAAAAAGAATAAAGTAAATAAAATACCAAATAAAAATAGGCTTTTGTATTTTTGGGTTAAAAGAAATTTAAAAAAAATGACTAATAAAGAGCCTAAGAAAAAAAGAATGCCAGTAGATATTTTGGTAACAGTAATGATGAAAATGCTCAAACAGACCAAGACAAGCACACCAGTATAATTAATTAGTTTGTTTTTTATATTCAAATGTAGGTAATCTAGTAGCACAATAACTGAAACTAATAGAAATAACATACTAAGCAAATATGATTCAGAGACATAAAACAGTATTAAGTTTACTTGTCCGATAAAAGAGGGAATTACCAAAAAATAAAGTATGACAATGAAAATATAAATGCTTACAACATATTTTGAAATATCTTTTTTTATAAAAAAAAGTGATACCATATAAACAGATTGTATAAAAACAAAGAAGTATATAGGAATTATAACTAGAATATAAAATATATTATAAGAAAAAACACCAGTATGCCCTATTAATTTTGAGTAGCAACTCAAGTAGTAATGACTTCCTATATGGTAGTTGAGTTGTTCCAAACCATCTATTCCTGTTGATGATTGTTGATAGGTTTGCAACATATTAGAAATAGCAATGTGAAATATAGTGTCTAAATTAAAAGTCCCACTCTGTATTGCTTTTTTAAATAGAGGAGTCATATATGAGCCTTCTAGCTGTGAAATATAACTCAATATAGATACACCAATAAGAAAAGCAGCTCCAAAAATTATTATAATTTCTATGAATTTTAATTTAACCAATACTCGCCAAAGAGTAACTAAAAGGAGAGGGTAACCAATAAAGTAAAGATATTTCAAGAACAACAAACCTGTCCAACTAATCAGAACAGGTAGAAAAAGTAAAAATAACAAAACAAAAGAAATAGGAATATTGCTATAATATCTTCTCGTAAAAGTAGAAATATTACAAACTGTTAGAGCAAATCCTATAGTAATTAATATACTTTGAGTAGGGAATTCACTAAAAATACTAAAAATAGAGAAAATAGCGACAAGTAAGCTACAAAATAAAGAAGAGGCTAAATAAAAATGTTCGTTATTTTTTTTTGATAACATTGATAATAAATAAGATGTAGTTATATAAAAGATAATACTTTTTCTATTACAAAATTTTGCTCTTCTTCTGTAAGTGTTGGGTACATTGGAAGACTCAAACAAGATTCATAATAACTTTCTGCGCTTGGAAAATCCCCTTTTTTATAGCCTAAAGATTGGTAGTAAGGCATAGTATGAACAGGAATATAATGCACTTGAGCAAAGATATTATTTTCTCTTAGATAATCATAAAGTCCTTTTCGGTTTTCTGTTTGTATGACGTAGAGATGATATGCATGAAAAATTTTATTTTTACCTTCTCGTGGATATTGAAAAAAACAAATTTTTGTATCTTTGAATGCTTCATCATAACGCCCAGCAATTTCTTGACGTTTTTGCATCATTTCATTTGCTCTTGAAAGCTGCGAAATTCCCAAAGCAGCCAAAATATCAGGAATACGATAATTATAACCAAGTTCTTGCATTTCATAATACCAACCTCCATTACTAGGTAGATTTTCTTGTAATAATTCTGGGTTTTTGGTAATTCCGTGCGTTCTTAGCTTGACTAATTTATCATATAATGCTTTATCACTTGTCGTAATCATTCCACCTTCTCCAGAAGCAATGTGTTTGACAGGGTGAAAAGAGAAAATGGCTAAATCTGCATAAGCTCCATTTCCACAGCTTTGCTTTCTATTTTGAGAATCTATAAAATATCCACCAGGGGCATGACAAGCATCTTCAATAATCCATAATCCATATTCATCGGCTAGTTTTCTAGCTTTTTCTAAATTAACTGGCAAACCCATAAAATCTACAGGAATCATTCCTTCAAACGTTCCCTTAGGGTTTGATTTTAATAATTCTTCTACTTTGTCTAAGTCAATGAGTGATGTTTTTGGGTCAATATCAACAAAGACGACTTCTCCACCACAATATTTGATACAATTTGCTGAAGCTGCAAAAGTAATAGGCGTAGTAATTACTTTACTTTTCTCATTTACATTCAATGCTAAAGCACACAAATGCAAAGCTGCCGTTCCATTCGAAACTGCCACAGCATATTTTGAACCTACATAATCAGCAAATTTAGATTCAAACTCATCAATCTTTGGTCCTTGTGTCAAGAAATCTGCTTGTAGCGTTTCTACGACAGCATTTATATCATCTTGGGTAATATTCTGTTTTCCATAAGGGATAGAAAAAGTCGTTTTGGTAGTCATAGATTTTATTTTTTTTCTAATTTTCTTTCGCAAGAAATTTCTGTTTTTGATTGACTTGAAGGATAATAAATAATGAGTTTTTCTACTGTAGGAATATATTTTTGAGCTTTTATACACATTTGAGAATAAGAAAGCGTGTCAGAACGATTCTTTCTTCCAACAAAATCATTAAAACCATAATTGTATATTTCTTCTCCATATAAAGGCATTCCATCAATTTGCATAATTCCACTAATAGCAGGAACGACAAAAGAAATCGACTTGGCAGCTCTTTTTGTATTCATTTGTTTCCAAAATAATGTATCTGATTGCGAAATATGTATAGCTAATTTTCTTTTTTGTTCTATTGGTAGATGCCCCAAACTATCTAGTTGTTGGGTAATATATACAGCCCAGCTTCTATCTGTTGATGTAGAATCGATTTGTGAATTTTTTAGTTGTTTATAGTCATTGACTAAATTTTTATGATTTGAATACGCAGCTCTCAAATCAGCCTGAAATTTCCAAGCTATTCCACCAAAAATAGTGATTGCCATAAAAGCAGAAAAAATTAAACCAAAGGAAATATCATTTTTTGTAAATACGTAAGTTTTGAAAAATGAATATATCTGCTTTTGATGCAGAACGATATAAGCTAAAAACAAAATCATTCCTAGCTGTCTGGCAACAAGCGTAAAATAGATTGCACTTCCATCTGGAATTACTATCAAAACTCCTGGTAAACTACTTGCTACCATCAATATTATAAGTAATTCAACATCTATTATTGCAAAACTATTATGTTTTAAAAGTTTTTTTAAGGTATAAATCTTTGAATCTCTTATGCGTAGAATACAATAAGTAATGCCCCAAAAAAAGTGAATAAGATAAAAATAAATTCTTTGAGAGAGATAATTTATATTTTCTTTTATAAAACTAAACAAACCAATATTCATAACACTTGCACTTGTATTGGAGTGATTAATTTTATATCCAACATAAAAAATAATAAACAAAACCCCTATAAAAAGGGCTGTTTTTATTCTCAAATAACTGTTTTTATTAAATAGGAATAATCTAAAACAGATGTAGCTTACTGCTACCCAAAATAAAAAACCAACTGATATTTTTAATGATAAACTGATAATTAAAACAGTTGAAGAAGCTACAATAAATAAAATTGATTGTTTTTTATCTGAAATAAAATCTGTATCTTCTTCTGTAAATAAAATAATAAATAAGCAGAATAAAGCAAAAGCAAAAGCATAGGACTCTGAAAACACATTAAATAAGAATGTATCTTTTCCAAATTTGCTTAAATCAGATAGCAATGAAAAGGTTATAATAACAAAGGCAATCCAAAATATAAACTTAAATTTTTGTTCAGTTTTAAATTTTTCAGAAATACTTCTAACTGTAGAAAGATAAATATAGATAAACAAAGGAATAAAAACGATAATAAAACCAAAATTATAACTTAGTAAACTTCCTTCTTGAAATATTTTAGAAAAATGAGCAAGGTAGAAGTGACTACCTACATGATATTTTAAGGGTACTAAGCCATCTATCCCTGCTGAAGTTGTATTATAAGTCTGAATCATATTAGCAATGCTGCTATGAAAAAGAGTATCTATATGAATTTTTCCCAACTGTAAAGCTTCAAAAAACAAAGGGTTGATATAATTAATATCATTATTAAATATAGAGGGAACAATGTGAAAAAAAGTTACTCCTAAGGCAAATAATAAAAAGAAAAAAGACCAAAAGTTAGTAGCAAGACTTCTCCAAATAGTAATAAAAAACAAAAAATACCCTACCACAAAGAAATATTTAAAGTAGTATTGATGTGTCCAACTAATTAGTAAAGGTAAAATCAGACAAATAAATAAAGAGCTAACTTGCGACCTATTAAAAGATAATTTAGAGAAAAAATCTAGAGAGGAAACATTAATGCAAAGCAGACTAAAACCTAAAATGAGTAGAACATTTTCATAATTAGTCGTCAGTTCTTTTCTCATGTATAAACATAAAGCACTTATTAATATAGCCAGTAAAGACGAAAATAAAGAGAGATTTATGTTATTATCATTTTTAGATAATAGAATCATATACAGTTACAATTGAATCAAGACTTTTACTTATCTTTTTTTAACAGAAATAAAAGTCTTGATTATAAATAGGTAGGGGTAAAAATTAACTAGTAGCTTCAAAAGCCTCAAAGTTAGAATCAACATGAGTTTTGATAAGTTCACGCAACTGCTCAACAGTTAGCCAATCAGTATTTTCTCCAGAGCTATAAGAAAAACCATCTTTGACTACTTTTCCTCCATGATAACCTAAATACTTACTGACTTGCTCTTCATAACTTGCAAAGGGAGCATTAGGAACAATAATAAAATGATTTTCTAATTCGATTGTATTCATTGAATCACTTTCTGTTATCATTTCTTCGTGGATTTTTTCTCCTGGGCGAACACCTACAACTTCTTTCTCACATTCTGGAGCAATGGCTTCAGCTACATCAAGAATACGATAAGAAGGAATTTTTGGAACAAATATTTCTCCTCCTTTAGCTTTTTCTAAAGCAAAAAGAACTAAATTTACTCCTTCTTCTAAAGAAATATTAAAGCGTGTCATTCCTTCGTGTGTAATTGGTAGTTTTCCCTCTGCTTTCTTATTCATAAAAAATGGAATAACTGAACCACGAGAACCCATTACGTTTCCATAACGAACAACAGAAAAGCTAATATCATTACCACCTGCAATATTATTAGCTGCAACGAAAAGCTTATCCGAACAAAGTTTTGTTGCACCGTATAAATTAATAGGAGCTGCAGCCTTATCTGTAGAAAGAGCAACCACTTGTTTTACTCCTGAATCAATAGAAGCTTCAATCAAGTTTTGCGCTCCCAAAACATTTGTTTTGATACATTCAAATGGGTTGTATTCTGCTGTCGGAACTTGTTTTAAAGCTGCTGCATGAATAACAATATCTACTCCATGCAAAGCACGCATCAAACGCTCTTTATCACGAATATCTCCAATGAAATAACGAATAGCAGGATAATCATTAGGTGAGAATGTCTGAGCCATTTCAAACTGCTTGAGTTCA
Source organism: Bernardetia sp. ABR2-2B (assembly GCF_037126435.1). Lineage (GTDB taxonomy): Bacteria > Bacteroidota > Bacteroidia > Cytophagales > Bernardetiaceae > Bernardetia. The sequence continues at coordinate 401,208 of NZ_CP147020.1, read as the reverse complement.
TCTCTAGAAAATATAATCAAGCGTTTTACTTGTGGATACTTATTCAAAATTGTCTTCACGAATTTTTTACCAAAAGAGCCTGTACCACCTGTAATAAAGATGGATTTATGATTTAAGTCTAGCATAAGTATCAGTTATATAATTTGCAGATATATATGATGTGCAAAATTTAATGAGTTGAATTGAGTAAAATGCAGTTTTAATTTTATAAATACTATTATACTGTATCCATAAATGTTCTCTCTGTTTTGTTAAAAAGAATAATTCCAATAATAAATACAATAATGGATAAAATCCCTAAATACACAATGTCCATAACAGTAATGCTTCCTACACCCAAAAAAGCCATTCTATAGCCTTCCATCATAGTAACTAATGGATTGTATTTGGCTGCCCATGCATATTGTGTGGGTATTTGAGACAGAGGATATAATACAGCTGAAAAGAACATTAATAACTGAACACCAAAGCCAATAAAAATAGTCAAATCTCTATATTTGGAAGTTAATGAGGAAATCATAATACCTAAACCTAAAGCCAATGTTCCACTAATAAACATAATTATAGGTAGAGCGAGAACCCAAATGGATAAAACTATTTTTTCATCTGTAAAAAAGTAAAAATAAGCTATTGAGACAATAAGCAAAGTCAAGCTAATACCAAAGCCAAGCAGAGCTGAAAAAACAGTAGATATTGGAGTAACCAAGCGAGGAAAATAGACTTTACCAAAAATACCTTGGTTTGCTGAAAAAGTAACAGCTGTGCCTTGTAAACATTTTGCAAAAAATGACCAAGATAGTGTACTTACCAAATAAAATAAAAAGGGATGAGTTCCGTTTGTAGTAACATTCATAATGTTTCCAAATACAATTACGTAGAGTACAGTTGTGATAAATGGAACTATGAAATGCCATAAGGGTCCTAAAATAGTTTGTTTGTACTGTGCAACAAAATCACGTTTTACAAATAGAAGAATTAAATCTCGGTATTTCCAAACTTCTTTTAATTTTAAATCAAATAAAGAGCCTGTGGGTGCAATCTCTTCTGTCCAATAATCATCTTTTAGTTCTTTCAATTTTATAGGGCTTATGAATTTTTAATGTATCTTAATTATTTATATAAAGTTGCTCAAAAGGAAGATAGTCTTTATTACGCTTAGCGTAGTTACACAATAAAAGCAAACAAATCTATTCTCAAACAGCTTCTAAAAATAATTTATATCAAATGAGTATTTTTTTACGAATCACAAAATTAAAAATTTTTAGTTCATTTCTAACATCTATTTTATTTATATTTCATTTTTTGACTTATTAGCCACAAAAAAACAGATAAAAAAGTCATTATTTTTTCGTAATTTTGTATGTAAACATTTGCAAATAAAAGTCAAAACTGTTTCACTAAAAATCAGTTATTACTAAAACAGGCAATTACTTTACAACCACTTATGAGCCAAAAGCTAATCATTTTTTCTGCTCCTTCTGGTGCTGGAAAAACAACTATTGTAAAACATCTTTTAGGTGTTTATTCCGAAATCTTGAGTTTTTCAACTTCTGCCACTACTCGTTCCCCACGTTCTTATGAAAAACCAAATAAAGACTATTATTTTATTTCTGTAGAAGAATTCAGAGATAAGATAGAAAATAAAGAATTTATAGAATATGAACAAGTCTATGATGGACTTTATTATGGAACACTAAAAAGTGAGGTAGAGCGTCTTTGGAGTCAAGGACAAGTAGTTGTTTTTGATGTAGATGTAAAAGGTGGAGTAGCCTTAAAACAAGAATTTGGAGATAAAGCATTAGCTGTCTTTGTAAAACCACCTTCTATAAAAGAATTGCGAAAAAGACTCTTATCTCGCAATACCGAAACAGATGATACATTGAAGGAGAGGGTAGAAAAGGCAGAAATAGAAATGGAATTTGCTCCCTTTTTTGACGAAGTAGTCATCAATGATTCACTTAGTGAAGCCTTAGATTTCAGCGAACAGATAGTAGAAGAATTTATTTTGAAGAAAGCATAAAAAGAGTAGAATATGAAGATAGGACTTTATTTTGGTTCGTTCAATCCTATTCATGTAGGACATTTGATTACTGCCAATACGATTGCAGAAAATTCAGACTTAGACCAAGTTTGGTTTGTGGTTTCTCCTCATAATCCACTTAAAAAAAAATCATCACTTCTTCATGAATTTGATAGATATGATATGGTGCGTTTGGCAATTGCTGATAATGAAAAATTGAGCGTTAGTGATATAGAGTTTAATATGCCAAAGCCAAGTTACACCATAGATACGCTAACCTATATTCAAGAAAAATACCCAGAGCATCATTTTCAGATTTTGATAGGAGAAGACAATCTAACACATTTCCATAAATGGAAAAACTACGAACAGATTTTGGAATACTATGGTGTTTTGGTCTATCCAAGAGAAGGAACGCCAAAAACAGAGTTTCATAACCATCCAAAAATAAAATTTGTAGAAGCTCCTTTATTAAATATTTCAGCTACTTATATTAGAAAACTGATAAAGGAGGAAAAATCTATTCGTTATCTTGTAGCTCAAGATGTAGAAACGCTGATTCGTTCGAAGAAATTTTATTTATAAAATACACTCTACCTTTTCATAGTAGAGTTATAAAAATAAATTTGTAATTTATTTAGCAAATGCTTTGCAGGTTAGAAATTTATTCCTATATTTGAAATATCAAAACAAACAGAAAAGTCTGTTTAAAGAAAAAACATAGAAGTTGTAAATACCTTGCTTTCTGATTTAATTATCAGAACGAATGATGTTTCGTCATTCAAGCCTTTATACAGAACATACATCACTACATACTATCTTTATGATGACTAACTAACTACTAGTGGTCATTTACGGTATAAGTGCGCTGCACTTAAATAACCACTAGTAGTTGTTAGTCTGGAGTTGATAGATATAGTCCTCAGATAATACGAAGATTTTATAACTGATTTTTCTAAAAATAGTATTTTGAAATACCTTGCTTTCTGATTTAATTATCAGAACGAATGATGTTTCGTCATTCAAGCCTTTATACAGAACATACTTCACTACATACTATCTTTATGATGACTAATAGGTACTACCATCAATTTACGGTTTCAGAGCGATGCTCTTAAATTAACGGTAGTACCCATTAGTCTGGAGTTGATAGATATAGTCCTTAGACAATACGAAGGTTTTCAAAATAGTAATCAGTCAAACAAAAAATATTGGTGTAATAGCCAAGTAACAACAAACAAACAAACAAATAGAAGTTAATTAATTATTTTTAGTGAGGGAATTGAAATTATTTATTTAGATTGTATCATAAATCATCTAAATATCTTTTCAGATATTTTCTACTATGCCATTTTTTACTGAATAAATTTCATTTAAGCAGATTGATATTCTTGTGCATTTTTATGCAAGAATTGAAAAAGAATTGCCAAATTAATCTATTTGTTTTATGTCAATCACACGCCAACAACTCTACGAACGCATCCGTGCAACCTCAAAAGAAGACTACGTTTTAAAAGAAATGAAACGCTTAGGCTTTTGGGGAGATTCTGAAAAACCTACTCTTGCAGAAGAACTTATCAATAGACAAGCTCAACTTCAAAAAGAACTTGCCGAGCTTACTCAAAAACAAAGACAATACGACAGCAGAGAAGCAATGCTAAAGCAAATGCGCCTTGCACGTATGAAAGCCTCTAAAGAAAAACAGGCAGAAACAAAGAAAAAAAACGAAGAAAAACGCAGACTAAAAGCTGAAAAATGGGCAGAAACTCAAAAGACAAATATCGTTTATTTGGGAAATGAGGTTTCGAAAGGATTGAATAATGCAGTTTCTGACAGAGAAAAATTAGGAAGTCTAAATCTTCCCTATTTTGAAAGTTTGACAGACTTTTCAGAGAAAATAAATAAATCTATTTCAGAACTTCGTTTTTTAGCCTTTCAGCGTTCAGTTTCGAAGGTTAGTCAATATCATTCCTATCATGTTCCTAAAAAATCAGGTGGAAAACGTTTGATTTCTGCACCAAAACCAAAATTAAAAGCTGCTCAAAATTGGATTAAAGCTAATATTTTAGATAAAATTGAAGCTAATCAAAATGTACATGGTTTTGTCAAAGAGCGTTCTATTCTGACTAATGCCAAGCCACATCAAAATAAAAATCTAGTTATTAGCTTAGATTTGAAAGATTTTTTCCCTTCTATTTCTTACAAAAGAGTAAAAGGACTTTTTCAAAAATTAGGTTATTCAGAACAGCTTTCTACTATTTTTGCGCTACTCACTACACACAATGAAACGGATAAACTAAGTGTAGATGGCGAGATTTATTACGCTCAAAAAGTCGATAAAGAAACAGGAAAAACGCACCGTTTCCTTCCTCAAGGTTCTCCTGCAAGCCCTGCCATTACTACACTTATTGCCTACAAAATGGATAAGCGGTTGAATGGTCTTGCCAAAAAAATGGGTTTTACCTACACTCGTTATGCTGATGATTTAACGTTTTCTTCTGATTTAGACTTAAAAAATGACAGAGAAAAAGTAAATAAGATTATCGGTTCGTTGCTCTATTTTACAAAAAAGGTAGTAGAAAGTGAAGGCTTTGAAGTGCATCCAGACAAAACGCATATTATGCGAAAAGGTAGTCAGCAGAAAGTTACAGGAATTATTGTCAATGGAAATGACAAACAAAAATTAGGTGTAGATAGAAAGACAGTAAGAAAGTTTAGAGCCTTTTTACATCAAGTTTCGAAAACAGGTTGGAAAAATAACCTTGAACACGACAAAAAATGGGGAAGTCATTCTGATCCAAAACAAGCAGCTTTAGGTTTTGCTTCTTTTATAAAAATGGTAGATGAAGAGAAAGGAAATAAATTTATCGAACAAATAAATGCTATTCCTGATTCTGAAAATTATATTGAAAAGGCAATTACAGAAGGCAATCAAAATTCTGATAATCAGAATAATTCTAACATAAGCCAAGTTCAACAGGAAAACAAAATAGAAGAATCCAATCAAGAAACAGAAAGTCAGTCAGAAGAATCCGATTGGTGGGATATTTTTTAAACTTTTGTAACACAGACTTCCCAGTCTGTGCAAAAAATACATTATTCCAACTCACAGACTAGAAGTCTGTGGTACAAAAAATAACTATGAAACTAATAGAACAAAGCAAACTATTTTATAAAAAAGGAAATTCTGATAAAGTCTATGAAATTGACCTCTGCGAAGTAGGTTCAAATCTGTATGTTGTCAATTTTAGATATGGAAAACGTGGAGCAAATCTAAAAGAAGGGACAAAAACAGCTTCTCCTGTTGGTCGTCCGAAAGCACAAGCCGTTTTTACAGCCTTAGAAACTGAAAAAACTAAAAAAGGCTATCAAAAAGAAACAACATCAAACGAAACTAAGAAAGAAAAAGAATTTCCTGCTTCAATATCTTCACAAGAAGAGGCTATTTTACAGCGTTTGAGAGAAGCTGTGCAGAAAGCAAATAATCCAAATGTAGAACATAAAAGTATTTTCAAAACCAAGTGGAAAACTGGGCGAGTAGCTTGGAAAGTAGGGGAAATGAAGTTAAAGTCAGCACTTCCACTTCTTACCGAAATTCTTGAAAAAGACGACAGTTTAGAAGTGGTAGATATTTATTCTATTCTCTATGCGCTAGTGAGATGTAAAGACACACAGGCAAGTTCTATTTTTAAGAATTATATAGGAAATGGAAAATACCCTCATCATATTCAAAAAATAGCAATGGAAGGTTTATTGAATATTGATAGTGAAAAACAAGCTACAATAGAAAAATTACTTGACTTTCTTCCTCCAATAATCAATGATTTAGTAAAAAATCAGAATTCAAAAGGTTTACAGAAGGAAATTGGGCAAAGAATAAAAGAAAAGCAAAAAGATTTTCAGTTTTTAGAAACACTTTATTTACTTACTGTTGCCTATCCTTTTTTGAATAGAATAGTTTTGAATGTGCTGTCTGAGATTTCTTTGCGTCCTCCATTTTTTAAATATATTCGTTCAATCTATAAACTGGCAGAATTGCGTGATGATATTCGTGTTTTGGGTACACTTTCTTATCGTTTTGAAAAATCAACAGCGATGTATCGCCACACAAATGTTAAAGAAGATACAGCTAGAAATAATTGGTATTATTCGTATAGTGTAAGAAGATACATTCCAGAGATAAATCAGCAGATTGCAGATGTTACAAAAGAAGTCAAAACTAATAACTCAAAAATCGGCTTTTCAGAACAAACAAGAGCTTATTTTCAGCGTAGAGATTTGAGAAGACTAAAAGATATTGCTCAACGTGACGAAAATCATAGTTATGTAAAACTAGCGACTTCTATTTTACTTTCTTATCAACCTCAAGATTATCAGGCTCATTTTGTGAGTAATTTTGGATATGCTTCTTGGGATAGAAATACGAGAAAATATACACATAACTTTGTGGTTCATCCAGAAAACTCTTCTTCTTTACTTCTCAATTTGATTTTGAATGGACAAAATAATGAGTTGGAATTAGCACAAAACAAATGGAGAAAGAAGGAAAAAATCACAATGGTTTCAGATAGCTGGTATGCACAGCCAAAAACTCAAAAAGAAAGCCTACCTGTTCTCAAACGTATCAAAGTTTTCAATAAAAGAACACTTCAAGAGCAAAAAGAACGCTTCAAACGAAATGAATTTTTTCCTCAAAAATGGGATGCTTTACCACAGGCTTATATTCAACTTTTGGCAGATGCAAAGCTGGGTACAATACACGAGTTTGCGTACAAAAACCTAAAAAGACACGATAAATATGAAGAATTAGTAGAAAAGTTTGATGTGAGGCTTTTGAAAAAATTATTAGCCTCTGACTTTGAAGTTCCTGCTTTTTTTGGTGTAGAAATATGTAAAGAAAAACTGGAGCAGAGTTTTGATAAAGAACTGACTCTGATTCTTCTCAATTCAAAAGTAGAAGAAGGACGAAAACTAGCACAAGAAATTATTGAGAAAAACAGTCAAGAATTTACACAAGATGTGAATTTTACGCTTTTTGTTTCTGAACTTATCTTCAATCAATACGCAGATATTAGAAGTTGGGTAAATGATTTTCTAAAAAGTATCAATTTATCAAATGAAAAATGGCAGATTATTGTAGGAAAAGCAATTTCTGAAATGTTAGGCGTGAGTGAAAATAAAGATAAAAATTACTCTACTGAAGTTTTGAAAGATGCTCAAACTGTCTTGAAAACAAATGCAAAATTTGTTTTAGAAAATTTAGGTTGGAACATCGTTTTGGAGCTTTTGGAAGATAAAACTCTTCAAAATCAAGTTTTTGCAAGTGATATTTTACTTATAAAATCAAAACTCATTAAGGCAACTGATATTCCTTTTTCTATCTTGAACGGATTTTTTGAGAGTAAAGCAGAAGAAATACGAGCTAATGGAATGGAAATCTTTGCAGCGTACCCAACTAGTTTTCTTTTAGAAGCGCATGAGCTTTTAGGAAATATGCTTGTCTCTCCGTATCAAAATTTGAGAAATTCAGCTACTCAAATCGTAACAAAATTAGTCAAGGATAAAGTAAATCAAAAGTCAAAAGAAGGAAACCAGTTTGCTGAATCTATTGTAACTAAATTGGTTTTGGCACTTCGCAAAAAAGACCCAGAAGAAATAAAACGAGAAGAATTAGCAAAATTAGAGCAAGTAAATAATCAAAATAATTCTGAAAGTCAAAGTGAAAATAATGATTCAGAACAAAATACAGAACAGCCAAGTGTTCATAAAGAAATTGCAGAACTTCTAATCAATCATTTTGATAATTATTTAGGAAAAATTACGCTCAAAACTACACTTAATCTTCTACATGGAAATTATAGAGAAGGTCAGTTTGTAGGTTTTCATATTCTCAAAAATCACATTGTTCCAAACAAAGGAAAAGACATAGATGGACAAGAGCTTTCTATCCGACAACTTATAGCTTTAGCAAATCATGAGCTTTTAGAAATTCGTAGTTGGACAATAGAATATTATCAAAATAACTTGGCTCGTATTCGTTACGAACGTGATGAAGCTTTACGAATTTTGGATGCTAAATGGGATGATGTCAGAGAGAAAGCGATGGTATTTTTTAGAGAAAATTTCACAGAAAACGATTGGGATGTAGATAGTTTGGTTTCTATTGCTGATTCGGTTCGTCTTGATGTGGAAGCCTTTGGAAAGGAACTTATTACAAAATTCTTTGAAGAAAAAGATGGAGAAAAATACCTCACTATGCTCAGTCAGCACCCAAGCAATTCGATGCAGCTTTTTGCAACTAATTATTTAGAACGTTTTGCAACTGGAAATCTAGGGCGTTTGAAAGAAATGGAATTTTATTTCCGTTGTGTTTTGATGCAAGTCAATAAAGGCAGAATTGCAAAAAACAGAGTCTTAGATTTCTTAGAAAAAGAGGCTTTTTCTTCAAAAGAAACAGCTTTTTGGGTTGTTCCTTTATTCAATGATTTGGTGGCTACAAATACCGTTCAAGATAAAGAACGATTTATACAAATTCTTCAAAAACTAAAAGTGAAGTATGATAATTTGAATGTGGCTTTAGTTTTTGAGTAATTTTTTTTTATAGGTCGCTCGTGAGGACATGAGCAATGGTAGAATTTGATTTTTAGCTGCATAGCAGCGTAATGTTTGTAGAAAGTAAACGTTTTAACCGTTGCTCGTGTCCCCACGAGCGACACGCAAAACACAAAAAAATACAATTATGCTTTTCGAATATAAATACGGTGGAAACACCAACATCATAAATAATTCAGAGCAGACGGCAATGTCTTTTGCTCCTGATACGCTTCGTGAACCTACTTTTTTTGTAGGAAAATTGGATAAAAAAATCCCTTTTCGTGAAGCAATTTCTACGCTTCATCATGTAGTAGTTTCAGATTTGCGTTTCAAACCCAAAGACAAAACAGAATATAAAGCGTGGGCAGAAAAACAAGAACAAATTTGGCTTGCCGAATACATGGAATCTTTTCAAATTGAAGAAGTAAAAGCTAAAATGTTGAAGGTAAGAGAAGAATTGAACGAATCCTATAAAGAAGGTCAGAAAATCTTAGCTCCGTTTTATAAAGCACGAGGCGAATATTATAATTATCTATACGAAAAAGACCGAGATGCGTGGTTTGTGCTTGACCCAGTAATTACAGTTCATCCAGACGAGGTATTTTTTGAGTGTTTTAGTCAAGATGAATCTACGTATGGAAAATTGAGTTGTAGTTATAATGTCTTTAAGGAAATAAATGAGTTTGAATGTGGAACTACAAATGTAGATTATTCGGCTACTTTATATAATGAATTTCAGAAAATTCGTAACTACAAAGAAACAGATTTTAAGATTGACCCAAGTGGTTTTGAAGTTCAGACAACCAATGAAGATAGTTATAAAGAAGTCAAAATTGATTTGCCTGATACGTGGGTGCGTGGTTTCTTGCAAGTGAGTTCTGCGATGACATTACCATCGACTACGCTAGATTTGCATCCGATGGATATTTTTAGTTTGTGTCAGTTTTTGAGAAGATTCAAGGAGAAAAAAAGTCCTCGTTCGCTTCGTTTTGTTTTAGAACCAAATCAACCTATCAAAATAATTATTGAGCCTTGGAATAAAGAAATGATTTTTCATTGTTCGATTTATACTGGAGGTGAAAGCAAAGAAATTCGTATTTGGGGAAGACGACGCATTCTGATTTTGGAAAGACTTATTCCGATTGCTAAAAATTTTAAGGTTGTTTTGTTAGGAACTGGTTTGCCTTCTTTTTTTATTGCAGAATTAGAATCTGATATGACTTTTACGCTTGGTCTTTCAGGTTGGACTTCAAACGATTGGTCAAGAGCAGGGAATTTTGATTTGATGGCACCAAGAAGTGAAGTAGATGATTTTACTAAAAAAACGGTCTTTAATGCACTCAAACAAAACTGGTTTGAAAGTTCGGCATCGCTGGCTCGTCGTCTAAACTTAGATGATAAAACGGTTTCTTCTGCCTTGGCTGCCTACACACAAGCAGGACGAGTAATTTATGATTTGAAAATGGGCGTTTATCGTGTTCGTGAGCTTTCTAAAGACCCTTTACCAATGGATAAGCTGCGTTTTGCTAGTGAAGAAGAAGAAAAAGCAACAAGTTTTATAAAAAACGATGGTGTACAAGTAGAAGCTGATACGACAAATGTCGTCAATAAAGATGGCGAAAAAAGTGAGCGAATTGTTTTGAAAGGCAGAGTAAGAGATAGAAATACAACCTATCCCACACTTGTTCAAATAGATAACGATGAGCGAATTGTAGATGCTAGTTGTGAATGTAATTTTTACAAAATGAATAATCTTCGAAAAGGAGCTTGTGAACACATGTTGGCTACGAGAATGTATTTTAATGAAATGAAGATGGAGAGGGTGTAAAAGTTTTTTTCTTTTTTAAAGTTAGGACTTTCGCAATTTTAAAAATCAACCGAATTTTATTTTTCAAAATCGTATTTGTGTAGGGACAATGTATGCATTGTTCCTACTGGAATAAAAATAACAGAGTAAAATTTTGTTCTATAAATGATTTGCGAAAGTCCTAATAAAATTAAATAAACTATATTATGAAATTTATAACTTTTATTTTATTGTTATTATGTTTTTCTAATAAAGACGATGATTTTGTCAAATTGGATTCTCAAAGTACAAACTTGTTTCTTGAATCAAAATGGAGTTTATATAAAACTGTGGAAATTTTTCAAAGAGACACAACTATTTACGATTCAGAAGCAAACATGTTAAGCAATTTTAATGGTTTTCTATCTTTTAAAGAAAAAATAAAAGACAGTACAACTTACTTGTTTCAATCTGAAAAAGGAATTTGTATTCAAAAAGATTCTATAACTCTTGATTTTATAATTCAAGAATATGGAATGGGTAATAAAAAATCTTATTTTTTTGGTACCATGCACTTTAGCTCTCTGACTGATTCAAGTGCAGTGTTACAAAAGAATATTAGTAGAAATAATAATCATGTGCGAGTTTTTTACTTAAAAAAACGTGAACTCGGTATTAAAAACAGTCTGAAATATCTCTCTATCTACAAGGAAAGCTACTTTCGGTCTGCTCTAACGAGACTGACCTACTTTTAATCAAGGTCAGCCCGAAAGGACAGCATCGAAGATTAAAAAGAATAGGCTAACTATTTGATAATCAGTAGATAATCCCGATTTCACGTTAAAAAAGATAAATTAAATCCTTTAAGTTAGCTCAAAAAGAGTTTTATCAATTTTTTTATAGCGTTTCTTGTTTTTTAGCCTTATTTTTAAAACTTTATTTCTTCACAAGAAGTATGAGTGAAAATTAAATAATAAAAAAATACATGCAAACACCCTCTTTCTTACAACCTAAAGACATAATCTGTCTTATTGCTCCCTCTGGAGTCGTGGATTCTAATCATATAGAAAAAGCGACACAATGGATACTAGAAAAAGGTTTTGTTCCAAAAGTGGGAATTCATTTAACAGATAATTTTTTTCGTTTTGCAGCTACTGATGAGCATCGATTATTTGATCTTCAAAAAGCCTTAGATTGTAAGGACACAAAAGCTATTTGGTGTATTCGTGGTGGCTACGGAATGGGACGTATTTTGGACAAACTCAACTGGGATAAATTTTTAGAAAACCCCAAATGGCTCATTGGTTTTAGTGATATTACAGCTATTCATTTGAAAATAAATCAATTAGGTTTTCAAAGTATGCATGGTTTTATGCCTGTTCAGTTTAAGTATTTATATCAATCTCAAACTAATTTAGAAACTCAAAAATCATTTACAGATTCTCAGAAAGTACAAATTCAACAGAGTAAAAAAGGCGAAAAAAGAGTGAGAAATACCCTAAAGCAAGATACAAGTGAAGTTACTGATAAAATACAGATTGAAAAATCTATAGAAAGTTTTTTACAGGCTCTATTAGGCAAATCATATCAAATTAATTCACTACCTCATCCAAAAAATAAATTAGGAGAAACAGAAGGAGAAGTAATAGGAGGAAATTTAAGTATGATAATCAACAGCCTTGCTACTCCTACAGAAATAAATACCGATAATAAAATCCTTTTTTTAGAAGAAGTTGGTGAGAATTTATATGCTATCGATAGAATGTTGTGGCAACTTTACCGAGCAGGAAAACTTAGAAATTTGAAAGGACTAATAATTGGTAGTTTTTCTGATTCAAAGCAGACTGCCCAACAGTTCGGCTTTTCTGTTGAGCAAATGATTACAGATTTGGTACAAGAATACAATTATCCTGTCGCTTTTGACTTTCCTATTGGACATACAGCCCAAAATGAAGCTGTTATTTGTGGTGCGAATGTGAATTTTGAAGTGAATAAGGAAGGTGGAGTATTAAAATTCAAATAATTTTTTTTATAGAACTCTACGGGCTGTAACAAAGTTATCCTGCCAATGTTTCATGTAGAAATCATCTTCTACTACACCTCGTGAGGTAGATGTATGTATAAAATAAACACTTCCATCTTTCTCTACACGACTGATAAGACCTACATGAGAAATTCTCCTGTTATTTTTTTTTGATGTAAAAAATACTAAATCTCCTTTTTGAAGTGCTTTCTTAGAAACAAACTTCCCCATTTCTGCCTGACCAGTAGTAGTCCGAGGTAGATTTACTCCGACGACAGAATAAGATTTACAGGTCATACCCGAACAATCAGTAGCACTTTTCTTTTTAGGATTTTTGAGAAGGTGAGGAGTTCCAAGTTGTTCACGAGCTGCATCAACTACTTTTTCAGCTTTTGATAAAGATTCTTTATAATTTTCGCTGGTTGATGTAGATTCTGATTCTTGATTTGATATTTTTACTTTGTTTTTCAAAGTATTGCTTTCAGTATTTTCTTTGTTTTTATTCATATCATTGATAGTAACAATCTTGAAGTTGCTACAACTAGAAAAGAATAATACAGAAATAATAAATAAGAAAGTAAAATTAAAAGATTTCATAGATAGAATATTTTATAGTAGAGTGATTTAAAATTACTAAACTTTATTCTAAAACTATTCCAAAATATCTTAACTAGCTCAAAAATAAAACTATAACAAAACCCACAAATAATAATTTGTGAGAAGTTATAATTTTTGAATTTTTATTTTCTATCTCTTTAGAATAATCCTTAAAGGAAATTATAACCAAGTTATTTTTTTACTTTGATTATCAAATAATATTGAATTTAATAGCCTCAAATCGTGTATTACAGTTGAAATTAGATTAACAATTAAAAATAATTCCTTATGTATTAAAACAAAACTTTTAAAATCAAAGTGAATTTAATTACAGATTGTTTTTGTTAGCTGCTTATTTTTGTAGCTCTTATCATTTCTCGTTTTGGTGGTGCGCCATCTAGGCTTTCTAGCTTCCAACCTATTGCTTTCAAATCTCTTTTGAACTGACCTTGGGCGCAATAAGTAACTAAAACTCCATTCTCTTTTGTAAAATCAAATGCTTTTTGAAGGTTTGATAACTGCCAAACTTCAGCTTGTTTACTAGGCGCAAAAGCGTCATAAAAAATACAATCAAAGTAGTTGAGCTTACTTTGACTTTCAAAACTACCCTTGTAGTCTTCTAATGTAGATTCTACCTTTTTTATTGAGAAATAGTTTGATATTTGGTGTTTCTCTTCCCAACTAACTTGATGTAATTGATTAAAAATAGCTTCACTTTCTCCTCCTAAAAAATCAGTATAGTTTAGTTTTTCAGTAATTTCTAAAGGGACTGGAAAAGGCTCTAAAGATATATATTCTATTTTAATTTCGTTTTTTTTTGCAAACTGATATGCCAAAACTGCATTCAATCCTGTCCCAAAACCTACCTCTAATATCTTGATTGAAGTATAATTTTGCTCTTTTAAATAATTCAAACCCTTATCTATAAAAACCCAAAGTGATTCTTGTATCGCTCCATTATGTGAATGGTAAGTTTCGTTAATGTCGTGTCGAAGAAGTGTATGAGAGCCATCTTTACTTTCTACAAAAGAAAGCTCTAGTTTTTTGACATCTTTTTTATTATTCATAGTTATTTACTAAAAGGTAAAGATTGAAGTTACCAAAGACTTTCTAAAATATTTTTTTCTCAAAAAAAGAGGAAAAGCAACTATTCTTAGCAACTTTTGGCTAAAAAGCTTATATATTTCAAAATATTTTGGTATTTTTGATAAATTTAGTTACTTTTATTAGATAATGCTAAAATTAGATTAGTTTTATTTATATAAAGCATAAACACTTTGCAATAAATACATTATGGTAATTATAATGATGATTTGCGATTGTGTCTTAAAAATACTGTTATTCAAATAATTAATACTGTTATGTTTCTAAGTCAAAATCTACGTTATTTACGCCGTAAATCCAAAAAAAGCCAACAAGCATTAGCCAATGAAGCTTCTATTTCTCGTGGAGCATATTCTTCTTATGAAGAAGGAAGGGCAGAACCACGTCTCCAAACATTACAACGATTGGCGCAAATTTTTGAAGTACAGATAGATAATTTAGTAACCAAAAACCTTGAAGAAGAAAGTCAGGATACACCAAGCAAACGACTTGCTCGTTATGTAGCAGCAGATTCTTTACGAGTTCTTGCTATTACAGTAGATGAAAATAATAATGAAAATATAGAAATGGTTCCTGAAAAAGCAGCAGCAGGTTATACTAAAGGCTATACAGACGTTCAGTATTTAAAAGATTTACCCAAATATAGACTTCCATTCTTACCAAAAGACAGAACATATAGAGCTTTTGAGATTACAGGAGATTCAATGCTTCCTCTACAATCTGGAACTATCGTAATTGGCGAATATGTAACAGATTGGCACGAAGTAAAAGATGGACAAGTATGTGTTATTGTTCTTAAAAACGAAGGAATTGTTCTCAAAAAAGTATTTAATAAAATAGAGGAAAAAGGAACTTTGCTTCTCAAATCTACGAATCCACAATACGATCCTTATGAGTTAGAAATTGCAGAGGTAGGAGAGGTTTGGCGTTTCGTAGCATATATTGGTAAAACACTTCCACAATCTGATTTAGATGGTTTGCGTACTGCAGTGCAACGTTTAGAAGATCGCTTTCAAGAGTTTACTGTAACAAACCAGTAAGCCACTAGAAAATAACAGTAAAATAGAAAAGTCTAGCTCTTTGAGTTAGGCTTTTTTCATAATTAGATTTCCGTTTTTTAGTTTTTTTTGAATAAATTGCTTTGTTTTAAGCAAAATATTATTTTTATAAAAAAACATAAACTTATGAAATTACCAAAACATTTAGCTAGTCCAGAAAATGAGTTAATTTATAATGTTGATGTGAGTGAAAGTGATGCACTTCGTATCTATTACAACAAAGAAGCAAATTGTATAATTACTCGTAGTATTGGATTTGTTTATGATACAGAATTGAGAACTTTTTTAGATGCAATTCTATTTTTTTTAAAGAAAAAAAATACAAATAAACTGATTGTAGATTTAACTTATCGTCAGACCTATACAGATGAAGACCAAAAATGGATAGACGGAAACTGGTTTCCTCGTGCCTTGCAAACTGGACTTTCTTATTTAGGATATGTTATTCCTAATGATTTATTTATGCAACTTTCTGCTGATGAAATTTTTGTAAAACGAAAAGGAAGTGTAGATGTAATTCCTTTTGGCAATCTAAATAAAGCAATCGAATGGATAAAATTACCAAAAGATTAATTTTATTTTTTAATTAGAAAGCGAGTAAACTTATATCAAAGCCTTTTTTTGTATTATAATAAAATGCAGGAAAAGGTATTTTTATTCCATCTAAAACGCCAAATAATAATTGTAAACCTTTCCGTTTAGTTTTTATCTGACTCCAATTTATATCTAAAGACATATAAAAATCTCTTGAACTTTGATAGCCGTTTTCATTGTTTTGATTTTCACTTCCATATAACATACCATTTGCACCATAACCAATTGAAAAAGCTAACCATTTTGGAAATTTAGTTTTACTAGCTTTGTTTAACCATAATGCAGGACTAGAGGAAAACCAGTAAGTTTGTCCATTATAATCTTTTAAAATTTTTGTAGGAAGATTTTCTCCCAAGGTATTTGGACGTAAATCGGAGTAAGAAGTTGGAAAAAATGAAAACTTCATCTGAATTCGTTGTTCTTTGAAAGCAATTTGTTGAGATAAAAACAATAAAGAACCGGCTCCATTTGCTATCAAATCGCCATAACTTGCTCCATAAGTAGGCGAAAATCCATCAAAAACTTCAATGGGAAGCATTAGCCAAAAACCAGCCATAGAAGACCAAAGAGCTGTTTTTTCTGAATAATTTAATTTTTTGAAAGAATAATAACTTAATTTTCCTAATTGGTAAGAAGTATAAGTATGTCCAAATTTATCTAACTGATTCCATTGTTTATTATCATTAAAAAAATGAAAGGAAGTTTGATTTTCGTTCTTATACCAACTCTGATATAAAAAAGTCATTCCTCCTATGTATGTCGTTGCTGCAATTGTTGGAATAAGCCATTTTTTGGTCTCACGTACTTGCATAGTTTTATATGTAGTATCTTTTACTGATTCAGTTTTTTGAGAAAAAGATGGGAAACAGATAAATAAAAAGAGTATAAATAGAAAAAAGGCAAGAATCTTGACTTTAAATGTAAAAAGATAGGCAAAATAGAGCATCAGAATTAATTTAAAAATTATAATCCAAAATAATATATATCCATTTTTAATCCAAAAATTGCTTTATTCAAAAAAAATAACTTACTTTGTGTACAAAAAACACTAAGAATAAAAAATCTCAAACCAATTTAATTACCCACAACTTTATGTATAGCTACGAATACCCACGCCCTTCTGTTACTGTTGATTGTGTTATTTTTGCTTGGGATAGTGAAAACTCTGACTTGAAAGTGCTTTTGATAGAAAGAGCGCACAATCCATTTGCAGGAAAATGGGCATTTCCAGGTGGTTTTGTAGATATGGATGAAGATTTGGAGACAGCAGCAAGACGAGAGTTAGAAGAAGAAACAGGTATGAATAATCTTTTTATGGAACAACTCTTTACTTTTGGTGCGCCAAACCGTGACCCAAGAGGGAGAGTAATTAGTATTGCCTACTATGCTTTGGTAAGCTTGGCGCATCATGCTGATCAAATAAAAGCTGCTTCTGATGCTGCTGATACTAGGTGGTTTAGTATAAAAGAACTCTCAGAAATCCCTCTTGCCTTTGACCATGAGGAAGTTATGAAAATAGCTTTGGAGAGATTGCGTGGAAAGGTGCGTTATCAACCTATTGGTTTTGAACTTTTGCCAGAAAAATTTCCTCTTTCTCAACTTCAAATTTTGTATGAACACGTATTAGGAATGACACTTGATAAACGAAATTTCAGAAGAAAGATATTAAAGACAAAACTTGTTCTTCCTCTAGATGAATATCAGCAAAATGTTTCCCATCGTGCAGCTCAACTCTATAAATTTGATAAAGATAAATACGAACAGCTTGTAAAAGAAGGGTTTGTATTCGAGATTTAATTTGTTTTTAGTCTCAAAAATATGTTTAGCTATCTCAAAAGACAGTTTCGTAGTTTTGGTTATGCTTTCAAAGGTTTGAAAATAATGATTAAAGACTATAATATCTTTATTCATATTCCTGCAGCAATTTTAGCTTTATTTTTTAGTTTTGTCTTTCAAATATCTTCTTTAGAATGGATTTCTGTTTTATCAGCTATTTGTTTTGTTTGGATAACAGAAATTCTGAATACAGCTTTAGAAAAGTTAGTCGACTTAGTTAGTCCAGAAAGAAATTAGCAGGTCAGATAAAAGATTTGGCAGCAAGTGCCGTTTTGATAGCAAGTATCTACGCTGTTTTAGTGGGTACAATTGTTTTTGGAAAGAGAATATTAGATTATATTACCTTAAATCTTTAAGATAATAAATTATTTCTTTTTAAAATCTTGACTAAAACCTACTTTTTGTATCTTTGTTTTTCTGAATCTAAAATGGAAGAACTCTTTTTCTTTGATTTATATACGTATTTTTTATAATAATTCATTTCTTTTTAATTATTCACAATTCTTTTTATATATGAAATTAGCAGTCATTGGTACAGGATATGTAGGTTTAGTATCAGGAACTTGTTTTGCCGAGACAGGTAATCAAGTTGTTTGTGTCGACATCGATGAGAACAAAATCAATCGCCTTAAATCAGGAAAACTAACTATTTACGAACCTGGTTTACAAGTTCTTTTCGAAAGAAATATCAAACAAGAACGTCTTTTATTTACTACCAATTTAGAAGAAGCTATTAAAGATGCTCAAATTATTTTCTTAGCTCTTCCAACTCCTCCAGGGGAAGATGGCTCTGCTGACCTTTCGTATGTATTAGGCGTTGCAGAACAGTTGGGCAAAATGATAACAGATTATAAAGTCATTGTTGATAAAAGTACCGTTCCTGTGGGTACTGCCGAGCGTGTTCAGGCTGCTATTGCTGCAAATACCAAAACAGAATTTGATGTTGTTTCGAATCCTGAATTTTTAAGAGAAGGCGTAGCCGTTGATGACTTTATGAAACCTGATAGAGTTGTAGTAGGAACTTCTTCAGACAGAGCAAGGAAAGTAATGGACAAACTCTATAACCCTTATGTAAGACAAGGAAATCCTGTTATTTTTATGGACGAACGTTCGGCTGAAATGACAAAATATGCAGCTAATTCTTACCTTGCTACTCGTATTAGTTTTATGAATGAAATTGCAAATATCTGTGAGCTTGTAGGAGCGAATGTAGATTTTGTTCGTAAAGGAATGGGTTCTGATAACCGTATCGGACAGCGATTTTTGTTTGCTGGTGTAGGTTATGGAGGAAGTTGTTTTCCAAAAGATGTACAGGCTTTAGAAAGAACAGCTAATGAAAACAAATATGAGTTTAAGATTTTGAGTTCGGTAATGAAAGTAAACGAACGCCAAAAAGTAGTGATGGTAGATAAAATCAAATCTTTTTATGGTGAAGATTTGACAGGAAAACACTTTGCTATGTGGGGACTTGCTTTCAAACCAAATACAGACGATATTAGAGAAGCACCAGCACTTTACATCATTGATGAACTTATAGAAGCAGGGGCAACCGTTTCTACCTTTGACCCAGAGGCAATGGAAAATGTTCATGAGCAGTATGAAGGAGATGATAGAGTTTCTTTTGAAGAAAATCAATACAACGCTCTTAAAAATGCAGATGCCTTGATTATTGTTACTGAATGGAGTGTTTTCCGTACTCCAGACTTTGAAAAAACATTCTCTATAATGAAAGACAGAGTTATCTTTGATGGAAGAAATGTATTTGACTTAGAACAGATGGAAGATTTAAAGACATATTATAATAGCATTGGAAGACAAGCTGTTGATACTAGAGAGAAAAAACAAGTTTCGCAAGAAGCTTAGTTTATAATTTCTTTTAAAGAAAAAAGTCTATTCTCAGAGTTCATAATTGAGAATAGACTTTTTGTTTTTTGATTAAAGCTCTATCTTATCAGCAGCCTTCATAATCAACAAAGGGCTTTTTGCATGGTGTGCCATCTTTTTAGTAACACTATGACCAAAAACACGCTGTATAAAATCACGTTCACGACGAAGCATAACCAAAAGAGTAAGAGGATTTTCTTCTATATATTCTAATAAAGCATCTTCTACTTTCTGACTTTCTTCTTTAGAAATAATTTTAAAATCTATATAATTATTATCTGTTCCTTCTTCTGTATAAGCTCTTCCAAAAGATTCAAATTTAGAATTTGCTTCTGCATTTTTTTCTATATGGATACATTCTAACTTTGCTTTGAAATCCGTAGCTAATCCCTTTAAGTATTTTAGTACGCCTCTATCATCTGCTATAAGTGAAGTTGCATAAACAATTCTTTCATATGTTCCTTTATAACTCTCTTCTGGAACAATTACCACAGGGCAAGACGCATCATTGATGATTTTACCTGCAACACTCCCCAAAAAGACCTCATTTAGCCCACTAGCACCTTTTGTTCCCATAACAATCAAGTCAGATTTATATTCTTCTGAATAGAAAAGAATGCGTTGCATAGGATCGCCATCAACTATCAAATGTTCGAAATCTAAATCAGGTTCAGTTTCTTTTAAGCGCATCACTACTTTATACATATTATCTTCAGCTTCTTGTTTGCCAAGGTCAGTAAGTTTTTTCTTACCTGTAAAACTTCCACCACCCATTTGAGGAGGTTGATAAGAGTGAAAAACAATAATTTGTGATTCAGAGGTTTTAGCTAGTTCGATAGCGTGGCGAAGAGCTTGTAATGAATTTTCTGAAAAATCTAAGGGAACAAATATAGTTTGCATGAAATAAATTTAGGATTTAAAAAGATAGATTTGAAATTTACTAAAAATCTACACTTCTCTTTGACGATGTTATAAAAATAGAATACAAAGTTACTAATAATATCACTTTTTTAATCGTAAAACTATCTATTAGAAATTATTTTTTATGATACGATTTTTTTCTCTATTTGCAAGGTCTATCTTTGCAACTCATTTTTAAAATCTATTTTCAATAAAAAACAAAACCCGTTTTGGAACAACTACTAGAATCTTTTCTAACCTATTTTTTTTCTCACAAACTAGAGCTTTTCGCTGCCCTTACAGGACTTATTTGTGTCTGGCTCAACACAAGAAATAATCATTGGGGTTGGTTGTTTGGTATTTTGAGTGTTGTTCCTTATATATATATATTTCTTGATGCAGGTCTGTATGGAGATTCTATTCTAAGTGCTTTCTATTTTGTAGTCAGTATTTGGGGTTGGTATCATTGGCTTTTTGGAGGAAAAAATAAGAGAAAAAAACACACTACTTTATCTTCTGAACCTTCTGTTTTGGACAAAGAAATGATAGAGGAATTAACTTCTGATAATTTTTATGATGGTGATAGCAGTAACGAAATAATCAAAAATAATGATACAGAGCTTCCAATTACTTATATGCCCATCAAATTTTGGCTTATCAGTATTGTTGTCGGTATTGCAGGAGTCTTTGGTTTTGGGGCTTGGTTTTCTACGCTACCAAATGCTTCTGTGCCTTATTTTGATGCTTTTACTACTTCTTTTAGCGTTGTAGCTCAATTTCAACTTGCCAAACGCTGGGTAGAAAACTGGATTTTTTGGTTTGTAATTGATGCTTTCTGTGTCGGAATTTATTACTATAAAGGTCTTTATTTTACGACAGGATTATATGCTATATTTTTAGTATTGGCTATTTTGGGATATTTTGAATGGAAAAAACAAATGCCTAAGTAAGTTATTGGTGTCGCTGCACTAAAATATCAACAACAGCAGAAAAATACAATTACATCTTAGTTTATTTTTATTTAAAAAATTGGTGGTAATCTGTATAAATTCGTAAAATCGGTGTTCCATAAAAATTAGAATATAGCAAACGAAAACAAAACAATTAAATTCTTACTTTTGTAAATATCAAAAATTACCTTATTCACTCAATAAATAAAATACAATGCATTCAGTAACACTAACAAATAGTCAAACTCTTTTTTCAGAAGCTCAACATCATATTCCAGGAGGTGTAAATTCTCCTGTTCGTGCTTTTCAAGCTGTTGGAGGCACACCTGTTTTTATGAAATCAGCAAAAGGAGCTTATCTTTTTGATGAGGACAACAACAAATATATTGATTTGATAGGTTCTTGGGGTCCTATGATTCTAGGACACGGACAAGAAGAAGTTACACAAGCTATCATTGAAGCAGTTCATGGTTCATCTTCTTTTGGCGCACCAACACGCAGAGAAGTAACAATTGCAGAGCTAATTTGTGAAATGGTTCCCTCGATAGAAAAAGTAAGAATGGTAAATTCTGGAACAGAAGCTACCATGTCTGCTGTTCGTGTGGCTCGTGGTTATACAGGAAGAGAAAAATTTATCAAAACAATAGGTTGTTATCACGGTCATGGAGATTCATTTTTGATTGCAGCAGGAAGTGGAGCAGCCACAATGGGAACGCCAAATAGTCCAGGGGTAACGAAAGGAACAGCAAAAGATACTTTATTAGCTCCTCATAATGATTTAGATGCTATTCAATATTTAGTCGATGCAAATCCAAATGAAATTGCAGCCATTATTATTGAGCCTGTGGCTGGAAATATGGGTTGTGTTTTGCCAAAAGAAGGTTATTTGGAAGGTCTTCGTAAAATATGTGATGAAAATGGAATTGTACTTATTTTTGATGAGGTAATGACAGGTTTCAGATTAGCAAAAGGTGGAGCGCAAGAAGTTTATGGGGTTACACCTGATATGACAACTTTAGGAAAAATAATTGGTGGTGGAATGCCTGTTGGAGCATACGGAGGTAAAAAAGAAATTATGGATTGTGTTTCACCTATCGGAAAAGTGTATCAAGCAGGAACACTTTCGGGCAACCCTGTGGCAATGGCAGCAGGTTTAGCACTTTTGAATATTTTGAATAATAACCCTCAAATTTATCAGAACTTAGAACAAAAAACGTCTAAAATAGCTGATGGAATGCGTAAATCTATCAAAGAGCAAGGTTTAAATTATACAGTAAATCACATCGGTTCGATGACGAATATTTTCTTTACAGATAAAAAAGTAGAAAATTTTGAAGATGCGCTTACTTGTGATACAGCTCTTTTTGGAAAATATTTTCACGCTATGCTTAATCGTGGTGTTTATATTGCTCCTGCTCAATTTGAGAGTTGGTTCTTATCAAATTCGCTTTCTGATGAAGATGTAAACAGAATTATTGAAGCTAATGAAGATGCTTTGAGAGAAATTCATGCTTAAAGCTCTTGTTTGTTTATGCGATACCAACCAACACAAAATTCTCTTTTATTTTTTACCGAACAAATTTAGCTTTTAACCGACCTCTTGTTTGTTTATATCGAAGAACCAAATCTTGTATCAATTCTTGACGTATATTAGCGTAACGATTAAGACAAAGAAAGCAAAAAGTATTTAATTACTCATTTGAAGACTTTGACTTAATTATAAAAACTTTGAGGAAATTCTAAGAAAACCTTTGAAACTAAATTGATAAAAAAAGACTTTTGAATACGATTATTTATAATCACAAAAGCACCTTTTCAGAAATCAGTTTTTAGTTCAAAATTTCTTAAAAAGATGCTTAGTTTTTAGGATAGGATTGATTGAAATAAGCCAACAAATTTATTGTTGGCTTATTTTTTTGCACTTATTTTTGATAAGTATCTGTAATTTACAATTTTATTAGCAGTCTGCAAACTTTGTATTGTTTTTTTTCTTATTCCAAAAGAATTTTTTGAGAATTTGTTTCGCTAAGCGACGTCCACTTTGCAATCAAAATTCCTTTTGGTAATTTTTTAGTAGGAATAAAAAGTTTGTTTGTTCCTTTTTTGAGTGTATATTTTTTCTGATAAACAATTTGTCCAATTACGTTATAAATTTTCAAATAAAACTCTTGATTGCTTTGGATTGCTTCATAATCTAACATAAAATCACTTGATTTTTTATTAGGCGAAGGGTAAATCAAAGGAAAGTTACTTATTCCAAGGTTGGAAGTATTCATAGTAATAACTACTACTTTCGAAAAACTAATTGTCCCGTTCGTATCTACTTGACGCAAACGATAATAAACTTTTTTAACTAATTGTTTTTGAATTTCTTGAGCTATATCTCTATCTAAAAATTCATAAGCTGTAACAGAAATAGAGTTTTCGCTTCTCGCTTTCTGTTCTCCAATGGCTTCAAAATTAGTTCCATTAAAAGAACGTTCTATTACAAATTTATCATTATCACGTTCCCAAGCTGTTCCCCATTTCAAAAGGTTCTCTCCAGAGATAAGTTGTTCTCCTGTAAAATAAAGCATCTCAACAGGCAAAAGTCCACCATTACAATCTGTCGCACCATCAATAGCAAACTGACTTGTGATACGTACTGTTTGGTCTGGAAAGTCAGTAGGACGTACGTTTTCTACAGTATAGGTTTCACTAATAACCTCATCTTGCCCAAAACCATTATCAGGACTTTCTATTGTTCCATCTCCATCCAAATCTACACCAAAAGGAGGAAAACGCACAATAATTCGATACAAGTCATTATTATCAGGGATACCAAAAGGAACTTTAAGAGGATTTTGAGAACCGTGTCCTTTTGCTGCGTTTACATCTTGTAAAGCACTTGAAAATGTACCGTCCATACTCTCTATACGTATTGTTGTTCCGACAGCTTCTCTGTATAATCCTGGTTCTATACACACTAGAGCTTCTACTTTCAGATTATTCTTAGGGCATTGTAAGTCATTTCGCCAAAGCTGGTTATCGCCACCATTTACATTAATATACAAATCTAAATCTCCATCATTATCATAATCTACTAAATTTACACCTTCTCCATTTGCATTTACATTGATACCATAAGCTGCTGTATTATCTACCAATATAGGAACTCCATTTCCATCTACTCCATCATTTCTGAACATATAACTAGAACCATTTCCAGCTGAAAGGAATAAATCAACATCTCCATCATTATCTATATCTCCACAAGCACAGCCATCTACATTGTTGAGAACTCCATCTATAGGGT
This sequence comes from Bernardetia sp. ABR2-2B, assembly GCF_037126435.1. Taxonomy (GTDB): domain Bacteria; phylum Bacteroidota; class Bacteroidia; order Cytophagales; family Bernardetiaceae; genus Bernardetia. The sequence goes on along the minus strand of NZ_CP147020.1, from coordinate 376,567 downwards.
TTCTTTGTGTAGTAGCATTCGTTCCGTCTAGTTTTAGAAAATTCTCTGAATACAAACCTGTTTGCATCCAAATAAAATTTTCATTTCCATTGGTTTGATTATCGTTTGAAGTCCAAATAATGTCAAAATCTCCATCACTATCAAAATCACAAAAAGCTACTCCTCCTTTATTACCATTATTTGCTTGTCCGTTAAAAGTAAGATTGACAGGAAAAAAATTATTACCATTATTAGCAAACAAATCACGTTCGTTATTTTTTCGTCCTAAAATATCTAAGTAACCATCATCATTAAAGTCTCCAATAGTTAGATAATCTCCATCTGTTGCTCCTGTAATTAGCCCTTTTGGGTCTTCGTCAGGTGTTACGTGTATAAAGGGAGGGTATGTTCTAGGGTTTCCATTTGGATTGCTAGGGTGGTCGCAGGTAACACCTCCTAAATTAATAATACTTACAGCATCATTTGGAGTAGCATCAGCTAAATCGCCCCAAAAAAACTGATTTTCTAAAATATCAATTCCGTGATTGTGATTTTCTATAACTAGGTCTAAAAAGCCGTCATTATTATAATCTAACCATCCCAAACCTTCTGTATTTTGTCCATCAACTAATCTTCCATTATCAATTTCATTTTGTTGTGCAGGATTAACGACTCCTCCTGCATTTCCATTATCACTACCATTACAAACAGTTTGAATAAGGATAAATGAATTGTTAGGAGCATTTCCATCATTCAAATAAAAATGAATTGAAGATTGATTGTTTCCAGTAGCAGAAGTATTACGAGCAAAATCTAACCAACCATCATTATTTATATCTCCCCAAATAACACTACGTTCTCTTACAATATCTTCTAACTCAGCAGGAACTCTAGGTTCAGCTACACGAAAGAATGTGCCATCACAATTACTTTGAAAGAGACGTGTTCCTCCTCCATTATTATTTCCATTGTTTGTATTGACAAGCAAATCCAAACAGCCATCTTGATTAAAATCTCCCCAAGCTGTCCCTCCATCTTTTCCACCACCAACATCTAACCCTCCAGTAGTGGCTGCAATTTCTGTAAAAGTAGGTGGAGCAAGGGGAGCAACACAGTCTGGGTCTGTTCCTCCTCCACCCCCAGTAGTATTTGTAACACACGAAACTTGTACGTTATCAATGGTATGAAATTCTCCATTTGCACTACTTCTAGCTCTAGCACGTACTTGAAGTGTTGTTCCATTGATAGAATTTACAGAAGCTGTTAGGTTTCCAAAGTCGCCTATATTATTTCCATTTGTAGTAAACTCGTTCCAAGTAGTTCCTCCATCTGTCGTATATTCTATAATAAGATAATCAGGTTCTCCTGCCATATCAGGGTCGCTTTGTATATCCATTGAAATAGAAACATCTGTTAGTCCACTTATATTAATAGGGTCGCTTATCCAAATTCCTTCAGCAGCTCCTGTATTTTCCCATACATAAGCATTTCCATTTACCTCACCTGCACCTGTATTTCCTGCTTCGCTCCAAGCTGTTGAGCCATTATCTGAATCTGTGCCATCTGGTAAAGAAAATTCTTCATCCCAAAAAGGTGTTGCTCCACAGGTAGCTGGATTTGTAGTATTCAATATTCCTTGCACCAACACATTATCTAGTTCGTGGTCTTCATTATTGTTGTCACTAAATACTCTTGCTCTTATCTGCAATGTTGTGTTATTAGGGACATTTGAGGAAGCAGTTATGAATGTATTAGAAAAATCTCCATCATTAAATCCATTAGTTGTGAATTGTGTCCAAGTTGTTCCTCCATTTGTACTGTACTCTAATATTATATACTCTTCTCCATCTTCCATACTATTTGTTCCTCTCACATCAGCACTAACCGTAATTGTATTATAATTACTTATATCTATACTCTGACTCAACCAAATAGCTTCATTTCCGTCGGAAGTTTCGCCATCAATATCTTCCCAAGTAAATACATTTCCTTGAACAGAACCTGCATCTACACTTCCTTGTGCATTAGGAGATTCAGACCAAGCTGTTGCTCCTGCATCGGTTTCAGTATCATCAGCAAGTGTAAAATCTTCATTCCATATAGTTACCTGTGCATGTGTAAGAGGAACTATAAAAATAGATATAAAAAATAATAGTAGAAAAGATTGAAATTGATTTTTCATTTGATATATATGAGAAGAGTATTAAATGGAGTGTTGTTGAGTAATCAAATAACTGTTAAGATAGTTAATCTTATTAAGATACAAATTAAATAGCACGAGCCAAAATTTTAATACAAGATATAAAGTCTATTTTATGTATTCTAATGTACGAAAAAATGGTATTTAAGTTTTTGAAAAACTTTTTTTGAACTAAACAGACAAAAAATCACTCACTTGTTCTTAAAATAATTCTAAAAGTTGTTCCTTTTCCTACTTCTGATTTCAAAACACTTATTTTTCCGTTATGGTATTGTTCCACGATTCTTCTTGCGAGTGTAAGTCCTAGTCCCCAGCCTCTTTTCTTGGTAGTAAATCCAGGGCGAAAAACAGTTTTGATTTGATTCTGTGAAATTCCTTTTCCTGTATCTGTAATATCTAAGATAAGTTGCTTTTGGCTTCTATCTGAAGAAAAAAACAACGTTATACTTCCTTTACCTCCTGCTTCACTCATTGCATCAACAGCATTCTTACAAATATTTTCAATGACCCATTCAAAAAGAGGTTTATTTATTTTGGCATATAACTTTGTGTCTTTTTTTGCTCTAATTGTCAGTTTTACCTTAGTAGAAATTCTTTTTTTGAGGTACTCTGTTACTCCTTCCACTACCTCCAATACATTTTCAGAACTCAAATCAGGAATAGAACCAATACTTGAAAAACGCTCTGTTATCATTGTAAGTCTAGCAATATCCTTTTCTATTTCTTGCAAAATATCTTCCTCAACACTTTTATCAGCTCTAAAATATTCCACCCACGCCATAAGTGCAGAAAGTGGTGTTCCGAGTTGATGTGCTGTTTCTTTGGCTAGTCCTACCCAAACTCTATTCTGTTCGGCACGCCGAGAAGAGCTAAATAAGAAATAAGCAAAAATCAGAAAAGCTGTAATGAGTGAAAGTTGTGCATAAGGAAAATATTTGAGCTGTGTAAGCAAAGTAGAGTTTTCATAATAAATATAATACTTCCATTCTTCCGAAATTTTTACTTCAATGGGTGGATGAGCTTCCTTCATAGAAACCAAATGTTTTCTTAAAGTTTTATTTTTTTCGTCTTCAGTAGCATTTTTTCTAAATTTAATATTTCTTGACTGATTGGGGTTTCCTTCTTCATCTGCCACAATCATAGGAATGGATTGATTTCCTTGCAAGATATTTGTAACCAAAAAGTTAAGCATAAGACTGTCCTCTACCTGAACTACTAATTCTTGTGCTTTAGCTACCAAATCAATTTGTTCTTCTTCACGTTCTGCCAAAGTATCTACTAATTGATTAGTATAATAAAGGGACATCAAACCAATAAGCGAAGCAAAAAGAATAACAATCCATTTGAGTTTGGAAGGAGATTGATTTATAGAAATCATAGTTTATTGACTAATTTTTAAGTAATTTTGCAGTCCAATTTATAAAAAATGCACGAGAAGGTTAGTTATTTATTTTTTGATAACATAAAAGAAAGCGAACTTATTAAGCAATAATAGAGTTTTAGTAGAACTCAATTTCAATCCAATATAAATTTATAATTTTTTATTTCACTTTTACCCAAAAATACGATGAAAAAAAATAAGCAGAAAAAATTAGAAAAAAAGCGTGAAAAATTGGCTAAAAAAATAGATAAAAAATTAGATTATGAATTTGATTTTTTAGGAATGAGAGTAAATGATGTATTGAGAAATGCTACACATGAAGTAATTTCTCACCCAAAGATTCAAAATAAAATGTCTTTTTTACATCTTTGTTCTATGTTTTTTAATGAAGACAAACTAAAAGATTTTTTGGATATGCCAGAGTGGGACGAAAAGGTAAAAGAAAGAAAACAACTACTCAGAGTAATTGGGAAAGTACGAAACGAACTCAAAGATATAGAAGACAAGCTCTATAAGAGTATGATTGACAAAAATGACTAGATATACATCACCAACAAGATTTTTTTTATGTAAAAAGAAAGTCTTTGTTGGTTTTTTTATGGAAATATTTTTTATCATTGTAGTATCTTTCAAAAAGATTACTAATTTAATTTTATGATTTAAAAGTAAACATTAAATTGTATTTGACACTTATATCAAAAGGTAAACACACATTTTTTAAACTTTTATTTTTATTTACAATTGCTTGTGTTCTTATTGAGCAATTTTTCAAACTTTAATCTATGAAAAATATTATCAATTGGATTGGTGCAAAATTATTTTCCACACGCTTGGAAAGTATAGAAAACTTCAAAAAAAACCCCTTTGAAGTACAAGAAGAAGTATTTAAGTATTTGATTGCGTCTGGAAAAAATACTGTTTGGGGTAAAGAACATAGTTATTTTGCTATCAAAACGCAAGGACAATTTGCTGATAGAGTTCCTATTTCTAGTTATGAAGAGTTTTATCCTTATATAGAAAGAAGTTTGAGAGGCGAACAAAATTTACTTTGGGATAAACCTATTATTGGTTTCTCAAAATCTTCTGGTACGACCAATGCACGAAGTAAATATATTCCTGTTTCGGAAGAGAGTTTAGACAGAAATCATTATGCAGCAGGAAAAGATTTGATAGCCCTTTATGCTAATAACAATCCAGATACAGGTTTTTTCTCTGGTAAAGGAGTTGGAGTAGGTGGAAGTATGCAACCAAATCCGATTACAGGTGTCAAGAACTGTGGAGATGTTTCGGCTCTGATTATGAATCACTTACCCGTTTGGGCAGAATATCTCAGAACACCTAGTTTAGAAATTGCTCTGATGGAGAACTGGGAAGAAAAAATGGAAGCAATGGCAAGAGCAAGTTCGAAAGAAAATGTAACAAGCATTCAAGGAGTTCCGACGTGGACATTATTTTTAATCAAAAAAATATTAGAAGTTACAGGTAAGAACTCAATTTTAGAAGTTTGGCCTAATTTAGAATGTTTTTTTCATGGAGCAGTTTCTTTTACTCCATATCGTCAGCTTTTCAAAGAGCTTATTCCATCTGAACAAATGAATTATATGGAGGTTTATAATGCCTCCGAAGGTTTTTTTGCGTTACAAGACCAAAAAGATAGTGAGGATTTACTTCTTCTTTTAGATTATGGAATTTATTATGAATTTATTCCGATGAGCGAGTGGGATAAAGAGAATCCAAAAACAATAGCATTACAAGATGTAAAATTGAATGAGAAATACGCAATGATTATTTCAACAAATTCTGGTCTTTGGCGATACAATATTGGCGATGTAGTCAAATTTACTTCTATTAGCCCGTTCAGAATACGAATTGCAGGACGTACAAAACATTTTATTAATGCTTTTGGAGAAGAAGTAGTAGTAGAAAATGCTGATATTGCCCTCGCCTATGCGTGTGAAAAAACAAATGCAAAATTAAAAGATTATACAGCAGCACCCATTTACATAAAAGGCGAAGAAGGAGGAAATCACAAACAAGGAGGACACGAATGGATAATTGAATTTGTACATCCTCCAGAAAACGAAACCCTTTTTACGGAATCTTTAGATGAAAAATTACGAGAAATAAATTCGGATTATGACGCTAAGAGACATGCAAATATTGCTTTGGTAATGCCAACCGTTCATTTTGCAGAACCCAATACGTTTTACAAATGGCTACAATCAAAAGGAAAACTGGGAGGACAGCACAAAGTTCCACGTCTTTCGAATGATAGAGAATATGTAGATGCTATTTTGAAAGTAATGAAAAATTAATCTTTTCATAATAATTATTCATACTTAAATCTGTATAAAATAATCTTAGCAGACTTATTTTCTATTCTTTCTCCCAAAATAGGACGTAATAATTCAGGAATATCTTCTTCTTTCTTCACAGCTATAAAATAAGGACGGTATTGGGTGATAAAGTCATATCTACTCTGATTAAGAGATTTAAAAACATCTTGTTGCTTTTGTTTTTGTATGAATTTATAGAAAGGATCGCTTCTTAAACCAATTTCAAAATTGAGTGAATCAATAGGGTCTTTTGTAGGATTAGGAATATCTATATGGCTTAGACTTAATAAAGAAACTCCAGATTGAATAGTAGATATATAGACAAATGGAGAGTTATAAATAGAAACAATATTGTATGGGTCTAATTTCGTAGGAGTTGAAATATATACTCCAAAGTAAGAATCAATGTTACTCTCTTGTTTAAAAAAAACTTTTACCTGTTTCTCAAATTTCTTATCATCAATAAATGTCTTATCAAAATATAAATGATTAAACATCCAACTAGAAACAATAATGGTAAGTACAATAGTTGAACTAATTAAAACAATACTTTTCCATAATTTTGCCTCAACAGTTATTATTTTTGCCAACAGATAAATAATAATTATTTTCGTAAAGTTATAGTTAATTAAATTAGCTATTTGCAAGTAATTGATTTGCTTATAAAAAAAAGTCGCCATAAAAGCTGTTGAGGCAACAACAATCAAATACAAAATTATTACTCTTTTTTCTTTTAAAAAAATATTTTTTTTACAAAAAAGAATTATAAGAATAAAATAAGGTGCAAAATAAATAAATACCTTTATAGTAAGAGATAGTGTTATTCTTGTTCTGAAGTAAAGCTCTTTATAAATAGAAAAGCTAACTGTTTGAGTATTTCCACTTAATGCACCTTGAAAATAATAGAAAGCAATAAAAAAGGTGTAAAAAACAAAGCTATATATTACTATTTTTTTTAGTTCTTCTCTTGACTTTAGAAGTGCATACAAAACCAGCAAAGATGTAGAAATAAAGGCAAAAGGAAGCATTACAACCGAAAAAACAGTTAAGACACTAATTATTATTGCAGTAAAAAATAAATAATTCTTTCTTAAAAATTGAAGTCCAATGCAAATAGGTAAAAGTAAAAGTGTTGATTTTATATTTATACTTTCGTCATGCCCTAGAAAAATATTTTTAATTCCATAAAACAAACTATGCCCAAATATATTTTCATAAAAAGGAAAAGTCGTGATAGAAATGAACCCTAAAATAAATAATAAAGCACTTAGTTGTATGGAAGATAATTTTACTTCTGTTACCAAAAAATAATATAGAGCTAAAAAAGCCGAAAAAATAATTACTGTTGAAGTATAAAGAATAAATAGAGTAATTATATTTTGGTCAGAAAATTTAAAGAAAAAGCTCGTTAGCCAAAGTTCAAAATAATGGTAATAATTCAAAGAAATATTTTCATTTACCAAATTAGCTACGTGAGATGTATTTTCTAAACCTTGCTCTGCAATATGATAAGCTAGGTTAGCATAAAAAATATCGTCCCATCTATAAGCTGTAAAAATCTCGTAATTATATTGATAAATTGAATGAAATAATAAGCTAAATATGAAAATAAAAAACAGTAAGAAAACGTACTTGTGATTTTTGTGTTCATAAGCAGAAAAATCTAGTTGTAAAAAACTATTTCTATCATACAAAAAACCTAAACCTACGACTAAAAATAAAAAATTGATAGATTTCAACTGAGTAATAAACAAAGAGAAGAAAGTAACTACAATAACTAATCCCATAAATAAGTTTGGGAAAATATCTACCAAATAAATAGAGAGTTTATTTTTCTTGAAAAACAGACTACGTACTAAACTACCTACCAATATAAATACAATAAGAAAAAGTAAAACTAAACCAAAATGAAGTATATATGTGGACAGGTATTGTTTGAAAAGGCTCATTTTTGTTTTGTAAAATGTATAAATAATAAAACTCTAAAGTAATTGTCAGATAGTCTCAACAAATATAATATTGAAAAGTAACCTTTACACTCATTATGAAATATTTTTATTAAAACCTGTTTATAAATCAAGTTTTATAAAAAAAACCTAAATTCTAAAAGAAGGAGACTTTATAAAATTTAGGTTTTAAAAACAAGAATGGTACGCAAAATTTTACTACGTATATTTTTCCTTCTTAGTTTTTTTAACGACTTCCAAAAACTCTTTGATTCTTTGCTCTTGGTCTTTATGACAAACTAACAAAACACCATCATAATCTGCAACAATAAAATTATTTAATCCTTGTACAACAGCCAAACGGTCTTTTGTAATTTTGATGATTGAATTTTTTGTATCGTACGCCATTACATCTCCAGTAATTACATTCTTATTTTCGTCTTTTTTGGCTTGTTCGTGCAGCGATTTCCAAGTTCCCAAATCAGACCAGCCACAATCACATTGAACCACAAAAACATTTTCAGCTTTTTCCATTATTCCATAATCAATCGAAATTCCGTGAAATTGTGAATAGGCTTTTTCTAAAGATTTAGGTTCATTTTTTGTATAAAAGTCGCCTTTCATATCTTCGAAAGCTTCTGAAATATCGTTTAAATGAGTATCAAATGCCTTTGCAATCGTCTGAACATTCCAAATAAAAATACCTGCATTCCATACAAAATCTCCACTTTCCAAAAATGACTTGGCCATTTCTAAGTTAGGTTTTTCTGTAAATAAACGCACTTTTTTTACATTCCCTTTTTGATTCTCTTCGCTCTGAATATAACCATATCCTGTGTCAGGACGAGTGGGCTTGATTCCTAAAGTAACAATTTTATCACTTGATTTGGCTGCATCAATAGCAACTTTGAGTTTTTCGATGAAACTATACGTATCCAAAATTACATGGTCAGAAGGCGTAACAATGATATTTGCTTCTGGATTTTTGGATTTAATTTTATAAGACGCATACGCAATACAAGGCGCAGTATTTCGTAAAAAGGGTTCTAATAAAATTTGCTCATCTGAAAAATCAGGTAATTGTTCTTTTACCAAGTCTTTATAGTCTTGATTTGTAACAATGTACATATTTTCAGGTTTACAAACAGGCTCAAAACGCTTAACTGTTTGTTGTAAAAGTGACTTCCCAGTTCCTAGAATATCTTGAAACTGTTTTGGGTAATTACGACGACTGAAAGGCCAAAAACGGCTTCCAATTCCACCTGCCATAATGATAAGGTGTGTATTTTTATCTTGCATATATTTTTTATTCTATGTTAAATACGAACTTCTTTTCGAACCACAGAGGTTGAAGAGAGGAGAGAGAAATTCAAATTCCCCATCTTGTTACTCCGTTCTTTAGTAATTTTACATTAAAGTTAATTAATAATCCTACTTGACAGCCAGCTAATTTCATGTAGTTCATGAGTTGAGCTTTGTGGATAGGATGAATTTCAGTTACTGATTTTATTTCCAAAATTACTTTATTTTCGATAACAAAATCAGCTCTAAATCCACAAGGCATAACCACATCTTTGTAAATGACCTCTATTGGTTTTTGTCTTTCGACAAATAGCTTCGTATTCTTTGACAGTTCATAAAATAGACATTCTTCATAAACCGATTCTAATAAACCCATACCAACAGATTTGTGTCCTTCTATACAAGAACCAAGTATTTGTTGTGTAATTTAATTAATTTCCATAAAATAATAGTTGAATTTAAAATGTAATTGTATTTTCTCTTTTTCCTCTTCAACCTCTGTGGTTCAAAAATATTTTTTCTGTGAACTCTGTGTTTTAAAAAAAACACTTCTTAAACCTCCCAACCTTTCACAAACTCAAATTTTCCTCCATCAAAAAGTCCTTTATCACTCAACTTTAATGCTGGAATGACTAAAAGAGCCATGAATGAAAGTGTCATAAAGGGAGCATGAAGTTTTTTGCTAGTTTTTGGGTTAGTCATTAAAGTTTTTGCAAATGTATCAATTTGAGCATATTTTTTGCCTACTGTTTCTCCATTTTCTAACGACATAATTCCTGCAACAGGAAGAGGTAAAACTTGATTTTGGTTTTCTCCTTCTTTTCCACTTGTAGCTGACACTCCTCCTTTTTCTCTAATTACTAAGTTTACGGCTTTCATCAAATCTTCATCTGTAACTCCTACGGCTACGATATTATGCGAATCATGGGCAACACAAGAAGCAATTGCTCCCTGCTCTAAACCAAAGTTTTTGATAAAAGAAATTGCGACAGGAGCATCAGAAGTATAGCGATTGACAACAACCATTTTCAAAATATCTTTTTCAAGATTAGAAACCAAATTACCTTCTTTATTTGTCAAATCATCAATTTCAACATAAACAGGATTTGTAATTAATTGTCCGTCTAATGCTTCAATGACAGGAATTTTTGTATTTTCTGTACTATTTCCTACTATTTTACTTTTCTTTATTTCAAAATCAGATGATTTTTTTGGGTTTACATCAAACTGATTAATTGCCTTTGTTTCTACATCTTTGATAAATGACTTTCCGTTTTCTGCTACTTTTTCTCCATTAATGTAAGTTTCCAAAACCTCAAAATTCTCTAAATCTTTTACAATAATAAAATCAGCTTTATCTCCTTCTCTAAGCCTTCCTACTTCTAAATTATAATGTTCAATTGGATTGATACAAGCAGCTTGAAGCACTTTGAATTTATCCATTCCCAACTTAACAGCTCGTTTTACAAGTAAATTGATATGACCTTCCATAAGGTCGTCTGGATGCTTATCGTCCGAACAAAACATCATTTTTTCATAATACTTTGGCAATAAATCAATCAGAGCATCAAAATTTTTGGCTGCACTTCCTTCTCTGATAATAATTTTCATTCCATATTTTAGCTTATCTAGTGCTTCTTCTTTTGTAAAACATTCGTGGTCGGTACTGATTCCTGCCTCTATATATTTTTTTGCATCTTCTCCTCTCAAGGCTGGTGCGTGTCCGTCAGTTGGTTTTCCATATTTTTTAGCTGCTGCAATTTTTGCCATTACTTCGTTATCTCTTGCCAAAACAGCAGGATAATTCATCATCTCTGATAAATATTTTATATGGGGTTGGCTCATCAGTTTTTCTATATCTTCTACTGAAATAGTTGCTCCTGCCGTTTCAAAACTCGTTGCAGGGACACACGAAGGCGCACCAAAAAAGAAGTTAAAAGGAACTTTATTTCCATCACTTACCATAAATTCTACTCCTTCCATTCCCATAACATTCGCTATTTCGTGAGGGTCTGAAACAGTTGCTACTGTGCCATGAACAACTGCCATTTGAGCAAATTTTGAAGGCACAAGCATCGAACTTTCGATATGAATATGAGAATCAATAAAACCACAAAGCGCATAATTCTTTATACTTTGGTCTGTTTCTAATGATTTCTCTAGTTTTTTTACGGAATGAATTTTGCCCTCCTTAATTGTGATTTGTGCAGGATAAATCGTTTTTTCTGCAATATTTACGAGATTTGTACGTATTATCATAAACGGATTATATAAGGTAAGTAAAGAATTACTTTTCAAAAAAATGTGTAATTTTAGATTTTATAAGCTCAAAGATAACTTATTCTATCAAAATTATTTTTTGCCTTTAAGAAATAAGAAAAATAATTTCACTTGTTTTATTATCAAATAATTAAAGTCATTCAAATTAGAATTCAAATGAAAAATATATTCACAAAATTTACTTCAAAAGCATCATTTTTAGCTATTCTTTTTACACTTTCTTTTGGACTACAAGGTTGCATTCACTCGCCTCAACAGGCGTGGACTCCAACAAAACGTAAAAACATGAGAGACAAACAACCCCGTTCGCCAAAACACGAACAGCGTTTGAAAACAGTAAGAGCTTGGTAAAAATAAATGTAAATTAGTTTCACTAAAATAAATAAAAAATGAATTCTATTAATAAAACTATTTTTTCAAAAAAAAGAATAGCTATTTGTCTCTTGACTATTTTCTCTACTGCCGTTATGAGTAGTTGTGTACACGCTCCAAAACAAGCGTGGACTCCTAAGTATAAAAGTTATAAAGCATCTAAAAAGAAAAGATAACTACTAACAGTAGAAGTTAAAAAAATAATCTTACTATAAATTTAGAAAATTGAAAAAAAACAAAATTAAATTCGTTTATCTTCTTTATTTTATGGTTTTACCTTCTTTTATGATAGTTACTACTACCTCTTGTAGTTCAAATAAAGGACATACCCTAAAAAAGAAAAAGCTAAAAAGAGGACGACGCATTCCTTGTCCTCTAAAAGATTGTTAATTCAAAAAACATATAGTTAGTCTTCCATTATTTTATAGAGGAAGACTTTTTTTCTGAAAAATTTTAATAAAAATAGTATTACTAGCTTTTGAGTGTGTATATTATTTGTATCTTTTACTTAAAATTCAAAATCTTATCATTCTAAAGAATAAACTCCATTAATATAATATCTAATTTTTATGATGAAAAAAACTCTATTCCTATTTTTATTCTTTGCCTTTGGAACAATCTATACTGTTTCGGCACAAGATAGTGTTGCACTAATTTTGAAAGCTATTGATGAACTTCGTTCGGAGCAACGCCAACTTCAACAACAAAACAAAGACTTTGTACGTCGTTATCAAATCCTTACAGACCAACGTCAGAGAGATAGTTTGAAAGTATTAGCTCTTACAGATTCTTTGAAAAATCGTTCTACACAAATCAATACACTTTCTTCTAATCTAGGTCTTTATAAAGAAACTGTTGAAAAGAATGACGCTATTGTGAAAGGAGTAACTCGTCGTGTAGAACTAACAGATGAAGCTCGTTATAAAATGGTTAGAACAAATTTGATTCAATCTGCTGAATTTTTTGAAGTTCTAAATGACCGTTTGAATACACTCTATGCTATCAACCAAGTAGAGAGTTATCGTACAATGCTCAATAGTTTGAATAACCCTGCTGATGAAACGCTAGGATTTTCTTATAACGACAAAGTGATGCAGCTTATGAAAAAAAAGCTAGTTAGTAAAAGAGATAAAGGAGGTTCAAAGATTCTCAATATCGCTAATATGCTTCTCCAAGATCCTGTTGTGAGTAATATTGCTTCTGCTACTCCTGTTATTAATATTGCTACTTCTGTCTTGGGTTTTGTCTCTGGAATTGCTGCACAAAGAAAGGATATTGATGAAAGTGATGTTCAAGAGTTCAAAAATGAGTTAGAAAAATACACAGCTTATTATGCCAAATTGAATTTAGTGAATGCTCGTTTTGCAAATAATATTGATAACTATCAAGTTCAGACTACAAATTTACACGATAAACTAACTGAATATGTAAATCTTCAAGCAAAAGGATTAAAATTTGATGTTAAGCTCAAAGAACCAGAAGGAAATGCTACTAATGGAGAGTATTTATTAACTGTTTTCAGAACCTATAATAAATCTTCTGTTACTGCTTATTTTGATAAACTAGAAAGTGAGTTTGCCAAAGGTGGTAAAGTGGATTACTCAAAATTGATGTCAAAATATCCTCATATTATGGAAGCAAACAAAAAAATTGAAGACGTGATTTATCTCTATAAAGAATTTGATTATCTCTACGGTCAATATATCTCTATGATAGATGAAAATAGCCGTAATACAATTGTTATTTTGGAGGGCGCAGTATCTCAAAATCTAAGTAGTGAACCTGCAAAGGTAAAAACTCAAATTACGATTTTGAAAAATAAAAAAGGAGAAGCTGTTACAGGTATTCGTCGTGCTGTAAATCTTCCTCGTTTGAAAGATATTGTAAATACATTAGATAGTTATTACCCTGCTTTGTAAAACAAATTAAATTTAAAACAAAAAGTCTATTCAATCAAATTTGATTGAATAGACTTTTTTATAAGAAAAAGCTACTTTCAAGTATTATTTTATGCTCAAAAATTTTACCTTTGTGGATTAAACAGAAATCAAACCAATTAAAGATTCCATTTTACTTATGGCAAAAGGACTTCCAACACGCAAAGAAGACTATTCAGCGTGGTACAACGAACTTGTAAAAAAAGCAGATTTAGCAGAGCATTCAGCCGTCCGTGGTTGTATGGTAATTAAACCTTATGGTTTTGCTATTTGGGAAAAAATGCAACGTGTTTTAGATGATAAGTTTAAAGAAACAGGGCATAGCAATGCTTACTTTCCTCTTTTTGTTCCCAAAAGTTTGTTCGAAGCCGAAGAAAAAAATGCTGAAGGTTTTGCCAAAGAATGTGCAATTGTTACGCATTATCGTCTAAAAAATGACCCTGATAAAGAAGGAAAATTGATGGTCGACCCAGATGCAAAATTGGAAGAAGAACTTATTGTTCGTCCGACAAGTGAAGCTGTTATTTGGAATACCTATAAAAATTGGATTCAATCCTACAGAGATTTACCTCTTTTGATTAATCAATGGGCAAACGTAGTGCGTTGGGAAATGCGTACTCGTCTGTTTTTACGTACTGCTGAATTTTTATGGCAAGAAGGGCATACAGCTCACGCTACAAAACAAGAAGCCATCGAAGAAACAGAGCAAATGGTAAATGTCTATGCTGATTTTGCAGAGCAACACATGGCACTTCCTGTCGTAAAAGGTTTAAAAACAGAATCTGAACGCTTTGCAGGTGCAGAAGAAACGTATTGTATCGAAGCACTTATGCAAGATGGAAAAGCACTTCAAGCAGGAACATCTCACTTTTTGGGGCAAAATTTCTCAAAGGCTTTTGATGTAAAATTTGCAGCAAAAGATAATAAATTAGATTATGTTTGGGGAACTTCTTGGGGAGTTTCTACTCGCTTGATGGGTGCACTTATTATGGCTCATTCTGATGACGAAGGTTTGGTTTTGCCTCCAAAATTAGCTCCAATTCAAGTTGTTATTGTTCCTATTTATAAGAAAGAAGAAGATTTAGAACAAATAAAAACAGCTTTAGCACCACTTATGAAAGTTCTGAAAGCTGCAAATATTTCTTTAAAATTAGATGATAGAGATTCTTTTCGCCCTGGATTTAAGTTTGCAGAATGGGAATTGAAAGGCGTTCCTGTTCGTTTGGCAATTGGAATGCGTGATGTCGAAAATGGAACAATAGAAGTAGCTCGTAGAGATACGAAAGAAAAAATGTCGTGGCAGTTGGAAGGAGTAGGAGAAAAAGTAGAGCAGCTATTAGAAGAAATTCAGCAAAATATTTATGATAAAGCTTTGAATTTCCGAACTTCAAATACAACTCAAGTAAATACGTGGGAAGAATTTGAAGCAGCCCTTGATAAAGGTGGTTTTGTAGCTGCACACTGGGACGGAACAGCCGAAACAGAAGAACAAATAAAAGATAAAACAAAAGCAACAATTCGTTGTGTTCCTTTGAACAACAAACAAGAAGATGGAATATGTATCCTAACAGGTAAGCCTTCAAAAGAACGTGTTTTGTTTGCTAGAGCTTATTAATAATTTATTTTTATTCAAACTTTAGTCTAAACCCTAAGGGTCTTAAAGATTCTTAGGGTTTTTCTATTTAAAACTATGAAATCATATTTTCTCTTTTTTATTCTTTTTTTAGTTCCAGCTTTTGCATTTTCACAAGCACATGTGATGCGAAACTTTCAGACTATGCCTTTTTTAGATACTACGGCAACTCATTCTACTGAAAAAAGCTATTTTGCAGCTACTAATTTTGCAGGACATAACTCTCGTGGCTTTAGTTCTACTGAAAACTCACAGGGTTGGAATGCACAGGTTTGTGGAATGTTTGATATTGTACGATGGAAAAATAAAAAAAATGATATTGGATTACATTCTATTGTTTTCTTATCGTCTATTGAAGTCAATGCAAATATTTACAATAACATTGCTTTTAACCCTCGTGGAATTATTTTACAAGAGAGCTTTGCTTATTTCAATAAGAAGAAAAATTTTACGTGGAATGTTGGCTTTACTCACAAATCAAGACACGAAATAGATAGCGATTCTCCTCCTAATGATACTACATCAAGAATTGGTTATCAACCCACTTCACGAGTTGCTATTCTGAATGGGTTACATTTGGAAGCTACAAGTGATAAAATAAATATCTCTCCTAAAATTACTACCAATATCTGGGGACGAGCAGAGTATTATACCATTTCGGAGGACTCTCGTTTTCCTCGTTTTACAGAAAAGCAAAGCTGGGATTATATGTCTGGAATGATTCTTTTGGGAGGACGGTTTGATATAAAACTGAGTAAAAGAGAAAAAAATAGTTGGAGTTTTTACAATCGTTCTTGGGCAAATACGGCAATTTTTTCTAATAAGGTAAAGGAAGAAGGAGGTCAGAATTTCAAGTTTAATTATAGAGTAGAATCAGGATTTGGTTTTAATGGATTGAAAGGAAAAGCAGAGTTTTTTATAGCAAGAGAACATTTTTTTGATGATTTATCTAGCCCAAGACCTATTTCTTCTTCAGTTTGGTTAGTTGGTATTCGTGGAAAAGGTTTTTTATTTTTATAAGAAAAAATAAACTCTAAAAATCAAAAAAAACCTATTTCAATTAAGAAATAGGTTTTCATCTTCTATCTATTCAATCAAGATTAATTTACTTGATTTCTAATATTCGATTATTTTCTACCAATTGGGTCAGCATCTCCATCAGGATCATTCTGAACATATCCTTGGATATAAACAGGACCACCATTGATAAGTCTAATACCAGCTATGTGAGGAGTTGCCATTGAAGTACCACTAATAGAACGGTATCCACCACCTGTCCAAGTAGAATTGATATTTACACCTGGTGCACAAACATCAACTGGTGTACCATAGTTTGAGAAGTTAGCAAAGCGACTGTTAATGTCCATTGCAGAAACAGTTGTAATACGGTTTCCATTAACACGACCTGGAGATACATTTAATGTGTTTTGAGCTTCATTTCCTGCTGCTAAAACCATATAAACTCCTGCATTAGCTGCATTTTTTACAGCATTATCCAAAGTAGTAGAACGTCCACCACCAAGGCTCATATTTGCAACATCATCAGCATAAGCACTTGCTCGTACATAATCTACTGCTGAAATAACTGCTGAGTTAGACCCACTGCTTCCAGCAAATACACGACAAGAAACTACAGTTGCACCTGCTGCTACACCAACAACACCAATGTTGTTATCTTTAGCTGCAATTGTACCTGCTACGTGTGTTCCATGTCCATTACCATCTTGCGTTCCAGAATATCCATTCACGAAAGAACGACTAAACTGCGTGTCTACTGTTAAATCTGAATGATTTCCATCAATACCAGAGTCAATAACCCAAGCCCAACGAGCACCACCTGCATAGTTTCCATATCCTACACGAGAAATTCCCCAAGGAGTAGATTGTGCTTCTGTTCTTGATACTGTGTTTTTACCTTTGTCTCCATCTGTGATACGCATCACTTGGTCTTGCTCTACATAATCTACACGAGAATCATTTTTGAGAGCATTGATTTGTTCGCTAGTAAAAGTACCTGCAAAACCTAAAAGTGCGTTACCATAAACAAACTCAATAGCTTCTGGTGCTACACCAAATTCTGCTACCATATTACTCACTTCACCTTTTAGAGATGCTTGTGTCGCTTCGTAATTTTTTAAGTTAGCTGATCTGTCCATTATAGGAGCAGCAGAAACTTTACCTAATTTTTGTCCGAAAGTACCGTCTTTAAGGACTACAATAAATTGATTTTGAATAAACTCTTCAGAGCTTACTACATCTGTTTTTTCTTCTAATTCTACCATTGCCTGTTGTTCAACTGTTTCACAGCCGAAAAAAGTTAATGAACCTGCAAGACCTAAGCCGAGGATGAATTTTCTTGATAAATTGAATTTTGACATAATAATATTAGTTGTAAAGGGGATTAGACTTGTGTTATGTTTTGCGTCTAAAACATTTGCAAGTAGATAATTCTGTTTGACAATTCCAAATAGTACATGACCTTTTTACAACTATTGCATTATTCTAACAACGTAAAAAATGATTTTTATAAAAATAAAATTCTATTAAAAAAATCTAATAAAAAATTTTATACTTAATATATTTAAAAAGTCAAAATTTTATTCTGCATAAAAGTAAAAACACAAAATCATAAAATAACATTAATAAAACCGAAATAATTTCATTTTTTTTATTTAGAAAATGTAAAATTCGAAAAGTGAAACACTTTTTTTGTTAATTAGATTAACTAATTTATCTTTTTTACAAAAAAAACTGTTTTAGAATATATCTAAAACAGTTTTTAGTTTTTATGGATAATAATTTTTGAATTAATGAGATTTATAACGAATCATCTAAACTTTAAAAAATACTATTTTGATATACTTTCCACTATTTTGTTAAAAAAATAGTTTCCTAATAATTTATGTACTTAGATTCGTTTTTACTGATTTATTTAATCAAAATGGCTTATAAACCTCTGATTATCTGTCTATATCTCCGTAAGTGTGCCTTCATTTTCATCCAAAAAGCAAGAACTAAATAGAGAAAAATAGGAGACCCAAAAGTAATGAAAGAAACATATATAAAAGAAAGGCGAATACTTTCAGAGGAAATACCTAAACGTTCACCTATTTTGGCACAAACACCAAAAGCATTTTTTTCAAAAAAATAAAGTAGTTTTTTCATTATCGTATAAGTTTTAAGCATTTTGAGTAAAATTGTTCTAATTTAGCTTTCCTTCTGAAAATAGTAGGTCGTATCGTAAACCAAGATAAAGGGTAATTCAAATTTATAAGTGTAATTTAACAAAAATTGTTTTTTTATAATCCTTCAAAGATATTTTTATTTCATCAAAAAACTACTCCAAAACAATGAATACAGTTTTTAGTCTTACAGAAAGTTCTTCTCTTGCCCATTATTTTATGAGCAATTTGAGAGATACTAATTTACAAGCTCATAAAGGAAATTTTCGTCAAAATTTAAAAAAAATAGGCTATTTATTGGCTTACGAGATTTCAAAAAAACTTGATTATCAAGATATAACTTTACAAACAGGCTTAGGAGCAAAACAAACAAAAAAACTAACAGAGTTTCCTGTTCTGATTCCTATTCTTCGTGCAGGTTTGCCCCTTTACGAAGGCTTTGCTGAATTTTTCGAACAGTCGGATAGTGGTTTTGTTGGTGCTTATAGAGGAGAGTATAAACAAGATTTACAAAATAAGCTGAATCAGTATGATTTTGATATAGATTTACTCTATACTGCTTGTCCAAATTTAGAAAATAAAACTGTGATTCTGATTGACCCAATGCTTGCCACAGGAAAATCCCTCATCAAAACTTATCAAGAACTTTCTAAACAGAAAGGAATGCCTAAAGAGTTGCATATTGCTTCTGTTATCGCTAGTGAAGAAGGAATAAAGAATGTACAAACGGAGTTGCCAAAAGCTAATTTGTGGATTGGTGATATAGACGAAAAGCTAGATAAAAAATCATATATTGTACCTGGTTTGGGAGACGCAGGAGATTTATCTTTTGGAGAAAAGGTATAGAAAGTGTTTGTTTAGTTTTAATCGATGATTCCTTCATAATGAACAGCTACTAAAACATTTTGCTCAAAAGTGAAGAAATAATAGTTTGTTTCTTCTTCATCCATTACCACTACAACTACATTTTGCTTCATTCCTTCTTCTGTTTCTGAAAAACAGCGCATAAAATCTCTCTTATTCATTCCCATAGAAAGACCTTCTCCAATAGATAAAGGTTCAAAACTAACTTTTGCTTCTAATAAAAGGTCTTTCTCATCTGCACGATAAAAACGCAAGTGTGTTTTTTCTGTCGTAACTTCAATTACCGTATCTGTCTTTGAAGTATTATGAACATTTTCAATAGGAGTGCGCTCAATTTCAGCATTTGGGTAATAAGTAAGCCATTCATCGGCAGTACGCTGATGAAAAACCCAACTTGGCGAAATCAGTTCATCTATTAATGCCACAGTATCAATAATAGTTGTAGAAGGTTCTTGCAGCTTTTTTATAGAAGTAATTCCCGTAGGGTTTTGGTTGTTTTCATCAAAGTTCATTTGTGAAACACGAGCCTGTACAGAAGTAACTGCTGCATAGGCAAACAGCACAAAAAAGAGTCTGACAGTCAGTAGATTAGACATAATAAAAGTAATAAAAATTAGAATAGGTTTGTTTTTAAAGTCAATACGTTAAAAACTCACAAAACGTTGCTTTTTTTTACATCTCTTTTAAAATATTATTTTTATTCTGACTGTAACTTCATTTTAGTTTTTACTAGAAATTGCTTTTTTCAAATCTTCTGGTGTATCAATTCCTATGCTTTCAAAAGGAGTAATAACTACTTGAACAGAGAAGCCGTTTTCTATCCATCTCAATTGTTCTAAAGATTCTGCTAACTCTAGTTTTGAAGGTTTTAGCTTCGTAATTTGCTGTAAAACCTGTTTTTGATAAGCATACATTCCTATATGACGATAAAATGTATGTGCTGAAAGCCAAGCATCTTTTTGATTTTTATCTTCATTTCTGACAAAAGGAATAGGGTTTCTACTAAAATAAATTGCTTTATAAGCTTCATCAAAAACTACCTTCACTACATTTGTATCAAAAAGTGTTTCTGAATCCTTTATCAGACTTACTAGAGTAGCTAATTGTACCTCTTTATTTTTTATCAAAATTTCTGCTAAACTATCAATTTGTTTAGGTTGAATAAAAGGTTCATCACCTTGAATATTGATTATAAAATCAAATTCTATGTTGTCTTTTTCTAAAATAAGAGCTGCTTCTGCAATTCTATCTGTTCCAGAAATATGATTAGAATCTGTCATCAAAACATTTTGAGTAAATTCTTTTGCTTTATCAAAAACAAGCTGATTATCAGTTGCAATAAAAACATCACTTAATTTTTCTGCTTTTTTGGCTTGATTAAAAACACGTTCAATCATTGTTTTACCATTAATATCAGTCAAAACTTTAGCAGGAAAACGACTAGAAGCATAACGAGCAGGGATAATAGCAATAATTTTCATAAAAAAGATGTAGTGTTAGATGTAGAAAGTTATTGCAAACTTATTAATTTTGTTTCAAAAAAAGTATTCTTATTTCCTGTGTTTTACAAACGGACGTACGAAGAATAATTAAATCATTACCAAAACTAAAATTTTAAAGCTATTTTTGTATTTACTTTTGAAAAGACCATTTAGGAAAAGGCAAGACATTTTAACTTCGCTGACTTAAAAGTTCAATACAAAATACAAATACATTTAACTGTTTACTAAAAATTCACTAGTAACTGCTCACTAGATAACTGATAACTGCAATGCTTTCTAATCCAGACGCTCCCAAAAAATTATTTCTTCTTGATGCAATGGCTCTTATTTATAGAGCGCACTTTGCTTTTAGCAGAAACCCAAGAATTACCTCAACAGGAATAGATACAGGAGCAGTTTTAGGTTTTACTAATTCTATTTGGGATGTTCTCCAAAACGAAAAACCTACACATATTGGCATTGCCTTCGATACATCAAAGCCTACCTTTCGCCACGAACAGTTTGAAGCCTACAAAGCACACCGAGAAAAGCAGCCAGAAGCGATTACGCTTTCAAAACCGTATATTAATCGTCTTTTGGAAGGTCTGAACATTCCTATCTTGAAAATGGATGGTTTTGAAGCTGATGATATTGTCGGAACAATTGCCAAGGCAGCAGCTAAGGAAGGATTTGAAGTCTATATGGTTACGATTGATAAAGATTACGCACAGCTTGTGGAAGAAAATATATTTTTCTACAAAGTTGCGTATGCAGGACGAAATCCTGCTGCAATTTGGGGCGTAAAAGAAGTTTGTGAGCGTTGGGAACTCAAAAATCCAATGCAACTTACCGATATTTTGGGGCTTCAAGGAGATGCCTCCGATAATATTCCAGGGATTCCAGGGATTGGAGAAAAGACAGCTATCAAACTTTTAAAATTATACGATAGCGTAGAAGGAATTATTGAAAATTCGGATAAACTTAAAGGAAAACAAAAAGAAAATGTAATCAATTTTGCAGAGCAAGGGCTTTTGTCCAAACAATTAGCAACTATCAAAATTGATGTTCCGATAGAATTTGATGCAGAAGCATTAGAATATGATGACGTAAAAGAAATTACAAACGAAAATAGAGGACTTTTATCAGAACTTTTTGATGAGCTAGAATTCAGAACATTAAAACGAAAAATTCTGAATGAAGAATCTCCAAAATCTTTTGCTCCAAAAACTACCACTTCAAAAAGCAGTAAATCGCCAACTGACCAAATGGATTTGTTTGGCAATCCAAAACCTGCTCAAACAGCCGTTAAGAAGTCAAATGTAACTCCAGAGGAAGCTAAAGTAGCCTTAGAACAGTTACCTTTTATCTTTAGTGAAGAGGAATTAAAGAAATTAGAAACAAATACAAAACCAGTTTCAAAACCTGTTCAAACTCAAACCAGTCAGTCAGAAACTCCTCAAAAATTATCAACACTACTTACTACAAAACACGATTATCATTTAATTGATACAAAAGCAAAACGAGAACATTTGATAGAATTTCTTTTGCTTCAAGATGAAATTTCTGTCGATACAGAAACAGATAGTTTAGATGTAATAGAAGCAAATATTGTCGGCTTTTCGGTTTCCTATAAAGAATTTGAAGCCTTTTATATTCCAGTTTTGGGAAGTGAGGAAGAGCGAAAAGAAGTTTTAAATGAGTTTAGACCTGTTTTAGAAAACCCAAAAATTGTAAAGATAGGACAGAATATAAAATACGATTATCAGATTTTTTATAAGTATGGAATTGAGCTAAAAGGAGAGTTTTTTGATACAATGTTGGCGCATTATCTTCTAGAGCCAGAGCTTCGCCACAATATGGATTATCTAGCGCAGACTATTCTCAATTACAAAACTATTTCGTATTCTGAAATCGTAGGAACTGGCAAAAAAGCCAAAATAATGGCAGATTTTGAGCCAAAAGAGATTCTAAATTATGCAGCCGAAGATGCTGATATTACGCTTAGATTAAAAGAAAAATTAGCTCAAGAATTAGACAAGGAAGAAAATAAAGGATTAAAATCTGTTTTTTATGATATAGAAATTCCACTTATTTCGGTGTTGGCAAAAATTGAAATGAACGGAATGAATATAGATACAGAAGCCTTAGGAGAATTTTCAGAAGAATTAGGAAAGGAAGTTGAGATTTTAGAAAAGAAAATTTACGAAATAGCAGGAGAAGAGTTTAATATTGCCTCGCCAAAACAAATGGGAGAAATTCTTTTTGATGAGAATAAATTAGACCTTACACCAAAACCAAAACTGACTGCCAAAAGTAAACAGTACAAAACGGATGAAAGCATTTTGGTAAAACTTGCTGAAAAACATCCAATTGCAGCTCATATTTTGGATTATCGTGGACTTCAAAAACTCAAATCTACTTATGTTGATGCTTTGCCTTTACTCCTTTCTCCTAAAGATAATAAAATTCATACTTCGTTTAACCAAGCCGTTACGGTTACAGGGAGACTTAGTTCTACCAATCCAAACCTTCAAAATATTCCTATCCGAACAGCAAGAGGGAGAGAGGTAAGAAAAGCCTTTGTTCCGTCTGACGAAAACCACGTACTTTTGGCAATAGATTATTCTCAAATTGAGCTTCGTCTGATGGCTTCTTTTGCACAAGACCCAACAATGATTGAGGCATTCAAAAACAAAAGAGATATTCACACAGCTACGGCAGCTAAGATTTTTAAAGTAGAATTAGATGAAGTAACTCTAGAAATGAGACGTTCTGCCAAGACAGCCAACTTTGGAATTATTTATGGCGTTTCGGCAATGGGGTTAGGTCAGCGTTTGAATATCAAGATTTCAGAAGCCAAAAAGCTCATCGATTCTTATTTTGAAGAATTTTCTTCTATCAAAAATTATATGGATAAGATTGTCAATGAAGCTAGAGATAACGAAGAAGTACAAACACTTTTGGGAAGAAAACGACCACTTCGTGATATAAATTCAAGAAACAGAACACAGCGAGGTTTTGCAGAACGCAATGCTGTAAATATGCCGATACAAGGAACAGCAGCCGATATTATCAAACTAGCAATGGTAAAAGTACAGGAATACTTAGAGGAAAATAATCTAAAAACAAAAATGATTTTGCAAGTGCATGACGAACTTGTTTTTGATGTTCCTAAAGAGGAGCTAGAAACTATTAAACCGAAAATAATGGAGATTATGAGCAAGACCTATCAAATTGATGTTCCTTTGGATGTAGAAGCTGGAGTAGGACAAAGTTGGTTGGAGGCACATTAATCTTTTAATTGAAAATAATTAACTAAATAGTTTACTATTTTTGTAAAAAGAAATTACTCACTTTATTCAAGATATAAAATTGGAAAACGAAAATTCAAAATCTTATTATCCTTTCGAATCTGATTCAGAAGGTAGAGACAACTTTCAAAAAAAAGAACGCCCAAAACGTTTTCGCCCAAAAATAGGTATTTCTATGGGTGATTTTAATGGTATTGGCATAGAAGTAATCTTAAAGACACTTACAGATTCTAGAGTTTTAGAACTTTGTGTTCCTGTTATTTTTGGTGCAGCTAGAGCTTTTTCTCATTATAAAAAATTATTAAATATAGATTTTACATTTCAACAGCATTTTATAGATGATGAAAATTTAGCTAATTCTATTCATACCCAAAAAATAAACATTGTAAATTGTAGTTCTGCAAAAATCGAAGTAGAGGCTGGAAAAGTTACAACAGAAGCTGGTGCATGTGCTTTAGCAGCTTTGGAAGGAGCAACAAAAGCCATGCAAGAAGGTTGGATTGATGCCCTTGTTACTGCGCCGATTAATAAAGATAATATTCA
Source organism: Bernardetia sp. ABR2-2B (assembly GCF_037126435.1). Classification (GTDB taxonomy): domain Bacteria; phylum Bacteroidota; class Bacteroidia; order Cytophagales; family Bernardetiaceae; genus Bernardetia. Next base: position 351,820 of record NZ_CP147020.1, on the reverse strand, counting down.
ATCCGAAACATTTAATTTTCCTGGTCATACTGAATATTTGACTGAAAAATTTAGTGTAGAGAAGATAAAAGATAGCTTGATGTTTTTGGTTCATGAGAATTTACGTGTCGGAGTTGTTACGGGTCATATTCCATTAAAAGACATTCCTACTGCTGTTACAGCCGAAAAAATCACGAGCAAACTTAGCTTGATGTTGCATTCTTTAGAGCAAGATTTTGGGATTTCAAAGCCAAAAGTTGCTCTACTAGGACTTAATCCACATGCAGGGGAAAACGGACTTTTAGGAAGTGAAGAAAAAGATATTATTCTACCTGTTATAGAAAAATTTCGACAAAAAAAACAGTTGGTTTATGGAGCTTTTCCTTCTGATGGTTTTTTTGGAGCAAAAGAATATGAAAAATTTGATGGTATTTTGGCAATGTATCACGACCAAGGACTTATTCCGTTCAAAACACTTGCCTTTAATGAGGGAATAAACTTTACAGCTGGTTTGCCTGTTGTTAGAACTTCTCCAGACCATGGAACAGCCTATGGAATTGCAGGAAAAAATATAGCCGACGAAAGTTCGTTTCGGAATGCTTTATTTTTAGCAATTGATACTGTTAAAAGTAGAATGGATTTTGAGAGAACTAGCCAAGAAAAAAATCAGCAAAAACAAAGACGCAAAGAAGAACGTAGAAGGAATAGAAATTAATTTTTTGTACCTTTATTTTTAAACAAAAAAAATCTATCAAATTAGGAATAAAAATCAATTCCATTTTTTATGATAAGAGAAGTATCAAGTTTTAGTTTTTCTATATTCTCATTTTTTATTTTAGCCTTTAGTTGCTACTTTTTTTCTATGCCTTTCAGCTATCCTCAATCTGAATTAGATAGTATTTCTCAAAAAGCTACAAATACAACAGGCAAAAAAAAGAAAGAAATAGAACTTTTAATAACACAACTAGATAAAGCTAAAAAAACTAAAAAGGTAAACTTACTACTAAAAGTTTCAGAGTTCTATCGAACGCAATTGAGAGATTCTGATAAAGCTTTGGAGTATGCAACAAAGGCAGTAAAGAACGCCACAGAATTAAGAGATAAAAAGCTAATTGCACAAGCCTCTATACAAGCAGGTGCATTACACCGAAATAAAGGAGAATCAGATTTTGCCCTTACTTTGCTTCTCAGAGGTCTTAGCACATCAGAAGAAATAAAAAATGACTCTTTGCAAACTGATGCTCTGCACAAAATTGCTGTTACTTATCTTCTGATGAGAGATTTTAGACAGTCTTATGAATATGCTTTAAAAGAAGAAAAACTATGGAGAATATTAGGTTCTCAATATGGGTTGGCAAGTGCCTTAAATCTGAAAGGAATCAGTCATATTTATCTCAAACGTTTTGACGAAGCTATTGAATCATTAGAGCAAGGAGTAGTCATTGCCAAAAAATTAGAAAATGATGATTTGTTGTACAAACTGTTTTCCAATCTAGCAGATGCACATCTGAAAAAAGAGGAATTAGGGAAAGCTACTTCATATATTACTAAAAGTACAGAAATTACAGAAAGATTGAATGATAATTATGGTAATACTGTCAATATGCTAAAAATGGGAGAGATTTATTCTGCTAAAGGAGAGATTTCAAAAGCCATCAATACAGCAGAAAAAAGCGTTGAATTGGCTCAAAAATTTCATTATGCAGCTCTTGCAAGAAATGGATATGAAGCATTAAGGGAAATCTACTTTAAAGCAGGAAATTATAAAAAAGCCTTCGAAAATCAGTCTCTTGCAGTAGCTATGAATGATAGTCTTTCTAATATTAGCCGTAGGCATCAAGTTTCGAATATGCAAACGTATTACGAGTCTGAACGAAAAGAGAGAGAAAATGAATTACTAAAAGAAGAGAGTAAAAACAAAAACTTAACACTTTATCTTATTTCAGCAATTGCTTTAATAGCTTTCTTAGTAGGTGGTTTGTTTATTTATAGAACACAAATTAAAAAGAAAACAATTACTAGGTTACGCAATCAAAATGATGAAATTCGTTCTGTTTATGAGCAAATGTCTAAACAAGCAACTATAATAAATAACACAAATACTACTCTTACTGAAAGTATAAACTATGCTCGTCGTATTCAAGATGCTATGCAGGTCAATACAACTACTATTTTTGAAGAGTTAAATGATTATTTCATAATAGATCGTCCTAGAGATATTGTAAGTGGGGATTGTTATTGGTTTGAGCAGCGTCAAGGAGAGTTTTATGTTGCTTTAGCAGACTGTACAGGACATGGAATACCAGGAGCTTTCATGACAATTCTTTGTAATTCTTTACTCAATGATATTTTTAATTCTCGTGCTGGAACTCGCTCTCCTGCTGAAATGCTTATAGAATTACATCGCCGTTTGATTCATTATTTACATCAACAAAAAAGTAATGTACAAGACGGAATGGATATTGCACTTTGCCGTATCAATACTAGCGAAAAAACACTGACTTATGCAGGAGCAAAACAACCTTTACTTTACGTGGATAAAGATGGAGAGTTTAATCGTTTCAAAGCAAGTTCGTTACCTATTGGTGGACACGAAGTAAAAATAAAACGTAAATTTGAAGACATCACTATTCATTATCAAACAGGAGATACACTTTATATTAGTTCTGATGGATTTCAAGACCAGTTTGGAGGAAAGAATGATAAAAAATTTATGAGCAAACGTTTATATAATATGCTTACTCAAACTCATAAAATGCCTTTAGAAAAACAAAAAATTCATCTAGAAAATCAGTTAGAAAAATGGCAAGCAAATAATGACCAAACTGATGATATAATGATGATAGGAATAAAGTTGAATTAAGGAAATAGGAATTTGGAGCGAGGAACGAGAGAATGAAAATAAAAAATCATTTTAATTAAATGAATTTAACTGATAACTGATAACTGATGAAAGTGATTTGGCGATTAATGGGCTTTATGCGACCTTTTCGGTCTTTTGTGCCTTTTTATATTTTGGTTTCTATATTAGCAATTATTTTTGGAGCAATTAATTTTACACTTCTAGCTCCTCTTTTAAAAATTCTTTTTTTAGATGAAACACCTACAAAAATTGCTGTAGCAGTACCTACATTTTCTTGGTCATTGACTTATTTTGAAGATATTTTCAATTATTATTTTTATAAAATAATAATTGAAGAAGGAAAAATGGAAGCTCTTTACTTTGTTTGTAAAGTATTGGTTCTTACCGTTTTCTTATCTAATATATTTCGTTATTTAGCGTTATTTATTGTCAATACTGTTCGTTTGAAAGCAACCGTAAAACTTCAAAATCAACTTTTTAAAAATATACTTTCTTTGAATGTGGGTTATTTTTCACAGGAGCGAAAAGGGGATTTGATGTCTCGTTTTTCAAATGATGCTAGAGAAGTAGAAGTTTGGGTGTACAACGAATTTAAGGTTTTGATTCGTGCTCCTCTTACCTTTATAGTTTATTTTATTTTGCTTGTTTATTGGTCTTGGGAACTCACTTTATTTGCATTTATATTTTTACCTATTTCTGGTGGAATCATTGCCCTTATTTCCCGTAAACTTCGTAAAAGTAGTGATATATCTCAGACTGTATTAGGTGATATGTTGTCTATGTTAGATGAACTCTTATCAGGAATAAAGATTGTAAGTGCTTTTAATGCACAAAATTTTATTCTTTCAAGATTTGAAAAATTAAATGAACTTTACCGTTCTTCTAGAACCTCTTATGATAATAAAAGAGATATATCTGCACCTATTTCTGAGTTTTTAGGAGTCGCTACCATTGCAGTTTTATTATTATATGGTGGAAATATGGTTTTGACAGAACAGATAACTGCTGGAACTTTTCTCGTTTATATTGCTGTCTTTTCTCAAATTATTCCTCCTATAAAAGATATGTCCACACTCATTACTAACCTACAAAGGGGAATCATTGCAGGAAAAAGAGTTTTTGAAGTGTTGGATATTCAAACTTCTATTAATGACCTTCCTGATGCAAAAGAACTAAAACAATTTTCGGATAAAATAGAAATAAAAGATCTTCATTTTTCTTATAAAATCAGTAAAGAAGAAGAAGGAATCACAGAGAAAAAAGTTTTAGATGGGATAAACCTAACCATAAACAAAGGAGAAATAGTTGCTTTAGTAGGAATGTCAGGAGGAGGAAAATCTACACTGGCAGATTTGGCAGCTCGTTTTTATGAACCACAGCAAGGAGAAATTTTATTAGATAATCGTTCATTAAATGAATGGACTCTCTATTCTTTGCGTTCTCAAATGGGGATTGTTACCCAAGAAGCTATTTTATTTAATGATACAATTTTTAATAATATTGCTTTTGGAATAGAAACAGCAACACAAGAAGAAGTAGAAAAGGCTGCTAAAATAGCCAATGCACACGATTTTATTATCAATTCAGAAGAAGGTTATCAGACTAATATTGGAGATAGAGGAAGCAAACTTTCAGGAGGACAACGTCAGCGCATCAGTATTGCAAGAGCTGTTTTGAAAAACCCTGCTATCTTGATTTTAGATGAAGCTACTTCTGCCCTAGATTCTGAATCCGAACAGCTCGTACAAGAGGCTCTTTATAAATTAATGGAAGGAAGAACGACACTTGTGATTGCTCATAGGTTAAGCACTATTCAACACGCAGACAAGATTGTAGTAATCAATGAAGGACAAGTCGTTGAAATAGGAACACACCAAAATTTAATAGAAAAACAAGGTGTATATTCTAAGTTGGTAGAAATGCAGATGATGTAGTATTTGTATTTTCTACTCTAAAGAATAAACAAAAAGTGTATCGTTTTCAATTTCCAAAACTACTTCACAAAACGAAATGCTATTTTGATTTTTTGGGAGAATAGTGCAACCATCATAAGGCATTCCAAACATTGTTCCCTCAAAACTATTTTCAAGTGTATCTATACTTTTATCTTGATGCACTTGAATGGTAAAATATTCTGTTCTAGAAGGTGCAGGAGAGAGATTATATTCTTTTCTATATTCATTCAATTTTTTGTCTTCTTTTGGTGCTGTCAAAAATAGAATCATTGAATTTTTGTAAGGAATAAAACCAAGTAAATGATGATTTAAATCATCACAGGAAAATATATTTTCAGCTTTTTCATATACTTTCATCATTTCTTCGTGTGAATTTCTATATACTTGACTAATCAAAGAATCAAAATTAGTATTTGAAGTAAGCATTTTAGGATTTTCAATTCTCTTTATGGAAAAATAACAACCAAGATGACAATTCATTCCAATTATCCAGTATGAATCCTCCAAATAATAAATCCCTAGGGGTTTATTCATAATTGTATAATAAAAAATGCCTGTTTTTTTGTCCTCAAAAATCACCAAAGAATTACCACCATAATCATAAGGAATGACTTCTATTTTATAACTCTCATCTTCTCCTTCTAAGGGTTTATCATTTGAATTAAATGTAAAATAAGGCTGAAAATAATTTTCAGTTCTAGTTGTATCTAGTAATTTATTATCCTTTATTTGAGCAAAATAGATTCTATCTCTTGTTACTAATTCGAAACAATATTCTTTTTCATTATAACCCTTAAAATCTTCTATTTTTCTATGTTCAATAGTTATTTTTGGCTTTTTGAGTTTATTTTCTTGTTTTTTATTTTGACAAGAACTGATAGAAAATAGTATTAAAACAGCTAAAACCACATAAATTGTATTTTTCATAAGTATTCTATTTATCTTAAAGAATAAACAAAAAGTGTATCATTTTCAATTTTAAAAATAGTCTGACAAAGTGAAATTAAGCTTTGATTTTTGGGTAGAATAGTAATCATATCATCCTCAGAAAACTGTCTTGTATCAAACTTTCCATTGACTAAACTATCAATATGTTCTACACTCTTATCCTCATTTACTTGAATAAATCTGTATTTATTTGATTTGTATTGTTCAAAAACCAAAATCATTGAATTTTGATAAGGAATAAAACCAGATAATTTTTTACCAATACCATTATACAAGGTATCATTAGCAGAAAATAACAACTCGTCTCCTTCTTGTCTTACAATTTTCATTTTTTCCTCATAAGGTAATCTTTGTAGTTGTTTTCTCAAAGAATCTAAGTTTTGCTCTTTTGTAGGTTTTAATAATTTTGGGTCTTTTATTCTTTCTATACTCATTGAACAACCCATATGACAATCATTTCCAACAATCCAATAAGAACTATTTATCCAAAATATTCCTTTTGCCTTTCCTGTAATAGTAAAAGTCCTATTTTTAGTCCTTTTATCTTCAAAAACTACTAGAGAAACCATATAATCAAAAGTCATAACATAAATTCTGTAATTTTCATCTTCATTAAAGATAGGTTTATTAAAAACACCTAACTGGTGAATAAAATAAGAATCTTCTTGGTAGGCTGTATCTAAACCCAGTTCAGAAATGTTTTTTGGAAAAAGAAAACGAACTTCTGCTTTTGGATTTTTGCATGAAGCCAGTTTTTCTATGCAATTTCTATCTTCAAGATATTTTACATTACTCAATATTCTATATTCTACAACTAATTTTGATTTCTCTCTTTGAATGGAAAGAGAATTTTCATTTTCTACTCTTTTATCATTCTGACAAGAAAACAAACTAAAAAATAAAACACTCAAATAGACACAAAAAAGTAATTTCATATTTGGAAGTATAAATTGATAATATTAAACTGTTTTTTCTTGGTATGAAATAATTCCCTTAGCCATTCCAGGGAAGACAAAACTATGAAGAGGCAATACCAAATACCAATATAATCGTCCCCAAAGCCCTAAAGGACGAAAAGTAGCATTTTGGATTAATATATTCTTTCCTTCTTTTTCCTTAATTTGAAACTCCAACCAAGCTTCACCAGGGAGTTTCATTTCAGCATACAAAAGTAACCTTCCATTCTGACGGTCTGCCAACAAAACTCTCCAAAAATCAAGTGCATCACCTGCTTTGAGTTTTTTGGCATCTCTTCTACCACGCCTCAAGCCTACTCCACCCACTAACTTATCCAAAAAACCTCTTAGTTTCCAAAGCCACGTTCCATAATACCACCCTCTCTTATCTCCAATTGCCCAAATATTATCAATTACTTCTCTAGGATTTCTTGCAAAATCATACCTTCTTTTATCCGTAAGGCAACCATAAGTAGGAACTTGAACAAAATCCAAAAAGTTTTTCTCAATAGGCCCTGAAAGTGTATCTTTCCAACTTGAAACCACTTCACTTTGAGCAATTTTTTGAAAGGCTTTTTCTAATGCTTCTTTGTAAGAAAGTAGCTCTCGTGGAACAATTTCATTTATACCTTTATGCTCACAAACAACGTCGTGGTGCATACTATCAACCAAACTTCTAGCTAAATTATAGGAAGTAGAAGTAACAAAATAAAGCCAGTAAGAAGAAAGACGAGGCGTAAGAAGGGGGATAGTAAACAGACTTCTATTCAAGTTTCTAACTTCGGCATATTGCATCATCATTTCCTTATAAGTCAGAATATTAGGTCCTCCAATATCAAAAATTCTATTAAAGCTATCTTCTTTGAGTAAAATTGCCTCCAAATAATAAATAACATCTCGTATTGCAATAGGCTGACATTTAGTTTTTATCCATTTAGGAGCGACCATAACAGGTAATTTCTCTACCAAATCCCTAATTATTTCAAAAGAAGCACTGCCAGAGCCAATAATTATAGCTGCTCTCAAAACAGTTACAGGTACACCAGATTTTTTTAAATAAGATTCAGTAAGTTTTCTGGATTGAAGATGTGCTGATAATTCATCATCATTAGAAATCCCACTCAAATAAATGATTTGTTTAGCTTGTGTAGTTGAAATATACTCTGCAAAATTAATAGCCATGTCTTTTTCTACTTCTGTAAAAGAACCATAAGAAGTGGACATTCCATGAACGAAATAATATGCTGCGTCAATATCCTTGGGCAGTTTGTCCAAACTTTCTACATCCATCAAATCAACCTCTACAAGCTGTACATTCTGCATAAACTCCTCATCAAAATCTTCTAAATCAAAACGCCTAACATCTCTAACCAAACAAGTTACGGAATGCCCAGACTGTACGAGAATGGGAAGTAATCTGCGACCGATATAACCTGTAGAACCTGTTAATAAAATATGCATAAATAGTGATTATTATCTTTTTTTGGAAAAAACGCCTAAAATATCTTTAAATGTGTAAACTCTAAGAGATAACAAAAGTTTATTTATTAAAAATGACCAAGAAACAATAAATTAGAAACACAAACTGTTGGTAAAATAAAAACAAACACATACAATAAGTAAAATGGAAGATAAAATACCTTTTGGAATATTTGACTATTCAGAGTTTCCACCACTCATACAAGTAGAGCTTACTGGTACAAAAGCGACGGATGAAAATTTTACAGCTTATTTAGCAGAAATGGAGAAGATTGCAACCCAGCCAGAACGTTATATTTCTATTTTGGATACAACAAAAGCATCTTATTTACCTGTTAAATATAGAATTATGCAAGGTAAATATTTAGAAAAAAACAAAAAACATACTGCTCAAAAGGCGATTGCAGCAGTTTTTATAGCTCCTTCTTTTATACAAAGAACTGTTTTGAAAGCTATCTTTATGATAAAACCGTATGCAAGTCCTGTTTTTATTGTAGCTAGTAAGGAAGATGCAAGACAAAAAGTAGAGGAGTTGTTAGAGGAAGAGCTAATGGTTGCTTAGTTATATCAAAAAATAAAATAGTCTTTTGATTCTACTCTGTTAGAGTTTGTAGAGTGATAGTTTTAGAGATATACTTCATTCATTTTATAAGAGCATTTTTTTTGTTAAAAACCTATTAATAGATAGTTTCTTTTAGCTGCTAACGAAAAAAAATACGTAAGTTTAAGATGTATAATTCCTATTGAAAACAGATTAAGCAAAGTATGAATAATTACTACGATTTATTAGAAATCACAAAAACAGCAACTTCACAAGAAATAAAGACTGCCTATAAAAAACAGGCTTTAAAATTTCACCCCGATCGAAATGCAGGAAGTATAGAGGAAGCAAAGTTAGCAGAAGAACGATTCAAATTAATAAATGAAGCTTATCAAGTTCTTTCTGACCCCTTCAAAAAAACGAGATATGATAATGAATTAGCCTTCGAACACGCTAGAAGACAGCAGTATTATAAGCAATATACATCAAGTGGAAATTATTCAGAATCTTCTTCTTCCAATCAAAATACACAAAGGAATGCAGGTTATACCTATCAAAGAAGACCAACTACTAAAAAAAAGCAACCTACTTTCGAATTTGGAAAAACAGAATTATATATCGTTCTAGGATTTGCTGCAATGTTTGTCGTAGCATATTTTTTGATGAATGTAATGACAAATTACTCTTATTCTACTTACATAGAAGAAGCAAAAACTGCAATAGACTTAGGAGATTTTGCCACAGCTAAAAATGCACTAGAAGAAGCAGCAACACAAAAAGAAAAAGATGCAGAAATAAATTACTTATTAGGGATTATAGAAGTAAAATATAAAAATGACTATCCTGACGCTATTCATTATTTCAAAACAGCTCTTTCATATACAGAAAAAGACGATAAAGAAACTAGGTTGAAATATCACAATACACTAGCTGAAACTTATTTTTTTATGAATGAATATTATCTAGCTATTGAAGAGTATAAAATAGTTGGAGCTTTGGGAGATTATAACCAAACCATACTTATGAATATTGCTGATTTGTATCTTGAAAAAATTAAAGATTATGATAAAGCAAGTTTATATTTTGACAAAATCATTGAAAAAGAACCTAAATTAGTAGAGCCATATATTGGAAAAGCTGTTGCCAAACACAAAACAAAAGATTATAAAGCTATGGGAGAGCTTTTGAATAAGGCTATAGAAATCAACCCAAAAAACCCGTATTTATGGTATTACAAAGGGTTTTACTTCTGGGAAAAACCAATATCAGATAATGAAAAAACAAAAGACAAACAAAATGCCTGTGAGAGTTGGAAAATTGCTCTTAGTTATGGAAGTGAAGAAGCTAAAAACCCTTTAAATAAATATTGTAAATAAAATTAAGAGGAAGAAATAGGGGAGTATCTCAAACCAAATCAAACTTCAATCAACTCCACTTAAAACCTAAAATAAGTTGGTCATCAATTTGGTCTTCATTTCCTTCTTCTTTCCATTTTTCCATAAAATCAGTAAAGTATTCTTGCTGTTTGTCTAAAGGTTGAGAAGCAACTTCTTTAATCATTTCATAAAAATTGTGTCTTCCTAACTTTTTATTTTCTTTTCCTCCAAATTGGTCTTGATAACCATCAGAAGTAAGATAAAACGTAGTATCAGAAGTCAAAGGCATAGTATGCAATGTAAATTCTATATTTTCTTCTCTACCTCCAATAGAATGACGGTTGCCTTTTATAGAGCCAACTTTTCCATTCTGAACATAAATCAAAGGACGTTTTGCACCTGCAAAATATATTTCTTGGTTTTCATTTTTATCATCAAAAGCACACAAAATAATATCCATTCCATCTTTAATATTATTTTCCGACTGTGATAAGTTCTGACAAATAAGTGTATGCAATCGGCTCAAAACTTCATTTGGCTGCCACTTTCTTTCAGCTTCTACGATTTGAATAAGTGCAGAGTTAGCAGCCATTGCCATAATTGCACCTGGTACGCCATGCCCTGTACAATCGATAGCAGCAATAAGTGTTTTTCCTTCTGTTTTACCGACCCAATATGCATCTCCACTTACTATATCTTTGGGTTGATAATAAACAAAATGATTAGGTAGAAGTTTGGATAAAAGCTTTTTTGAAGGTAGCATAGCTTGTTGGATACGCTGTGCATATCTTATACTCTGACTAATTTTTTTATTCTGTTTATCGGCCTCTAAATAAATGGTTGAAAGTTGTTCGGCTTGTAAACTAATATCATCTCGCTGTGCCAAAATCTCTTCTTTTTGTTGCATTATCTCAGCATTCCTTTCTACTAAAGAGCCATTTGTCGCTTCAATTTCTTCTTTTTGAGCATTTATTTCTTCTGTACGTATTTCTACTATTTTTTCTAAATGCAGTTTGTCATTTTTTATTTTTCGCATACGTAAATTATGCCCTCCCCAAACAAACAGACAAACAACAATACCAGCCAAAACTTGAAACCAAAGGCGATTCCAAAAAGCAGGGCTAATTACAAATGATGTAGTTGCAAGTTCTTGAGAAAGCACTCCATCAGCATTAATTGCACGAGCTTCAAACTCATACTTCCCATGAGGCAAACTTGTATAAGTAGCTACATTTGCACTTGTTGGAGGCGACCATTCTGCATCAAAGCCTTTCAAACGAAATTGATAACGCAAACCTGTCGGGTTTTTGTAACTAACTCCTATAAAATTAAAAGTCAAATAATTTTTATCATAAGGTAATTCTTGATTACTGATTTGAATAGTATCTCTCAAAAATAATTGTGTATTTTCTAAAAAAATAGGTGGAGGAGTGTTGTTTTTTTCAAGTAAAGTAGGGTTACATTTCATGAGTCCATTGATTGTACCGAACCAAAGATTACCGTTTTTATCTTTATGAACAGAGTTTTGATTGGTTTCCATTCCTATAAAACCTTCTTTGAAGCTATACTTTTTTATTTCATCTGTCTTTGGATTAATTTTATTCACACCATCGTTTGTTCCTATCCAAATATTACCCACACCATCTCCAATAATTAAATAAGGATTGTCTGAAGTAATACCCTCTTTCGTTGTGTAAACTTTAAAATCTTTTCCATCGTACTTAAAAATTCCTCCTCCAATACTTGCAAACCATAAGTTTCCGTCTGTATCTTCAGTAATGGCAGCAGGGCGATTATTAGGTAAGCCTTCATTTTCTGTAAGAGAATAAAAATCAGTGCCATCATAACGAGAAAGTCCATTATCGTTGCTTCCAAACCACAAATCTCCTTTTTTATCTTTATATAATTTCCAAATTACATTACTGACAAGTCCTTCATTAGTCGTAAAATCATCTTTAGAAATAGCTTTTTGTCCTTCCATAGTTAAGCGAATACATTTTTGTTCAAAAGCTGAAATCCAAATATTACTTTCTTTGTCTTCATTAATCGAAACTATCATTGCACCTGTATTTATCAATTTCGAATAGTCCAAAATTTGTTTTTTTTGAGGGTCATAACTCGCTAATTTTCCTTTTGCACCTATCCAAACTAAACCTCTTGAATCTGTATAAAGTGAGGCAACTGTTGCATTTGGGGTAGCTGAAAAAGGTTTTATTTGCTCTATATTTGAAATATTACTTTGCGTTTCATTTATAAAAGTATATCGAAAAACACCCTTGAGAGTTCCTGTCCAAACTCCTCCTTGATTATCCGTAGTGGTAGCCAGTACAATTTCGTCTTCGGCTTGATTGAGGCGTTCGAAATAACGCCCTAAAAATAATGAAAGTCCTTTTCCATAAAATGTCCCTATCCAAATCTGTCCTTCATGGTCTTGTTCGATAGTAGGTACTTGACCTCCTGCGAGTCCATTTTGAGTAGTAAAAGTTTCTATTTTTTTGTCTTTTATATGAACAGCACCCGTTGCAGTTGCTACCCAAAGACTATTGTCATTGGCTAATTTCAAGGAATTAATGCCATTTAAAACAGGAGTTTCATTGACAGTATATTTTTCTAGTATTGTTGCATTTTGAGCTGATTCTAATGAAATCTTGAATAGCTCATTTCCTGTAGCTACCCAAAGTGTATTTTTATTTATAAACTTGACATCTGAAAACCCTGCTGCTTGTGAGTTAAGATTTAAAGGAGAAAGAAGTGAATCAAGTGTTGGAGTTGAGCTGGTAGTATTTAATGTGTGTAGCCCATTTGTACCTACAATAAATACTTTATCATTTTCTATAAAAATCTGATTAATAAAATTATTTTGAAAATGATGAGAAATTAACTCTCCAGAAGAAGCATTAAGCAAAAAAAGTCCTGTATTGGTTGCTACCCAAAGTTTGTCTTCTTCTGTTCGTAAGATTGAGTTTACAATTTTTATCGTATCGGCTGCAAAATTTACAAATTGATTTCCTTTTTTGAGAGAAATTCCTGTATAGCGATGTCCAACCCAAATCTGATTATCATTGTCTTGATAAACCGTAGTTACGTGATTATCTCCTAGCCCTTCTTTTTGTGTATAAGTAGTGAAATTTTGTCCATCAAAAGAGGCTACTCCTCCTTGTGTTCCTATCCAAAGCTTGGATTGATTATCCAAAAGAAGAGAATAAACAGAGCTTTGTGGCAAACCTTCTTGTATCGTATAAGTGCGAAAATGAGGTGTTTGAGCGTGTGAAAAAGAAAAGTAAAACAAGAAAACACAAACACAACTACTAAAAAACAGCAGTGTTTTTGATGAAAGAAAATTCATGAATACAATTATTAGGTAAATTTTTGGTACTCTAAGATATAAATTATTTTGTAAAAAATGTACGTTGTTAAGGAGGTTTTCGATAAATTATGAAAAAAATCATTTGAAAGAACTTTCTGCTTTTAAAAATTAGTAAGTTTTCTTTTCTTTTCCTTAAAATCATTTGATATAGAATCCTTATCTTTGCCTATTATTCAAAAAAAATCAATTATAATATATTAAAGGACTTTCATGGAAAGCACAAAAAAGCAAAACAAGAAAAAAAAGGGAAACTCAAAAAATCCTGAAAATGAAATTTTTCAAAAAATAATATCACATTGTAAAGAATATGGCTTTGTATTTCAATCATCTGAAATCTATGATGGTTTACAAGCTGTTTATGATTACGGACAAAATGGCTCTGCCCTTCGCAACAATTTACAACAAGCTTGGTGGCTTGCCATGACACGTCTAAACGATAATATTGTTGGGATTGATGCAGCTATTTTTATGCACCCAACAACGTGGCAAGCATCAGGACATATTGAGGGTTTTAATGACCCAATGATTGATAACAAAGATTCTCAGAAGCGTTATCGTGCCGACCAACTTATCGAAAACAGAGCAGAGCAGTACGAAAAAGAAGGCGATAAGGAAAAAGGACAAGCCTTAGTAGATAAAATGAATGACTTTTTGAAGAAAGAAGATTTAGAAGGTGTTCATAATTTGATTGTTGAAGAAAATATTGTTTGTGAGATTTCTGGCACTGCTAATTGGACAGAAGTAAGACAATTTAACTTAATGTTTTCTACTCAAATTGGTTCTGTTGATACAGAATCTAATGAGGTTTATTTACGCCCAGAAACAGCACAAGGTATTTTTGTAAATTATCTAAATGTCCAAAAAACAAGCCGTCTTGCACCTCCTTTTGGTATTGCACAGGTAGGTAAAGCCTTTAGAAATGAAATCGTAGCTCGTCAGTTTATTATGCGTATGCGTGAGTTTACACAAATGGAAATGCAATTTTTTATCAAACCAGGGACACAGAAAGAGTGGTTTGATAAATGGAAGGAAAATCGTCATCAATGGCATTTGGCTATCGGAACACCAGCCGAAAAACTTCGTTTTCACGTTCATGACAAATTAGCTCACTACGCTGATGCAGCCGAAGATATAGAATTTAATTATCCAATTGGCTGGAAAGAAATGGAAGGTATTCATTCTCGTACAGACTTTGACTTGAAGCAACACGAAGAGTTTTCTAAGAAAAAATTACGTTTCCACGATGCACAAGCAAAGGAAAATTATGTTCCTTATGTAATTGAAACTTCTATCGGTCTTGACCGTCTTTTTCTTTCTGTGATGAGCAATGCCTATCAAGAAATTGAATCTACAAATGAAAAAGGAAATGTAGAAAAACGTATTTTCCTTTCTTTTCCTGCCCCACTTGCACCTACAAAAGTAGCTGTTTTTCCTCTTACCAAAAAAGATGGATTACCAGACAAAGCAAAAGAAATCTTGAAGGAACTTAGCTTGGATTTAGAAACATTTTATGAAGAAAGTGCTTCTATTGGAAAGCGTTATGCTCGTCAGGATGTTGTCGGAACGCCATTTTGTGTTACCGTCGACCATGATACTTTAGAAGATAATACCGTTACACTTCGTTATCGTGATACAATGGAGCAAATCCGTATTCCAATTTCAGAACTAAAAGCAAAACTACTTTATGAATGTTCTATGAGTAGAATTTTGGAGAAATTGGTTTAAGATTTTAAGAAAACAATTTTCAAAAATTACGCCGTTGTCAGTGTTTTAGCGAAACGACACCAATAGTCAAAAATTCTCAACTATTTATTTAAGTAGTTGAGAATTTTTGTTTTTGTTTTTTTTACTTCTTCCTCTCTACTTTTAGAGCATTAAAAACTAAATCAGTCAAAAAATCTATCAAACTTTTTTCGTCGTCATCTCCTCGTACTTCTGTAAGTGAAGGCAAATGTTTGGCAAAATAACTCTGTTGATGTGAACTTTCCATAATAATAGAAACGAGCGCATTAGGAAACTTATATTTTGGGTTAAGCTTCAAAACCATATCAGCCACTCTGTGTGTAAGTCTTTTATAACTTGCAAAATAGCCTTCCTTATTATCACTATCTACCTCTTTTGTCAAGTAAGCCTTTGCAGATTCTGAAACTACAATTCTGTGTAAAGCTGTTGCATCAATATTGTCATACTGATTATCTACTTCAATAGGTTTTGCGAGTGTAGAAATAGCCTTTTCAAGAGCTTTTTCAGCAGATTCTAAATTACTCGTTTGAAAAACAAGTTGATATTCCATCCAATTCCAATACCAAGAAACTAAGTAAATGAGTAGTTTATGTTTATTTTCAAAATAACGATAAACAGATGCTTCTGTTGAGCCAATTTCTTTTGCTAGTTTTTTGAAAGTAAAGTGTTCTAGTCCTATTGAATCAATAAGTAAAATACTTTGGCGCACAATTTTGCGTCCGAGTTCAGAGCTTTCAGGGTCTTTAAGATAAACTCGTTCATTTATCTTTATCTGTATTTTTGAGAGTAGAGTTTTCAATATATTTGATGATTAAAGGTAATTTTGCTAATACTAGCTTTGTTCAATTTAAAAATTTATGTATTTATCGGTGTTGCTTTGCTAAAAAAACCAACAAAAGAGAGAAATCTAAATAAGATTTTGACATAATTTATTTTATTTCTATGATAGGTTTTATTTTTTAATTATAATAATGCTTTTTCTTCAAAACGTTTATCACTACTATTTTTCTTTTCATGTTCTTTTATAGCTTCTTCCGAGCTTACAAAAGCTACATTTTTTAGAGTTACTGCAATATCGTGCTGCTCTGCTTCTTTTATAAAATTTTTGATAGTATCTTCAATGTCTTTATCAATAAAGTTTGCTTTCGTTCCATCTATAATTAAAAAAGTATGGTCAGGTACTTTTACAAAAATATCTCTCAAAAAAGCACGATTCACAAAAGATAAATCTTTATTAAAAATAATTTCGAAGTAATTTTCATCTCTCCCTACTTGCTTAATTGAAATTGCTGTTCTGATGTTAGCACGAATAATGAAAAAGAAACCTACTGCAATTCCTATCAGTATTCCGATAAGTAAATCAGAGAACAAAATAACTATCGCTGTTACTATAAAAGGTAAAAACTGCTCTCTTCCTTTTTGATAAACTTCTTTTACAATAGAAGGTTTGATAAGTTTGTAACCTACCACTAAAAGTATGGCTGCCAAACTAGCAAGTGGAATATGATTGAGATATTGACTAATAAAAACCACTGAAATGAGTAAGAATAAACTGTGTATGATTGCTACCATACGAGTTCGTCCACCAGATTCAATACTTGCCGTACTCCTTACAATAACTGCCGTAATAGGAATCGAACCCACAAGACCTGCAATCATATTTGCCACACCTTGCGCCAAAAGTTCACGATTGAGTGGAGAATTTCTTTTATAAGGATCTAATTTATCAACAGCCTCAACGGTCAAGAGTGATTCTATACTTGCTATAATCCCAATAGTAAAAGCCAAAACCCAAATATCCCAATCCTTGATATGTTCTAACCAAAGCGAAAAATTAGGAAAAGTAAACTGTTGCCAAAAATTAGAAAGTGATATTTTTATAAATTCTAAAGCAGAAATAGATTGAATAGAAAGATTTTTTAGCTCGTTTGTCATTGGTAAATCTACCAAATGCGAGGAAGCCAAAGGAGAAAGAGCAGAAGACTCAAAGATATGATACATTTCATTAATTAATGTTCCTATCACAACAGTCATCAGAGCAGCAGGAAGAAATGATATTTTTTTGAGAAATGTTATTTTATCCCAAACAATCAAGACAAACAAACTTGAAAGAGTTATAATAATTGCATTGAGATTCTTGGAAGTATTTTTTAATGCTGCCAAAATCATTGTAATGGCATTTTTATCTGTTCCCCAAATCCAAAACTCATCTTCGCTAAAAGCTTCTACATCATAGCCAAGTGCATATGGAAGTTGTTTGAGAATCAGAATCATTCCGATACCTGCAAGCATTCCCTTCAAAACAGAGGAAGGCAAAAAATAAGCAATTGTTCCTGCTTGTATTAAAAAAAGTATAAGCTGAAAAAGTCCTCCTAAAAAAACAGCTAACAAAAAAAGTTCAAAACTGCCTGTATCTGCAATTCCTAAAACCACAACAGCAGTAAGACCAGCAGCAGGACCACTAACTCCCATCGCAGAACGGCTAATTAGAGGCACAACTAAACCACCCAAAATTCCAGCAACGATACCAGAAAAAGCAGGTGCATCTGAAGCCACAGCAATTCCGAGACAAAGAGGAAGGGCTACCAAAAAAACAACTAACCCAGCAGGAATATCGTGTTTTAAGTTCCCAAAAAGTGTGAGTTTGGAATAAGGTATTTTTTTAGTTTTTAGGTCTTTATTAGCATTCAAAAACGAATTGGGCATCATTTAAAATTAGTGAGCAGCATTTTGATACCTTTTTAATACTACTTCCAATTAGTTAGAAATACTTTAGGGAATCAATGTTTTACTTTTTGAGCGAGTATAAAAAAAATATTCTTTGATAGTAATACTTTAATATCAAACAAAAATACAAAATTTTGATATAACTAGAAATTATTAGTGTGTTATTTTAGAGGGGTAATTCAGACATCCTGTCTGACACAAAAAAACAGCCTTTATTTGTTTTAGTCAATTTGGAAGACCGACATACAAAAATAACCGTGATAACGTTTAGTTATACAAAATAAAATTTTTCTTAAAAACTGTAACTTTCATACTTGATATGCAACTTGTAAGAAAAAACAGAATCTATTAAGGCTGAATCAAAAATATTATTAATCACTCAACTACTTTTTATGCAACTGATAATCAAGAATCTAAATAAAACTTACGCAAACGGCGTACAAGCTCTTTCTAATGTTTCTCTAACTATCAACAAAGGAATGTTTGGTCTTCTAGGACCTAATGGAGCAGGGAAATCATCACTTATGAGAACTATTGCTACACTTCAAGAAGCAGATAGTGGAACAATTAGTTTTGCTTCTTCCAAAGCAGAAATAAATGTGTTAGAAGAAAAAGACAAAGTTCGTTCTATTGTTGGTTATCTTCCACAAGAGTTTGGTGTTTATCCAAAAGTAAGTGCAGAGGTTTTGTTAGACCATTTGGCAGTATTGAAAGGAATTACAAATAAAGCTGAACGAAAAGAAGTTGTACATGCTCTTTTGAACAAAACAAATTTATATGACAAGAGAAAGAAAAACTTAGGAGGTTTTAGTGGAGGAATGAAACAGCGTTTCGGAATTGCTCAAGCACTTCTTGCCAACCCAGAGCTTATTATTGTAGATGAACCCACAGCAGGACTAGACCCAGCAGAACGAAATCGCTTTCATAATCTTTTAAGTGAACTAGGAGAAAATACGATTGTTATTCTTTCTACACATATTGTAGATGACGTAAAAGAACTTTGCACTGATATGGCAATTATTAATAAAGGAGAGGTTTTATTACAAGTTCATCCACTCAAAGCCATTGAAAGTTTGGAAAATAAAGTTTGGAGAAAACGAATTGAGAGAAGTGAAGTAGAAGCCTACCAAAAACGAATGAATGTAATTTCGGATAGGATGAGTGCAGGGAAACCAGTTATTCACGTCTTTTCAGAATCGCAGCCAGAAGAAGGTTTTGAAATAGTAGAAGCAGATTTAGAAGATGTTTATTTTAATACAATTAGTAATCATCAGTTAGCAGTTACCAGTAAATAAATTTAAAATTCAGATTTTAGGAATAGTATTAATTTCATTGAAATTTCCTAATTTCCAACCTCCATTTCCTAATTCCCAATTCTCATGTTACTAGAAGTCATTCGTTTCGAACTCAAATATAGAGTTAAGCGTCCAGCTACCTATCTTTACTTTACTATTTTATTTTTACTCACATTTATTGCAATGTGGAGTGATGACTTACAAATTGGTAATGCTTCAGGACAAGTAAAGATTAATGCTCCTGTTGCCCTTACCAATACAATTCTTATTATCACAGCATTCTTTAGTATGATTGTTTCGGCAATTATGGGAGTGGGTGTTTTACGTGATTTTGAACACAAAACACATTCGATGTTCTTTACCACACCTATTACAAAACGAGATTATCTATTTGGTCGTTTTATAGGGTCTTTCATTGTTTTGGTTTTTGTTTTTAGTGGTGCTTTTTTTGGAATGACATTAGGTTATTTCAAATCTTTTTCAAATCCTGACCGTTTTTTGGCGTTCAATCTGTGGCATTATTTGCAACCCTTTTTGCTTTTTGGTATAACTAATCTTTTTATTAGTGGAACAATTATGTTTGCTGGTGGAGCTTTGAGTCGTAAAATGCTTGTTGTTTATACACAAGGAATTTTGCTTTTAGTGCTTTATATTGTTGCCCTTAATCTTTCTAGCTCTTTAGAATACAAAGATATTGTAGCTTGGCTTGACCCATTCGGTATTTCAGCTTTTCAAAGACAGACAGAGTATTGGTCTATCACACAACAAAACTCTCAAACGGCACAGCTTTCTGGTTTTGTTCTCTATAATCGTTTGTTATGGCTCTCTATTTCTTTTGTATCCTTATTTATTTTATACAAAATATTTGCGTTTCGTGTTGTTCGTCAGAGTTTACGTAAGCCAAAAGCAGAGAAAAAGACTATTGCCACGCCAATTGCACTTACCAACCTTCCTAAAGTAAACCTAAACTTTGGTTTTGGTGCAACGATTCAACACGTAATGAGATTGACTGTTTTTTACTTCAAAAATCTCTTTAAAGAAGTTCCTTTTTTGGCTGTTGTGATTGCAGGAGTGCTTATGACTTTTGCAGCTTCAATGAACATGAACAGGCTTTATGGTGCATATTCTTTTCCAACAACTTACTCTGTTCTTGAGCTAATTCAAGGTCAGTTTACTTTGTTTTTCTTGATTATTGCTGTTTTTTATACAGGTGAGTTAGTATGGAAAGAGAGAGAAGCAAAAATGAATTTGATTTTAGATGCACTTCCTACGCAAACTTGGATAGGAATTGTCAGTAAATTTTTTGCGCTTGTTTTGTCCTATTCTGTTCTTATTTTGATGCTCATTCTGACAGGAATTTTGATACAAATTTCGAAAGGCTATTATAACTTTGAAATTGGACTCTACCTCAAAACCTTATTTACAGATACACTTTCAATGCTTATCATTTATACGCTACTTGGCTTTTTTATACAGGTAATGGTCAATAATAAGTTTATTGGTTTTGCTGCAATGATTGTTATTTTTATTGGAGATGCTATACTTTCTTCTATTAATGTAGAACATCCATTATTTCATTTTGGAAGTGGAATGAACTTAGGAACATATTCGGATATGAATACTTTTGGACATTTTGTAACTCCTTTTTCGTGGATGAGTGCCTATTGGATTATGTTTTCTATTGTTTTGTTATTCTTAGCTATTTATTTTTCAGTAAGAGGAACAGAAACAAATATCAAGACTCGTTATGAAATTGGCAAATTCAGAATCAATAATACGTGGGTAGCAGGTTTGGTAGTAAGTTTTGTAGCTGTCGTATTTTTGGGTTCATTTGCTTTTTACAATGTAAATGTTTTAAATGAGTATCAAAATTCAGAAGACCGAGAAAAACAACAAGTAGCATACGAACAAAGCTTGAAACAATTTAAAGATGTAGAGTTACCAAAAATAACAGCTGCCAATCTTAAAGTTGATATTTATCCAGAAGAAAGAGATGTAACTGTAGAAGGTTATTTTATGCTCAAAAACAAAACTGATAAACCTATCAAAGATATTCATATTCAAAAAGGAGATAGGGGAAATATCAGAACAGAGTATCTCAAATTCTCAAAAGAAGCTGGTCTGAAAGATGAGTTCAAAGAATTTAATTACAGTATCTACACACTTGCAAAACCTCTACAACCTAACGAAACTGTGAAACTTGATTTCAAAATGGTTTTGGAAACAGAAGGTTTTGTAACTCGTGGAAGCAATACTAATGTAGTAGAAAATGGAACATTCTTTAATAATAGCTTTTTTCCCTCTTTAGGATATAATGAAGGTTATGAGTTAGGAAGTGATGATAAGCGTAAAGAATATGATTTACCTGAAAAAGAACGTGTACCTGCTCGTGAAGAAGAAAAATTCCATTCACATAATCTTTTTGGTAACGATGCCGATATGATTGATTTTGAAATTGTTTTGAGTACATCGCCAGACCAAATTGCAATTGCCCCCGGTTATTTACAGAAAGAATGGACAGAAAATGACAGGCGTTATTTTCATTACAAAATGGATGCTCCGATGGCTAATTTTTATGCGATGCAATCAGGTAGATATGAAGTAATGAAAGATGTTTGGAAGTCAGAAGCAGATTCGAATGGAAATCAAAAAGAGGTAAGTCTTGAAATCTATTATCACAAAGAACATACAGCCAATTTGGATAGGATGATGAACGGAATGAAAGATGCTTTGAGTTATTTTTCAGCTAATTTTTCAGAGTATCAGCATCGTCAGTTGCGTATTATTGAGTTTCCACGTTATCAATCTTTTGCTCAATCGTTTGCCAATACTGTTCCTTATTCAGAAGAAATTGGTTTTATGCTAGATATGAAAGCCGATGATATTGATATGAATTATTACGTAACGGCACATGAAACAGCACACCAATGGTGGGGGCATCAAGTAACAGAAGCTCCTGTACAGGGAAGTTCGATGCTTTCTGAAACGCTTTCGCAATATTCTGCACTTATGGTAATGAAAAATAAATATCCAAAAGAAATGATTCAAAAGTTTTTGAAGTATGAGCTTGAAAGCTATTTGAGAGGAAGAGCAAGAGAACGCAAAAAAGAACTTCCTTTAGATTTGGTAGAAGGGCAACAGTATATTCATTATCGAAAAGGTTCGTTGGTTATGTTTGCTCTGCAAGATTATATTGGAGAAGAAAAAATCAACCTTGCTCTTCAAAATTACCTCAAAAAATGGAAGTTTTCAGAAGGAGATTATCCGATTACGACAGATTTGACTAACGAAATAAAAGCTGTTACACCAGATTCACTTCAATATTTAATTACAGATTTGGTAGAAAGCATTACTTTCTATGAAAATAAAACTGAAAAAGCAACTTACAAGGAATTAGGAGACGATATGTATGAAGTTACTTTAGAACTTTCTAGTAAAAAGACAGTAGCCGATTCTTTAGGAAATGAAACTGAACTTCCTCTGACAGAATGGGTTGATATTGGAGTTTATGGAAAAGAACCAGCAGAAGCCAATGCAGAAGGGTACAAATTTGCTCCTCTTTTGTATTTTGAAAAGCATCAAATTACGAAGGAAAACTCTACGATTACTGTTAAGGTAAAAGGAAAACCTGTAAAAGCAGGAATTGACCCACTTAACAAACTCATCGACCGTCATCCAGACGATAATGTAGAAAAAGTAGAGAAAGAATAGCCTTTTTTAAAAACCCAACAAAAAACCACTTTTAGAATCTATTTTCTAAAAGTGGTTTTTTGTTAAATAAATAATTAATTACTCTTTACTGATAACTGCCAAGCAAGGATAACTTTGTAATGAACAGCAGAAGTGTATTTTGTTGGCAAACCGAAACTAAAGCCAATAATGGTACAGAGATTATGAAAGAATATTTAGCATTAAAAATATAAAGCAATATATTTGTATAAATTTAAACCCTAAAACTCTTTTTATTCAATTATTCAGAATAAAAAAACATTATTTATTTTCCATTATTACAATCATGAAAAAAACAACATTGTTATTATTGTTTGTGTTTATAACATTTCAAGCTAACTCTCAATCTATAGAGGAAAAAGTAGGAAAATTATTAAAGATAGACGGTACACTCAGAAATATAGAGAACCTCATAGATAGAACAATAGAATATCAAAAAAAAACTAACCCTACAATT
The DNA here is from genome assembly GCF_037126435.1 of Bernardetia sp. ABR2-2B. Taxonomy (GTDB): domain Bacteria; phylum Bacteroidota; class Bacteroidia; order Cytophagales; family Bernardetiaceae; genus Bernardetia. The sequence goes on along the minus strand of NZ_CP147020.1, from coordinate 328,405 downwards.
TCTGATGGCTTTTGGAAAAACTTGGAAGGAAAACTCAAGACAGAATCTCTTGAAGAATTTATAGATATAGTAACACCCATCTACACACAAACATATACAGAAGAACAAATAGATGCTATTATAACTATGCTTGATTCAGATGCTGGCAGACTTATAGTAGAAACACAGCCTAGTTTATTACAAGAGTTAGGTTTACCAATACAACAATGGTCGCAAAATGCAAATGCTTATATTATAAAACAAATAGAAGATAGAGACAAAAACATGTCTAGTTCTGAAGAATTAGAAGATTTTGAAAAAGATTTCAAAAGTAAATATGGTTTGCAAATACTTAACTTAGAAGATTTTTCTATAGACCAAGAACATAATATTGGCTCATTACTTGTAGATTTTGGAAAGGTAGATGGCGATGAAAATATTATTAAAATACTTCGTGTCAAAAATAACTCAGATGAAGAAATTACTTTTGAAAAACCTCTCTTTTTAATTGATGATGATATTGAGTTCTATTGGGGAAATACACCCATAGCAGTAGGAGAAACTAGAGATTTGCACATCATTTTGAATATGGAAAAAGCTGAAAATGAGAGGTATTTTTCTTTTAGTATTCGTCCTAGTCAAGGAGAGAATATTAGGATTGGTGTCAAGTATAATGCTCCTAAAAAGGAGTTACAATTTAAAACTTCATCTGAAGAATTAAACTTCAAGCAAACTAAAAAAGAATTATCCAAACCTTATATTTTTAAAATCAAAAATACAGGAAAAAAGGATTTTTATATTTCTGATATTGAAGTAAGTCAGCCTATTGCTTATCTAAATTATTCTAAAGAAGTAATCAAAACGAATGAAGAAATAGAAATTAGAGTAATTTTTTCAAAAGAGATGATTGCAAAATACGACATTGAAGAGGTTAAACTAGATTTAAAGGTTAGTCTCAATGAAGACAAAAAAGGAGATAGATTTGGATCATTTGGAGAAAAAATAGTTAGTTTTGTTATAAAATAATAATAATTTCTTGTGAAATGTAAAAACCACTTTTAGAATCTATTTTCTAAAAGTGGTTTTTTATTTTTCTGAAATTGTATTCAGTAATTAACTAGTAACTGACTTAGCAAAGTTCTTCATAAACGGCTGCCAAATGAGTTGCAATTGCTTCTGCCGAACGACCTTCAATGTGATGACGCTCTACAAAATGGATTACTTCGCCATTTTTAAAAAGTGCAATTGAAGGAGAAGAAGGAGGATAAGGAAGCGCAAGTTCACGCACTTTATCAACAGCTTCTTTATCAACACCTGCAAAAACAGTTGCTAGTTGAGTTGGTTTTTTATTTGATTTCTCTAAAGACATACGAACACCTGGACGGGCTGCACCTGCTGCACAACCACAAACCGAATTAATTACCATAAGTGTAGTTCCATCTTCTGAAAGTGTTGTTTCTACTGCTTCTGGAGTTGTTAAATCTTTAAAACCTATATTTACAAGTTCGCCTTTCATGGGCGTAGTCAAATGTTCTGGATACATAATATATTAATTGAAAATTGAGAATTATATTAAACCCTTAGGGCTTTGTTGTTCATTTTCTGGCTGTTGTTGGTCTTAGTGTAGCGACACCAACAACTCACTATTTTACTGTTTTACATAAAACCAAGCTGCAAACGAGCAGCTTCTGACATCATTTCAGCTTCATAAGGAGGGTCAAAAGTGAGTTCTACATTTACTTCGTTTACTCCTACCACAGCTTTTACTTTTTCTTCTACTTCAGCAGGAATTTGTTCTGCCGAAGGACAATTTGGAGAAGTGAGCGTCATCAAAATATGAACACTTGCATTATTCGGAACAAGCTCAACGGTATTGATTTCATAAATCAAACCTAATTCATAAATATCAACAGGAATTTCTGGGTCATAAATACTCTGAATCGCATTAATAACTCTATCTCTTGTCGATACGGTTGGCGTTGTAGTTTCTTTATTTTCCATTTTAGTGTCTTTTTATTGCTAATCGCTCGTGGGGACACGAGCAATGGATAATTTTAATTTTTATGATGATAAATCATGAACACATAAATTTATCATTTCTTGAAAGAGAAAAACCGTTGCTCGTGTCCTCACGAGCAACCTAAAGACTACACAGCTTGATAAGCAAGTGCATAAATTTTCATTTGTTTTACCATTGAAGCCAGTCCGTTCGAACGGTTCATAGACAAAAGTTGTCCCAAACCTATTTTATCAATAAAATAAAGTTCAGAAGACAGAATTTCTTTAGCTGGTTGCTCTGACAATACACGCATCAAAAGACTTACCAAACCTTTTACAAGTGTAGAATCGCTGTCTGCTATATATTTTATTTGAATTTCATTGCCTTGTTCGGACTTTTCGGCAGTAAGCCATACTTTTGACTGACACCCCTTGATTAAATTTCCGTCTTGATACTCCTCTTCTGGCAAATTTTCTAATTTTTTTCCTAATTCTATAATATAACCATATTGGTCATTTTTATTATCAAAAAGTGCAAATTCTTCTATAATCTCGTCTTGAATCTCATTAATTTTCATAACTAATACTTCTTTTTTAGTTTTTGTTATTGGTTAATTAGTTGTACCTACAAAGATAATGATTTTTCAGTTATCAGTTAGCAATAATCATTTATCAGTTATTTCATTAGACCTTTACAAATCTATTCCTCTGTTTTTTTATATCATACCATCCAAATCAACTTTTATATTTGTTGGCTGGTCAATAGGAGTTTTGGTTTTGCTCAAGAATACTTCTTCTATATCGCAAGTAGATTCATTTCCTATTTTATCAAAATTTTCTCTTAACCAACGGTCAGCAGCTGATTTTCCATATTTTTTGAGTTTTAGAAGGAAATTAATATCTGCATTAAGTTTTGTTTTCGAACTCAATTTCGCCATCAAACGCTCTGGAGCAATATTATGAATAAATAAATCTCTAAATTTTCCATCAATATTTATCCCTCGGTCTAGCATTTTTCGAACTAAGTTTATCTGACGAATATCGTGTATCAAACTAGAATTAAAGGCTATTTCATTGATTCTATCTCTAATTTCATCTACCGTTTTTGGAATATTTGGAATACGAATTGGGTTTATCTGAACAATCATAATATCAGAAGTACGAGTATTATCAATGAGGGGATAAAGAGGAGGATTTCCCATATAACCACCATCCCAATAGGCTTCTCCATCAATTTCAACAGCTTGAAAGATAAAAGGCAAACAGGCAGAAGCCAAAACAGCATCTAAGGATATATTCTCATTATCAAAAATTTTGGCTTGACTTGTTCTTACATTAGTAGCACAAATAAAGAGTTTATTATAACGAGTAACTTTTAGCTTTTCAAAATCCACCATATCAGCTAAAATATAACGCAATGGATTGATATTTAAAGGGTTAGATTGATAAGGCGAATACATCATCGTAAAAAACTCCATCATATTGTAGATAGGCGACAGTTTTAGTGTTCCGTTTCCCCATAATTTATCAAAAATACTGGGTTGCATCATTCCAAAACTTTGAAGATGAGCTATTCTTCTCCAAAAATCATTTAGGTGTTCAATAGCTCCTTGTCGTCCTCCTTTTTGCAATCCTGCTGCCGTAATGACTGCATTCATAGCTCCTGCAGAAGTTCCACAAATTCCATCAATAATAATCCTTCGGTCCTCTAAAAGGCGTTCCAAAATGCCCCATGTATAAGCTCCATGAGAACCTCCTCCTTGTAGTGCTAAATCTAATTTTTTACGTTGCATAAACTGATTTTATATTATTTAGCTGACTTTATTTTTTTAAGAAAAAGAAAATTCTACCAAAAGCACGTTTGACAAAGTTCCAAAAGAAATTAAATTGCCCAAAAATTGCACCGTAAAAAAGTAAAACTAGTTGATAAATAGGCAAAATAAGAAGAATCCAGACAGTAGTTTTGATATACCAAGGCGTTGTTTGATCAAAACCAATGATTCCGAAAAACCAACGTTTGCCATACATGACCGTAAAACCTGTTAGGGCAAAGACAATCAAGATAACAACTACCTGCCAAGCCGAATTTACTTGCCAACGAGTTTTGAGTTTTTCTATCCAATTTGAGTTTTTTTCTTCTTTATTACTCTTCATTTCTTTTTCCTCTTTTTCTGATAAGGTAAATTTACGCATAAATTCATTCAGTCCTAACAAGTAGAGCTTACAAACTGTTCTAAATCTATCTATTAAAAATTAGGCAATAAAGTATCATGCTGTCTTTGGTATTTTATCTGTATCTCAATAATGACTTACAAAATAAAAAAATCATAATCTCTTTCTACTTTTACAATTCTAGTTTTGAAGGATTGATAAAATTCTGAACGTCCTTTTTCTCTAGCTAACGTATGTTCTGATTGATATTTCCATTTCTTTATTGATTCCAAGTCTTTCCAATATGAAACAGTTATTCCAATTTCTTCTCTAGCAGATTCTACTCCTAGAAAACCTTTTTGTTCTTTTGCTAACTCTACCATACGAATCGCTGTTTTTGAATATTCTTCTTTGTCTATTTCATCATTCAAAATAGATGTGAAAATAACAGCGTAATAGGGTGTTTTTGGAGTTTGGGCTATCATAATATAAAGAATAATTACGAATATAAATTTCTAATTAGGAATTGCAAAGGCAAGAAATATGAGATTAAATTTGATAAACACAAACCTTTTCTATTAATTTTTACGTATTTTAAAGGACAAACTATACCTCTTATCACAACTTGCTTAAATTTTCTACTTATGAATATAGAAAAAACATTAGAAAAAGGAAATGAGAATGAAAAAGATGTCATTTCTTGGGATAAAATAAAAAGTTTTGATTTCAACAAACCTCTTACAGATTATGGATTTATAACTCGTTTGACTGATGAGAATAAATGGACACAAAAGTTCACTGATAAAGCCATTTTAGAATACAAAAAGTTTATGTATTTAGCTGCAACGGCTGGGATAATGGTTTCTCCTTCTGAAATTGTAGATATTGTTTGGCATCAACACCTAATTTTTACTGAATCTTATAATGAGTTTTGTAATTTATTAGGAAAGAAGATTCAACACATTCCTTCTACTCATAATAAGGCTGAATTTGAAAAATTTAAAAGTGCAAAGGATAATACGACAAAACTCTATGAAAAGCAGTTTGGCAAACAACCTAGTGATATATGGGAAAATACAACTATGTATCAACCTTTAAACTTAAAAGAATCTACTATTACCATAGAAAAAGTTGTTATCCTAGGCTCTGTCATTTCTTTGATAGTTCTGATTCCTCTACATTTTTTGATGCAGCCTATTTATAGTCAAATAAATGGTTCGGATTTCTTCTTGTTTTATATTCCATTGCTTATAATTGTTGGTATCGGTCTTACTTCTTTTAATACGTCATATCTAAAAAAGATGGTAAAAAATTGGCCAGAAGATGCTTTCATTCACGATTTATCTATTTCAGAGGTTATTTATCTCAAAAAAGGAAAAAAAAATGATGTTGTTCATAATGAAGTAAATAAACTAGTAAAAAATCGTAAGATAGAAATAAATAGTAAGTATGAGATAAAAGAAAAAAGCAAAACAAAACCTAAATCAGTAGAAGAGTTTGTAATCCTTGATACGCTTACTGCTCTTACAGCTACTTCTGATAAAGTATTTTATCCCTCACTTCTCCAAGCCCTTACAAATAAAGAAGTTTTTAGAAATACGTATCAGGCAATGGATAAATTTATGGAAATAATAAAGTCATCAAAAACTTTTATAAAGTTATTTTTGATAAATTATATTGCTATTTCTGCTATTATGATTATTGGGTTTATTCGTCTTTTTATGGGTATCTCGAATGACAGACCTATTTTCTTCATAGCTGTATTGCTAGTCATTCTTTTGATTTTTTCTATTGTTCATCTAGGTAGATTATCTAATAAAATGGCAAAAGATAGCATACCTAATTTATATAAGAATCAAATTCTTCCTAAAAAATATGGAAAGGAAATTAGTAACTCTACTACCCACGAATGGAGTTATATTTATGTTGATAGCTCCGTTTTTGATGCTTCATTTACTCCTTTGGTAAGTTATACAAATAGTAACAGCTCTTCGTATAGTAGTGATGGTGGTTCTTGTGGCTCATCTTGTGGAAGTTCTTGTGGTTCTTCTTGTGGGAGTGGTTGTGGAGGAGGTTGTGGTGGCTGTGGAGGATAGAAATCAAGTTTATTCAGAAAAACCTCTATTTCTAGCTTAAATATAAGCCAAAAATAGAGGTTTTAATAATGATTGACTACAATCAAAAATTAATTAGCTTTCAATGTAGCGTCATTGTCTAACAATTTCTCGTTATCAGCATCAGCTACCTGTACAGCAATATCAAACTTTTCTTGAAAAAGCTTTTCAAACTCTGCAATTGTCATTTCTGATGGCATATCAAACTCTCCCATTCCTGCAACAGATTCACGCTCATCTGCTACTTCCCCCAAGCGAGTTTTATCATCTGCAAAACGTGCGCCACGCCCTGCATTATTGCCTTTATAGACACGCAATGAATAACCAAAAGTTTCTTTGAACTTGTCTTTAAGCGTGTTTACAGTCATACGACCATCTACTTTGAATGTTCCCATAATTTTCTAGTTTTTTTTTAGTGTTAGTTATAAATTGATAAAAAATAGTGATAAAACCATTGAAATTCAATTTACTAAAATTATTCAACTTGTAAAATGATTACCTATTATTTTATCAAGCAACAAGCAACCTTTTGGATATTTTTTCTATCTTATTGCTTTATTCTTATCAACTCTAATTATATTATTATGAATCGCAATCAAGTTATTTTAGCATTATCCTTTATTTTTTTGGCTGTTGGCTTATTTTCCTTTACTAGTGTTTTAAATAAAACCAGTACAAAAGAAATACAAGATGAAGTTACTTATGAGTATATGCAAATAAATGTTTTGGAATCTGTTGTTTCGGGAGGCTTGGGACGCTCAAGAATGATTGTTACACGAGCTAATGGAAAAGCTGACAAGCCTATTAATATGGAAAATTATTATAGCGCAGTAGGAATTAACTTTAATAATATTTCTGAAAATGATGAAAAGGTTGTCGTGATGCTTAACATGTTAGGAAAAGAAGGTTGGGAAGTAGAAGCTGTAACAAGTGGAGGTAATCAAGTTTATTTTACGAAATATGTCTTAAAAAGAGAAAAAAAATAGATAACTAATTATTTCTTAGAGAGCTATCATTTGTCAGAATGATAGCTCTTTCTATTTATGATTTATTCTACTTGTAAAACCAATCCTTTCAAGTATTCTCCCTCTGGGTGATAAATATTTATTGGATGGTCTAAAGGCTGTGTAAGCTGATGAACAATTCTTATTTTTCGTCCTGCCTCTGCTGCTGCTGTAAAAACTAGTTTTCTAAATAAATCCTTGCTCACACTTCCCGAACACGAAAAAGTAAAGACTAAGCCACCACTCTTGACCTTTTTGAAACCTAATTCATTTAGGTTAATATAACCTCTTGAAGCCTTAGGAAGCGAACGTTTGTTTTTTGCAAAGGCTGGTGGGTCAAGAATGATAATATCGAACTGCTCTTCTTCATTCATTTCTGAATCATTTCCTAGAGATTTCAAATACTCAAAGCAATCTTGTGCTATGGCATCATGATTTTTATGCGCTCTCATCAAACTATTAAAATTAAGAGCAACATTTTGGTTTGCTTCTTCGGTAGCATCTTTCGAAATATCTACTGAAACTACATTTTTTGCCCCTCCATCAATCGCATAAACACTAAAACCACCTGTATAGCCAAAACAATTTAAGACAGATTTATCTTTTGAATACTTTTTCACAAGTTCTCTATTTTCTCTTTGGTCTATAAAAAAGCCTGTTTTTTGTCCACCAACAACATCTACTTTGAATTTCAGATTATTTTCCAAAATCTGAACTGGCATTAATGGAATATCTTTTTCTGTCTGTCCTTCTTCTAATTGCCAACCCTGTTTTATTTTACTTTTTTCATCTCCAAAACCCTCAATATTTCGTGTACTTTCTTTAATATGAAGATAAATATGTTCAATTCCGATGGCACGTATTCCACTAAAAATATGCTTTGCAATACGTTCTGTTCCCTTTATTAGAAGCTGAACCGAAGCTACATTTTCATAAACATCTACAATAACACCAGAAAAAAAATCGCCTTCTGCGTGTAAAAGTCGGTAAGCATTGGTAGAAGAACTTAATAAATAATCTTTACGCAGACTATAAGCATTTTTGATTTTTTGATGGAAATAGGCTTCATCAGCTACAAACTCTTTTTCTTTATCGTGAAAACGTGTAAACTCAAAAATACGACAGGTAATTTGGCTATTAGTGTCAAAAAAACCATATCCCAAAATACGTCCTCCTGCATCTTGAACAGCTATAATTTCACCATTTTCTACTTTTGGCATTTTATGAACTGCGCCTGAAAATATCCAAGGGTGCTGATTCAGAATTGATTTTTCTCTGCCTTTTTTGAGTAGTAGTATTGGGTAAGAAGTCATTTTTATGATGTTGATACAGTTTTATGATATTGAATTGTAGCTTCAAAGATACTATTATTTTTTAATGAAATCTTTTGAAAATCCTGCTCCAATAAAAAACAATAAAAAGACTAAAAAAAATCATAAAAAATTATGCATGCATAACAAATTTTATTTATCTTTGTTTATACACAATGAATTCAAATATACGAAAAAAGTAATTTTGAATAAAACAAACTCCAAAAAATCAGCTAAAATAATCATATATAAAAATGAATACAGGTAAAACACACAGAACTGACAAAAAAAATTCTTCTCTTGATGACTCTTTAGATAAATCACTACGAAAAAAAAGACGTTCTGTCGATTTTGCCATAAAAGCATCTTGGTTATCCATTGCCAAAATGTATAATATGATAGGAACAGAACACGGAATTACGCACTCAACAGGATTTGTTTTGCTAAATATTGACCAAGAAAATGGATCTCCTGCTACCAAAATAGCTCCACTTATGGGAATGGAAGCACGTTCATTGACAAGAATATTAAAATCAATGGAAGAAGAAGGATTGATTGTACGCAAGAATGATAATGAAGACCGTCGTAAGGTAATGATTTGTTTGACTGATGAAGGAAAATTGAGAAGAGAAGCTGCCAGACAATCTGTAAAGACATTTAATATGCAAATTTTTGATAAAATTTCCCCAGAAAAAATGGAAAGTTTCTTTGAAGTAATAGAACATATCAATAGAACTGCTGAAAGAAATTTATCTCAAAAAAATGATTTTGAGAAAGATGTTCGTGCAAAAGTAGAAGAAGCTCAAAAAAACAATTTTCAAAAATAAAGTTTTAATTTTTTAGACTAAAAAAACCAAAATTTGATTTATCTCTTTTTTATTGAAAAGTAAAAAGGAGTTTTTTTATTTTTAAGGCTTATTTTTACTAAAAATTATTCTAATGAAAATACACAGAACCTCCCTTCTTTTACTTCTAATTCTTTTCACTTTTGATTCGTGCAGCAGAAAAAATCATTCTTATAGAATAAACAAAAATTCAGAATTCAAATATGAATATGTTTTTTCATTTGACTATAAAGATGATACAAGTAGAGTGAAAATAGAAAAAAGAGAAGCAGTAAAAAGTAAAATAAGTGGTGTTGTTTCTGATAAGAATGGAATTATACCCCCTTTTAATATTATATTGATAGGTATTGAGAATCACTTTAGAAAAACTACAGAAGTATATTGGGAAGGAAAGTTTGACTATGAAATTCCAGAAGGAAAATATAACATGCAGATTTCAAATGTCAATGCAGAGCCTTTTGAATACAAGTTTGAAGTAGAAAAAAATACAGAACTCAATTTTGATATTTACCTCAAATCAAGACAATTACCAACAATTTATCAAATCAACTCTAAACAACCTCTTTCTAACAACAAAGTCAAGAAAATAAAAAACTGTATTAAAGAAAGTAGAAAAGAACCTTGTTGGAAAAAAGACAAATATACTATTTCTATACAAATTTAGTTGAATCAACAAAAATAGTAAACATAAACCGATAGAAAAAAGTTGTAGGTACAATAATTGAGAAATCAATTAACAATTACCAAAATAATAATTTATATTTTTAACTGACAATGAAAATTGAAGAGGCATTAAAGACAAGTAAATTCAAATCTGACCAGCATAGAGCAATGTTAAATATTATGTTTACGGCAAGTTGGTTGCGTGGAAAGGTAGTAAGTAAGCTCAAATGTTATGGAATTTCTCAAGAGCAATATAATGTGCTTCGCATTTTACGTGGTTCGCACCCCCAGCCATTGTGTGTGAAAGATATTACTGATAGAATGATTGATAAAAATTCGAATACCACACGAATTATGGACAAGCTAATTACAAAAAAATATATCAATAAATGGCGCAGTCAGGAAGATAGAAGAGAAGTAAATATTTCAATCTCAGAAATAGGTTTAGAACTTTTAAAAGAAATAGATAAGGAAGAGTCTATTGACAGACCGAATTATCTCAACCTTTCTGATGCAGAAGCAGGATTGTTGAGCGCACTTTTGGATAAACTCCGAGAAGAGCCTACAATTACCAGTGAATGAAATAAAATTATAAATCAGAATTGAATGAAATGCAATACAAATTGTTCGTTTATTAATAAATGAAGTCGTATTTTTGCAAATCATATTTATTGAAGTGGTACTTCTAAATTATTACTTTATATTTTCGTATTTACTTCTAAAATCTAACTTCTAAATTCTTACTTTGTATATGAATAAAGAAAACTGTTTCGAACTCGGTTCACTTATCAAACCTCACGGACTCAAAGGCGATATTCAAGCCTTTTGGGATACAGATAATATTAATTTGTATCTTGATATTGAATCTATTTTGGTAGAGCAAAAAGGACAATTAGTTCCATTTTTTGTAGAGAATTTGCGTCCACAGGTCGGACAAAAAGTAATCTTGAAGCTAGAAGGAGTAGATACAATAGAACAAGCAGAGGAGTTTAGAAAGATGAAATTATTTTTACCTGATGAGTTTGTTCCAAGCCTAGAAGAAGATGAGTTTTTCTATCATGAAATTATAGGCTTCTTGGTTTCTGATATGGAAACAGGTGAAATTGGAAAAATAGAAACAATTTATAACCTGCCTCAAAATGATTTGTTAGTCATAAATCATAAAGAAAAAGAAGTTTTAATTCCTCTCAAAAAAGAATTAATAAAAGAGTTTGATAGAGAAAATAAATCAATTCTGATGCAACTTCCAGAAGGTTTGTTAGATGTTTATTTGAGTGAGGACAATGACAAAGAGGAACTAAATAATGGAAATTAGGAAATAGATGTGAAAACTACTAAGGAAAAAATTATGAAAGAAAACTACTCTAAAAAAATAAATTCTCACAATCTGTATTTTCTATTCTTCTGCATTACGTTTCTATTTACGAATTGTCAAAGTCAGAAACCTACTTCCAATAAAAAAGAAGAACAACCTTTTACACTTCGTTTTATTGGAGAAAAAACTGTTCCGTTTGAAGAAACTCTTGGAGAAGGCAATGAAAAAATGACAGTTGGAGGGCTTTCAGGAATTGATTATGACAAAGAAAACAATTTATATTATCTACTTTCTGATGATTTGTTTGATGAGAATGGTCGTTTGCGTTTTTATACAGCAAAAATAGATTATACAAAAGATGAATTTGAAAAATTTAAAATCCTTTCTCAAAACTTTTTAAAACAAGAAGACGGAAAATTGTATCCTACCAAAAGTGAAGGAATGAAAACAGCTGACCCAGAAAGTATCCGTCTTTCTAGTAAATCAAATACGCTCTTTTGGACTAGCGAGGGTGATAGAAATAGAAATATAATTCCATTTATTGCAGAAATTGATACAAATGGAAATCAAATCAGAAAGATAACTCTACCTAAAAATTTAATTGATACAAGTAAAAATAAAGGTTGGTATCATAATGCAGCTATTGAAGCTCTTGCCTTCTCTGAAAATCAAGAAAAAATTTGGTTTCTTTCCGAAACACCATTACAGCAAGATGGAGAAATGACAAAAAAAACAGAAGGTGTTTTTCCTATTCGTTTGACGTGTTTGGATATAGAAAGCTCAGAAATTGAAAAAGAATTTGTTTATTTAGCCGAACCTGTGGCAAAAGAACCTATTCCAAATACTGCTTTCGGAATAAATGGCATAGTAGAAATTTTGGAGTGGAAAACAGAAAAAAATAATATACAGTTTTTAGTTTTAGAACGTTCATACTCGCAAGGTCATAAAGCAGGTTCGAATGTGGTAAAATTATTTTTAGCCGAAACTCAAAATGCCACAGATTCTAAAAATATTGAAAGTCTAAAAAAGCTAGTTCCAAATAAAGATTATATTCCCCTTAAAAAAACATTAATAGCCAATTTATCAGAACAAAACCTTGGTTATATTGATAATATTGAAGGAATGTCTTTTGGTCAAACACTTAAAAATGGCAACAAAACAATTATTTTTGTATCGGATAATAATTTTCAAGCCATCCAGAAAACGCAATTTCTAGTCTTTGAGATTATGGAATAATAAGAAATAATTATTTCTAAAAAGCATAACCAATTCCAAAGGCAGGTTTCCATTTCGTAACCTGATAATAGATAGGAATACTTATCACAAGATGCCTTTTGATGTAAAGCTGAAAACCCGCACCAAGTGTAGGAGAAACTAATGACTTGCCTTCTTCTTCTTTAAACTTCAAAGATGGAAACATATTTATACTCACTCCAAAGTTTTCTCTTATACCTAAACGAACACCTGGTCCTCCGAAATTGGTATAAAAAGCCTCTCCATCTGTCGTAATAGCAATTTGTCCTTTCCAGTTGGTAGCTCGTATTTTGGGTTTTTCTTCGTTCTGTAAAGTTTCCACTTCAGCTATCAAAACTTCTGTGCTGTCAGTTTGTGCAAAGATTGATAAGTAGGAAACAAAAAATATAATACAGGTCAGTAAGGTTAATTTCATGTTTTTTTATTTATAAATAATAATTTTGCTAAAGATAATCATTAAAAAGCAATCAGTTTCCAAACCTCTATATCTTCTGTTTTCCAAACTGATTGCCATTCTATAAGTCTATTTTGATGTTCACTAAAATAAATCTTGAGCATATCTGTTTGATACTTTCTTGTTTCTTTGGGAAGAATAAAATAAATATTTGAAGCAGAAAAATCTATATTTTGTATTTTTTGAATTGGAACGACCAAGTTATTTTGGAGTTGTTCTTTTTCAAACTGGGAAGTAACGGAAGTAGAAAAAGGAAGAGAGGTTTTGTTATTCAGATTTACATTCCAATCAACGTATATTTTTTTGTCAGAAAAGTAACTTTTATAAATATTTTCCAGCACAGCTTTTGTTTCTACGTAATTTTCACGAGTATGTAAACTCTCTGAAATATAGACAGCCAAACTTCCACTAAGCTCAATGATAACTAGAATAATAATTCCTGCAAAAATAATTTTTTGATGGATTTTGAAAGAAATTACGTCTTTAAATTTATTTGTGCCAATCAATGGTAAAAGTCCTCCGTAAGCACATAAAGCGAGTAAAAAGCCATTCTCTGTATCCAAACTCATATATTCTGTCCACGCCCAAATCAGAAAAACAACAATCCAATACGTAATTAGGCGATAGCGAGAAAGATTATAATTACTTAAAAATAAAAACCAAAACACAAGCAGAGCCAACTGTAAAATAACATATCGAAATTCTAAAATTGGATTGCCCTCAACAGGAAAAACAGAATCATAATGTAATAAAAATTCAGTAATTTCTTGAGTAGCTTCTTCTGAAAAATATTGATTATTTTTTTCTATATCAAACCCATTAAATCCACTTAGCCATAAGCGAAAATCATTTTTTGACCAACTTACTTCTATCAGATGTTCGTCTAAAAGCCACTCTGGTACATTTTCTTCAATTTTTTCTTCTGAAAAATGAATATATTGTTGTCTGTTATTATTAACTTCACTCTGAACCAAATCCCAAACTAAGGCCAATAAAACAAGGGAAACCAAAATAACAATTTGAGGAAGTTGATTCTTTAGATTTTCCTTCTTCAAGTACCAAAGCGAAAACGGAATACTGGCTGTCATTGCCCATCCAAAACCTTTTAGCGACCAAAAAAGACCAATAAAACATAAAAGTGTTCCCAAAAGACTATTTATATAAAAAGCCGTATTTTTTTTGACATTAATAATCAAAAGGCTTATACCTGAAAGCGCACAAATTGTCGCCACAACGTGTCTATCCAACCACAAAAGTATTGGAATAAAAGCAACGAAAAAGACTAAAATATAAAGAATGAGAACTCTGATCTGTTGATTTGAATCAGAAAGAGAAGCTATAAGTTGAGCAAATACAGCCGAAAAACTAAACCCTAAGCTAACTACCAAAAACCAAGAAAAAAATGAAAAATTGAAGACTTTAGTTTGATTTGAAATAGTATTCAGAAAATCTAATGTAGTTTCGCTATATGAAGCCCAAAAAACAGAATATACAAGTAATAATAAAATGCTATGCAAAAGCAAACTAAAAACCCAAATTAAGAAAGGATTTTTGAAAAGTGTAGAAGTCGTAGAAGTTGTAGAAGTCTTAGTATTTTTCAAACTCTTGGTTTTTACTCAAAAAATCTTTAGTAGTTAAGCATCAAAAATACAGAAAAAAATGATGTAGGCGTACTTTTTTCAAAATTGTTTTATGATTCGTTTGTGTGAGTAAGTTGATATTTTTTTTTAAATAAAAAAGATGAGATATTGTATTCATACTCATTTAGAAAAAATTATAGACTATGAATTTACAAAAAAACAAAGAAAATGCAATTGCTTTCTATAAAACAGCTTATGAAGGAAACCCTAAAGAGGCTGTAGAAAAATATATTGGTAATCAGTATATTCAACACAACCCAGATGTAGCTGACGGGTTGCAAGGATTTATTAATTACTTTGACAAAATGCAGAAAGAATATCCAAATAAATCTATTGAATTTGTTAGAGCTATTGCAGAGGGAGATTTAGTAGCCTTGCATACGCATCAAACGTGGCAAGAACAAGGTATTAAAAACGAATATGTAACTATGGATTTTTTTAGATTTGATAAAAACGGCAAGATATGTGAACACTGGGACACTATTCAAATAATCCCTAAAGAATCGGCTAATGCAAATACGATGTACTAGAACAAAAAAAGCTACCTTCAATGCAGTTTTATTTTGAAGGTAGTCTTTTGTGTAATTATCTCGTAAAATAAAAAACTAAACTATTTCTTATTTTTTTCTATACTGTACCCATATTTACCATAAGCTTCTGTACGCTGTGTGGGGTCACTATGTGCAAAATCTAGCATTCCAAAGCCATAATCAGTATATTCTCCTAAGCCACAATTACAAATAAAATTCTGAACCTGTGGGTGTGCGTAAAGCACAAAAGGAAATGTGTAGCCTCTTACTTCTACTTCGCTTCCTTGTCCGTCAAGTGGATAAATACGAGCAAATTTCTTTTCCTCTTTTTGTATTTTTTCTAAATAACGACGGTCAGGAACAAGTTGAAATTTATAAAACTCTGCCATCTCAACATCAGTATAATGTCCAGACTCTTCCATACGGGTAAGTGTAGAATCATACAGAAGGTCAGAAAATTTGTCCATACTTGGTACAATAAATTCTTTTGTATCTCTATGAAAACGAGGACTAGAAACTACTAATGGAGAAATACAAATATACTTTGTCATCTCTCGTTGCTCTGGCATAAGCTCTTGTTCTACAGTTTCAGGAACTAATTCTAGCTCTCCTATTTGTATTTTTTCTCTACTAAAAAGACTATCCAAAAGCTCATCTATTACCTCAGTACGAAGCGCAGAAAGAACCAATGTAACTTTTCGTGAGCAGTAATGTAAGCCTTTTCGGCTTACTCGTGTTTGACCTTTAAGTCCAGAAAAATTATAGAATAAATTATCATCTACTCCAAAAGAAGTATCTGTAAGTAAGTCTTTAATAAATCCTGAAAAAAGGTGTTGATGATAGAAGGGCAAAACTGCACCTCTATTACGCAAATCAAATATTATTCGAACTCTCAAAATCCAACAGTTTAAAAAATGGTTGAAATAAAAATAAATAAGTAACTATTAAGTAAGTCTAATTGGGAACGCTATGTAGCCCTTTTTGTTTAAAGAAAAAATAGATTTGAGTCTATGATTTTAGAATAATTCTTTATTCAAAAAATAAAACTATAAAAAATACAATTTTAAGAGATTATTTTCATAAAGCAATCTCTATTTTGCTTAACCTAGCATTTCTTGAAACTTCGTCCACGCTGAATCAATTAGTTTTTCTGTCATCTGCTGTGAATAATAAGAACCCGAAATTGGGTCTACATTTTTATCTATAAAAGATTCTTCACGAAGCATAATCGAAACATTACGAGCAATACGAGCTGCCCAAGCTTTGGTATTTTCAGAGCTTTCAGCTTGATGTGATACTACTGTTAGTACATTTGTTCCACCCAAAATACAAGAAAATGCTTGTGTTGTATTTCGGATTAAGTTCCAGTTCTCATCTGTTAAGCTTTTTTCGTCTGTTCCTCTTGAAGTCATTGAATGAATGTAGGGATTATAGCTTACTTCATACAAATCGTATATTTGAATCAAAAGCCAACGCAAAGCACGAATCTTTGAGACAGTAACAAAAAAGCTATCAGTTGCTTGAATGATAAATTCAATGTTTTGAAGAATAGATTTATTTGAATTATCCACTAATGTTTTTATCTTAAAAAGAGTATCTGCAATTGCTTGAGCATCATCTTTTCCATTTTCTACATAGAGAGAAATAGGGTGAAATCTACATTTTATATCTGTATCCAAAATAAACGCTAATGTCTCTTTAGAAAGCTCTACATTTTTGTTATGAAGAATACCACCTGTAAGTAGTGTTACATCAAATCCTCTATCACGAGCATAATCTGTATATTTTTTAGAAAAATCTCGTAAAGAAACATCTTCTTTTATATCTATCTGAAAACTAATAGCACAATAAGGCAAAGCTACTTCAAAAAGCAAATACTCAAAACTCTTTTCATCAAAATCATTAATTGCGATACTTTGTAAATCAAAAATAACTCCTTCTGCTCCACTCATCAAAATCCTACGGGTTTCCTTATTTGCTTTTTCTAGTTCTTCTTTTTCTAAAGAGTCTATTCTTACAAAAGGCTGGTTATACCAAAAACGAGGCACAGAAACAGGGTCGTTTAAAGCAATTTGATTATTTTGAAGAATCTGTAAATGAGAGAAATCAGAGTTATCTTTTTCATCTTTTGTATAATAAGGCTCGACAGAAATTCCTTCAGAAAACTCCCAATCTAATTCTTGATAGGGCTTTCCTTTCAAAAATTTGGTAGCAGTCTCAAGCCACTGCTTTTTCAATGAACCTGACTTTGCTTTATTACTTTGACTTTCAAAATTATCTGTAAACATAATTAATGATTAACTTTTCAATGATTAGTGATTAATGAATACAAAATATTCAATTCCATACTACTAGACATTTTTACTAACTTGCTATGTAGGTCAGTCTCGTAGAGCAGACCGTTTGTAGTTATTTTAGTCTCAGTAGATGGTCTGCCCTTTGGGACTGACCTATTAATTTGACTCTACAAACCGCTTCAAATCTTTATTCATTACTTCAAATCCTTTTCCTATAAGCGTAGGCAACATAAATTTGATAAAAGGAATAATAAAACCTTCATATTCTTCTCTATGAATAAAAAGAACCTCATTTTCAGACTTCTCTTCTATTTCGAAAATATGTGTCGGTGCGAAAAGCCAACTCGCTACCATATACCCATTCCAAGCAAGTGTTTGATTAGGAATATTGCGACAGATTGTACCATCAAATGTAACTGGCAAACCAGCAGGAGGGTACATTTTAGCTTTTATTTTTCCACCCAACTCAGAGTTTCCAGTTATCTTTCTGATAAACATATTCCAAGAGGGGTAGCTTCCAAAATCTAAAAGTGTATTCCAAACTTTTTCTTTAGAAGCCTGTATCGTGATTTGAGTATAAACTTGTGGGCGTTTTTCTGACATTTGATTTGTTATAATTATTCTTGAGTTTGGCTTACAAGTTGTAAAATTGATTCAAAAATTATTCTTCCATCTGTGTTTCCCAAAATATCATCAGCTGCACGTTCTGGGTGAGGCATCATTCCAAAGACATTTCTTTCTTTATTACAAATTGCAGCAATATTCATTGATGAGCCATTTGGGCAACTATCTTCTGTAACTCTAGCATCAGCATTGCAATAACGAAATAAAATTTGGTCGTTAGCAATCAGATTATTCAAATCAGCATCAGAAGCATAATAACGCCCTTCTGCATGAGCAATCGGAATTTTATATGCTTTTGCTGGGTCTGTGTTTTGGGTAATCAAACTATTTTGAGAAGTAGCTTGAAGAAATACGTTTTTACAAGTAAACTTTTGGTTATTATTACGAAGCAATGCCCCATCTAATAAATGAGCTTCTGTCAGAATCTGAAAGCCATTACAAATTCCTAAAACATATCCACCATTTTCTGCGTGTTTTATCACTTCATTCATAATAGGAGAAAAACGAGCAATCGCACCCGAACGCAAATAATCTCCGTACGAAAATCCACCTGGAACAACTATAAAATCACAACCTTCAAGGTCGGTACTTTTATGCCAAAGTTTGACAGTTTCTTGTTTGAAAGTATCTTTAAGAACAGAATATACATCGTGATCGCAATTAGAACCTGGAAAAACAATAACTCCGAATTTCATAGAAAAAATGGGTAAGTGGATAAAATGATGTGATTTTATTTTGCTAGTATCTTTGTTGGTGTCATTATAGTAAAACATCAACAAAGTCTATTTCATTTTTATTAAACAACTTTTACAAAAATACATATTTTATCAAGGATTGCCAATGTGTTTTTATTCTTTCGAAAAAGAAAAGGAATTTGATAGCTCAAACTCCTGTATTTTAATGTTTTAAACGATAAGTACGTTATATTTAATTTTCTAATTGCTCAATAATTTGATAAATCGCTTTTTGGGTATTTAAGTCTGTAAAAAACTCTAAAATATAATTTTTATCTTCTGGAGCTATTAAAATCGCATTTTCAAGAGCCATAACGGCAGCTTTATATTTCCCTCCTCCCATCAAATAAGCAACATAACGGTATAAAAGTTCAGCAGAATCTGGAATAATCTCTAGTGCTTCTTCTGCAATTGCAATAGCTTTATCAAACCAATCTTCTTTGTAATACACATGCGACCATGAGAGCCAAACATCTACGTTTTCACTCATTATACGTGATGCATTATCGTAGGCTTCCATACACGAAATCATATTTCCAAGTTGATATTCACAACGAGCTTTTCCAAACCATGCACTTCCGATATTTTTGTTTTTTCGGAGTGATTTTTGATAAAAATGAACAGCTTCTTTCCAGCGTTCTTGCTCTTCCATACATTCAGCTACACCAAAAGCAGCCATTTCATACTCTTGGTCAAAATCTAATGCTTTTCTATAAAAATTAAGTGCTTCTGCAAACTTATCTAATTTTTGATAAGCTGCTCCAATGTGCGTATAAAGCTCGGCTGTTGGACGTTCTAGTTTTGAAGTTTGGATAAAACAATCTAATGCTTCCTCATATTGCCCCAAATTCATGTGGCAATTTCCTTTATTAAAAAAGGCAGAAGAAAACCCTTCTTCAATAATTGAAGCATAATCATAGGACACGATAGCATCTCTAAAAAGCGACAAACGAGTTTGAATAAGAGCCAAATTATACCATGCTTCGGCAGAATAAGGGTCGTTATCAATAAACTGTTTGTAGAAAACAATGCTTCCCTCCAAGTCATCTAATTCATCATAACAAAAAGCAAGTTCGTATAATGCTTCTTTATGTCCTTTATTTTGAATTAATGTTTCTTTATAATATTTAATAGCTGTTTTGAGGTCGTTTTTGGCTTGGTAGCAACTTCCTATTTGATACAAAACTTCATCTTTTTCTTTTTCATCTGTAAGAGGCAAGACTTTTTTATAGATTTTAGCAGCTTCATCAAACTTAAAACACTCTTGAAAAATCCACGCTTTTGTTAGTTGGACTTCAATTTCGGTGGGTTGTAGTGCTTCTGCTTCTTCGATAGTAGATTTTGCCTTATCAAAATCGTTATTAATAATATGCGCTCTAGCTTCTTCGACTATAAAATTAACCGAAAAAGGATGTTGAGAACGTGCAATATCACAGACTGAAAATAACCTTTCAATGTTTCCTGTTTTTCTATAATGTTCTAAAAGAAACTCATACGTATCAACTTCGAAGAAAAAGCTTTCTCCTTCTCTTATCAGACGTTCAAATTCTAGTATCGAAATGCTTGGTTCTTCTCTTCTTGAGTTGCTTATCATTTTTTATCAATTACGAATTAAAAATTATCAATTACGAAAATTCAACAAACGAATTACGTAAATTTAGTTTACGATTTAAAATTAAAATATATTTATTCAGAAAAGTTGTTTAAGAATAGGAATTTAGTTTTTATGTATAACTTCAAATAGGTCAGTCCCAAAGGACAAACCATCTACTGCAAACTAAAAATATCTGAAACACACTACCAAACGGTCTGCTCTACGAGACTGACCTATTATAGAAAATACAGCAGTAACAATCATTCTTAAACAGGTTTATAGAATAAAAATTTCATATTCTAAGTTATATACAACTACAAATTAATAAAAAATTAGTTTAAAAAAAATTCTAAAATCTAACTTTATTTACACAACAACTAAACCTTTTTGAATAAACTCTTTTTATCTACCATTTTTGCCAGTTTCGAGTTTTAACTCAAAAATAAATACCACAGATAAACAGTAAGGATAGAAAGTGGAATACCAATGGCAAGTAAAAAACTTCCTAATTTGGGGTTGAGCTTGTATTCTTGTGCCAACAAAACGCCTGTTACCATAGGTGCCATAGCAGCTTCCAAAACTCCTACATCAAAGGCTAAGTTTTTCTCTGCAAAGGTAATCAAATATAAAAAATAAATAACTAAAGGAGCAAAGAAAAGCTTATATAAAAGACCAAAAAAGAAAGGATTCAGTAATCTCAAATTTTCTTTTGAGAACTCTATTTGAAGTCCTACTGAAAAGAGAGCCAAAATAACTAAAGGAGCAGCTAATTTTATCAATACATTTTCTAAAGTTACTCCTAGCTGCCCTAAACCATTTATTTCTGATAAAAAATAAGCAAAAAACTGTTCTATTCCACCAAAAGGAAGAATTACTAAAGCGACCAAAAAAGCTAAAAAGGGAGGGAAATAAAAAAGTTTTTTCAAGATAATTTTTGCTGTGGGTTTGTCTCCTCCATAGCTCATAGCGACAACCAAACCGACAGTAGCGACAACCAAAAAAGAACCTGCTTGGTCGCAAACGATGGCATATTGTAATGGCTTTTTGGAGTTGTATAAAAACTCTAACAAAGGAAAGCCAACAAAAGAAGTATTGCAAAGTCCACATGCCAAGACCAAACAGCCTTCTGTTTGTCTATTCCATTTAAAAATGCTTGACATTACTTTGAAAAACAAAATACTTAAACCAAAAACTATCCAAGCCATTAATGCCAACCAAATTAAAGAAACTGAAAGTTCTAATTTTGGAATATAAACAAGTGCAAGACAAGGCAAAGCAACCCAAATAATATAGGTATTTATTCCTTTGTGTGTATTTTTTGGAAAAATAGAGATTTTTTTGAATACAAAACCCAAACCCAAACAAGCAAAAATTAAGAGTAAATTTTCCAATATATTTTTTTTAGAAGTAAATAATGCACAAAAGTAATTTTTAAATAAATAAGTTGTTTGAGAATAGGATTTATACGTGTATTTATTGGTGTCGCTACGGCTAAAATACCAACAAAGGCTGGGTTATTTTCCCTAGAATTAGGTTTACAAACCTAATTCTAAGGAAAAATCTATCATTCTTAAACAACCTCAAAGAAATAAAATAGATTCTAGTGCTGTTAGGTTAAAAGTTTTTGCTTTTTGTTTAAACAATCCTTTATCAAAACTGCTTTTTTTGTAACTTTGATTGATTATTTTTCTATTTTTTGCTCAACTTCTCTCTCAACTTTCAATGGATACCCATTCTACTTCTACAATTTGCCTTTTAATTACTGAAGAATATTGTAGTGCAGCTTTTTACAACTCTCAAAACTTACTTTCTATCCCCTACGAAGGAAAAGAACGTACAGACCTTTTTTTTGAAATAGGTACGCAAATTAAGCCTATTTCGAAAAAACATTATGAGAACTTGGATTCTTCTGTAAATACGCTTCGTCATCCTGCATATGGGATAGAGCAAAACAAAACATTTGATTGGTTAGGCGCTTCGCATCCTTATGAAAAATTGTTTGATAGTATTGTAGAAAATGTTAAAATAGAATTTGAAAGACTCTCGCCTAATTTTCAAGGTGTCATTCCACTTCTTTGTGTTTTTTCTCCTGCTTTTTCACAGCTATTAATTGACAAACTCAATGCTTATTTCATAAAAAAAGGATTTCATATTCTCCCTCATCAATCCTATATTAAATCATTAATCGAAGGGAAAAATCTCAAACTACAAGCCTCAAAGTCTTCTTTGACTTTTATAGAGAGTTTTGGAGAAAGAATAATGCTTACTCAAGCAGAAGGTGCGTTGAGCCTAGATATTACCGAAAAGAAATTACAGGATATTTCAGATTGGGATTTTGAAAGAGAACTTGTAAAATTTGTGTTGCAAAAAGCAATGAAACAAGTACCGACAGGAGTTGATATGGATGAAGAAGTAGCTCTGCATTCTCATAGAGCAGAAGAATGGTTAAATCAGATTAGAGATGAAAAACAAAGCTTTATTACAGTTAGGTTATCCAACGGAACAAGAGCTACGGCTACAATAGTTTCTCAAGAAGTTCAATTATTACGTATTCAAGATAGAGAACTTGCAGAAAAAGTAGCCGAACACACCAAAACCGATTCAGAAGTTTATTTAGTAGGAGATTTACTTTTGCAATCTGAACTAAAAGCACTACTTATTCACAGAAATTATACAGTTCATACACTCACAGACGACGAAGCTAGTCGTTATATTTTACGAGGAATAAAAGGTTATTTAGATAAACAAGAAAAAGATGAACCTATTTTAGTAGAAGAAACTTTAATTAAAGAAGCTATTCCTGAGTTTTTAATCTATCAATACTTTCTACCCAAAAAAATATGGAATTCACATGTTAGTTCTCAGAATTGGAATCAAGAAACTGTTGATAAAGTAATCAAAAAAAACGGGTTAGAAATATTGCCTTCTTTAGAAATTTTGCTCGGACAAGCTCAGAAATTAGCTAAAGACGAGCTACTTTCAACCGAGCAAATGAAAGGTTTGCGTATAAAAGCAAGAGAATTAGATATTAGTGAAAATGAATTTGAACAGCGTTTGAAAACAGCAGGAATACGAGTTTTGCCACTTCGTGAACTTTTAGAAACAAATGTAGATAGAAGGAAAGTAGGTCGTTTTTTTCCAAGCGAATATTATCCTCAACTTTTAGCCGTAGCCGAGCAAAATGGCTTTTCTGAGAGAGAGTTAAGTATTTTTTTTCGTCAAAGAAACTTAAAATTACAGACAAGGGAAGAAATTCTAGATTTTGAGCTTCAAGATAGATTAAAGGGTAAGATGCTTTCACAAGAATCTTTTCAAGAAATTTTGGAGGTTGGAGACAAACTTCATTATTCGAAATCAGATATAGAAATTCTTTTAGACAATCGAAAAATAAAGATACGTAAGCCTAAAGGAGTTGGCGCTTTCTTGGTCGCAGGAATTTTGTTTGCAGTCTTAGCTATTGCTATCATTTTAGTTATTACTATTCCAAAATCTACTTTTTCATTTTCTAACACAGATTCTAGCCAAGAAGAAAAAACATTTATTAGTGATAAAGTAGAAAACCCAGAACAACTTATTGGAAAATATGCAGGATTGGTTTTTCATACCGAACTCAATAAACTCAAAAATAGTAGAATAGAAATTTTGGCAGTCAGAGAAGAAAATGGAGAATATATTTTTACATACTCAATTCCTCAAGACCGTTTTACTACTTGGAAAGGAAAAATAAATATAGAGGAAAAAACAATTGATTTTATGCCTCCTGAAAATGCTCGTCATCGTGTAGAAAAATATAGATTTTACAGAAAAAATTATAAAGAAGCTGATGGTACAATCAGAAGAAGTGATATTATTCTTGAAAATTTAAAGGATACTACACAGATTTTTGTTAAATAAATTTCGATCTTCTCATTTATCTTTTTAGTAAAGGTATAAGGAATAATTACGAATTAAACTTCTGACTACTAGTTAATTACACAATTAAAAATGTCAATTTATTTAATTTCTACTCCTAATCTTGTTTGGGTCTCAATATTTATAAAAATACTTTTCACAAACTGAAAAGTGGTATTAATTTGAATTAAATAATAGCAAAAAATATGATACCGTCCATTTTTTGAGTTATATAACTATTCAAGTATTTCTTTTTTACTAAAGAATAAAGATAAATTTCAAATAAAACCAAACAAAGAACAGCCGAAAGACATTTAGAATGGTTATCTTTGTGTATAAAGTAAGAGTATTAAGTCATAAATACTACTTTCACAAACCAACTTGATTAAATAAAATTTAACTTATTATTATTTTTAATATTAAAACTAGTACGTTTCCTCCATATAGCCATTTCAAGTATCAAAACAAAAAAGTTATGCAAAACACCAATACATTTTTATTACATTTTTTTAAAAAAAGAAGTCGAAATCTTTTTTTCCTACTTTTCACCTTCTTTTTTATTTTTCAAGCAAATGCTGCTGACTTTTTTTGGGTAGGAGGTTCTGGAAATTGGAGTAACTTTGGAACTCATTGGGCAACTACCTCTGGAGGTGCTACTTTCCATCCAAATGCACCAACAGCAACAGATAATATTTTCTTTGATGGAAACTCAGGTACAGCAGGTTATACAGTAACTTTAGATATTGTTGCTGTAGCCAATAATTTCACATTTAGTGGAAATGCTTTTTCTTTTGATGGAGCTAATAGTTTGACCATCAATGGAACTTCTACCAACTCTTCTATACAAACTATTACTTTTGGAGGAACGAATACATACAGTTTTGCAGGAGATTATACAGGAGGTTTAGCTTCTATCACTCGTTTCACGACTTCTGATGTTGTTGATTTTGATGCAAATATCAGTATTGATAATGGCTCTACATTTAGTTTTACGCCCAATGCTGCCACCACAATTGCAGGAGATTTTATTTCAAGTAGTGTTTGTTCCACTCCAAATACCATAAATTCTACAGGAGGTGTTGCAAATATTACGTTTACAGGAGCAGCTACATGGACAAATACAAACGTTACAAATATAGCAGCTACGGGAGGTGTAACATTACAAAGTGGTACAATTGCTACAAGCACAGGAATCACAGATAATACTACCAATAGGAACTTATTTTGGGTCGGAGGAACAGGAAATTGGAATGATGAATCAAACTGGTCGTTAGTTAGTGGAGGAACTGGTGGAGAATGTACCCCAACAGCTACTGATAATGTAAATTTTGATGCAGCTTCTGGCTTGGCAGGTGGAACAGTTACTTTAGATGTAGTAGCATCTGTTCTTAATTTCGACTATGATGTAGCTGGAGCTACTTTCAATGCAGCTAACTCGCTAACTGTAAATGGCACGACTACTATTGCTGCAACAAGAATCATTGATTTTGAAGGAACAAATAGTTATAACTTTATAGGAGATTTTACAGCAAACGCTACTACTACAACTAACTTTTCGAATGGTAATGTCGCTGCATTTGGGAATGTTACTGTTGAGCAAGGAAGTACATTTGCATTTTCATCTTCTACTGGAGGTCAAGCTACAGTTTCAGGCACATTTACACCAAATGGAAATTGTTCTAATCCTATAACTCTTACAGCAACAGGTGCATTTACAGCCCCTGTTAATTTTGCAAACCCACAAACATGGAGTGGAGTAAATGTAAATCAAATTAATTCTACTGGAGCAAATGTAACCATTAATAGTATTAGTGTCGTCATGACAGGAAACTTTACAGATGGCACAGCAGGTGGAAGAACTCTATTTTGGGTAGGCGATACAGGAAATTGGTCGGATGAAACACATTGGTCTCTGACAAGTGGAGGAACTGGTGGAGAATGTATTCCTACAGGTACTGATGATGTAAATTTTGATGCAGCTTCTTTTACACTTGCTGGGCAAACAGTAACAATAGATATCGATGGGACATGTAGAGATATGGATTGGACGGGTGTAACAAATACTCCTTCACTTACAGGGGCAGTAGCAAGAGAGTTTACACTTACAGGTTCGCTTACTTTGGCAGCAGCAATGACACAAACAGGACTTGCTCCTACATTTGAGGGGTTAATGATTTTTGCTTCTGAAACACCACAAAATATTACAACGAATGGAAAAGGTTTGAATAGAGTTCGTTTTCAAACAGGTTCGGCAGGAGAATGGACACTTCAAGATGCTTTCTTAGTTCAAAATCAAACATTATTAAATTCTGGAATACTAAATACAAACAATCAAGACTTAGTTTCTGGAACACTTTCTACAAATAATGTTCTTACACCTACTAGAAATCTTAACTTAGGTTCTTCAGTAATTACACTTACAGGTGCTTCTACTACTGTTTTAGATTATAGAAATGATACAAACTTTACACTAAATTCTGGAACAAGTACAATAACTATTTCTGGAGATAATACTACAATAGAAACAGCAACTTTAGCCAAAACCATTTCTAACCTTGATTATACAGGCGCAGGAGCTAGAGTAATTAATACAGGTTCTGATGTAAATACAATTACATTTCAAGATGTTACTGTTTCAGATAACGGAACTTTTGATATAAATGGAACTTCTCCTAAAGTCTATAATACAATTACAATTGGAAACACTCTTACAAGCACAATAAATGGAGTGGCAACTGATTTGGGAAATACAGTAAACAATAATATTGTAATAGCAACAGGAGGAACTACAAATTTTAATGGTGGATATGCCATAACTGGAAATATTACAGCAGCAGATGGCAGCACACTTGATTTTGGCACAACGGCAGGAAATAATAATTTTGCTGGAACAGTTACACTTGGTGATGCAGGGATATTCTTGGCAGGTGGTGCAAGAGATAATACTTTTATAGGTGCTTTTACATTAGGAACATCGGCAACTGCTACATTTAGTAATACACCAATAGCTTCGAATAACTCATTTTCAACTATCAACATGAATGAAGGAGCTACTTTTGCATTTAGCTCTATCGCAACCTCTACTATTTCAGGGAATATAAATGTATTAGGTTCTTGTTCGAGCCCTGTTATACTCACTTCGAATAATCCTCCTACACAAGCAACAGTAGATTTTGCAAACCCTCAAGATTGGAATGGCGTAAATGCTAATCATATTTTAGCGACAACTAATATTCCCAATATCAGCAACGGTGCAGTAGGTGGAAATACCAACATTACAGGAAATGCTGTAAGTAGAGATTTATTTTGGGTACATAGTGTAGCAGGTGCAGGTAGCATCGGTAACTGGTATGATGCTGTAAATTGGTCAGCTACTTCTGGTGGAGCAGGTGGAGAGTGCCCTCCTACTATTTATGATAATGTGTTTTTTGATGATAATTCATTTTCAGCAGCAGGACAAATTGTAGATATGGATGCTGATGCCTTTTGTAGAAATATGGATTGGTCAGATGTAACCAACAACCCTTTTTTACAATCTATTGGAGAAGATGCTGACCTTACAGTAGGTGGAAATCTTACTTTTGTAAATGGAATGAGTGTTGGTACAGGAGGAACAAACCCAAATGAAATTAGAGATATTTATTTTGCTGCCACCAATGCTATCCCAAGCGCAGTAGCAACTACAAACAATACTATTGATTGGGGTATTCCTGATGAAAATACAAATAGCAAACGTTTTCAAAGAGCTTTCTTTGATCAAAATAAAGAAATGATTATTGCAGGAACAGCTTCTTGGACACTTCTATCAGCTTTTAATCTTACTCAAGAAGTTCCTTTCGGTAGATTAACACTCCAAAATGGAAATATTATCACAAATAGTAATTCTATCCAAATCCGTATTTTAGATGCAAATGGAGCTACTGGTTCTTTAGATATTGGAGATTCTGAAATTACACTTCGTGCAACAGGACTCACCTTTGATTTTAGAAATGATGCTAATTTCAATTTTATAAATCCAAATGCAAATAGCTTTTTTAGCCTTACAAGTGGTGGAGCAAATGTAGAAGGTTATACAGGGTCAGAACAAAAAGAACTTCCAGATATTATTGTTACTCAAAATAATAATGTAACTATTGATACTGACAATGGAGGAGATAGAATTACATTTAGAAATATTGATTTACAAGATAATAATGTTCTTTTTAATTTAACAGGAACTTCTCCAAAGACATATACAGAGGCTTTATCCTTTAATGTTGGAGTAAATGCGACGTTTGAAGCAAATTCAGCTACTAATGACCGTAGTATATTCGAAGAAGCCATTACTTTTGCAACAAATTCTCAAGCTAACTTTATTGGACAAGACCAATTTCAAAGTACATTTACTGTCGGAGGAACAGCAGGAACTGGTATTCGTTTTACAGGAACAGGACGTAATCGTTTTCAAGGAGATGTTACACTAGGAGCAGGAAGTTTATTTTCTCTTCAAAATACTTCAGGACCACCTAATGAATTTACAAATGTTACTCTAGCAGATGCAGTTACGTTCGAATTTAGTGCAAATGCAGATGCAGACGTTACAGGGAACTTTGTAGCTATCGCAGACTGTCTTACTCCAATTATTATTCGTTCCTCAACAGCAGGAAATGCAGCAACTGTAAACTTTACTCTTGCTCAAACTTGGGAAAACGTTATAGTAACAGATATTAATAATACTGGTACAGTAGTAACTGTAAATAGTGGTACAGATGGAGGAAATAATACAGGAATAGACTTCTCAACTATCACTCTAAGAACATTATACTGGGTACACAATGGAAATCCAGCAGCAGCAACAGGAGCAAGTACAACAGATTTTGCATTCGGGAATTGGAACGACCCAAACAACTGGTCTTTGGCTTCTGGTGGGCAAACAGGAGAGTGTCCTCCAACATTAAATGACGATGTGTTTTTTGATGCTAATTCGTTTGGAGGAAATAATCAAATTGTAAATATTGACGTAGATGCACAAACAAGAGATATGACTTGGACAGGTGCAACAGGAACACCTATTTTTACAGGTGCAGCCACATTTAATCTACAAATAGGAGGTTCTCTTACCTTTATCAATGCTATCAACTTTACATTTGCAGGGGAAACTCTCTTTAGAAATACCAATACAGGAACAAATATAATTGCTTCTGATGGGCAAGTATTCAATGGAGTTACTACTTTCTATGATAATACAGTAGGAACAGGCATTTGGGAACTTGCAGATGATTTTCAAACAGCTCAAACTTTCAATTTAGTAGATGGAACATTTACTACAAGTGCTTCAAATCATCAATTAACAGCAAGAATCATTGATGTCTTTACAATAGCGAATGGAGTAGGCGACCCAACAAGAGAATTAAACCTAAATAGTTCTGTTGCAAATGCTACTAGAGATGGAGGTTTAGCTGTAGATTTTAGAGGTAATACTACTAATTTTGTATTGAGTTCGACGGCTACTTCTGAACTTCATATTACGGGAGTTGGAGATATTGATTTAGAAATGGGAGAGGCTGCCAAGACAATTCCTAATCTATTTATTGATAATACAGTAGCTGGGAACTCAATAAATGTAAACTCTTCTAATATAGAAAATAATTTGAATCGAATTACATTCAGAGATATTACAGTTTTACAAGATGGCTTGATATTCAATATGAATGGAGATGCTCCAAAAACATATAAAAATATTACTTTCCCCAATGCTTCTTTAGTAGATTTTAGAGGAGTAACTAATGCAGCTCCACTACTTAACTTATATACTGGAACAGTTAATTTTGGGCAAAATACACGAATAGATTGGTTTGGAGATAACCAATTTCAACAACCTGTTACGATAGCAAGTACAACTAACAACGGAAATGCAGTCCGTTTACACAGAGATAATGAGTTTTTAGCTACTGCTCCTCTTACATTTTCAGCAGTAGGCAGAGCAAGGTTTACAGCAGGGGGAGGAAATCGAACCAATATATTCCGTGCGCCCGTTAATTTTCTTGGAGGTAGAAATATAATTGTATTTAATGGTAATGGCTCTACAACAGCTCGTTTTATAAGTACATTATTTATTGCATCAACAGCAGCACAACAAGCATTTATTGATTTCCAAGCTCGTCCAGAGTTTCATGCACAAGTAGAGTTTGGAGAAGCAGCAGGTGGAAATGCAACAACACAAGTACGTTTTCGTAGAGGATCAAACTTTACTCCAGCTCCAGCAGGAACTAGGTTTATTACAGGAAATGATAGCCGTATTACTTTTGAAAACGCTGATGTATCTGTAATTAGAGATATGGATGTAGGGGAAAATAATGTTTTGACATTCAATAATGACCTTACGATAGATAATCTTAACCTTACTCGTTTTGATGTCGTAAACTTTCCAAATAGTGATGGAACAGCAGCTAATAATGGTGTAACAACGATTACAGGATTTATGGATGCAAGAAGCACTTCCTGTGACCAGTGGATTAGTATTCGCTCAAACCTTGCTACGGTTCGTGCAGAAATTGATTTTCAAAATCCACACTTAGTTTCTACTAATACTAATCTCAACTTTACCTTTGTTCAAGATATTGAGAACACAAGTGCAAACACGGTAGAAGCATCTCCAGACCCTATTGTAAATATAGCAAATAACGTAGGTATTACTTTTGTTGGTGCTGTAACAGGGACAACATATTATTGGGTAGAGAATGGTTTGGGTGATCATTCAGGAAATTGGAATGATTTAAACGGTACACTCCCAACTGAGCAGCTCAATCACTGGGCGTTATCTTCTGGAGGTACAGCAACAGGTTGTATTCCTACACCAAACGATAATGTTATTTTTGATGAAAACTCTTTTGGAGCTGATAATGATATTGTAACACTGGATAACTTTTTCTCTTATTGCAAAGATATGATATGGGAAGATGAAATATTTACAACCTCAGGTTTTCGTCCTCGTCTACAAGGAGATAATATACACGTTTTGCAAATTTATGGGAACTTACGTTTTCCACACTTTCCTACTCGTCTCAATTGGAATCAGTTTCAAGGCTTGACAGAGTTCAGAGGAACATCTACTGCCGAATCTAAAACAATACTTTCTAATGGTTCTCGTTTTAATGGTCCTGTAGAGTTTGATTCTCCAGTAGATGACTGGTCTTTATTGGATTCTATGCGACTCAACGGTGGTGGAAGAGGAAATTTGATAATTAATTATGGAGAGTTGATTTCCAACAATCAAAATATTAGATTAGACCATGACTGGACAGTAAATGCTCCTACAGGTTCATTGCCACAAGGACGTTTTATTGCTGGAACAGGAACAGTAACTTTTTATGGCAACCCAGATGCAGATATTGAAATAAATGACTTTCAAACAGGAGCTGCGTGTTCTGAATGTACCGACCCAGTAGCACTAACTGGATGTAGTGGAAGTCCTTTTTATAATCTTACCATTGAAAAACGATTTGATAGAGGAGCAGAACTCAACACAACAGTATCTATCTATAATAATTTTCATATTGTAAGTGGGCGATTTGAAGATGATGGCTTTCAAGTCAGAGGAAATACTACAGGAACAGTTTATATGTATGATAATACACTCCTACGTCTTGGTGTAAACAGCAGAGCAACTACATTTCCAACTTGTTATCTTAGTGCAAATGTTACTCTTTCAAGTGGAACTCCCAATGGCTTTGCTAATAATGTTTATACTCCTCAAAACGATGTTGTGAACCAGAATAAGGCATCTATTGTAGAATATCGTTGTCCTGATGACCAACTTATTCGTGGACTGACTTACGGAACATTATATTTACATAGTGCTGTAGGAGGAGGAAATAATACCAAAAGATTTACAGGTAGTGCTACCATCAATGGAGATTTTTTTATCAATGATGATCAGCGTATCCGTGATATGGGATTCCAAATTACAGGAAATGACTTTGCTGAAGGCAACCGTTTTCGTATGGATGATAACTCGGCTCTGTTTTTAGGAACAAATCAAGATGTTACACAAAATACTTATCCTGTTTCTGGATTTGAACCAGATGGAATGACTTTCCCTCCTACAAGTACGGAGTTTGAATCTATTTATGGCGCAACGAATGTGGTTGCAGATAATATAGCTACTACTCTTCCTAAGTTTACAAATGCAGGTGAATTAGATGACCTTGCTACAGGTGGTAAAATGGATTTGAGAGGTGAATCGTCTATTGTTTATAATGCTGGTTCTCCACAAGAAGTTACAGCAGGTTTTACATACTCTAGAGCAATATTAAGAGCTACAGGTTTAGCTACAATTATTCCAAAAACAGTTACTAGACACAACCTTCTGAGCGATGCTGAGATGAGAGTAAGTTTACTACTGCGTATTGAAAATTTCAATAGCTTAATAGATGATGGAAATCAAATTATTGGAGTAACAACTCCAAGGTTAGAAGCACAAGCAAATTCTCAACTAATAATCGGAAATCAAACCGTAGCTACACTGTTTCCTACTGTTTTTGTTAGAGCAAATATTGATTTAGATGCCAATGACCACGAAACAATCTATAATTCAGATGTAAATCAGTTTATGTCTAATGAGCCTATTTATGGAAATATTACGCTAACAGCACCAAATTCTATTGATGCAACATTAGTAGAAAAACGTTTCAGACCAGACCCAGCAGGAACAAATGCAGGGCTAACGGCAGATATTCGTGGAAACCTATTAATAAATCCAAGAAATCATCTGATTGATGAAGGAAACCAAATTACTGGTCTTGCTTCAAAATCAGTTACGATGAATAGCGATGCACCTTTAGGAGAAAGTATGCTTACTTTAGGTACAAATGCACCTACGGATATTGCCACAGAGTTTCCTCTCACTTTTGGAACTATTGTTTTGAATGACCTTACTACTGTAATCTACAATGCAGGAGGAGGCGGACTAATCCAAAGAGTAAGAGGTGCAGGGTTGAATGGTGCTGCAGTGGGTACAGATTCATATTACAATCTGATTATTCAATCAAATAATGAATTTACTGCTCGTAAATTACTTCAAGCTCCTACTCGTATTCGTAATAACTTTACTATCAGAAGAGGTAGCCGCTTTGAAGATAGGCAACATCAAGTTACAGGAAGCACAAGTACAGCAGCAGGATTACTGACTATGGAAGATGGTGCTAGTCTTTATATAGGGCTGAACAATACAGGTTTAAAAACAGTATTCCCTACCAATTATGAAAGAGCTAGAATTATTTTAGATGATAACTCAAATGTACGTTATCAGTCTCGTAGAACAGTTGCTCCTTTTCAATTTGTATCAAGTGAGCCTATTTATGGAAATTTATTCTTAGCTTCTGGATATGGGGCTGCTGGTGCAAATGTTCCTAAGATAATCGCTCCTACTCCAGTAACAGCTACAAATACTACACTTACTGTAGATGGCGATTTGACAGTTCATTACAGAGTTCGCTTCGAAGATGTAGGAATACAAATTATTGGAAACTCTACTAATAACCTTTTAATTGAAGACGGTTCAGAACTTGTTTTGGGTACAGCAACAGAAGCAACATTATTCCCAACAGACTTTACTAGAGGAAATTCGAATTTAAGTGATGGAGATGCTACAAAAAGTATCGTGATTTATAACTCTAGTGTAACAGGGAATGACATCGCAGGTGGAGCAGGAGTTGCAACAACTGAAATAAATAATCCAATATATGGAGATGTTATTTTACGTAGTGCAGCAGGTACACCAGTTACTAAAAACCTATTAGGAAACGTTGTAATAAGAGGAGATTTGCTCATTGAAAATAATAACACATTAGAAACAACAGCTTCTAATTTTAATATCAATTTAGCAGAAAACTGGACGTGCCAACCTACTGGAGTATTCAACTCTCAGCAAGGAAGAGTTATTTTAGATGGTACAACAGAACAACGCCTTACTACAAATGCCCAAAAGTTCTTTGAGTTAGAAGCAAGTTCAACTGGTGGAAGTTTCCGTATGATAGATGATGTTACTATCAAAGAAAATGGACAAACTATATTCAATACTGGTCTTTTTATTCCTGATGATATTGCTTTAGGAACAAATAGCACAAGAATGATGGTATTTGAGAGGAATGCTACCATAGGTGGTTCTGGTACATACTCTACTGCAGGTTGGATTTCTACTTCTGCTGCAAGTCCTTTATCAGCTAATGGTCCTAGTAATGTAAGCCATGTAGTTGGTAAAGTTCAAAAAATTGGAGATGATGCTTTTATGTTCCCAATTGGAAACGGAACAAGTTATGCTCCTGCTGGATTAAGTGAAAGAAATAGCAGTACATCCGTTTTTGAAGCTCGTTATGTAGGCCCACGTTTTCCTACTCTTGATGGTTATGATGTAGATTTGAAAGAACCTTCAATTCAAGTAGTTAGTAATGTAGAGTATTGGTTGATAAATAATGAGGGTGCTGCCGATGATGCCTTTGTTTATTTGAGCTGGGAAGCTGCTAGAAGTGTTGCTTATCAGCCAGAAGGGCTTTTAGTTCTTCGTTGGGATGACCCAACTCCAATATGGCAAAATAGATTAAATGGTGGATATACTAATGCTTCTGCACAAGGAGTTGTTGTTAGTCAAGCTAAAGTTGGTACGTTTAGTCCTTTTACATTGGGTTCTATTACTAATTTTAACCCATTACCATTAGACTTACTTAGCTTTGATGCCAAAGTAGAAGGAGAATCAGTAAAATTAGACTGGAAGACAACGAATGAAATAGATAATTCTCACTTTATGGTTGAGCGTAGTCAAGATGGAAACACATTCGGTTCTTTAGGTCGTGTAAATGCAAAAGGAACAGGACTTGAAGGAACATTTGAGTATCAGTTTTGGGATGCAGAGCCTTATCAAGGACTATCCTATTATCGTTTACAAATGTTTGATTTGAATGGTACTTTTAAATATTCTCCTGTCAGAAGTATTTTATTTGAGAAAGAAATAAGTGGAATACAAGGTAAGGTTAGTCTCTATCCAAATCCAAATGGAGGCGCACGTTTCTACCTTAATCTTGATGGAAAACTGACCACAGACGCACAAATTCAAATTGTAGATATGACTGGGCGAATTGTCCACCAACAAAATGTACAAAAAGGAGGTGCAGATATAATCATTACTCCTATGCAAGTATTACCAGCAGGAGCGTACCTCTTGCGTTTTGTTACTCAAACAGAATCAATTACAAAGAAATTTATAGTTGAATAATTAATATTCTATAACTATAAGTTCACGAAAAAAGCCTTTTATCAAAAATGATAAAAGGCTTTTGTTTTTTATGAAAAATAGTATTTGGTATTTTTATCGTTCTTGTTATACCAATATAAATATTAAACCTCCCTTTTACTGGCGCAAGATTCTATCTTGTGTCTAATCTGTCAGCATATGCTGACTAAAGAGAGTGTCCAAGCAATATACTTGAACGAGATGTACTCAACTTTTATTTTGGTATCAGTTAAAAGTTCAATGAAAATATGATTATCTATAACTTGAAATTGATGTATTCAAATAAAAAAAATCTTTGTCAGTCTGTATAATTCGTAAAATCTGTGTTCCATAAAAAGCAGTAGCAGAACTAAAGTACCATACAATTAAAAAGAAATAAAATCTTGTGGATTAACAGGATTCCCTTCATACCAAAGCTCAAAATGCAAATGAGGACCATCTGTAAGTTCTCCAGAGTTTCCAATGACAGCAACTGGGTCGCCAGCCTTAACTATTTCACCTACTTTTTTGAGCAAAACAGAATTATGTTTATAAAAAGAAACCAATTGATGTTTGTGCTGAATCGCTAATGTATGTCCAGAGTCTTGAGTCCAAGAAGACAAAATAACTGTTCCGTCAGCAGCAGCCTTAATAACTTCATTTTTTGGTGCAACTACATCCACTCCAAAATGCGAACTAGCTGAATTATATTTATTAGTAACAATTCCAGAAATGGGAGAGAAAAATAAAACTTGTTGTAACTCACTTTTCGAAGTTCGTAATCCTTTTGTTTTAGAATCTTCCTTTTCAAATTGTTTTCTGAAAGCTAAATCAATAGAATCTATCTGTTCCAAATCCAAATCTTCTGAGTTAATTGTGTTTTCAGTAGAATCTTCCGAAATAGTTTGTTGTGGAATATCTCCACCCAAAATCTGCCTTAGGTTTTCATAATATTCATTTTGTCCTGCCACGATTGCTTCCAAAGAATCCGATTTTTCCATTAACTTAAAAAGCCTAGCTTGTGGATTTTCAGAAGTAGAAATTTGATAATCAGCAATTGCTTTTGCTAAAAAAAAAGAAGGTATAAAAACAAGCAAAACAAAACCAGCCAAAACAACCACAACTCGTGCAAAGTTGAAACGAATAGTTCTTAGTTTTTCAAAATTTTCTTCATCACGAAATACCATCAAATAATGATGCGTAAACCACTGCCAAAATGTTTTTTTCTGATTCAAAGTCTTTTTTTATTAATTAGTGTTTGATTATTATAGATTTTATTTCAGATAAAAATCTCAAATGAATCACAAAAATACGTATTTTTTGAGGACTATATAAAAAATACATAAATTATTACTCTGATTGTACTAAATTTAGCTATTTTTTAGATATGATTTGACTAATTGAAAACCAAAAAACTCCCTCAAA
The DNA here is from genome assembly GCF_037126435.1 of Bernardetia sp. ABR2-2B. Lineage (GTDB taxonomy): Bacteria > Bacteroidota > Bacteroidia > Cytophagales > Bernardetiaceae > Bernardetia. Next base: position 291,338 of record NZ_CP147020.1, on the reverse strand, counting down.
AGCAAAAAGCCTTTAAGAGAGCAAACACAAAAATACCTACTTGACCTGCAAATCTGAAGATTTGCCAAACTGATAGGTCGTAGTCAATAGACAATGCCCAACTATTTTTTTATATTAAAAATCATATTCGGTTTGATTAATTAAATGTTGAATAACATCTTTTTGTGTTTTTGAGTCTTTTAATAAATCCATCATTTTTAATATAGTCTGTTTAATATCAGAATAGCCAGCCCCATATCCAGCAGTTGTATATCTACTCATAAAATAATCAATGTAAAAAAACTGTTTTTTCTTAATGTCATAAAAAGCATAATTTCCACTTTCATCTTTTCGAATTATATACTTATCTGTTTTTTTTGCAACTGTATAAGAAGTCATTGTTTGTCCTTCACTTGTATTAAAACCAATCGTATTGTCATCATAGGTTACTGTTAGTACAAAGTCGCCATCAATTGTTGTCAAACCATATTTTTGACTACAACTAAGTTTTACTTTAAAATCACTTTTAATAGTTGTTTGAGAAAAAGCTAAAGAGCTTAGAAATGTAAATAATATGACTAAAATTGACCTTTTCATAATTTTGGATTTTATTTTAAAAAATATAATACTCCTCATCTTTAAAGAAGATATAAATTCTAACTTGTTATTAGTTAATTGTTTTAGTAAAAATAAGGAAAAAATCAAAAATAAAATAGAAAATATATAAAAAATAATATTTAGTCAAATATTTTAAAAATTTCACTTCTTAAAAATTCAATTTTTTCTTTGTCATTATATTCTTGAGCAAGTTTACTTATAACATCCAAATATTCTTTATTTGCTCCAACTACATATCTTTCAGATTGCAAGAAAATCATTATATCAATATCCAAAATATATTCTGGTTTGATTTGTTGTATCTTCTTTCCCTTATGGTAATACAATCTCATGTTGTTGGTTAATGGAAAAACTAGCTGAGTTTCTAAAATATTATTATTGCTTGGCTTATCTTTGAACACAATGGGACTATCTCCTAATAAATGTAAGCTAGTTTCTCTACTAGAACTAGCTATTCTCCAATTTTCAATATTTTTATGTATATCCAATAACATAAAATCATTCAACGGTTTTATTAATTTATAAATCTCTGTAAAACCTACTTTATTTCTCATTTCATTATATAAATGTTGGTTTGTAATTGTCTGATTACTTTCCTTATCAAGGGTTTTCACAAGTAATTCATTACTTGATGAAGAAGATATGAATTTTTCAATATCTTTATCATTTTTTGGTAACCTATAATAGGTTAAAGACACTAGTATTAGTAAATAAAAAACATCTTCAATGTAATATTGAACACTCCCACTTTGACTTTTAACTCTATTATATACAGGAGCTATTTTAGCTTCAAAGAACGCATAGAGTTCTTCGATAAAATCAGTATCACCTTTCTCAATATGCAATGTATTTCTATTCCATTCAAAAAAGATTTGTTTTGGACTAAACAGTTTTTTCTTAAGTTTATTTTCTGCTTTATCATATACATAGACTTTATTTTCAGAGTTAACAAAGCCTTTTATGTAAAACTCGGGTAAGTAATGATGTCTGTTTGTCATATAGCTGTCTTATATATTTAATGAGTGAAATATCATATAATACATACGTATTAAACCACAAAAAAATTCCCTCAAAAGCAAAAAGCCTAAAAGGGAATTTTCAGTATAAAAAAGCTACGTAATTCGTAATTGATTATTTAGTTACTTCTAACATTTCTTTTACAGCACCTTCAAGCTGCTCATCTTTTCCTTCGCTTTGTGGCGTAGGATTATTTTTGATTTCAATATCTGGAATAAGCTCTGTATTTTCCATATATTTTCCGTCGGTACGAATAATTCCTACTTGTGGAATACCAAAAACAATAGTTGGGTCAATCAAACGCTCCCACCAAACAGCCGTTCCTGTTCCTGCAACTGGCATACCGATAAGTTTTCCGATGCCTAAGTGTTGATAGACATAAGGGAAAATATTAGCATCTGAATAATTGCTTTCATTCATCAAGACAGTAGAAGGTTTGTTCCATTTAAACATCGGCTCAGTTCCTATTTTTTCTCCTCTTGGTACGATTTCAAAATACTGTTTTCCACTAAGGAAGGTAGCCAAATCGTCGTGTAACCAGCCACCACCATTAAAACGAGTATCTACAATTAAGGCTTTTTTGTTGCCATGACGACCCAAAGCCTCCGAAAACAACTCTCTGAAACTATCACTGTTCATTCCTCTTACGTGAACATAACCTACTTTTCCATCAGATAATTTTTCAGTTTCTTCTCTACGAGTAGTTACCCAACGTTCATATAAAAGTTGGCGTTCCTCCCACGTATTTATTGGCAAAACAATTACTTCTTTTGTTGTATTTGTTTTTGCATCTAAAATAGTAAGAAGTGTTCTTTCTCCTGCCTTACGGTTGAGGAGCGTGTGATAATTCATTGTAGGCGTAATTTCTATACCATCAATTTTTTGAATAATATCTCCTGCTACAACATCTTTGTTTGACTTTTGCAATGGACTTTTATTCAAAACTTCTGCTATTTTTAGTCCATTTCCTTCATAAGAATCATCATAAAAAGCTCCTAAAACAGCAGTACGGTCAGCATTAGGGTCAGAATGACGGTAACGAGTTCCTGTATGTGAAGCATTGAGTTCTCCCAAAAGTTCGCTTCCCATTTCAGCAAAATCATAATTGTTGTTGATGTGAGGCAAGAAACGAGCATATTCTTTTTTATAGAAATCCCAATCTACACCGTGAATATCTGTAACATAGAATTTTTCACGTACTTGTCGCCACATATGCTCAAACATGTATTCTCTTTCTGCTGCTGCATTGAGTTGCATTTTGGCATCAATAGAAACTGGTTTTGGTGTGTTGGTAGCTAAATCTATTTTTTTGATACTTCCATTGGCTAACAAAAACAGATTCTTGCCTTCTTTGTCCATTACTAGGCTTCCACCTCTTACGCCAAGTTTCAAAACAAGTTTAGTTTCTTTTTTTCTTAAATCTTCTACCCAAAGGTCTGCACCTTTTTCAAAAGAAGTTAGATAATATAGCTTTTCTCCATCTGGACTCAAAGCTGCATCACTCATTTGTGAAGCGTGACTTGTCAGACGAATTTTTCTATCTTCAAAACCTGTCCAATCGAATTTTAAAGGCTCAACTTTTTCATCCTTTTTATCTTCGTCTTTCTTATCATCTTCTTTCTTGTCTTCGTCTTTTTTTGCATCGCCTTCTATTTCTTTCCAAAGCGCATATTCTTCTTCCGACATGGTAAACTTTTTCCAAGCATCTTGCTCAAAAAACTGAATGTAGGCATCATATTCTGAACCCCAACTACCATGCGAACGCAAACCTTCTCTATCTGAAAGCCAGTAAAAAGCTTTACCCTTCATAGCAAAACGAGGAGCAGCATCATTATAACCACTCTGCGTAAGATTTTTGATAGCATCTTTTCCTGTTGCAGCAATAAGACCCACTTGAGGAATCCACGCTTTATTTGGTTCATACGTAATCAAAAACCATTTTGAATCTGGAGACCAAGCATAATATTGGTCGCCGTCGGAATAAGAATATGAAAGTTTTTCAGTAACTGTACGTACTTCTTTTGAAGCCAAATTAATTACTTTTAATGCTTTACGGTCTTCTATATACGCAATTTCTTTTCCATCTGGAGAAAATAGAGGTTGGAAAGATTCGTTTTTGTCGTTTGTAAGTGCTGTTTCGTTCAAAACTGTACTTGCATAAAAATATTTCTCTTCTTCTCTTCCTAACTTTGTTTGATAAACATTCCAGCTTCCATTTCTTTCTGCCGAATAAATCAATGCTTTTCCATCTGGAGAAAAATCTACATTACGTTCTTGCTCTGGTGTGTTTGTAATTCTTTTAGTATAACCATTCTCTACTGCTGTTACGAAAACTTCGCCACGAACAATAAAAGCAACTTCTTTTCCATTTGAAGAAACTGCCATATCTGTAACTCCACCACGAAGATTCTTATAAACAATATCGTTGTAACGGTTGTCTTGTGAAATTTCGATAGCTACTTTTTTAGGTGTTGCACCATCTTTCATTGTATAGATTTCGCCATTATAACCAAAACAAAGTGTTTTGTCTTCTGATGCAGAAAGAAAACGAACAGGATGATTTTCTAAGTTTGTAACCTTTGTTTGTGTACTTGGGTCATTAGAAGACATTTTAAAAATATTCATAGAAACTTTATCATTCTCTACGCCTCCTTTTTCACTCAAAAAGTAAATATCATCGCCTACCCAAATCGGATTACGGTCTTCTTCTTTATTTTCTGTAAGTTGAGTATGGATTTTAGTCGTCATATCATACACCCAAATATCTCTTGCAACACTTGAAATATGGTGTTTTCTCCACTCGTTTTCATAGCCTTTACGGTCTTCATAAACGAGTTTGTTACCTGCTGCATTAAAGTTTCCTTTTTGTGTAGTTTCATTGATTATCATTTCTGGACGAGAATTACCATCAATTGCTACTTTGTAAAGCTGCTCAAAACCACCAAAAGGATAAGCTGCATCTTTCTGTGTAGGCATACGATAAGCATTGAAATAGACAAACTTTCCATCATTTGAAAAGGCAACAGGTTTGTCATTAGAAGAGTGTACCGTTAGGCGTTTTGGTTCTCCACCATCTGCATTCATCACAAAAATATCGTGATTTCCGAAACGGTCAGAAGCAAAAGCCATCATTTTGCCATCTGGCGACCAAACTGGCATTACGTCATAAGCTTCATGTAAAGTAAGTAAAGAAGCACGTCCTCCATCTGTGTTTACTTTATAAATATCGCCTTTGTAGCAAAAAGCAATGTTTTGTCCGTTGGGAGAAATAGCTGAATAACGCATCCAAAGAGGATTTTTGTCATCTGTTTGTGTGTCTTGTGTTTCATTTTGACCCAAAACTGGAAAGGCAAACAGCAAAGCAAAAGCTGCCAAAATCCAGTTTGACGGTTTGGTAAGTAAGTTCATAAAAATAAATTGTGTGTGAAAAATATCAGACCCTAAGGGTTTCTGAAAACCCTTAGGGTCTAGGAATTGTAAAGACAATAAGTAACAAATATACTTTCAGACTTACAAATTGTGGTTTATTGAAGTAGAAATTAACTTTTTTTGTGCAACTTTACCGATTATCGAATTAATTTAAAACAAATTTTATTAAAAAATGAAAATCTCATTCTTAGCAATTTTACTATTTTTAATATCTACAAATTTTGCATTTAGTCAAGATTATCCAGTTCGTAATGATTCATCACTTATCAAAAAGCATCGTATTCGTTCTATTTCTACTATTTTTAATAGTATTTCAGAAGCAGAGAGATATGATTCTATGGAAGTAGGGAAAGTTGAATTTGATAAAAATGGAAATATTTTGAGAGAAAAATACTTTCGCTTGTTTGATGTAATGCTTTATTCACAAGAATATACTTATAAATATGATAAAAAAGGTAGATTGATTGAAGAAATTGAAAATTATAAAGACCAGCCACAAAATAAAGAAGATTCTGCCAAGTTGAATTTTTTGGGCTACACAGACAGAACAAGTAAACTTACCTATAAATACGACAAAGAAAATAGATTAATTGAAACTTTAGAATTTCTTAAAAAAGAAGACAAAGAACCTAGTTTATCTACCAAATTTGAATATAATGATAAGGGAAATAAAATAAAAGCTATTTTCAAACACCTTAATGCTCCTCAACAGACGAGTTTGAATAATCGTATTGAAAACTATAAATATGATGAAAATAATAATCTGATAGAAACAAAAATGACATGGACAACTACTGAAACGGCTTCTACCACTACTTATCTCTATGATTCTTTAGGAAATATGATTTCTGAATCTACTCTTCATTATAATGGACGTGAAAATAAGCGTTTATTTTTTTATGAAAATGGAAAGTTAAAAAGACGAGAAACTCATAACTTGGGAAATGAAGATTATAATACAAAGAAAGAGTACGAATATTCAGAAGATGGCTGCTTGATACAATGTAAAAGTACATATGGCAAAAATGGAGAGAGACAGTCTATTATAACTTTTGACTGCAACAAAAAAGGAATATTAAGTTCAGAGTATTGGTACAAAGACAGTAGTACTAAACAAAAAGCCTTTTCTTTTGAAACGACTTACACTTATTTTGAGTAAATTAAATACTTAAACTCAACTGTTTTTTTTAATTTTCGGTACTGCTCTTAATTAAAAGTAGGGCAAACCGAAAATTAAAAAGAATATACTAACATTTTATCTCCTCTTATAATTCTTGTATTGAGTTTGATGACGATTCTGATGATGATGATTTCTATTTTTACTTTGTTTAGATACTTTTTGGCTTTTTGTTAAGTTTACTGGATTGCTTAACTTTTCTAGCGAAACAGATACATTTTGAGCTTTTGGTTTATAGCGAATCAACTCTTTTTTGGGTTCTATTTTTTTAGGTTCTTCGAAAATAATATCTGTATAAAGCATCAATTTTCTTTTCAACAAACGAATTCTATCAATAGGAAAATTAGTTAGTTTAACCTGTGAATGATTTGAAACTCCTTTTTTTGTTTTAGCTAATCGTATCAAAAAAGTAGTTATTCGTTCTTTTTTTGAGAAAATCAAAGGAATAGTGATTTCTTTATTATTTTGTATATTTTTTTTCAGAATTAAATTAACACAACGACTAGATTGATATTGAATTTCTATCCCACTAATTCGTACTAGTTCTATAAAAACACCTTGTTGAATCTGCTCAAAATAAAAAAACAAACTATGATTGAAAATACCAAAGGTAACTAAAGTTTCTATTTTGGATGCTTTATCTTCTAAATTTTCTAATGAAGTGATAGTCTCATTCTCACTTTCTACACTTCTCGTTATAGTTTTGAAAAATGAATAAATGCTAATACATGAATAAATAAGTAATATTACAGTTGTAATGAATAATATTTTAGCCCAAAAACCTTCAAAAACGAAAGAAGGAAAAATACTTACTCCAAAACCCAAAATTAGACTTAAAGGAAATATATAGGAATTACTTCTTTCTTCTTTTGGCAATTCTTGTTTCTTTGTGGCAACATATCTTATTTGAGGTTTTGGCTTCTCTATTGGCTTTTCTAGAGCTTTTTTCAAGTTAGGATTTAATAAAATCTCTATTTTTTTTTCTCTTGGGCTAAAATCAGAAAGCATTTTCCAGCACTCCTCAAAAGAAATAGAAAAATTGACTAGTGTGATAAAATGAGGAACTATCCTAGAAACATTCAATAACAAAGGCTTAGAAATAGGAACAGAATTAAGCGTTTTTGTCTGTCCACAATGTTTTCTATCCATATATTCCCAAGAATCTTTCAGAAAAGCAGACTTACAAATCCCACAAAAAACTACCTCGTCACCAGCTTGAATCAAATCTCCTGTAATGGCATCTTTGCGCTTTTCCTCTAAAAAAGAGTGATGTAAGTCGTTGTCTATTTTGTGTATGTTCATTTTTTTTTGATAAAAATATTTTCTCTTTATAATGTCTTTCTATAAAAGGGAAAATCTATTAATTTGATATTTCCTGTTTTAGAAAACTCTTTTTGTAATTTTATCAATTCTGATAAAAATAAATTCACGTCTTCTATATTCAAAAAGACTAATGGAATAGTTATCTCAACATCTTTTTGTTTGTGTTTTATTAGTGTAATGTACCAATACGTATCTGCTTGATAATTAATTCTAATTTGGTCAATTCGTTTAAATTTTAGAAAAATAGCTTGTTGTGCTTCTTCAAAATAAAAAAATAGTTTATTATCAAATATTCCAAAAGTAACAGCATCATGATTATCTGAAGAATGCATACTTTTTGATGGAAACTTATATATTTTCTTATCACTTACTTGTTTTTGTGCTTCTTTTTTTTCCTTATTTTTTTCCAATGAATTATATTTCAGGGATTTATATATAATGAAATAAATTACTGTTGTTATGGATAAAAACATAGAAGAACCTCCTACCCAGCCTAATTCAAAGAGATATTTCAACTTACCCACTAACATTAGCCCAATAAAAAGTAATGCTACTGAAGTAAAAATAAAAGCACTAACCATATGCTCATCTACTACTTCAATAGGCTTGTAATTTTCTCTCATTTTATCTCCTATACGTTTACTTTCTATTCTTTTATGTTGGTCTAATAATTCATTGTATTTTACCGTTCCTTTCTTAAAGTCTTCTTTCAAATAAATAACTGTCTTTTTATCACTTGGCTTGAAAGTAGAAAGAAATTCTTTGCATTGCTTGAAGGAAATATCTGAATTTATAAGTGTAATAAATTTAGGAACTATTTTAAAAACACTAAGTGATAAAGGCTGAGCAACAGGAACAGAATTAAGTGTTTTGGTCTGTCCACAATGTTTTCTATCCATATACTCCCAAGAATCTTTCAGAAAAGCAGATTTACAAATTCCACAAAAAACAACCTCATCACCAGCTTGAATTAAATCCCCAGTAATGCCATCTTTGCGTTCTTCTTCTAAAAAAGAGTTGTGTAAATGGCTATCGATTTTGTGAATGTTCATTTTCTATAAAAATAATATCTGGGTGAACTTTTATACTGTTTTGTAAAATCTTTTTTTGATTTACAGGAAAATTAGTAACTATTATTTTTGAAGGTTTTGAAATTTCTTTATTATATGAAGCTAATTTCATTAAAAAATTTGTTATTCGTGAATTTTTTGTAAATACCAAAGGTATTTCTATTTCTTGACTAGCTATTTCATAACTTTTCAAAATCAAAAGTATGTAGCAATGTGCTTTATACTTAATTTCTACTTTAGATACTTTTGATAATTCTACAAAAATTGCGTGTTGTAAATCTTCAAAATAAAGAAATATATTATAATTAAAAATCCCAAAAGTAATTGAATGTTTGAACCTAAACCTACTTTCTAGATTTCCAAAAGAAATTCTCTTCGGAATTTTATTTTTCTTCTTCCTTTTTCCAAGTTTCATTTTTTTATATAGACCTCCAAGTTTTATCTTTTTAAATAAATCTCCAATATACTGAATCAAAAGAGCTATAATAAAAAAGCCTGTGATTAAAGCAATAAGAATAGGAGGCATTTTAAACACATCATGACCTTTAGGAATCAAATAAATGACACCAATTGAAATAAAAAATATAACTAGAAGTGTAATACAAAAAATAAGTAAACTTTTATCATCATCATTATTTGAAGCAATTTTATCTTCTTCTATTTTCCTCTCTTGTTCAATTTTCTTTTTGGTTCTTTTTTTTACTTTTAGTATCGCTTTTTCCACTAATCTAGTATATTCTTTTATATCTTTCTTTGACACAAAACCCAATTCAATATTTACTTTTTTGTCTTTTGCATGAAAAGTAGAAAGTAGTTTCAAACTTTTTTCAAAAGAAGTATAAGAGTTGGTAAGTGTAATAAAATGGGGTTTTATGAACGAAACATTCAATAACAAAGGTTTAGAAATAGGAACAGAATGAAGCGTTTTTGTCTGTCCACAATGTTTTCTATCCATATATTCCCAAGAATCTTTCAGAAAAGCAGATTTACAAATTCCACAAAAAACAACCTCATCGTTTGCTTGAATTAAATCCCCTGTAATGGCATCTTTGCGTTCTTCTTCTAAAAAAGAGTTGTGTAAATGGCTATCGATTTTGTGAATGTTCATTGTTTTTACTCTGTAATTCTACTTATTTACCAATTTGTAACATAAAATTAGTACAATTCTTGAAACTATTTTACTTACTAAAGACGTTGTATTTATAGTTTTGTTCGGCTAAATTGTATCTAAACTTATTTTTCTAAACAAAAAAGCTAAATAAAACTGTTTTTCACAAAATAATAATTACTCAATTCACTAAAACACAATTCATTATGAAAACCTCTACTCCAGACAAAACTATTTATATCATTAGGCATGGACAAACCGAATACAATCGATTAGGATTAGTTCAGGGTTGTGGCATTGATTCTGACTTGAATGATATAGGAAGACAACAAGCAGAACTATTTTTTCAAAAATATGGAGAAATAGAATTTGATAAAGTATATACATCAATGCTTAAAAGAACACATCAAAGTGTCAAAAACTTCTTAGATTTAGATATAGAATGGGAAAAACTTGTCGGACTCAATGAAGTTAGTTGGGGAGATAAAGAAGGAAGAGAAGTTACAAAAGAAGAAAATGATGCTTATTTCGAAATGATAGAAGGTTGGCGTAATGGAGAGCTTGATTTGAAATGTATAAACGGAGAAAGTCCTCTTGAAGTAGCCGAAAGACAAAGAGAAGCCTTAGAAGTAATTCTTTCTCGTCCACAGGAAAAACAAATTTTGGTATGTATGCATGGAAGAGCAATGCGTATTTTGCTATGTCAGTTGATGCGACAACCTCTTTCTAACATGGACGATTTCGATCATTCAAATCTAGGTTTGTATATTTTGCATTATCATTATGACACACATAGTTTTGAATTGCAGGTAGCTAACGACAAAAATCATTTGGAAGAAATGAACGTTTCAAAATAAATCATTTTATTTTTCTGTAAAAATAGCTCTAAAAAGGCTGTTTTTATAGAAAGGATTTAATTTTGAAAAAAAATAAAACTTTTTTAGAGAAAAATTTGTCTATCTCAAAAGAAGATACTACCTTTGTATCACCAAAGAAAAACAAGCCTTCTTAGCTCAGCTGGTAGAGCAATTGATTTGTAATCAATAGGTCAACGGTTCGATCCCGTTAGAAGGCTCATAAAACAAAAACCTTTCAATAGAAATTGAAAGGTTTTTTTGTGTCTTTATCTTTTTATAAGTTATAAGTCATCAAAAAACCCTTAATCTCTTGAAGAGACTAAGGGTTTAAATACCGAAACCTTTTTATAATTTTCTAATATCTTCTAAGCAAATCACTAATTCCTTTCAAAAGGTCATTTATTTCTACGCCTATTCCGTCCAAGACAATAACAATATAAGAAAAAACATCCATTACTAAAGGCATAAGTAATGATTTTTCTCTAATTTCATTTTCTTGAAAAAGACCTATATCAATACAAAGAACCATTATAAGTCCAATTACAAAGCAGTATTTTACAAGACTAAAAATAGAACCAATAAATGAATCTGCCGAGCCAAAAAGTGTAAAACGTAAAAACTTCCTACCCAAATTCCCTAGAAATTCCATCAAGAGAGCCAACAGAATTGTAATAATGAGAAAAGTTAGGAATGGGGTTGTTGTTTTGGAAAACTTTCCTATTACATCTCTTTCGCCAATAGAACTAAAACCTAAGTACGTTCCTGTCATTACCCAATAGATAATAAAAATAAGTAGAAATAAAGACAAAAGTTCTACAATAATTCCTTTTATATAGCCTTGATATGCTCCAAAACCGAGTAACAGGAGCAGAATAACATCTCCTATTTTGAAGGAATAATCCCAAAATGATTTTTCTGCAACACCGATTTCTAAGAGAAGATTTAACATAGATAATTAATTATTCTGTAATGAATGCTTTGATTTCTGTTTTGATACAATAAAAAAATGATGAAGCTCTAAAAGCTAAAATGTCAGCTAAAACACCAAGCAAAATTCAAAATAAAGGTCAAAAAATGCTTATGTAAGCGATATACTTGTAAATCTATTGAAAGATAATCAATTTTACAATAAAAAGTCTATCAAAATTTCACGAAAAGCAGCTTCAAATTATAGCTTTGTCATTCTTTTGTATTCTGTTTAGTATAGTAACGCTATTTCTTCAAAACAAGTTATAGAAAAAACAAACCAACTCAAGTCATTTTTTCTATATTTTTTCCGTTCTTTATATTTGTACTATAAAAAGTTTTTTGCATCTTTATTAAAGATGTTATATTTTTCACTCTATAATATTTTTTTAATAAATTACGCTTCCTACTTCTCACTCCTTTAAAATGCATGTATTATGGCAACAATTATCGAAAAAACAAATCTTTTAGAAAGAATAAAACAAGATTTGAAACAAACTAATGTAGATATTAGCAACCTCAAAAGTAGCATTGAAAATGATACTAAAAAAGATAATCTAAAAGCATTTGAAGATATTATGCCACCTACTGACGATGTAAATGTCAGAGTAGCACAGATGTACCGTGTCTTGTCTTTTTATGGAAATAATGGAAATGAAAAGCCTATTTGGAATGAGTTAAGAAACTGTTTTACTCCTTCTGCTATAATGACAAATAACACGTTTGGTGAGCCTATTCGTCTTTCTGTCGATAGATTTATTAGCTTGTTTCGTTCACAGATTCAACAAAATGATTTTCCTCCTTTTTATGTTCGTGAGCTTAATTATAAGGTAGAACAGTTTGGAAATATTGCACAACGTTTTGGTGGTTTTGAAATTTGCTATTATGATTCAACTATCGAAAATAAAAAAGGAATGGCAAGTATAGAATTGCTTTTTATAAAAGGAGATTGGAAAATCAGTTCTATGATTTGGCAAGAAGAAACTGAAAACTTTAAATTACCTAATCGTTTTGTTTTATAAAAACCAAAGAACCTCATCACAGTTATTTTTATATGTCAGTCTTCCAGACTTGACCATTAAGTTTTAGAGTTTACAATTGCCGTATTTTGCAAAAGTCCTATATTTATTTTACCACAAAATAAATATAGGACTTTATAAGGAATAGAAATTAAATAAATTTACACTTTCAATTATATAATTAACTAGTAGTCAGAAGTTTAATTTGTAATTATTCCCAAAATACATATTACTAGACATTTTACTTTTGACCTCCCCCCCAGCCCCTCCGAAGGAGGGGAGAAAAGCCTATTCAAAGTCCCTCCTTCGGAGGGATTTAGGGAGGTCGCATTTTTTTGTCTAGTAGTATGCCCAAAATATACAACAATCATAAAAAAGTAGCCAAAAATATAGATGTTTAAACCGTCGTTGAGATGTTACCATCAAACGAGGTTTTTATTAAATCCTCAACGAGGACATAGTCTCATTAAACCTAATTTCTTAAAAATCAAGGAACTAAAAATTAGCAAAAAACGCTTAAATAGTGTATTTTTGTAGAATTATTCTAAATTAGAAAGAATCTGAAACCATAGAAACAGAAATCATATTTTTTCGCAGAAAAAAAGAAGAAATTAACTGATAACTGTTTACTGATAACTGATAACTGTTTATGTATGATGTAATAATAGTGGGTGCAGGACACGCAGGTTGTGAAGCAGCCCACACAGCAGCCACATTAGGCTCAAAAGTTTTGTTAGTAACAATGAATATGCAAACGATTGCTCAAATGAGTTGTAACCCTGCTATGGGAGGTGTTGCAAAGGGGCAAATCGTCAGAGAAATAGATGCGCTAGGAGGAATGTCTGGAATTATTACAGACAAAACAATGATACAATTCAGAATGCTCAACCGTTCGAAAGGTGCTGCCATGTGGAGTCCACGTTGTCAGAGCGATAGAATGCGTTTTGCAGAAGAATGGCGTACAGCTTTAGAAGAAAATAAAAATATTGACCTTTGGCAAGAAATGGTCGAAGGTTTGGTTGTGCGTGATGGTCGTGTATGTGGAGTAAGAACACAATTAGGAATTGAGTTTGAAGGAAAAACAGTAATTTTGACAAACGGAACGTTCCTCAACGGACTTATTCATATTGGAGAAAAACAATTTGGAGGAGGACGTGCAGGAGAAAGAGCAGCTACTGGAATCACTGGGCAACTTGTAGAACTTGGTTTTGAATCAGGTAGAATGAAAACAGGAACGCCTCCACGAGTAGATGGTAGAACTATTAATTATGAAGCCATCGAAGAGCAAAAAGGAGATGAGAATCCGTCAAAATTTTCATTTTCAGACGAAACACAATCTTTGCAAAAACAACGTAGTTGTTATATCACTTATACAAATCCAAAAGTACACGAGATTCTACAAACAGGTTTTGAAAAATCGCCTATGTTTGCAGGACGTATTCAAGGATTGGGTCCGAGATATTGTCCTTCCATTGAGGATAAAATTGTTCGTTTTGCAGAGCGTGAACGTCATCAAATTTTTGTAGAACCAGAAGGTTGGGATACCGTAGAAGTGTATGTAAATGGTTTTTCGACTTCGCTTCCGTACGAAGTACAGCAAAAAGCACTAAATCAAATTGTAGGTTTTGAGAAAGCAAAGATGTTCCGTCCAGGGTATGCGATTGAATATGACTTTTTCCAACCGACACAATTAAAGGAGACATTAGAAACAAAGCGCATTGAAAATCTGTATTTTGCAGGTCAAATCAATGGCACAACAGGTTATGAAGAAGCTGCTTGTCAAGGACTTATGGCGGGAATAAACGCCCACCAAAAAGCACACGAAAAAGAAGCCTTTACGCTTTCTCGTTCTGATGCCTATATCGGTGTTTTGATTGATGATTTGATTCATAAAGGCACAGATGAACCTTACAGAATGTTTACCTCAAGAGCCGAATATCGTATTTTGCTCCGTCAAGATAATGCTGATGTTCGTCTTACGCAGAAAGGTTTTGATTTGGGATTAGCTTCTGAAACTCGTCTTCAAAAAATGAAACAAAAAGAAGAAGAGGTAAAAGAAGTAATTAAAACTTTATCTAAAAGAAGTCTTGAGTTAGAGAATGCAAACCCTGTTTTGAAAGAACTAGGAACTTCTGAATTGAAGCAAAAAGTAAAATCTATTGATGTTTTGAAGCGTCCACAGGTTCAGCTTACTGATTTAGGCAAGATGGATAGTGAAATCGCTACTCTGTTGGAAAAATATACAGATACTGATTCAACAAACAGAAACAAAGAGGAAATTTTGGAACAAGCTGAAATTCAAGTAAAATATTCTGAATATGTGGAGAAAGAACAAAAGCTAGTTGAGAAAATGCACCGTTTGGAAGGTTTGCATTTGTTTGATGGTCTTGATTATCATTCTATGCCTTCGCTTTCGATGGAAGCTCGTAAAAAACTAACTCAAATTCAGCCTCGTACATTAGGACAAGCATCACGAATTAGTGGAATTAGTCCTTCTGATATTTCGGTGTTGATGGTTTATTTGAATAGATAAATGTATGTTTGTCGTCGGTGGGGACACCGACAACGACTAAGAAGTTAGATTTATGAAGTTAGAATTAAATACAAACTACTTTTTTTACGAAATACCGTAACTGATTAGCGAGTGATTTATATGATTCTTATGATGAATACAGGATAAATACAAATTACTTTTTTTGATAGAAAAAGCCTATTAAATGTCATAATCTGATAGGCTTTTCTCTTTTAAAGTTGTAGAATAAGTAAAACACCATCAAAATGATTATCAACCCAAAAGTTCCTTTATTTTTTTAGCTGTTCGGATAGAAACTCCTTCTGTCTGAATTTGGTTTTTGAGGGCAATATATTCTTCTTTCATAGAAAGATATTTCTGACTTTTTGTATCTAAAAGTAATTCTAATTCTTCGAAAATATTCTCTTTTGAAGCATCGTATTGTAAAAGTTCTTTTACAATTTCTTTATTTGCAATAAGATTCACAAGCGAGACCCATTTTACTTTAATGACTAATTTTGCAATCTGATAGGTAATTGCATTTACTTTATAAATTACCACTTGAGGAACTTCAAAAAGAGCCGTTTCTAAAGTTGCTGTTCCAGAAGCAACAATGGCAGCATCTGCATGAGACAGTAAATCATAAGTTTGTTCAAAAATCACATCAATTCCATTTGCTTTTGCATCATCATACAAACTTTCATCTAAGCTAGAAACACCAGCCAAAATAAATTTATAATTTGCAGCATGTAACTCTGATTCTGCTTTTTGCTTAAATTTATTTACAACTTCTATCATCACAGGCAAAAGTGATTTTACTTCCTGCTTTCTACTTCCTGCCAAAAGAGCAATTATTTTCTGATTAGAATTTTCTTTGTTTAATTCGCTAACTACAACTTTGACTTTCAAATTATTTTCTAATAAAAAATTATTGTTTGGTTTATAATTTTCTATTGCATCAAAAAGAGGATTTCCGACGTATGTTATTCTATCAAAATCAAATTTCTTATAAAAATCAATTTCGAACGGTAGAATAGAAAACATATAATCGATGTTTCTTTTAATTTGTTTGGCTCTTGATTGATTCCACGCCCAAAGTTTTGGAGAAATGTAATAAAATAATTTCGGTGTTTTGAGAATTGAGTTTTTGTCATAATAATTTCTCAAATACTTTGCAATTCGTAGATTAAACCCTGGATAATCTACAAAGATGACAGCATCTGGTCGAAATTTTATAATATCTTTTTTACAAAGAGAAAGTAATTTTCTGATTGTTCCTAAATTTTGAACAACTTCAAAAAAGCCCATAAAAGCTGTTTCTCGGTAATGTTTGGTAAGTGTTACACCATTATTTTCCATCAAATCGCCTCCAAAACCTTTAAAAGTAGCTGTTGGATATTCTTTTTTCAAAGCATTTACTAAATTGGAAGCATGTAAATCGCCCGATTTTTCACCAGCAATAATATAGAAGCGCATTTTCTTGATTTTCTTATTCTGTATCCCTTTTTAAAAATGTAAAATTAGACAAAAAAACAATATTACTAGACATTATTCAAATAAATAGGTTAGTTCCAAAGAGCAGACTGCTTATATAGAAACTGAAAATAAGCAAAATTATAAATAGTTTGCTCTACGAGGCTGACTTATACTGTAATTGTAGCAGTTGTGTATTTCTTTAAAGAAAATTTTGTGACAACTTGTAAAGCTTTATAAAAAAAAAGGAATTTATTTTTACTTACCAAAATGATAGTTTATGACTAAATTATAATTCGTAAGATTGTTTTTATTAAAAACGTACTCTTTATTTTTTTGTGGTTTTGCACTCTCTTTTCTAACAACCAAACATTGTATTTCTAATCCTTCAAAGTAACCCTCAAATTTATATCTCAAATCAACATTAAATTGATAGTAAGAAGGAAGTTGATATTTATTCAATTTATAATTGCTAACATCAGCCAAATCATAATAACCATAACCAAGAGTAAGCGAAAGTTTGTGTTCCAGCCAAAAAGAATGGTATTGTGTACTGATGGCATGTATATCGCCCTGTCCTTCATTGCGTTCACGAGGCATAAAAGTAAAAAATGGTTCTCTTCCCCATTCTCTAGGTAACAAAAAACGACCATCTTTAGTAATTCGTGTATAGTTTAGTGTAAACCAATGTTTGTAATTTGCCACTCCTAAACGAAAACTAAAAGCTTGTGCTTGTTTTTGAGATTCATAATAAGCAAGTTCAGAGTTTGGGTTTCCTCCATTGTTCAATCTTTTTTGATAGTGATATTGCGCCCCAAATAAAGGAGAAAAAGTTGTACTATCCAAATCAATATATTCTGCACTAAAAAGCGAAGTATTAAAAATATTTTCAACATACTGATTATGCAAATGAAATTTTATCTTTTGGAAGTTGAGTAAAATATCTGATAAAAATATTCCTTTTGTTTTTTGATGTTCAAAATAATTGGCTTCCAAGCCGTCTGTACGGATTCCTTCTGAATAAATACCTAATGAATTTCCAACGGAAGAAAAATCAACCGTGCTACGAGGCGAAACTGCCCAAATCCATGCTCCTTCAAATTGTAATTTTTTGATAGGATTCAATTGTAAATGTAAACCTTCTTGTATGGCTGGACGCATACGCCCATCTTGAGGATTTATATAAGGAGTTTGAATACTAAAACGTCCTATTCTTGCAGCAAAATGTTTAGTATTATAGGCTAAGTATAACTCTTCTAATCGGTCTAAATCGTGATGATTTTTTGGGTCTTCGATATCAAACAAATCAAGTTCGTATCTACTATCCTCTAAATGATTGGAGAGTAAATTAAATTTAAAAAAGCCACCCACTCCCATGTGTAAGCCGTGCCAGTTTTTACTTTTATAATGCAACCCCATTCCAAAACCATTAGCATAAAAATCTTCTAATCCTTTTTGGTTGTCAGTAAACATCAAAAAATTACGCATTTTTGCACTAAAAAAGCCTTTACGAAGTGCATCAGCTAATGTTTTCTCTTCTAAAGAGTCTTCAAAGCAATGGATAGTTGGCGATAGTTCTTTAAAAGAAAAATGAGGATCTGGTGCTTGTTTTCTTTTTGGAGTATGATGATTTTTTTCTTCTTTAGCGTGTTCTTGTCCGTAAAGAGTCGCAGAAGAAAACAAAAAAGTATATAAAATAAGTGTGTAAAAAATGGATTTCATTCTCTCTCTTTTGTATAAACTGACTGGATAAATAATAAAACAAAATTAGTTCTTCTATCTATCTATGTCAGTTACAAAAGTTACATCGGATAGTTTTATACTCCCACTTTGCTTATCTATGATTTAATTCTTGTCGTTTTTATTTACAAGAGTTGCTTTTTCAAATAAATTATCAATAATATATTTTGATGAATCAGATGTTTCTTTTTTAAAATATTCAAGTAAATCTTTGGTTGTTGCATAACGATTGGGTTTACTTTGGTTTTCAAATGTGTGCCAATCATTTAAGAAATTTCTTAATGCAAGGTTTACTTTTTCTTCACCAATTAAATTTTCTAAAGCATACATATTTATTGCTCCTTTGGCATAATAAATATGCTTTTCGTTTTCTACCAATGCTAAGGAAACCTCTTCTTGTTTTATTCTTCGTTTTCCTTTAAGGTAATCCTCTAATTGTATTTCTAAGAATTTTTTAACAGATTTTTCTCCATACGTTTGCTTTAAGACCATTAGCGCAGAATATTGAGATAAAGTTTCTAAAATCATGTTTCTTCCTTTTACATTTGCAGCTTCTAGTTGTAATCCCCACCATTGGTGGGCAACTTCGTGAGCTGTGATATAAAATGCCATATCTACATCTTCCTTCTTAATATCTAACATAAAACCAAGCCCTTCTGAAAATGGTATTGTGTTTGGAAAAGACTGTGCAAACTCTCTATATCGTGGAAACTCTACAATACGTAATTGATTATATTGATATGAACTAAAATGAGTGCCATAATAATCTAGTGATGCCTTCATTCCTTTCATCATGCTACTTAGATTATATTCATGTCCTTTATGGTAATAAATTTCTAAATCAACTATTTTGTCAAAGTTATTTCCAGCAGGTACATACTTCTCTTTGTGTATTTGATAATTTGCAGATATAATAGGATAGAAATTAATTATAGGTTGATTAGTTTTATAATAAAAATAATTACGCTTATTTTTTGACCATTTTGCAATTAAATCTCCAGATGTAACAGCTGTTTGATTAGATTCTGTACCAATAACCATATCTAAAAAAAGTCCATCTGAATCACTTCCTGCTCTTGCATTTACAAGTTCTTTAGAGTTAGTACGACTTGCCTTATTTGTTCTTTTGGGTAATTTATATTCTTCTCTTGTAGTGGCATCATCAATTTCATAATCTTTATTATAACCCAATGTAGGAAGCATAGAATTTTTAAAGAATGTACCGTTATAAACTACTTTAAAATCTGAATCACTTATTTCAAATCCAGTAGGTTTTAATACTTGTTTAAAACTCATTTTTATGGAATCTCCTTTATGTAAAGGCTTTTCCAAATGGAAAACTGAATAACCAAATTCTATAAACTCATTATTTAGACTAGTTTTACGATCAAAACTAATAGATGATAGTTTTAATTTGTCATCAGGATGATTTTGCACGTGGATTTCTTGAATAGAATTTTCAGTTTGATTCTTTAAAAGAAAATATCCTTCTGCTTCATAAGACCTTTCAGATGGATATAACTCAATATTTAACTTCACATCTGTAATTTTAGGTTGAGGTAAATATTCAAACTTTTTCAATTTTCTTTCATAAGAAACTCTAAATGCTTGTTTTTCATGTCTAGTGAAAAACTGATTTAGGACATTGGTATTATAAAAAATATAGCTACCAATAAGGATAAAAAATAGCATTGAAACACCTCCAAGAACTGCAATAGAAGGTTCTATTTTCTTTAATCGAAATAACTTTAACCTTTTAATTAAACTGATTTTTGTGCCTCTTGGGATAAGAACAATGGCAATCAGAAATAAAAAAATAGAAAAGAAAAGCCAATATGTTTTAACTAAAATAAATGGTAACATAAAATGTCCATACCCATTCATATCTGAATACTTAGCTAAAGCATTACCTCCGAAATTTAGAAGTACATGTTCTACTCCAAAAATTCCTATTGCAATATTTATAATAAAGAAAACTAAGGTCATCAAAATACCTAAAAACTTCTTTCCTGTAATAATATGGAAGAAAAATGACGCTAGAGTATAAAGCAGTAAAAAAGGAAGTATTTCTACAAAAAAACCATTGAAATATACATCTAATTCATAATGATAATAGCCACTGCTTGTTTGAAATACTATTCCTCCTATGATTAATGCTACAATTAAAACACTATAAATTAGTAACATGCTAAAAAACTTGCTAGTTAGAATCACTATGTTATTAACTGGTGTAGCATCATAAATTAAATCTACTTTCACTTCTTTTTCTTTCCAAATTATCTCTCCAGAATAGAACAAAAGAATAATAGCAAAAAAGTACACCGACATTTCTTGTAATTCTTCAATAATAAGATAAGTCGTTGGATAGCTAGCTACTCCATAAACAGTTCCCAGACTTACTGAATTGATAAGGATAATAATAAAACTACAAAAAACGATTGCCCAAAATGATATTTCTTTAAAAATGAATTTTGCATGAAACCATGTACTAAAGACTAACTGAATTAATTGAGTTTTTACTCCATAAGAGGGATAAACCGTAGCAGTTTTTTTTGTGTAATCTTTAGATAAAATATTAGTGTTCTTTAGCGCAGTTGTATTATGTTTGTTTTTTGGCTTTTTCATTGATACTACCAACTGAAATTTGATATAGCCAAACCAAAGAGTAACTATTCCTAATAAACTCCAAAATAGTTTGTTGTAAAGCATTGCACCTGTAAGAGGTATAAGACTATAATTCATTTCTGTTATAGTCCATTCCTTTGTACTCAAAGTGAGTGTTGTTAAAGAAAAAGGGTCAATTAGTGCTTGTAAATGTTCGTTTGTAATAGATTTTGTCAGAAGAAAGACTACAAATATAATTACTCCTTGTGTATAGACTACCATTAGTTTTTTTGTCAATGCACCTGTTACAAAAAATAAAGATGCTCCAAAGAAAACAATAGGAAAAGCTACCCAAATAAAAGGTTGTAAATAGTTAGTAAATTGAAAGGGTAGATATTCATTTGCGTTGCTCCAAGGCATAAATTCACTCAAAATCATACCCCATAATACTGCGCTAAATATAAAAATTAGAACGACCATTGACCCTAAATATCGCCCTAGTAGATAATCTTTTTTTGAAATAGGATTTATATAAATAAGAGCAGTAATATTGTACTGAAAGTCACGCAAAACAGGCACTCCCATAATCATCGAAACAAACAACATGGATAACCCTGTTATAGCTCCCATAGATTTTGCGATTATAATAGGAGCATTTTTTTTAACTAAACCTAAATCAATTCCTTCAAAAACGAATTCGACTCCAAAAAGGGAAAAGAGAAATAGAAACACAAAGAATAAATAGGTATCCCAACGATTTAAGCGATAATTTATCTCAAATTTAAAAATTTCGTACCACATAGATTTAATGATTTTTTATTGAAAAATGAAAAGTAAATAGCAATTATAACCTGTGATTCTAGTTTCCAAAAATTTGTGAGAAGTACACATCTTCCAAATCTGCCTCAACAGCTTGAAAATTATTATTTGGGTTGTTTTCACTAAAAATATGTATGATAGGTTTTCCTGCAATCAGCTTTTTAGATATGAGAGTATAGTTAGCTTCATATTCTTCTAGTTCTGACTTGTCAATTATCTTTTTCCACACTTTGCCTTTTATTGAGTTTATTGCTTCTATCGGACTTCCTTTTAATACTACTTTTCCCTTGTTTATAATTGCCATATTTGTACATAGGTTTTTGACATCTTCGACAATATGTGTTGATAGAATCACAATCGTATCTTCTGCTATTTCACTCAATAAGTTATAAAAACGATTGCGTTCTACAGGGTCTAATCCAGCAGTAGGTTCATCTACAATTAATAGTTTAGGATTATTCAATAATGCTTGTGCAATGCCAAATCGCTGTTTCATTCCTCCTGAAAAACTACCTAGTTTTTGTTTCCTTACGTGGTGTAAGTTTACTTTATGAAGTAGCTCTTCTACTTTATTTTTACGCTCTTTAGAATTAATGATGCCCTTTAGTATAGCAAGGTGATTTAATAATACTCCAGCCGATAAGCGAGGATATAAGCCAAACTCTTGAGGTAAATAACCCACAACTTTTCGTAATTCATTTTTATCTTGCAGAATATCTAATTCTCCAAATTGAATATTTCCTTCATCTGCTTCTTGTAGTGTTGCTAGTGTTCGCATTAAAGTTGATTTTCCAGCACCATTAGGTCCTAATAAACCAAACATTCCATTAGAGATTTGTAGTGAGACATTTTGAAGAGCTTTTACTCCATTGTCATACGTTTTTGAGAGGTCAGAAATAATTAATTGTACCATAATTTTTTTAGTGATTATTTAGTTTTTTCTCAAATCTATGGAGGTACTATGCGTAAATCAATAAACTGGTACAAACACACGTATTGGCGTGATAGAAAAATTCAATGGGTAGAATAAATGAACTCGTAACGACATTTTGATAGTCTGTCATACAGAAATAGGTTTTTGTCCCTAAAAATATGTAGAGCTTGACATTTTATGTACTTTTGAAGATGAAACTAATTCGAAAACTACTCAAAATACAAATCGCTGGTTGGGCAAAACTCACCTTTTTTATTGTTACTACTCTTATAATCCTTATTTTTAATGATATATTTGGAGAAGACGAGTCTTTTGTAATTTTTAGTATGATTTTCTTTTTAGTGATGATTATTGAAGTTACTCGCTGGACTTTTTCTCAAATAAAATCAATTCTTGTCCTCAAGAAAGAGAAAAAACAGGTTGAACTTCTGCACTTGAAAAGCCAAGTAAACCCACACTTCTTTTTCAATACATTAAATAATTTATACGGTTTGGTGGCACAGGATACCGATAAAGCACAGGCATTAATTTTAAAACTTTCCGAAATGATGCGTTATAGCATCTATGAAGGAGAAAATGACTGGGTGTCATTAGATGAGGAAGTAATCTATCTTAAAAACTATATTGAATTACATAAAATGAGATACCACAAAACTATTGATGTGCAGTTTGATATCGATATAGTTGATGGAAATAAAAAAGTAATGCCTTTGTTGTTTATTATTTTATTGGAAAATGCCTTTAAACATGGCGTAGAAAATTTGAGAAAGGATGCTTTTGTTTCTATTAAATTAGAAGCCAATAAATCAGAAATTAATTTTAAAATAGAAAATAATTTTGATGCAGAAGAAATATCTAAAAATTCTGGAATAGGGCTAAAAAACTTGAGAAGACGCTTAGAGTTAGTTTATCCAAAAAAACACCAATTAGAAACATCAATTAAAGGTACTATTTACGAAGCTCAACTAAATTTGAAAATATGACTACCAACTATATAATTATTGATGATGAGTATATTGCACATGATATTATAAAGAAATATTGTGATATGCTTCCCAACATGAATCTAGTAAAAAACTGTTATGATGCTATTGAAGCACTAGAGTTCTTGAATACCTCAACAACTGTAGATTTGATTTTTTTAGATTTGAATATGCCTAAACTGAAAGGTTTTCAATTTTTAAGAACACTACAAAAGCCACCTAAAGTTATTGTAACGACAGCTTATAAAGAACATGCCTTAGAAGGATATGAGCTAGATATAGTTGATTATTTATTAAAACCTTTTTCATTCGAAAGGCTTTTAAAAGCAGTTAATAAAGCATTCTATCAAGAAACAAACACCATATCCTCCAGCCAACAGGAAGACGAAATACAACGTATGTTTATACGTTCGAATAAAAAACATATTCAAGTAACACTTAATGATATTTTATATTTTGAAGCTTCAAAGAATTATATCAAAGTAGTCTTAAAGGATGAAACAATTACGATTAGAGAAAAAATTACTAGCTTGGCTAATATTTTACCACAAAATAGTTTTTTACAAGTTCATCGCTCTTTCATAGTTGCAGTAAAACATATACAGAGCATTGAAGGAAATCAGATATTTATTTCAGATAATTCTATTCCAATTGGAAAGTTATATAGAGAAAAAATAGTAGAGTTATTAAATAATTAGAGTTTCAAGTAAATATTTTTAGACTTTATTTTCCAAAATGGTAATTTATAACAAAGTTATAATTTGTAAGATTGTTTTTATTAAAAATATATTTTTCATTTTCTTGAGGTATTACACTGTCTTTTCTGACAATTAAGCACTGCATTTCTAATCCTTCAAAATAACCTTCAAATTTATATCTTAAATCAACATTGAATTGATGATAGGAAGGAAGTTGATATTTGTTCAATTTATGATTACTAACATTAGCCAAATCATAATAACCATAGCCAAGAGTAAGTGAGAGCTTGTGTTCTAGCCAAAAAGAATGATATTGTGTACTGAACGCATGTAAATCGCCTTGTCCTTCGTTACGCTCACGAGGCATAAAAGTAAAAAACGGTTCTCTTCCCCATTCTCTAAGCAATAAAAAACGACCGTCTTTAGTAATTCGTGTATAATTTAGAGTAAACCAATGTTTGTAGTTTGCGACTCCTAAACGAAAACTAAACACCTGTGATTGTTTTTGAGATTCATAGGAGGCAAGTTCGGAGTGTGGGTTTCCTCCATTGTTCAACCTTTTTTGATAGTGATATTGCGCCCCAAATAAAGGAGAAAAAGTTGTACTGTCTAAATCAATATACTCTACACTAAAAAGAGAAGTATTGAAAATATTTTCAACATACTGATTATGTAAGTGGAACTTTATTTTGTCAAAATCAAATAAAATATCTGATAAAAATATCCCCTTTGTATTTTGATGTTCAAAATAATCAGCTTCTAAAGCATCTGTACGGATTCCTTTCGAATTAACACCTAACGAATGTCCAACAGAATAAAACTCAACAGTATTACGTGGCGAAACTGCCCAAATCCAAGCACTTTCAAACTGTATCTTTTTTATTGGATTCCATTATAAATGCAAACCTTCCTGTATGGCTGGTCGCATACGCCCATCTTGAAGGTTTATGTAAGGAGTTTGAAGACTAAAACGTCCCACTTTTGCAGTAAAATGTTTAGTATAATACGCTAAGTATAACTCTTCTAATCTATCTAAGTCGTGATGGTTTTCTGGGTCTTCAATATCGAATAAATCAAGTTCGTATCTGCTATTTTTTAGGTTATTTGAAAAGGTATTAAACTTAAAAAAACCTCCTACTCCTATATGCAGACCGTGCCAATTTTTACTTTTATAATGCAATCCCATTCCGAAACCATTAGCATAATAATCATTCAATCCTCTCTGATTACCCGTAAACATCAAAAAATTGCGAAGTTTTGCACTAAAAATCCTTTACGAAGTGCGTTAGCCAATGTTTTTTCTTCTAAAGAACCTTCAAAACAATGAATAGTTGGTGATAATTCCTTAAAAGAAAAATAAGGATCAGGTGCTTGTTTTCTTTTTGGAATTTGATGATTTTCGTCTTCTTTAGCGTGTTCTTGTCCGTAAATAGTCGCAGAAGAAAACAAAAAAGCATATAAAATAAGTGTGTAAAAAATGAATTTCATTCTCTCTCTTTTGTATAAACTGACTGGATAAATAATAAAACAAAATTAGTTCTTCTATCTACCTATGTCAGTTACAAAAGTTACATGTTAGAAATTATTAATTAAGTTGATAAAAATCTCTCAATTTCTTAATCATCATTATCTCCTCGTTATATCTTTGAGTATTTAGAGATAAATTTAATTTTTCAAAAAAAAGTAAAGATTGTTCTGTTATTTCTGAAACAAAAGGCATTAAACTTACTGTAATTTTATTTTTCTCTGTCATTAAAATAATATAACCTTCTTTACTTTTTAAATTAATTTTGAGTGGTTGGTCTGGAAATAAAAACTCTACTTCACTTTGTTTTTCAAATGTTATTTCACATAATGCTGATAAAAAATAACTTAAAGTTTGATCTATTAAACCCCATTCTTTAAGACCAATCAGTTCTGTATTTCCTTGCTTTATGGATATAGCTCCTTCAATATAAAAATCAGATTCAAGATTTTTTCTAATTTCTTCAATTGGTTCTGAGATAGATATAAAACAAGATTCTAATTGTGATAATCCTTTATTTTTTATTTTAACCCCCTTTTTTTTGAGTAAAATATTTATTTGTAGCATTCTTTCTAATTAATCCAATTTCTTAATCATTTCCTTAAATAAAAAAGCCATTTTGGGTTCGGCTTCGGCAGCAGCAGCTAATACTTCCTCTAGCGTAATTGGCTTTACATTCTCTGGCTGACACAAATCTGTCAGAACAGAAACAGCAAAAACTGGTAGATTCATATGCACGGCTGCAATCACTTCTGGCACCGTCGACATTCCGACAGCATCTGCGCCTATGGTTCTTAGATAACGGTATTCTGCTCTTGTTTCAAGATTAGGACCCGAAACGCTGACATACACTCCTTTGTGAAACTCTATATTATGATTTTGCTGTATGATTTCACTTGCTAACTGAATAAGTTTGTTGCAATACGGTTCAAACATATCTGGAAAACGAATACCGAGTTCATTTATATTCTTACCAACCAAAGGGTTTTCAGGTAAAAGATTGATATGGTCTTCCAAAACCATCAGTTCACTCAATTTGTATTCAGGATTCAAAGCACCAGAAGCATTTGAAACAAATAAATAATCAATTCCTAGCATTTTCAAGACACGCACAGGAAATACAATTTGCTGCATCGAATAACCTTCATAATAATGGAAACGTCCTTGCATCACAATTACATTCTGACCAGAGAGTTTTCCAAAAATAAGTTTTCCTGCGTGGCTCTCTACCGTTGAGAGTGGAAAATGTGGAATATCTTGGTAAGAAATAGTTAGTTCAATTTCTACTTCATCTACCAATGCTCCCAAGCCAGTTCCTAAAATAATTCCTACTTTTGGTTTGTCTTTATAAAAAGAACGAATAAAAGTAAGAGCTTCATTGAGTTTTTCGAATTCCATTTCCATTTACTTATAGTGTTATTTTTTTAAAAGGGCAAATCTTCGTCATTTGTAGAAAAGTTATCTATATCATAATCTTCATTATACCAATCTTCATCTTTGCAAGTACAAAAATCCATTCCCCAAGGACAGGTTTTTCCGTTGTAATGACAAAAATCTATATGTGTTCTTCCATCATCATCTGGCATAATTCTGATGCTACCTTCTTTCCACTCTCTTCTCAATTCACGGTATAAAACTAAGAAAGAAGGCAAACATTCTGGTAAGCTCAATTCTATATTATTGACTCTCAAAAGATTAACAATAGCATCAAATACTTGTTTTGCTTGTTTATCATTGAGCATTTTTGCTGGAGGAAAAGCCTCGTTTGGAATCTCAAATACTTCAGAGTAGGTAAGGTCTGGCGCACATTCCCACGCTACCAAATAATCTAAGCCATATTCAATAGCTGGATGGTCTGGATTGAGTAATGTATAATCAGGAGCTTCAATTTTTGTTTGTGACTTTTCGTCTAGATCTTCTACCAACTGATTTATATATTGCTGCATAATTTTTATAAATAATAACTTTGATTTTCAAAATATAACACTAACTCAAACTGGTTTTTCCTCTAATTTATTCAGATATTTCAGTAAAATATAATATTTTTTGAATCGGTTTCCTTTATTGTCTTTATACTCTCCATTTTTATCTAGTGCCATTACAGTAGCTCGTTTCGTGATTCTGTGGATGATGCCTTTGTGTTTTCTTCCGTCAAACGAAAAACTTACCCAGTCTCCTACTCTCAAATCATATTCTTTTAGAGCTTCCATTCTTCCTGTCAGGAGTTGATGTGTAAAAGCTGTGTGTCCGAAAATAGAATTAGCTAGTTTTTTAAAATTATCTTTTTTGCAACTAGAATCATTGAAAGCCAAAAACTCTATCAAGTGGATAATTTCGTGTTCGATGACGTGCATCATAGCCTCTAAACGATTACTGACCTCAAAACCTGCTATATTTAGCGTTTGGGTAGCATTGCTTTTGAAAGAATTAAAAATCAGATACGCCGAAATACGCATTCTAAACTGAATCGGATTTTGCTTTGTAACCTTATAATACATTAGCTTCCCACCTGCCGAAGTCATTTTTTTAGACCAATCAAAAGCCATTCTATCAATTACTTTGTTTTCGTTAAAGTAATTATCAAAAAAGTAAGTATCATACATACTAAAAACCAACTTCACATCTTCATTAGAAACTACCTTAAAATCATCCGTCTTTATTTGTTTTGAGTGAACAAAAACTTGCTGACGGATTTTCTCAAAACGTTTTTTAATTTCTTCTCTTGAATAATGGTAAGTTAGAAGTTTCATAGTTACGTTAAATCCTCAACGAGGCTTTTAAGCTCGTTGGTTGAAAAAAAATCTTGCTATCTTAACCGTCGTTGAGGTCAAATGAACCGTCAACGAGGATTTTTATATTTACATTTCAATTCCCATTTTTTGCATCAAGAATACGGCATTTGTGTTCTGACAAACACCTTTTTTTATTTTGTAAGGATAATGTAGTCCTGTATCTTGATTTTCTACTTCAAAGGCATAATTAGTAATTTGTTCTGGAAACTGCTCTTCCAATTTTGAAAGCTCTACATCGTGAGAAGCAATAAATGCCGTAGCAGGAAGTTTCAGAAGCTGCTTCATAATGGCAACCGAACCCAAATAACGGTCTTTTGAGTTTGTTCCTCTCAAAATCTCATCTAACAGAATCATATTATACTCACCTCGTTTTTCTGCTTCTTCTAAAATATCTAAGATTTGTTTTAGCCTTTTGAGTTCTGCAAAAAATGAAGATTCCCCTTTTTCTAAGGAGTCAATAATACGCATACTACTACTAATTAGCATCGGAACGAAATCAAATTTTGTGGCACACACAGGCGCACCAGCACACGCCAAAACCATATTTATTCCCAACGCTCTCAAAAATGTACTCTTTCCAGCCATATTTGAGCCTGTAATAAGCGCAATTTCTCTTATATTCTTAGCTGTAAAATCATTCGGAACTCTTACTTCTTGTTTTAAAAGTGGGTGTGCCATTTCTATTATCTCAAAAGCATTTTCTGTATTCTTTGTTTCTGCTGTGTTTTGGTTTTTAATAGAAACTGAAATAGTAGGGAAAATATACTCTTTATGATTGAATGAAAACGATGCAAAACTAAAAAGAGCCTCAAATTCGGCTAATGTTTCTACCCATTTTGGCGTATTGAGTTTATGTTCTTTTCTCCATTTTTCTAATTTTATAGCAAAATGAACATCCCACAAAAACATTCCATTCAAAAACATGAAAGCAACACCATTCATACGATATTCAAAAAGTTCTAGTGTTTTGGCTAGTTCTTGGGCTGCCTTCGAACTTCCGTTTAGCTTACTTTGTAGCGTTTTGGTTTCTTGCTTTCTGAAAGTTGCTTGTTCTATGATTTCCCACAGAGCAGCATATTTTTGAAGAAAGGGAATATTTTTTCCTACGGTATCATAAGTCATTTGAAGTTTTGGAAACAAACTACCCACAATACCAAGTTGAGTCAAAGAAAGAAAAACAGGCAAAATATAAGTAACAAATCCCATAAACGTAGCAATCCAACTTCCTACCGTCAGAATTGGTAATACAAAGCGAATAATATTCAGAAATTTGTTTTCTAAAAATGTATCTTCTGTTTGTAGCCATTTTTTGAGTTGAGCGTATTCTTTTGTCGTTTCTTCGCTTAGGTGTGCAGTCGTTTGTAGATGGAGGCGTAATTCTGTGCTTTCTTTATCATCTTTTGCGAGTTCTTGTGTTATTTCTTGTCGTCGAAGAATTGTTTTTTCATCTGTTTTTTCTGAAAGCCAATTCGCCAAAAAACTTCTTCCTACGCTTGTATTTGTTCTTGAAATATAAGAAAAAAGGCTTGTCTGTCCGAAAATATCCAAATCTTTGATATAGGCGTGAAGTGGGTCATAAAATTCCATCCCATCATCAAGTTTTTCAAAATTATAGTCTAACCTTTCGTTTTCAGTTTCTAAAAGTTTGATTCTATTATTCCAATAATTTCTTTTCTGTTCAGATTTTTGATAGAGTTTTACTAAAAAAATAAAACCAAAAAACAGTAAAAAACTAACTCCTGTTACTATTTGCCAACCTTTTGGTAGGAGGAAATATAGCACTACTAGCGCAGCAAAAAAATAAATAAGGCGAATAGTAGCAATCAGACGAGATTGATTTTTGAATTTTGAAAAGGCTTGATTAGCTTCTGAAAGGTAAGATTGATACATCTTTTAAATTATGAGTGATTTTTGGTTTTGATACGTAAAAATAAAACATTTTTAATCTAAAATAGCTTATTTTTGCGTGTTTTATTGAATGCTTTAGGAAAGCATTACAAATCTTGTATATTGATTTTAAAGATTGCAAATATACACAATACTATACACACACACTTCAAAAAAGCGTTAATTACGCAATTAATTAGATACTATTTTTAATTCAACATTTATTTTTTAAAACCTTTATGGCAATAGATAATTCCGAAAAACTTATTACTCCTTCATCAGAATCAGAACACGTATTAAAACTGCGTACCGTTTTGCCCACAGATGCAGAGGATATTGAAGAGATTTCAAAGCTAATTTATTCAAAAGACCAAGCATGGACAAAGAAAGACGTAACAAAACTACTTGAAATTTTCCCAGAAGGACAAATATGTATAGAAGACAAAGGAAAAGTAGTAGCCTATGCACTAAGTATGGCTATTGATTATGCAAAATATGGAGATAATCATACCTACTACGATATTGTAAAAGATAATTTTGTCAATCACGATGGAGATGGTGATATTCTTTATGGAATAGAGGTAAGCGTAAATCCAAATAGCAGAAATATGCGTTTGGGAAGGCGTTTGTACGATGCTCGTAAGGAGCTTTGTGAGAACTTGAATTTGAAAGGTATTGTTGCTGGTGGTCGTATGCCAAATTTTAGTAAATATTCTGATGAAGTAACACCTAGACAATACATAGAGAAAGTAAGGCAAAAAGAAATCTATGACCCAGTTTTGACATTTCAGCTCAGTAATGGTTTTCACGTAAAGAAAGTATTGCGTAACTATATGCCAGATGATTTTGAGTCGGAAGCGTATGCAAGTCTCTTGAAGTGGGATAATATTTATTATGAAGAAAAACCTGTTCTTGTTAATCAACCTAAAGAGGTAATTCGTATCGGTGTGGTGCAATGGCAGATGCGTAATGTAAAATCTGTAGAATCATTTTTTGAGAATGTAGAGTTTTTTGTAGATGCGCTTAGTTCATATCGTGCTGATTTTGTTTTGTTTCCAGAGTTCTTTAATGTCCCTTTGATGGCAGAATTTAATGAGGAAGATACAGCCAAAGCCATCAGAAAACTAGCAGAATATACAGAAGAAGTAAGAGACAAATTAGTAGGTTATGCTGTTTCGTATAATGTAAATATTATTGGTGGTAGTTTGCCTTTGTTAGAAAATGGTAAACTTTATAATGTTTCTTATTTGTGTCGTCGTGATGGAACTTGGGATGTTCAGTACAAAATACATATTACACCGAGTGAAGTAGATGATTATGGAATGACAGGAGGAAATAAAGTAAAAGTCTTTGAAACTGATGTTGCCAAAATTGGTATTCTGATTTGTTATGATTCAGAGTTTCCAGAGCTTTCTCGTATGATGGCTGATGAAGGAATGCAGCTTTTATTTGTTCCTTTTTCTACCGATATGCAGAATGGTTATATGCGTGTGCGTGTATGTTCACAGGCTCGTGCTGTTGAGAATGAATGTTATGTAGCAATTGCTGGTAGTGTGGGTAACCTTCCAAAGGTAAAAAATATGGATATTCAGTATGCACAATCGGCTGTTTTTTCGCCTTCAGATTATTCTTTTCCTAATAATGCTATTATTGCAGAAGCAACACCAAATTCAGAAATGACAATGATTGCAGATGTGAATCTTGATTTATTGAAAGAATTACATAACCATGGAAGCGTAAGAAATCTTAAAGACCGTAGAAAAGATATTTATTCTTTGAAGTGGAAGGATAAAAAAGAAACTAAATAATTGTAGTTTGTAGTAAATGAAACAACAAAAAGCCAATTTTGAAACATTTTCAAAATTGGCTTTTTTATATCTAAATAATTAAGGAGAGAAAACACAGGTACAAGCCCGTCAATGAATGACATCCCTGCCCTGCTCACTTCTCCTTTTTTCTTAAATATTTAAACCGTCGTTGAGGTCAAGACCGTCAACGAGGTGGAAGTTTTACATTCCCATTCCACCCAAATCCATTCCTGGAATATTAGGCATCATTCCTTCTGTGCTTTTTTGCATATGCTCTTTGCTTTTTTCTTCTGCTCCTTCTAATGCTTTATTTACGGCAGCAACTATTAAATCTTGTAACATTTCTTTATCATCAGATTTTATAATATCTGGGTCAATATCTAATTTAATCACTTGTTTTTTTCCGTTGGCAACTGCCTTTACCATTCCACCACCTGCTTCTCCTTCGGCGGTAATGTTTACGAGTTGCTCTTGTACTTCTTGTAGTTTGGACTGCATTTCTTTTACTTTGCCAAACATTTTCATCATGTCTTTCATCGAATAGGTATTTTAGTTAGTTCTTTATAATTGATTTGCTATTTTTTTAGTTAGAAGTAAAAATACAAAAATTCTTGTTTAAAATGCTGTGTTTAGCTTATTTTATTTTTGTATTCAAATTTTGTCTTGACTAATATTTTTTTTAAAACGATAGGTTTGCCAAAAAGTTTTGAATTTGCTTTAAAGAATGAAGTACAAAATACATCAAAACCAAAATTTTAAATCTCCTTCTTCAAATCCAATTGGTAAAAGAATTTCTTCCAAACTTTCTCTTTTATAGATTCTATCTACTAAATTTTGTAACTGAGTATTTAAAAACTCATCTGCCGTACTAATTTCTTGAATAGTTGCGCCTCTATTTAATTTTATTTTGATAGAATATTCTTGATTTTTGAAATTAACTTTTCTAATAATTTCACTCGCTGGTGAACGCCCCCAAACCCATTCAAAGGATTTATATTTCTCTGTCGCTAGTTTCTCTATTTGCTTTACTTCTTCTTGTGTAAGTGCGTGTATGTGAACAGGTTTATTAAAATACAACAAAATAAAATGAGCTAATTTTTCTTCAAAATGCTCTATGGTCAAGATAGGTTCAGAATCCTTATTTTCTAAAGCTTCTTTGATATTAATTACTTTACTTCGAACTGATTTGAGACTTTTTGAACTAACTTCTATGTTTGTAGGAATTGTTATAGCTTTTTCTAGCTTTTCCAAGTTTGTATCGAAAAGAAGTGTTCCGTGTGTAATAAAACGATTCTTATTAGTGTATTGAGCTGTTCCTGTAATTTTTCGTTTTTCTCCTTTGCTGTTTTTTAGCCAAATATCCGAACGCTGACCTATATTTGCTTCCAAACTTAGCGTTTTCAAAAACTCTACAATAGGAATTAAAAGTGAATCGTAATTAGCGACCAATTTTGTATCAAGTGGTTTTATATAACTAAAATTCAGATTATTCAAATCGTGATAAACCGTTCCACCACCCGAAATACGACGAGAAAGAAAAATATTTTGAGATTGTAAATAATTATAATTCATTTCTTCCCAAGCATTTTGGTTTTTTCCCATTACCAAAGAGGGTTCATTTCTATAAAAAAGCAAATACTCACTTTCTTTGTTTGTGAAGTTAGATAAATATTCCTCTAAAGCGAGGTTAAAAAATGGATAATGAGAGGGCGAAAAGATGATTTTCAAGGTGTTAGATTTTTTGTTTTATAGTTTTGTACCAAAATATTGATAAAGTAGCTTTTCAAATTGCTCTTTACTTCCATCAAAGTTAGTTTCTTTTGATTGACTTCCCTTTGTAATTTTTAATTGATTGTCATTTAAAGTTATTCTTCCATCTGTACTTAACATAGAAATAACTTTCTTCTTTGTAAAATGAGAATCTGAACTTGTCTGATGAAATAGACACATTTCTTTAAATTCTGTCAAATCTCGTTCTTTTTTTGTAAAAATATATTGAGGAGTGATTTCATCTTTTATCAATTCATTTATTCTGAAATATTCATCATCAAATTTATCAAAAATAAAATTTCCAATCATATCTTTCTGTAAAATATCTAGTTCAATAAGCAAAGGATGTAGAGAAAACTTACCAAAACCAACGTCTACTAAATATTCTTTATTAAAGAAAGATACAATAATAGCTAAGTGGTCGTATTCTCTTCCATAATTTTCCGAACGACTGATATTTCCAGTTCCTTTATACACTTTAGCAGAAATTATTTTAGCATCAAAGCCTAGCTCTTTCAATAACTGATAAAAAAGACTATTGAGTTCATAACAAAAACCACCTCGCTTATTTTCTACTATTTTATCAAAAATAGAATCATTATGGAGCTCTATTTTTTTGTTGTTATGAATATCTAAGTTTTCAAAAGGAATCGTTTTTAAATGTGCTTCTTGTAAGGAATTTAGAGTTTGTAAATTTATCTCTATTTTCTGAGTATAATTTATTCGTTTGAGATATTTTTCTGTATTCATTTTATTATTTCAAAGAATTAATCCACTTCTTTTCTAAAAAACCATCCTCAATTTCACTCAAATCAAGAGTTGGGTCAAAAAATAACTGACTTCTACGTCCATTTAATGTAACATAAACTTCAGCTCTAATTATTGGGTCTGAGTTTTCGTCTGTGCTATATTTCTCTTTCAAAAAATGAGCGTATTGTAAAATCATATCTGGCTGAAAAGACATTTGTTTTTCTTGATGACGATTCAAAAATTCACTATTATCTACTACTCCTTCTCTTCCTGTTTTTGGATTTTTGACATAAAAGGTAGCACTTCCAAACTTTTCCATAAGCATTACTCGCCAAGAAAAACGATACCCTTCTTCTTTCCAAAAAAGCGTTTCATTGTACGACTGTTCTGTATAAAGCATAAAGCGAAAGGGAAACAAAATTTGAAAAATCAAATAGATTCCTATTATATAAAGCCACTTATTAGAAATGAATTTAAAATTTCTGAGAGGATTTAGTAATAGATGAGAAGACTGTTTTTTGTTGGTAGAATAAAATGTAAAATACCTTATTGATTTTGATTTTTTAAGTAATGAAAAGATAGCAAAACTAATAAAATTCAATACTTTTTCGTGATGTTTTGCTTCAAAGAAAATTAAGGTAAGCGCAATCATAACAACAGGAAAAACTCCAATCTGAAATAAATATCCTGTCATGGCGTGAAAACCAACAACTGCAACATAAGCAAACCAACGAGTTTTTTTATAGAATAAAGCAAAAGGAATAAGCAAATCATAAAACATTCCTGCCCAAGAAAAAATATAAGCTGTCATTTCATACTTCATCAGAAAACCAAAAATCGGCATATCATAATGAGGAGGAAGCCAAATTTTGAGAGGCATTGCATCAAAAAGCCATTCAGAATTAATCTTGGCTAATCCTGCATAAAAATAAGTAATGGCAAGTTGAAATTTGAAAATTAGAATCCAAGCACGAGAAACTAAAAGAGAAGGAGAAACAGAAAAGATTTTTGAAGTAAAACCTTTACTTTGATTTTCAGATTTATTTACAAAAACAATACAATCAAGTGAGTAAAAACGATGAGCAGGTACAAAAATGAGCAGAAAAGCCATCAAACTCACAAAATAATAATGATTGAGATAATACGTAATATCAATGAGCTGACAATATGTAAAAGTCAGAAACAGCAAAAAAGCAGAAAGACGATACAAAAAACCAAAGGCAACTCCTAAACTTGCCAAAAGTAGAAGTATATGAACAGCATACATTCCATAACTATTCAACGGCTCAACCCACTCAAAACCAAAATACTTGAAGTGAAAAACAGGTTTGATATAATGCTTTTCTATCCAACCCATATACCAAAAACGAAGTGTGCTAAAAAAAGTGAGTAAACCAAATAAAATTCGGAAACTTACTAAAGGAGCTATTGAAGTAGGTTCTTTGAGGAGATTTTTCATTTAGTTTGGATTACCAAAAACTACTGACAAAGTTTTTATGAACATGACAACAAAGGCTAGGTTATTTTTCCTTAGAATTAGGTTTACAAACTTCCCTAACGAGATTTAAATATAGGAAAAGAATCTTTAGACTAAAAAAAGTCATTTTTCCATAACATAGATTTTATATTATAGAAAAACGACTTTTTACAATGATTTCAGCTTTAATAAATTATATTCTAATACTGAATAAGCTTTTTCAATTTATCGACAAAA
This sequence comes from Bernardetia sp. ABR2-2B, assembly GCF_037126435.1. GTDB lineage: Bacteria > Bacteroidota > Bacteroidia > Cytophagales > Bernardetiaceae > Bernardetia. Next base: position 254,766 of record NZ_CP147020.1, on the reverse strand, counting down.
CGCTCATAAGGCAAGAAGTTTTTCTCCAAATCTGCACTAAATGGAACAGCCGTATCAAGACTTCCCTCACGCATAATTGGTGCATCAAGATTTGTAAAATGATGCTCTGCAATCCAAGCCGAAATTTCTCCACCAATTCCACCAGTTAGGCAATCTTCGTGTAAAATAATTACTTTTCCTGTTTTCTTAACAGTTTCTGAAACGGTTTCTTTATCCCAAGGAAGTAGCGTTCTTAAATCAATGATTTCTAAAGAATGATTCTCTCCTAGCTCCTCATTCAGTTCTTGAGCTGCCTTTTTTGCCCAATGTACGCCCATTCCATAAGTAATAATACTGACATCTTCTCCTTCTGAAACTGTTGCAGCTTTTCCGATTGGAAGCGTGTAATAATCATCATAAATATCTTCTGAAATAGCACGGTAAAGAGCTTTATGTTCGAAGAAAATAATTGGATTTGGGTCTTCAATAGAAGCATTCAAAAGTCCTTTTGCGTCATAAGGCGAAGAAGGATAAACTACCTTTAACCCTGGTGTATGAGCAAACCACGCTTCATTTGATTGAGAGTGAAAAGGTCCTGCTGCCACACCTGCACCTGTTGGCATACGAACCACAACATCAGCATTTTGTCCCCAACGGTAATGAGATTTAGCCAAATTATTAATGATTTGATTAAATCCACAGGTAACAAAATCAGCAAATTGCATTTCCATAACAGCCTTCCAACCACGAATAGAAAGCCCTAAACTAGCCCCCACAATGGCAGACTCACAAAGAGGTGTATTTCTAACACGTTCTTTTCCAAACTGCTCAACAAAACCATCTGTAATTTTAAAAACTCCTCCATAATCGGCTACATCTTGTCCCATGATAGTCATTCTTGGATAACGTTCCATGCTCTGGCGCAGTGAATCCGAAATAGCATCGATTAAGCGTTTTTGAGTTTGACTACTACTAATTGGTGCAATAAGCTCTTGCTCGTGAGGCGCATACATATCAGCTTCTTCTTCCTCAGTATTCGGAACAATCTTAGGTAATTCTAAAGCTGTATCTAGTGCCTTTTTAATGGTTGAAAAAAATTCTTCTCTAATTTCTTTTGTTTTTTCTTCTGTCAGAATATCATTTTCTATCAAGAATTTTTCATAATTCATAACTGGGTCTTTTTTCTCCCACACCTCAAAAAGTTCTTTTGGAACATATTTAGTTCCTGATGCTTCTTCGTGTCCACGCATACGGAAAGTTATCATTTCCAATAAAACAGGGCGAGGATTTTCTCTCATTTCTTCTGCCAATTTCTTAACTGTCGAATAAACTTCTAAAAGATTATTTCCATCTACCTGCACAGCTTTCATTCCATAACCTATTCCTTTATCAATAAATTGTTTACAACGAAACTGCTCATGACTTGGCGTAGAAAGTCCATAACCGTTATTCTCTACAACAAAAATGGTAGGCAAATCCCAAACGGCAGCTACGTTTAAGGCTTCATGAAAATCTCCTTGTGAAGTACCTCCATCGCCAGTAAAAGTAACCGTAATACGTTTTTTATTTTCCAAAACATCAGCTAAAGCAATTCCATTAGCAACAGTCAGTTGAGGCCCTAAATGCGAAATCATTCCGACAATATGATGTTCGTTTGTTCCAAAATGGAAAGACCTATCTCTACCTTTTGTAAAACCTTCTTTTTTGCCTTGAAACTGTGCAAAAAGCTTTTCAAGTTCTATCTTACGAGATGTAAAGAGACCTAAGTTTCTGTGAAGTGGTAATAAATATTCGTCTGTTTGAATGGCTTCTGCAATTCCGACCGAGATAGCTTCTTGTCCGTAACCCGAAAACCATTTTGAAATCTTGCCCTGACGAAGTGCAATCAGCATTCTATCTTCAATCAAACGAGGTTTCAGAAGTGATTTATACAAATGAATAAGCTGTTCATCAGAAATATCAGTTCTATCAAAAATCATTTCCTCTTCAGAATAAGTTTGTCGTATTTCTGTTTTTGAATTTTCAGAAATAGTTGACGTTTCTTCTTCAATTTCCTGTTCGAAGATAGCTTCTACTTGTATTTGTTCTTTAGTGTCATTTACTGCATCTGTCAGTAATTCTATTTCAGTTTCATTTTCTTTTGGTGTTTGTATTTCCTCCTCTTTTTCATCTAATTCTTCTTGAATTGAATCTTTTAAATAAGTAGTATCAAACAGCTCAACTTCCATTTCTAGTTCTTCTTGAATCGAATTGATTTTATCTTCTAAAGAGGGCAAAGATGTACCATTTAATTCTGTCTCTTCTGTTTTTCCTTCTTCTGTTTTTTCTTTTTTAGCAAACCCATTCAAGTATGCTTTTGGTTTTGGTAAATCATCTGAAAATTCTATTTTTTCAAAAAAATCTATATTTTCTTCTGTATCTTCTAATTCAATTTCTAATTCTATCTCTTCTTTTATTTGCTCTGATTTTTCCTTCTTTGATGGAGTTTGTTTGTGCATGTTTTCTAACTCTTCTCTAATCGCATTCATTTCATCTTCTGAAAAACTATCAGCTCTATCTAAAGGACTTGCAAAAATATTTGGGTCTTTTTCTAGCTCTGTTTTCTCTTCTTCTTTATCATTTTCTTCATCAAAAAGCATATCCAAAGGATTACTTACCTTTTTATTAGGAATAGTATTTTCGATTTCTGTACTTTTTTCTTCATTTTTCTCCTCTACTTTTTCTTCATCAAAAAGCATATCTAGAGGACTTGATGATTTTTTGATGGTATTGGTTTGTGTCTGTTCTTTCTCTGAATTATTATCTATATCTTTTTCTTTTTGTTCTTTTTTTGCTTCTTTTTCTTTTTCCTCTTGCTCTTTTTTTGCTTTTGCTTCTTGTTCAGCTTTTAATGCTAGTTCTAATGGATTCATAATCAATTTAGTTGAATTGTGAGTTGCTTAGTTTGTGTTTTTTGGATAGAAATCAATTGATAATTTACTAGTATTTATTCGTAATAATTACAATCTATATACTAAAATACGTATTTTTTTTGAGAAAAGTCTTTTGAAAGAAATAGATTTTCGATAAATATACCTTATTGAGTTATTGGTAAGAGATTTGAAACGGCAAAATTTTGGAATAAGTTGAATCTATTTTATTCGAAAGGAATCAAATCTACTTCAATAGTTACTCCTTTAAATTTTTTCTGCCCGAGCAAATTATAAGAATATTCTGGAACAGCTTTATAGATAATTTCACTTTTTGCCACCACGGTAAGGAAATGGTCGTAAGCTTGAATATCAAAAGAATCTCCCAAAATATTATTAAAAACATTTGAGCTGCTCAAAACACCTGCTTCAATATGATTTTCTTGTGAATAATCATACAAATCCATTGAAGTAAGAATAGATTCTTTTTCATTGGCGTAATATTTTGCGTGTAGCTTAGACTCAATCCGAAGTTCAATATTTGTAAACTGCTTAAAAAATTCTACATCTTTTATAGCGATATTTTTGATAGGATTCTTTCCACTTTTAGCAAAAAGAACGATTATTTCAAGATTTGGATTGATAAGTTTTACTTGTAATAACTTTTTATAATAGGAATGCAAACGAATATAAGGTGAAATAAGAATTAATCTTTTTTCAGCTTTTTCGATAATTTCTCCTACTTTATGATTCAGATTATTTCCTGTTAAGAATTTTGGCATACATCAAAAGTACAAATTTTTAAATTTTTATAAACTATGAATCATTTTTTTAGTTGATTTAATATGGAAATTCTAAATTCGAATTAAAGTTTTGAATAAGCTCTGAATCTCCTCATTTTTTAAACTGACTATTACTTATACAATGCTTGATTTTTTTCTTTCTATTTTAAAATGGCTTCTTATTGGCCCTGCTCTTTTTTGTTTGATAGGAACTGTTTTTAGCTTTATCAAAAACGAATCTTGGTGGGTACGTGGTTTTGATTTCCCTCGTATTCAAATGCTTGTCATTATCGTTTTTTCAGCTGTCTTACTCTATTTTTTCAATGAAGTTGTTCTGGTTAAATATATCTTATGGGCAGCTCTCTTTGTTGCACTTTGTTTTCATAGTTGGGTAATTTTTCCTTATTCTCCATTAGCTTCTAAAAACGTAAAAAATGCAGAAAATGTAACAGAAAATACTTTGAATATTAGCGTTTTGGTTTCAAATGTATTAATGCATAATAGAGAAACTCAAAAATTAAAATCACTTATAAAAAGAGAAAATCCAGATATAGTTTTTATGGTCGAAACCGACCATTGGTGGGCAGAACAAATGGAATATTTAAAAGAAGAATATCCTTATCAGCTTCTAAAGCCTATCGATAATACTTATGGACTTTTGTTTTATTCGAAAAAAGAGCCTACCAAATTAGATTTTAATTATTATGTTCAAGATGATGTCCCTTCTATCATTGCTACCTTCAAGTTAGATAAAGATAGCAAAGAAACTTTTGATTTTTATGGAATCCATCCTCGTCCTCCTGCGCCAGAAGAAGCAAAAACATCTATTCCTCGTGATGCAGAACTAGTTATGGTAGGAAAAGAAATTGAGAAAAAAGACAATCCTACTATTGTAGCTGGTGATTTTAATGATGTAGCGTGGTCGCATACTTCACGTCTTTTTAGAAGGTTAGGCAATTTGCTTGACCCACGAATTGGACGAGGAATGTATAGCACTTTTCACGCTGATTATGCTCTTTTGCGTTGGCCTCTTGACCATATTTTTCATTCCGATGAGTTTCAAGTTATTGAGATAAAAAAACTAGAGCATGTCGGCTCTGACCATTTCCCTATCTTCATTAATTTAGCTTACATTCCTAAAGAAAAACATACCCAAGAAGAGCCAGAACCAGAAAAAGATGATGAGGAAGAAGCTAAAAAAAAAGTCAAAAAAGCGCAGCTAGATAATACAACAGCTTTATAATACTGTTTTAATTGATGTTACTCTATTTTGTATTCTGTGCGTTAGAGAAAACAAAGTTTCCTAATTCCCAATTCCTTGCCACCATTTCCCATGTCCTAATTCCTAATTTCCAATTCTTTTACTTCACAAATACATCTAAACCCCAACCAAGAAGTAGGATAACGGTATCGAATGCGCTCATTAATCGTACTTTGAAGAGGAACATGAAGCCAAGAACCTCCTTTAGAAATACCTTCTTCTTCTATCATTTCGGCTACATTTCCGATGGTGTGATGAAGCCCTAGAAGTGTTGTAGGCTCAGAGTAAGCATAAACTACTGGTGGAATTTTGGTAGAATCTCCCTTTGATTTATTCAAAACTTGACTCAAATTAAAGGCAGAAGGAGGAACAATAGAAGTATCAAAACCATATTTTATATTTTCTTGATTTAATGTATCAATAAAAGATAAAGCTGCCTTTTCCCATTCTTTTTCGGTAGGCAAACGATATTCAAAACGGTATTTTTTATCTCTTGTACTGACAAAGTTTTGTGTTGCTATTTCACTTCTCCATTTACAATAATTTTTGGCTTGTTGATAAGAAACTCCCACAACAGGCAAAAAACGATAACCTTCATATTCAAGATAACCTAGTGAAAGCGAAAGTTTGATAGAATCTAAAAAAGGAACTTCTTTATCCATCCAAACGCCATTGGTAGGAATTTGATTTTGATAATATTGATAGGAAGAATCCTCTCCCATATAATGTAAATACTCCAAATAAGAAAGATTTACAACTTCTGTTTTGTCCATAAACAAATTATCACTTATCCAAACTGTGTTGGGAGGTGTGGGAAGATTGGGTTTTTCATTAAGATGACTTTTGACTTTTTTATTCACTTGTTTTTGCCACGCTCTGTAAGGAGAAGAACAGGCAAAAGAAGAAAAGAGAAGAATAAATAAAGCTACTTTTTTGATAGACATAAGAAAGGTTTTGATAAATTTATGATTTCATAGGCTAGTAAAAAATAAGAACGAAATAAAGTGTTTATAATTACCTTATTCTTGCTGCAACCAATTAAATTTTTCATCTTTCCAAAAAATAAAACCTCCTCCACAAGATTCTTCTTGATGGATATAGATAGCATCATAACTCAAAACTACTCTTTCATCTTGAGGAACATCTTCTAACCCTCTAAAGTCATCATCATAATTAGAATAAAGAATTTCGCCTTCATTTATTTTTCTAAAATAACCTACCCAATTATAATATTCCATCTTAAAAGGGTCATTTTTTCCTCCCAAAAATAAAGTTTTAGGAATGCTATTTTTTTGGTAATTAATAAATACAATACGCTTATCGTCTTTATTATCTTTTATCAAAATAGCTAAATCTGCAATACTATCTCCAAAAAAATCTCCTTTCAAACAAAAAACATCATTTTTTATATCAATTTTATAATTATCCAAGACAGGCAAACGACTCATTTTTTCTTTTATTTCGGCTATAAAATCTTTCTCTTTTTTCAAGAAACCATTAAAAACATATCCTTTACTTTCTTCGGAAGCAAAACTAGAATAAGGACTTATTTCTACCCAAGTCCAAAAACCATCTATTTTTTCTCCATTTTCATTCACAGAATAAGAGTAATTTGTTTTCCTACTACTGGTAATGCGTGTTCCAAAATCAAACTTGCCTATTATTTTTGCTGAATCATTTGGATATTTTCGAACAAGCAATCCATTTTCTGCTGTAACAAAATAGTCTTGTGCAAAGCAAAAAGTTGAAGAAAAGAGAAATAAAATCAAGAAGAAAGCATTTTTCATAATTGAATTTTTAAGTAAAATATTTTTCAAATGTAGCCATTATAAAAGTTATGTCTCTTAAACTTATATATTTTTTTAGTGTTGTTTACATATTTAATTTACTCAGAGAAGTTTTTTAAGAATACTTATTTTAAGCCTTTGTTGGTGTTTTAGCATAGCGACACCAACAAATATACCCAAAAAGCCCATGTTTAGACAACTTCAGAAATAAAAAATAAAATGAGGCTGCCCTTTTCAGACAGCCTCATTGAAATAAGAAAAAAATTATGCTTCATGTTTGAAAGCATGTGCAAATTCATTCTTAGCAAAATCTTTTAAAGTAGTTGGTGTTGTATTTTCAGAAGTTCTTTTGTAATCATTTAAATAATCACCTTCATTCAATGCATTAAAAAGCTCATCATACCCTTCTGCAATCGTTTGAGGAATTCCATTTTGTACCATTCCATTTATTGCATCTTCTCTTGAAAACTGCATATATTTTAAGTTTGGTTTGCCTATTTCATTTCCCAAAATCTCGGCTACTTCATTCATAGTCAAATCTTCTGCACCAGAAACAAAGACAGAATTAAAACCTTTAAAATCTAGATTCAAAAGATGTTTTACAGCCACTTCCCCAATATCTTTAGTGTGAACGATAGGAGTTTTAATATCACTTTTTAATGAATATCCAAATAGTCCCATATTTTCAATCATTGGAACTAAGCCAAAAAAGTTTTGCATAAAGTATCCTGCACGAAGTGCCGTTATATTAAGTCCTTCTATTTGCTTTAAACGTTGTTCAAATTCATACAAACCTGTAACAGGACCTGCTCCACTTTCAAGTTGTGCTCCATTCGAACTTAAAACAACAATATTTTTAACATCTGACTTTTGAATAGCTTCTACAATAGAATTTCCAATTCTTCTCATAAAACCTCTCCAATCTTCTTGTAAGTCCCATTTTGGAGGAATGACGGCATAAATAGCTGTTGCTCCTTCGAAAGTTTTTGTTAAAAAATTAGTGTCTTCTAATTCTCCTACAGCTGGAATTGCTCCCTTTTCTACAAAAGATTGTAAGCGTTCTTCGCTTCTACTAATTGCTTTTACTTTTTTCCCTGCTGCTAAAAGTCTATTTACAACTTCGCTGCCTGTGTTTCCTGTTGCGCCTGTGATTACGTACATAATGAAATTTGATTTAAATGTGAAAATAAAAATTGGAATTAAAAATACATACCTGTATGTATGTTACTTGTTTTAAAAAAAAGCAAATCAAAAATCTGCTGCTTTTTATATTCTTTACCAATGAGTTTAGTCAAAGCTAAAGAATGATTATATGTTTTTTAATGACCTTAAAGCCATGAGTAATGAGTTTATACTTGCTTGAAAAGCCTCAATATTATTTTTTGCTTTTCCAATGGTGTAACTTCCTTCTAAGCCTGCTATAATAAAATAACTCCATTCATTTGGATTTACTTCAAGTTTTATTTGCTGCTTTTCCTTTCCTTTTTCCAAAACTGCTTGAATAAAAAAGTATTGTTTGTCTATTATTGCTGCTAATTTTTGTCTAAACCCTTCGTCAATAGCAGACATTTCTTGTATCAAATTATTTAAAGGACAGCCCACAGAAATATTCTCGCCAGTAGAAAAAGAAGCTATTTTTTCTATTGTTTGACAAATCAGATCAATAGCATGTGTATCTTTATTTTTAATTAATTTTTGATAACTATCTTCCCATACTCCAACAAAATTAGGATAAATGATTTCATCTACCACAGCATAACCTAGCATATTTTTGTTAGGAAAGTAATGATAAAATGCTCCTTTTGTAATTCCTAAATCAGCTACTACTTTATCCGTACGAACTCCTTGAAAGCCTTTTTGTAAAATAGCTTCATAGTTTTTTTCCAAAATTGCAGTTCGTGTATCCATTATGTATGTAAAAATAAATCGCTGGTTGAAATAAATTTTTGCTTTATCTGATTGACACTACAAATATATACATACTTGTAGGTATGCTACAAGTTTTTAACTTTTTTTATTAAAAACTATCAAGAATATTAGATTCTTCAATGGTAGGAATAGGTTCGCCTGTCTCTACTTTCTGCTCTAGTTTGCCTATAAAATACATGATTAAGATAGGGATTATATTTATTGCAATTTTTGTAGTTTCTTTCTCTGTGTTAAGATTCATTTGAAACTCTGAAGTAAAAAAAGAAAAATCAAACGTAAATAAGGCTTCATTTGTTAAGTTCACTCCAACAGCAAACTCTACACCTGCAATATATTTATAAGAGAATCCAAGTAACATAAAACTAAGTATCTGTAATGCTTGATTAATAGCTGATAATCTGAACGATTCTCTATTAGTATAGTTCAACAAATTATATCCACAATAAATGGAGAAAGAATAAAGCCCTATAACAAATAATAGAATTAATAGCCCTAAAGATAAAAAAATATTAGACTGAAAACCCAACCAAACTATTAAACCTATTCCCATTACCCCTCCTAAAATTTGATAGTAAGCAAGAACTTGAATTTGAGCTTTTATATTTTTATTTAAGTCTTGTTTCATTTCCTAGTTTTTAAATTATATTTTTGATAGTGTCATATTTTGAAATAATTTTAAAGATAAAACTATTATTTTTTGATAGCTAAATAATCTTAAAATACTTCTCTTATCAATCGTCTTTATCTAAAACTCGCTTTATTTGTATAATTGTCTAAAAATAAAATCCAACTTTTTTAAACGTATGTCAAAAATTACTTTTTATACAGCTTTTATAGCTCTGTTTTTTCTATTACACTTTTCCAATTCTATTTTTGCTCAAATAAACCCTCTTTCAGCAGGTAAAGCACTTCAAAAAATAGAACATCTTCAAACGACTGGTAGCATTTTGTATATTGCAGCTCACCCAGACGATGAAAATACACGACTTATTACACATTTTGCACAAGAAAAAGGCTATCGAACGGCTTATCTTTCCCTCACTCGTGGCGATGGTGGACAAAATTTAATTGGCGAACAAGTTAGAGAAGGACTTGGTATTATTCGTACTAATGAGCTTTTGGCAGCACGAAATACAGACGGAGGAAATCAATTTTTCTCTCGTGCCAATGATTTTGGTTACTCAAAAACTCCTGAAGAAACTTTTACTATTTGGGAGAAAGAGCAAGTTTTGGCAGATGCTGTTTGGGCAATTCGTAAGTTTAGACCAGATATTCTCATTACTCGTTTTTCGCCCACTTTAGGAGGAACACACGGACATCACACAGCTTCGGCACAGATTGCAATGTTAGCTTATGATGCAGCGGCAGACCCAAAACGTTTTCCAGAACAGCTAAAATATGTAGAAGTTTGGCAACCAAAACGTATTTTTTGGAATACCTCTGAATGGTTTTTCAGAAGAAATGGAATGCAAATGAGTGAAGACAGCACAATGAAAATCGAAATTGGTGGCTATGATGCCATTTTGGGAAAATCATACAATGAAATTGCAGCGCAGAGCCGTTCACAACATAAAAGTCAAGGGTTTGGAAGTGCTGGTTTTAGAGGTCAGCAAACTGAATATTTACAGATTTTGAAAGGAGATTTGCCAGAAAAAAATGCTTTTAAAGGAATAATCACAGATTGGAGTAGAGTAAAAGGAAGTAAAAAATTTGTAGAATTAATTCAAAAACTCAAAAAAGAATATAACCCAGCAAAACCTCAAAATTCGTTTGAATTAGTTGTTCAATCTTATAAGGAAGTAAGTCAATTAGAAAAAAGTCCGATTACAGAAAATGCAAAGAAAATCCTTACCGAGCTTATTTTCACAACAGGAGGACTTTTTGCAGAAGCTATTACAGATAATTCGCAAGTAGCCAATGGAGATTCTCTTCAACTAGAATTAAATCTTATCAAGCGTTTTGATGTACCTGTTATTATTTCAACAATAATTTTGTTGGCTGAAAACGCAAAAGGCAAAACTGATTTAAAAGATTTTTATCTTAATGCCTATAATCAAACGCTCAAAACAAATGAAATTGAGACTTTCTCTAAGACAATTCAATTAAAAAATATAAAAAATTCAAATCCGTATTGGCTCAATGAAAATCAAACGACAGGAATGTACAGCGTTGATAATCAAGAATTAAGAGGTTTACCAAGCAACCCTGCCAATCTTAAATTAAGTTTGACATTGAACGTTGGGGGTAAAGAATCAAGCATTCAAGAATTGACTGTCGAACTGCCAATTCAACACAAATATACCGACCCAGTAAAAGGAGAAAAATATGCGCCTTTGCTCGTCGTACCAAAAGTAACAGCTCGTTTTTTAGATGATGTAATGATTTTTGCAGACAATAAACCAAAGAAAGTTCGTTTAGAATTGCTTTCAAATACTGATAATCCTGTTTCTGGATTTATAAATTTAATTCCTGAAAAAAGAACAAATGAAAGTTCTGCAAAAACAGACTATTTTGATACTACGCCTACTGATATAAAGTTTTCATTTAATAAAAAGGGGCAATCCAAAATCATAGAAATCGAAATAACTCCTCCTGCAAAAACTCAAAATAATGCTTTACTTGTAGGATTAACTTATCAAGAAAATGGTAGTCCCAATAAAACAGAATTTGCTAAATCAATGGAAAAAATTGATTACGACCATATTCCTTATCAAGCGATGTTCCCAAATGCAAAAGTTCGTTTGATGCGTGCCGAATTAGAGAAAAAAGGAGAGCGAATTGGTTATATTTTAGGTGCAGGAGATTATGTTCCGAAGGCTTTGGAGCAAATCGGCTATCAAGTAGATATTATTGAAGCTAAAAATTTGGGAACAACAGATTTATCAGTTTATGATGCCGTCTTGACAGGGATTAGAGCTTTTAATATTCAAGAAGAATTAGCGATTTATCTTCCAAAACTTCATAAATATGTTGAAGATGGAGGAAACTTAATTGTTCAATACAATACTTCTTACCGTTTGAAAGCTGAAAATATTGGTGTTTATCCATTTCAAATTTCAAGAAAAAGAGTTACCGAAGAAAATGCACCAGTTGTTTTTGAACTTCCAAATCATCCAGTTTTGAATACGCCAAACAAAATTACGCTTTTAGATTTTGAAGGTTGGACACAAGAGCGAGGGCTTTATTTTGCTGATTCGTGGGACGAACATTTTGAAGCTCCAATAAGCAGTTTTGATACAGGAGAAGAACCACAAAAGGGAAGTATTTTGATTGCAAAATATGGAAAAGGAAATTTTGCTTACACTGGAATTTCTTGGTTTAGACAGCTTCCAGAAGGAGTAACAGGTGCGTATCGTTTACTTGTCAATCTAATTTCTTTAGAAGAAAATAATTAATTATTGATATTTTTTGTTGCTTTCTGCTAAGAAAAATAGTATTTTTATCAAACGTTTATCAAAAATTAAAGCCTAAGTATTCTAAAATATTTAGGCTTTACAATTTATTTGCTTTAACTCTATGCGTTTATTTCTCAAAATATTTGTTGCTGTTATTCTCGTTCATATTGTATGGAATTTTCGTTCTTGTTCGTATAGCGCATTAAAGCCTATCTTTTCAGAACGTGCCAAAATGAATGCTGTCATAAAAGTTGAACGAAATTATGGAGCTGAAATAGAGCGTATTTGTGAAGAATTAGAAGCTCCTTCTGAATATTTTAAAGCATTGGTTTTATTAGAATGTTCGGCTCAAAATCCACCTCAAAGTCGTTATGAACCTAATGTTTTTAAGAAACTAAAAGCTGTAAAAGAAGGCAAAAGGAAAAGATACGGAAACCTAACACAAAAAGATTTAGAGCGTTATTCTACTCAAGAGCTGACTATGCTTGCTACTTCTTGGGGAGCTTTGCAAATTATGGGGTATCACGTAATAAAAGAAGGTCTGACAATTGATGATTTGAATGGAGAAAAAGGACTTCAAATTGCTATTCAATGGTGTATTGCTAATTATGGAAAATATCTTGAAAAAAAAGATTATAAAAATGCCTTTCATATTCATAATACAGGAAAAGAACACCCTGTTTTTTGGAAAGCTACTACATATGACCCACTTTATGTAGATAAAGGATTGATTTATATGGCTTCATTGGAATAATTGTTTTTTACCCACGTAATTTATGAATTTATTCGTGGGTTTTATTTTCAGAAAAAACATCTTACTTCTTCTTATTTCTTTTCGTACAAAACGAAACTATAATCGTAGTCATTTTTTTCTCCTGCTGCAAAACTATCGTTTCGGATAATATTCCACTCTGATTTATCAAACTCTGGAAAAAAAGTATCTCCTTCTACAACTGCATCAATTTCTGTAATATACATATGTGTAACAAGATTTTTTTCTAAGGCTTGTTTATAAATTTCCCCTCCTCCAATCACAAAAAGCTCTGTTTCATTTTGTTCTTTTGCTTTCTTGATTCCTTCTTCTAATGAATTTATAGTTTGGTCTTCTTTATAAGTTGGTTTATACTCTGATTTTGTCGTCAAGATAAGTGAAGGACGCTCAACAAGCTGAACATTAAAAGATTCATAAGTCTTTCTTCCTACTAAAACGTGATGTCCGATAGTTGTTTGTTTGAAAAAACGCATATCAGAAGGCATTTTCCAAGGGAGAGAGCTATTTGAACCTATAACACCATTTTTCGTACGAGCTGTAATAATACTGATTTTCATTTGATTTTGAATGATTTTAACACTGAGATAGTAAGAACATTAAGTAACACAAGTTACTTTTTTGAAATGAATTTATCAAAAAAACCTTATCTGAAATGAATCAAATAAGGTTTTTTGTAATTCTATAAGAATAGATTTATTTATTAGAATCCAGAGTTTTCATTACGAAGAACACTGCTAGAAGAACCTTCTACTACTGTTCCTGTAAGTTTGATAGTCGTTTTTCCTTGAGAACGGCTATTTGTATAAATTACGATATCGTCTTCAAACTCTCCTGTTTGAGTTGGAGTAATTACGATTTCTAATTCTTTTGTTTCACCTGCATTTGCAGTAGCTCTACCTGCTAATTTCACACAATTACACTTGCTAGTAAGGTTATGAACTTGAAGTTGTTTTTTTCCATCATTTTTGAAAGAAATTTTGTAAGTAACAGCTTCTCCTTTTTTGATTTTGCCTAAAGCTACCGTAGTACGCTCTACTGTCATTTTTGGGTCATTTGCTGGGTCGCTTACTACATTTCCACGAATTGTCAAAACTTTTGTAGCTTCTGTTGCATTCGAAGTAATAGTAATTGTTTTATTAAAAGCACCTGGACGACCAGCAGAATTATAACTTACCTCAATTTTTCCACTCTGCCCTGGCATAACAGGCTCACGAGTCCAGTTTGGAGTAGTACAGCCACAAGAAGCACGTACATTACTCAAAATAATTGGCTGATTTCCTGTATTTTTGAAAGTAAATGTTTTTTCAGCTTTGTCTCCTTCCTCAACAGTTGAGAAATCAAAAGATTCTACATCAAATTGAAAAACGCCTTGCGCCATTGAACTTGCTGATAAAAATAAGAATAAACAAAAGCTAAAAGCGATAGATGCAAGAGAGTATTTTGTGATTTTCATTGTTAATACGTTTTTTTAATGATGAAAATTAGAATTAATTATAAATTTCTGATAATGACAAATTTACGAAATTAGTCAATCAAAACAGATATTTTCTTCAAATTTAAGTGTTAATGAGATGTTAAACTACGATTTAATTGTTGTAGCACTTTATAAAGAATGAAAATTTCGTGCCTATTTTTCAAAAGTATGTTTAATTCTAAAATCTATATTGATAAGTAATTGTATTTACCCACTCTCTTGAAAGTCCATCTGGATTTTTATAACGTTGAGCAATTTGTTTTCCTAAGAGAAGTTTTAAGCTAGAACGAACCGAAAAATTATAAGTACCTCCAATAAGTCCACTTACAGCAACTCCTTTACTATCTTCTACTTCTGTTCTTTCTCCTGTCGCTGGGCTTGTAATTACGTCTGGGGTAAAACGAAGGATTGGCAAGATTCCAAAATTCATACTCCACTTTGAAAATCGAAGATTATATTCAGCTCTCAACATAGCATCTGTTCCTCTATCCAAAAACTGTGAAACTGGATATTCAAGAGATGTATCGAAAAGAGGATGCTCTTGCCAAATTCCCCATTTGAAGCCATTATCTATTTGATTAAAAGGATGTTGAATCCCTGCTGCAAACAAAAAGTTTTTATTAATAAAAGCAATTCCTGCAATAATATCATATGTACCCAAACTACTTTGATAATACATAGGTAAAGCTAAACCAACATCATTTTTGAAATTTGCATCATTTGTAGGTATTTTTGCTCCCAAAGTAGCGTTAAGTTGCCATTCTTTTTTCTGAATAAGTGAGCGTGTCAAGCTCAAAGAAATATCTCCAACTCCTTGTGTGTTTGCCAAAGGACCTTGTACGAAAGTATAAGGAAGCTTAATTTGTGCCTGCCATTTATCAGAAATACCTACATTTGCTTCAGCAACATAAGACAAAATTCGGTCGTCGAATTTAGTAAGACCAATATACTGTGTCAGACTGACCGAACGAAGACGAACATTTATCTTTTTGCTAAAAGGTTGGTCTGGGCGCATTGCTCCCATAGTACAAAAACCTGCATCACTACAACCCTGCGCCAAAACAGAATTTTTCTGTGTATAAGATAAAAGACAAATAAATAACAAAACGAGAGAATAAGAAGTAGCTATTTTCTTCATAAGAAAAATAATTTTTAAAATAAATTTAGATGAGACAAGCAATTTATAAAAAGCAATTTAGAGTAACTTTTCTACTATTAGTCAGTAGTTTTTTACTTCTATTTTTGATTGAAAGCAGTTTTGCAAATAATGTAAAAATAGAAAATTTAGTCATTACAGAAAATAACTTTTTAGAGTGTACGGTAAAATGGGAAAACAGTTGGTTTTTTAACAAAGAACTTACCATTGCCTCTGAAAATCAGAATTCTAATCAAAAGAAGAATTTCATTTTTAGAGATGGTGTTTGGTGTTTTTTGAAGATACGAACAAATGATTATACTTGGAAACATATTTATTTATCAGAAAATGAAATTTTTATCAATCAGAATACAACTCAAATTCTAGATACAGAACTAGAAACAGTTAGTGATAAAGGAGGTTTTTTCTTGAAGTCAATTATAAAAGAAGAAAAAAACGGAATTTCTCAAACATCTATTTCCGTAAAATTACCTAATGAAATAAAAAATCAATTTGGCGTTTATGATGTTGCGCTTTATGCTGTTGAAATGGTTTGGATAGATGAAGGAAGTTTTTTTGTTGGTGATGGCGTTCATTCACAAAATGGGCTTCGAAAAGCAACACAACACAATGACAGTACAGAAGTAAAACCATTTTTGATACACTCTGAAAATGAAATTTTGGTAGGAACAAATGAAGGCAACCTGTATGGAAATAATGGACAAGAAGAGTTTCCACAATCAATTATTCCTACTAACTTCCCAAAGGGTTATGATGGTTTTTGGATAATGAAATATGAAATTAATCAAAATCAATATACAGATTTTCTCAATACTTTGACCTTTAAACAGCAGCTGAATAGAACAGCAAATTCTCCAGAAAGTGATGTTGCTACTTCTGCTTTAATAACTTCTTCAAATCCTCTTCGTAATTCTATTTTTATAAAAGAAAAAGGCAACAAAAATTTACATATTCCTGCAACTTATGAAGTCAGAGAGGGAAAATACAGAGCTTGTAATTGGCTCAATGCAGAAGATATAGCTGCTTTTTTGGATTGGGCAGCACTCCGACCAATAACCGAATTAGAATTTGAGAAAGCTGCAAGAGGAATAACAATTCCCATAAAAGGAGAGTTTTCTTGGGGAACGCCTTATATTATTGATGCAAATACAGTTCAAGAGGATGGAACAGAAAACGAAACGGTTTCGGAACTAGCAAATATTGCAGATTCGGCAGGACTTGCATCTTACAATTCTGGAATAGAAATCAATCAATTAAATGGAGTTTTGAGAAATGGTTTTGCTGCAAAAGGTTCAGATTTTTCTACTTACGATTTTGAGTTACGTTTACAAGCAGGTGCAAGTTTTTGGGGAGTGATGGAACTAAGTGGAAATGTTTGGGAATATTGTGTCAAAATAAATAATCAAAATTCATTATCTTTTGAAAGAAATCAACTAGGAAATGGTTTTTTAGATGAGAATGGAAACGCTGATTTGTTCTCCTTTGATGTTTCAGATGGTTTTATCGTTCGTGGTGGTGCGTGGGATAGCGTAACTTATGCAGTTGGAGATTTTAGAGATTTATCCGTTTCGGCTCGTTATTATGCTACACTTAGCAATCAAAATCGCCGTGGAACTACTGGAGGAAGAGGAGGAAGATAAGCAGTTATCAGTTATCAGTTATCAGTTATCAGTTATCAGTTATCAGTTATCAGTTATCAGTTATCAGTTATCACAAAATTACTTTTTGATTTAATTGTTTTAAACTATTTCATTTTACTATATAAATTAACTTTGGAGGCTTTTTGAAGGTTTTGATTAATAAGGAATTGAAATTGAATAAACTACTTATTTCAAAATTTTAGGTTGTTGATATTCAAGTTATTACATTCGTAATTCGTAATTTTTAATTCGTAATTGTTCCTAAGTTTATTTCATAAAAAATATTTTACGTACTTTTGAGTTCATTTTATATGCCTATCTTAGAAAATACTAAAAACAAAAAATTATGAACGGTTCTATTCGCTATCTTCAAACTCGTAAAGACAAAAGTGCTATTTTCTTTAAATGTTTGCCTGAAAAAGTTGCTACAATTATTATTAATATAAAAGCAGGAGCAAACTTTGATTTTTCTGAATCATTGCTTTCAGGAGGACTTTCAACAGAACAAGCTCCTTTTATTTTGGCTAAAAAGCAAGATTTACCTTATACAGGAGAGCGCAACAAAATCATAGAAACGCTTATTCAAGATGGGTTTTCTGAATCATCTGCTCAAGATTTCGAACGTGCAGAAGCAATTTATCAACAAGCTAATACAAAGTAAACCAGTTATCAGTTAGAAGAAGTTTTTTTCTGTTTTAATTGTTTCAAATTTCTTTTCTTATTCTTAGTGAAACTTGCCAACTTAGTGTTAAAATTATTTGTATTCGCCTTTAACTCTACACTCTGATTTCTAAATTCTAACTTTATAGATGCGCATTTCTATCATTACTCCCTCTTACAATCAAGTTGCTTATCTTGAAAAAACTATTCAATCTATTATTTCACAAGGATATGATGATTTAGAATATATTTTGATAGATGGAGGAAGTGATGATGGTTCTTTGGAGATTATCAAAAAATATGAAACTCATTTTTCTTTTTGGGTAAGTGAAAAAGACGAAGGACAAAGCCACGCCATTAATAAAGGTTTTGAAAAAGCGACAGGAGATATAATTACGTGGATTAATTCGGACGACCAGCTTACACCAAATACCTTACACAAAATTGCAGCCGAATTTGAAAACGATAAGAATCAAGAAATTTTTATTGTTCATGGAAAGACAATTCTTTTTGGAGAAAATATGCTTGATAAAGAATTTGGAGCTTCTTCAACTGATTTTTTAGAGCGTTCTTTGGCTGGTCTTCCTTTTCCTCAACCTTCTTCATTTTTTAGAAAAGAATTGATAGCAAAGTATGGAAACCTAAAAAAAGAATTTCATTTTGGAATGGATTATGAGTTTTTTGTTCCTGCTTTTCTAAATGAAAAAAGCGTTTATATAGATAGTATTTTTTCAAAATATCTCTATCATACAGAAAGTAAAAGTCTGACCCAACAAAGTGGTTTTGCTCGGGATTATGCAAAAGTTTTTAGTAAAATTTTACGCTCTTTTGAAAGCAGTCAGAATCCTAAAAATCAAGAAATTGCAAAAAACACACTTTCAAAATTCAAGGAATTAGATTTTTATACAGAAAATCAAAGTTCTGATGATATTTTTGAAATAACTAATTCTTTTACAGAAACTCAACTTCACCTAGCTTTTTGTTATAATCTTCTGAATCAACTTATTTTTTATTATGAAGCCATCGAAACAAAAGACAAACAAGAACAGGCTCAAAGTTGGAAACAAGTAAAGAAAATAACTTCTTATTTAGTCAAAAATGAACCTAATTTTGTTGCTAAAAATCCTGAAATAAAACAAGTTTATCAGCGAAGTAAATTTTTAAACCCTACACTTATGGGATTATTAAGGAAAATGAAAAAGGTTTTATAGTTACCACGTTTTATCTATATCTTTTAAATGCTCTTGAGCAGGTTTGAATCCCTTTCTTGCAGCCTTTTGCATAAGTGAAATAGCTGTATCTGGATTTCTCTCTACGCCATCACCATACATATACATGACACCCAAATAGTAAGCATGTTCTGGAATATTAGGATTTATTTTATATGCTGTATTCATCAACCTAAATGCTTCATCTTTATTTTTTTTCACTCCTATACCTTGGGCATACAAAACTCCTAAACTAAACATAGCTTCTACGTGATTGTTTTTGATGGCTTCTTTATGCCACTTTATAGCTTCTGTATAATTTTTTGTTGTTCCTTTTCCTTCTAAATACATCATTCCTACATAATACTGAGCTTCTACTACGCCTTGTTGAGCAGCTAATTTAGTCCACTTGAATCCTTCGTTGTAGTTTTTATCTATTAAATAAATACTAGCGACAGCCATTTGAGCCATAGCATTTTCCTGCTTTGCAGCTTCTTTAAACCAAAATAGAGATTTCTCATTGTCTCGTTTTGTTCCCTTGCCTTCTTTATAAAGATAACCTAAATCAAATTGCGCCCCTTCGTGTCCTTTTTTAGCAGCTTCTTCTAAATATGGAATCGCTTCTTGAAAATTCTCATCATCATAAAAAGTCTTTGCTTTTTGATATAATTGTACTCCTTCTACAAAATTATCATCAACTACTACCTTTTCCTCTTTTGCTTCATCACTATTCTTATTTTCTTCTCCTATTTTAATTTTTTCTATAAATAATTCCATAGAAGGTTTTAAACTAGTAAAATGATTGCCCTTGACTTTCTTCATTTCCAATAAAGTAACTACATCAGCCTGTTCATACATCTTTTTAATGTTTGTACTCCAATAATCAAAATTATCGTCTTCTCCCATATAAACAGTATGATTTCTTTGCATATAATGAAAAGCCATATAAGGAATTCTGAATGTAGATTCTTTTTCATCTGAATAATCAAATGTTTTGACACCTTCTTTCTCAAAACTTTCTAAATCTCCAATAGTATAAAAACCAGCATTACTTGCACTCAAATTTATAGGAACATCAACGTGCAAAGAAAGCAAAGATGAAATTGTTCCTCCTATGCTATGTCCAAAAACAAAAACACTATCAGCATTTGCATACTCTTGTTTTGCAACCCAATTTATGGCAGCTTTGGCATCATCCACTTCTCCCAAAAAGAACTCAAAATTTCCATCATTGCCGTTTTCGCCTCTATATGTAGGAGCAAAAACAATAAAACCAGCATCTATAAATGGCTGACAATCCAAAATATCTTGATAACCCAATGCAAAACCACCATGTAAATAAACTAAAACAGGCTTTTTCTTATCTTTTTCTATATTACTTGTTTCTACTAATCCTTTTAATTTTTTACCGTCAGATTCATAATTTACAAGAATTATATCTTCTCTATTTTCATCAAACTTTTCATAAGGCTGAGGAGCTTTACCTTCGTGCAAAAGTTTGGTTTGAAAGTCTTTTCGTTCAATTAAATACTCTAAACCTTGTGTAGTTTGAGCAAAAGAGATTGTTGAAATAATAAAAAAAGAAAGAGCAAGTAGTAAATTTTTGTAATACATATTCTAAGTTTTTTTTGATAATTTATTTTACTCACAAAGTTAAGTATTCTGATTATAAAAGAGATAAAACCTATTCATAAAATAGATTTAAAAACTTATTAATGACATGTGTTTTAATCAAATTCGTTCAAGATAACTTCACTTATATCAAAACAAGGAAAGTCACCTGTGTTATTGAGTAAAATAATTGTAATATCAGATTTGGGCTGCTTCAAAAACATGGTATAAAACCCAAAATCAGTTCCAGGATGATAAATCGTTTTTCGGTCTTTAGAAGTCAGAAAATAATACTTATCAATCATAAAACCATATCCATAATAGGCTTCCCAGTCTATATATTCAGCCTGTGGAACAAATAGTTTTTCAATCTCAGATAAAGACATAAAGTTTTCATTCTTTCCATCTAATGCTCTACTCCATTTCAATAAATCTTCTGTTGTTGAAGTAATTCCACCTGCACCTATGCTGTTTTGAACAAAATAAAATGGCTCTGATTTTCCATACAAAAACGCTTTTGTTAGATTAGAATTTTCGGTTTTGCTTTCTCCAAAAAAAGTATTCTTCATTTCTAATGGGTCAAAAATTCTTTCCTTTAAAACTATTCCAAAATCTTGATTTGTTATTTTTTCAATGATTCTAGCCAAAATAACGTAATTCGAATTTGAATAAGTGAACTTTTTACTTGGCTCAAACTCCAAACTATCGCTACAAAAACGATTGACTAATTCCTCTGGTGAAAATGCTTTTGTCATTATTTGAGTAACATATTCATTCTTTTTTAGATAATCTGGAATACCACTTTGATGACTCAAAAGCTCTGAAATTTTGATTTGTCTATTAGCATAATTTGGCAAAAATTTACCTACTGAATCCTCAAAACTAATCTTTCCTTCATTTTCTAACTGCAAAATCAGCATAGCTGTAAAAGTCTTACTCAAAGAACCAATACGAAATTGTGAACTCTGCGTATTTTTTGTTAGTTCATTATTGTAGCTTTTTTGTAAGATTATTTTTCCATCATAAACAATAAGTGCATTTCCATTAAACAAACCTTGATTATTGTAAAAAGTAAGTAGGGAATCTATTCGAACTGTTTTGTCTTTTGAAAACTTATATAGCTTTTCTTCTATCTGAATTTTTAGATCATTTGCTTTATTGTTCGCTTCCAAAATCTTTGCTATTTCTACAAAATCATTTGAAGGCAAAACAATCGTATAATCTTTCCAAAAATCTTTATCATAAATAGAATTTTGATGTTCAATAAGCTTTCCTTTTCCCAAAACCTCATCACTTTCAAAAGGAGTTTTATCATCTGTATCTACTTGTGTAGTTAGATAATCAACACGTGTGTCCAAATCAAAGTTAAAGTTCTGACGAGCAGATCTAAAATTCATTATTGCATTGCCAGAGGCATTATTCAAATAGTATTTATTGCCTATTTTCTTATATTGAATTTGATATTTATCCTCTACTAATTCGATATGAATATCCAATAAATTCATCAACGCTCGTGTAGCAACATCGCCATATTTATGATATTTTATTCCTTTTGGACTCAAACCAAAATCAAAATAAAGAAAAGCGTATGTTTCTTTATCAATCAGAATATAACCTTTATAACCTGATTGTTTCTTATCTTTTTGTTCAAAAGTAATTTTGAAAGCCACATCTCCATCTACCATATTGCATTCCTCTATTTCAAAATCGTGTAGTTTCAATCCTTTTTTATTGAGCAAATCAATACCTTTTACACAGTTTACAATATCCATTTCAAAAATCGCTTGTGGCTTCAACCCTAAGTCAATTCCTTTTGAAGCCTTTTCATCTTTTATAGCTCTCATTTTTTCTAGCTTAAACTGCTGATTTGGATTTTCAGTTTTGGAAAGATGAAGGTCAAAGACAGCTTCTGAAAGATGAACATACTCCTTTTCTTTTTTAGAAACTATTCTATAAAACCCTTTTGTTTTATGAGATTCGTTATAATAATTTTTAGGAATATTCTCTATTGCTTTTTGGATAATAAAATCAGCTGTATAATCTTGAACAACGATTTCACTTAGATTAGTTTGGTCAGTTTCTAAGAAAATGACAGCTTTCTTTTTTTGAGGAAGTAAGCTAGAAATATCTATTTTCTTAGTTTTGTAACCAATATAAGAAATAAAAATAGTGTCATTTTTCTGCTTTTTAGGAATGAGAAGTCTGAATTCTCCTTCTGAATTACTGACCGTTCCTAATTGTGTAGTTTTGAGATAGACATTACAAAAAGGCAGAATTGCTTTGGTTTCTTTGTCTTTTAAAACACCTTCTAATATGCTGTTTTGAGCAAATGAAAAAGAATTTAATAGAAAAAATAAAGACAATAAAAAAAATAAAGAGCGAAATAACTTTAAAGAAAAAGACATGTTGAAGTGAGTTAGATTGTTTCTGTTTCTTGGGATTCTAACTCACTACGGTAGAAATTAGGGTTTTGTTGAGAAGTTTTCAATTTTCAAATGTCTTTCATAAGACTGTCAATAGTTAGTTCGCAACTATTGACAGAGTTATTTCAGATTACTAAAAAACTACTGACAAAGTTTTCAAGAAAGCTCTAAACCTTCGTCAAACCCAATTTCTTGCCTTCTTTAAGCATAAAATTATAGGCTTCTTCGTATTCATTTCTGATTTCACCCTCTAAAATCGCCTCACGAATAGCCAGTTTTATTTTTCCAACTTCTGCTGAAGGTTTGAGAGCAAAGGTTTTCATAATTATTTCTCCATCAATGACAGGCTGAAAAGTACGTAATTGGTCTTTTTCTTCTACTTCTGCCATTCGTTTTTCTACTCTATCAAAATTTTGTAAATAACGCTTTACTCGGCTATGGTCTTTTGAAGTAATATCAGCACGACAAAGCATCATTAAAGCATCTGTATCTTCTCCAGCTTCAAAGAGCAAACGACGGATTGCCGAATCAGTAATTGTTTTTTTGACAAGAGCAATTGGACGTAAATGTAGCTTTACCAATTTTTGTACAAAACGCATTTTTGCATCCAGAGGAAGACGTAATTTTTTGAAAATTGCTGGTGTCATACGTGCGCCTTTATCTTCATGTCCGTGAAAAGTCCAACCTGCTTTTGGATGAAAACGCTTTGTAGCTGGTTTTGCAATATCGTGTAAAATAGCAGCCCAACGCAACCACAAATCATCAGAAACCTTCGCTACGTTATCCAAAACCTGCAACGTATGATAAAAATTATCTTTGTGTCCTTTTCCATCAATGATTTCTACGCCGTGCAAATCTGTCATTTCAGAGAAAATAAGCTCTAAAAGCCCACATTGATACAACAACTTAAAACCATACGAAGGAGGATTTGAAAGTATAATTTTATTAATTTCAGTAGTGATACGTTCTTGTGAAATAATCTTTATTCTTTCTTTTTGAGTAGAAAGAGCTTCAAAAGTATCCACTTCAATATCAAAACCAAGTTGAGAAGCAAAACGCACAGCACGAAGCATACGCAAAGGGTCGTCAGAAAATGTTTTTTCAGGAGCTAAAGGCGTACGAATTATTTTTTTTCGTAAATCTTTAAGCCCATTAAACGGGTCTAAAAACTTTCCGTATGTTTCTGTATTTAGGCTTATAGCTAAAGCATTTATAGTGAAATCTCTTCGCTTTTGGTCATCTTCTAGTGTTCCTTCCTCTACGGTTGGTTTTCTTGAGTCAAAATCGTAGGATTCTTTTCTTGCACCTACAAATTCTACTTCTATTTTTTGTTTTGTTTTTTCATCTTCTAGCGTTATCATTGCTGTTCCGAAACGCTTAAAAATAGAAACTTTCACAAAAACTCCATTTGCTTTTCCATACGACTTTGCAACGTGCTTGGCAAGACTAATTCCACTTCCGATACAGACAATGTCAATATCTTTAGTTTCCCTTTGTCTTTTCAATAAAAAATCACGTACAAAGCCTCCAATTACATAAGTTTCTAAGTTTAGCGCATCGGCACTATTTTTTATCCACTCAAAAATAGAGTTTTCGTTTAATAATTCTGTTAGTTCTGCTGGTTGTTTTGTTTCAGTTGTCTTCATAGTGCAAAAATAACATTTTTTTTAATGAAAAATACTTCCTAACCTTGTATTAAAATTGAAATCATAAAAGTATTTGAATATTATCGCTCTAAATTCAAATTTCTTCACTCTCTACCAAAACTCTCATTGGTTTATAGCTTAAACTCTTAATAAACCCTTTAGATTTTCTTAATCTTTCAAGAAATACATTTATTTTTTCTTCATCTTCCCATCTAATATCGTCCTCTTCCACACCTGAAAATTTACTTGGTAGATAATGTAACTCAACCCTATGCTCGTTCAATTGCTTCGTTATTGGATTCATTTTTTGATGTGCTATTGTTATTTGAAAAGTCTTCTCATCGTCTATCATGTAATCTACACCAAAGAGTACGTATAGCTTGATTGGCTTTTCATTCGAATTTACTAGCTGTTTTTCAGAATTTTCAATATATTTTAATATTGAATCTAATATTACCTTTATAGTAATAAATTCAATATTTTGTATTTTTTCTTTTATGTTTTTTTTAAAAAGGATATCATCTGAAAAGTAAAACACAGGTGTTTTATCCAGAAATTTATTAAAAAAATCTGTTTTTGCTTTAATAAAAATTAAGTCAAATATTTTTTTACTCATATCAAGTAGTTATTAGTCAGTAAATCAGATATCCAATTTCAATAAAAACTCCTTCAAAACCTCAAATTCTTCGTCGGTATGCTGTGGAAAGTTAGCAATTCTGAATGTATTTTGTTTCCAATTTCCATAACCATTTCCTAAAATAATATTTGATTGATTGGCTTTTTGTTTTAAAAAACTAAGTTTTGGCTCATTTAGTTCTACTGAAAGAACTGTTTGCGAACGAACAGATTTATTTTCTATCAAAATTTTATATCCATTTTCTTCCAAGAAATCATATAAATCAGTCGCTCGTTTTTCTATTGCTTGAGAAGTAAGAGAAATATTCGGAACAAACCCCAATACTTTGGAAAGCAAATATATTCCCAAAACATTGGGCGTGTAAGTAGTTTGAAAACCTTTTGCTTTTTCTAGTAAAAATGAAAGCTGATTGTATCTGGTGTGTTTGTCGTTGGTGGGGACACCAACAACGGCAGGATTATTTTTTGAATTTTGAATTTCATTTTGATAAAAATCAATTAAGTTAGGAGAAAGAGCCATAATTCCAAGTCCAGCAGGAAGTCCAAAACACTTCTGGACAGAAGCAAACCACGCATCAGCATCTTGAAAGTTTAGATTTTGCCCTCCCCAAGACGAAGTAGCATCTACGAAAATAAAATCATTTTGTCTATCTTGTCTAATTTCTGAAAGTATTTTTTGAGAAATTTGAGTGGTGTTTGATGTTTCATTCTGACAAAGACAGATTAGATTTGGTAAATAATCATTTTGTGGGATTTGTTGAAAACACTTATCTTCTAATTCCTCGTTTATTCCAAATTCAATTCCAAAACTTGTCTTTGGATAATTTGCTTTTCTATACTCAAACCACTTTTTACCGAAAGCACCATTGTAGAAATGATAAGCATTCAGTTTTGAAAAATTATCACTCCCAAAAGTATCATTCAGAATATGCCAACACTCCGTAGCAGAAGACGTAAAAACCATGGTATAATCTTTCGGAATATTATGTTTTTCTTGCAGATTTTTGACAATGCTTTCATATATCTCCATAAATTTCTGACTACGATGCTGAATGCTCAAGATATTAATATCATAGGCTTCACTTAGCCAATCTTTTACTTGTGGATATACTTTCGAAGGACCAGGATAGAAATTCATTTTATATTTTCTTGTTTACTTTCTAATAATTTTTCAAAAATAGTATTCTATGCGCTTTTAATGCACTTATTAACAAATATTATTTACCAATAAGTGATAAAAGAAATTTTTGGTAGGATTCTTTTTTTGTAATTTGATTTTAGGTTTGTATTTTTGCTTGTCTAAATCAATAGTTGTAATAAAATAGTTTTTAATTTTTTGTCTTAGATTATATTAAGAAAAAATTATTTTTTGAGTAAAACTACTTATTGATTAGGAAGAAAAAATTTTACATCATTTCCCTAAATTTATACGAATGGCTTATTTGTTCACTTCTGAATCTGTATCTGAAGGACACCCAGACAAAATCTCTGACCAAATCTCTGACGCTGTATTAGATGCAATGCTTGCTCAAGACCCAAAATCAAGAGTTGCTTGTGAAACTCTTGTAACTACTGGTCTTGCTGTAGTGGCAGGAGAAGTTACCACGAAAGCATATGTTGATATTGCTGAGGTAGCTCGTAAAACGATTGGTAATATTGGCTATAATAGCGATGAGTATCGTTTTGATGCAGAGTCTTGTGGTGTTGTTGTTACTCTCCACAGTCAGTCTCCTGATATTGCTCAAGGTGTGGATAGAGAAAACGAAGAACAAGGCGCAGGAGACCAAGGTATGATGTTTGGTTATGCGACTAAAGAAACTCCTGAATATATGCCAATGGCTCTTGCTTTTTCGCACCGAATAGTGAAAGAACTAGCTAAAATACGTAAGGAAGAATCTCACTTGATGCCTTATTTGCGTCCTGATGCAAAAGCTCAAGTTACCATTCAATATAACGATGATAACGAACCTATTCACGTTCATACAGTTGTAGTTTCTACTCAACATGATGACTTTGATTCGGAGGCTGCAATGCTTTCAAAAATCAATGAAGACGTTAAGAAAATTGTTATTCCTCGTGTTATTTCTGAAAAATTAATCACAAAAGATACTGTTTTTCATATTAACCCTACTGGCAAATTCGTAATTGGAGGTCCTCATGGTGATGCAGGTCTTACTGGTCGTAAGATTATTGTAGATACATACGGAGGAAAAGGCGCACACGGTGGTGGAGCTTTCTCTGGAAAAGATTCTTCTAAAGTAGATAGAAGTGCAGCCTATGCAACTCGTCATATTGCCAAAAATTTAGTTGCTGCTGGTATTGCTGATGAAGCTCTTGTTCAGGTGGCTTATGCAATTGGTGTTGCCAAACCTGTTTCTCTTTCTGTAAATACTTATGGAACTTCTAAAGTAAATTTGACAGACGGACAAATTGCAGATAAATTAAATGAAATTTTTGATATGCGTCCTTCTGCGATTATTAGTCGTTTAGGACTTACAAATCCTATTTTTTCTCCTACGGCTGCTTATGGACATATGGGGCGTGAACCGTACACAGAAAAAGTTACTTTTTCTACCATCAAATCTGAGCAAAAAGGAAATGTTACTAGCCAAACTACAACAGTAGAAGAGCGTGAGGTAGAATTCTTTACTTGGGAAAAATTAGATTTTGTAGATAAAATAAAAGCTGCTTTCAAAGATGCTAAAAAGACAGTAGAAGCATAATAAGAAGCTGAAATAAGTAAAAAAGCCTTTTAAGTTATAAAACTTGAAAGGCTTTTTTGGTTTTGACTACAAACGGTCTGCTCTACGAGACTGACCTTACTATAAAGTATATATGTATTGCAAAAAGTCATTTTATGACGATAATATTTTTTGAATGTTCGTTTAACTTGAAAGGATTACTTATTCTTAATCCTTTTACTTCGTTTTGCTGAATGACTCCTACCCAACTAATTTTATTTTTTGATAATAAAACATAAACAAAATTCCTCTCATACATTGAAATTTTCAAATCTGTCAGAAAATCTCCAATACTTTTTTGATTTTTCATTCCTAAAGGAACAAATTTATCACCGTCTTTCCATTTTCTCAAAATCAAAGGAAATTCTAATTTATCTGCATCTAAATACATAGCCTTGCTTTTAAAATCTACTTCTTTAGGACTACATTCTTCAAAAGTTAATGTAACTCCTTGCAATTCACTTTGAAAAACAAAATTATCTGATTTAATATCGTTTAGAGAAATTAAAAATTCTTCAGTCTCATTACTTAGTTGGTTTAATTGATTCTCTTCTTGAGCTGCCAAAATCCATTCTTTCTTATTTGTATAAAGAATATGAGATTTTGAAACAAATCTTTTTGTTTTTTCTTGTTCAAGCGTGTCTAGCTGTTTTATGATTTGTTTGGCTTGTTTGTAGGAAAAGCCTCTTTTTTTTAAAAATTCAGAAACAATAAGTAAAGGCTCTCTCAATTTTTTGATTTGAGAACTATTTATTGTGCTGCTTCCATTTTCTTTTTTAAAAAAAAAATTCTCAAAATCATTCACATGAGTTTGCAGTAAATTTTCCATACTTCTTAGCCTTTCAGAAGTATTCAAAAATGTTTTTTCGGTGTCTCTATTTATTTCTTTAAGGCGAGGAATAATTTGATGTCTTATAAAATTACGTTTGTATTTTTGCGTTTGATTACTTGCATCTTCTCTCCATTTTAGATTATTTTCATTCGCATAACTAATAATTTCTTCTTTGGTAATACAAAGTAAAGGTCGGATAATTTGAGTAGCTAAAGAGTCAGATTCAGAACTATTTCTACTATTTCTTTTAGGCAAAATTCCACGTACTCCTGCAATCCCAGTTCCTTTACTCAAATGATAAATAGAAGTTTCTAAAGAGTCTGACAAATGATGAGCTGTTGCAACAAAATCATACTGTTTTTCTTGACTTATTTTTTCAAAAAAATCGTATCTAAGCTCTCTGGCTACTAGCTGAATAGATTTTTGCTGTGTTTTTGCAATCTGTTTTGTATTGAATTTTATAGAATAAAAAGGAATATTATTTTTTACTGCATATTCTTTTATAAATATCTCATCTTGTTCTGATTCTTCATCTCGCAAACTAAAATTACAGTGAGCAATTCCGATTTTAGTTATTTTTTTATGAAGATTAGAATTAATTTTTAGTAAAGTATCAATCAAAACCATTGAGTCCACGCCACCACTAGCAGCGACTAGAATAGATTTATTTCCTAAATCAAAATCATTTTCAGTACAAAAGGAATCAATTATTTTCAAATTTGTCATTGCTTTAGTTATTAAATGTTATCACGGTTTGTCTAACGTAGTTTAGGTATCTTACCTGAACATAATAAAAACAGTTTTTATTCTTACTGGTCAGTTTGGAAGACTGACATACAAAAATAACCGTAATAAGGTTTATTTTCTGTTGTTGTTACTTCATTAAAATACTAACAACGGTATTTTTTTGATAAAAAAATCAGACAGCCCAAAAGACTGCCTGATTTGTATGTATTTTATCTAAAAATCTATAAAATTACTGAAGTAGATATTTAGAATTAATATAAATTTATTTTAGAGAAATAGAAGGAGTTGCTGGATAAACACCTCTAAAACGAGCCATAAATTCATCTACCTCTGCTCTATCTGCTATATCAAACTTATCTTTTGATTTTGGGTCTGTAACTAAAGTATTATACTCTTCACTAGAAGAAAGAGTTCTGATAGTACGTCCGTCAAACTGAAAGTAATACCATTTATCTGGGTCAAGCTCAAAATAAAGAGTAAACTCATCTCTATTTTCCGTTTGTGGAATTTCGAAATAACCTGTTGTTTTGATATCAATCTCTTCTTTTAAGACAGAAGCCAAGCCTATTTCGCCAACACTATAAAAAGTCTGTTCATCTGGCGACCAATTCATTGTTACATCGGAAAGCACAATCGTTTTGCTGATTACGTCTGCAATACCATAATCATTTGGAGCAAATCTTTTTTGGAAATTTTGGGCTTCTTTTGCACCTGCTTGTCCTGCAATTTTGAGGAGTGTGTTTTTAGATTTGTTTACAGTTGGTTCAAGTTTTAAGCGTTCTCTATTTTCTTCTACAAAGGCATTCAAATCATCTTGCATAAATGAAAGTGCATCTCCTTTTGATTCTATATTGATACTTGCCATTGCGTCAATTGTGTACTGTTTGTTTTGGAAATTTGCTTTTCCTACTCCAGATACATCTACCTGCGCTCTTTGGTTACTATTGAATAGCATTAATTTACCATCAAATTCGGCTGTTCCTAATGTTTTACTTGCCTTAAAAGAGTTTCCGTCTTCAATTTCAGATGATTTAGCTCTTTCTTCAGAGATAATCAAAATTGATTTTTCTTCAGGCTTTACTTTTACTTGTCCTTCTCCTAATAATATAGGTTCAGCTTTAGGAATTTCTTCTTGCATAACAGGAACAAACAATCCTTCTTCGCCCAAATAAATTCCTGTAAAGGCAGGTTGTCCTCCAATTTTTTGGTCTTTGATTAGCTCTGATGAACCTGCTGCTGCAAGTTTTTGAGCTTTTTTAGACTTTGCATCTACATAAGCTGCGCTCACTAAAGGAAACCAACCTGTTTGGGGAACACCATCAATTACAAGTCTTGCTTGTCCATTGAACTCTAATTCTGAAAGCCACGCCTTTAGGGTTACTTCTCCTCTAAATTGCTTACCCTCTGAATAAATAAAGTCTGTATCGTCGATAACATCGTCATTTTCTTCGATGCTTGTTACAGAAACAGTTCCTTCTGTACCAATAAGTCTTTCAGCAATTTCTGTTTTACGCAAACTATCAGGCAAATCATCTTCTCTTATGATTTGTTTACCATAGTTATTTAATCGTAAATATTGAATTTTATCAGTTCCATTATCATAATTCAGAACAGCTTCACCTTGATACTCATTCCTAGAAAGAATATCTACATTTGCTTCTGTCAGTTTATGATATTTATTGATATAATTAATAACTAGTTCAGCATCTTCTAGCTTATCCATTTTAGCATTTTCACGAATAGTTACGTTTCCTTCTCTTGGATAAATTTCAGTATCTACTACCAAAATATAAGGAACGCCACCAATGGTAAGGTTTCCACTAGGAATATGATAATTAGCAAAAGCTGCTCTAAAATTCAAACTATCTTGCTCAGGCGCAGTAGAAACAAAATACTGTTTGCTAATATCTCCTGTTTCATCCAAGCGAAAAGCTACTGTTTTTGCATCTGCATTCCAATATCCTGTTGCAAGTGATGTTTTATATTGAAGACTTGGAAAATCAAAAACCTGCTCACCCAAAACCTCTGAAGTAATTTCTGCTGTACGAGGAGAAGCCAAAATATCATATTCAAATTTTACATTACTTGCCGAAACTGCAGGTATTGAATCATTCGTTAATGACTTGATTTGAAAATCTGACTCACGTCCAAATACACGAGTGGTTTCGAAGGCAAATAACTTGGATTCGATGATGGCATCCTGCGTTTCTAATCCTCCATATCCTTTCAAACCTAATGGAGTAAGTGCTAATGTTCCTGTATAATTGGCTTCTTTTAGCGTTCCTCCTTCTCCTTTATACATTCTGAAAGGTTGGTCTGTTGTGGAAAGCATCATACTATCTTGTTTTGGAAGCCATTTCATTCTATAATTCTCTAATTCTACTTGTGGGAACATCGCCTCATCAATCGTAACAGCATTTATTTTACCTTTCGAAGTAGCTAATTTTGCAGCAAATTCTCCTTTTGAGGTAGCAGAATCAGCAAAAAAGATAAAGTCATTCGAATTAAGTTCGGCAGCTAAATAGGTCATTTTGGCTGGTTCATTGTCTATTACAACTTCATCTTTTGTTTCTTGTGTTTTGGCATTTTTCTTAGGATTTTCTTCAATATCTTGAATATAACGCTCACTACCTGCACGAATACCACTATTACTGACTACAACTCTGCCCGTAAGTAGCTTACCTTTTCCACCATACAAAGACATTCCATCAGCGTGTTGTGGGTCATTTACATCGTGTGTAAAACCAAGTGATTTATCAGGCATTACCCGAATAGGTTCTTTAAATTTATCAAAAATAGGGGTATTGAATGTTCCTCCAAAACGCAAATCTTCTGGTTTTCTTTTTGCCAAACTATCAAGTGTAAAGTTATCTACATCAAAACGAACTGTCGAATCGCTGTATGCTCCTCCCATTACTTCATCTCCACCAAAACGAACCGTTCCACCAGAAGTAGTATTAAAAAGTGGGTAGCGTTGAGAATCTTTGAACCTGCCTTGGTCATATACTCCTGCTTTATTATTAGGAAGATTAATAGCAAATGTACCTGAGACATCTTTGAAGCTATTTGGCATTGTATCTCCATCCACAAAGAATTGCATGGAATCAATTTTCTCCATATCAAATTTGAAATCTTTGTAATTAAATTCGAATCCTTCCCCATTAAAGATAAAGTTTTTTGCTGCTACTTGTCCATTAACAGTCATATTTCTATTTTCTTTAATGATTACTTGTTTATCAACAGGTTTTGCTTTTACAGCATAATAATTCACTGAATCTACTTTTGCATTACTATATAATACCTCTTCTACACCTCTAACTTTAAGTTCATTATTTTCAAAATAATAAGTGAGATTATCACTGTTTGTACCTAAAGAAGAAAGTCTGATTTGGTCGTAATCAGAACGCAAACGACTCGTTGTAGGTAAATTTGCTCTTGCATAAAGCACTCCTTTTTGAGTAAGAGTAACCCAGTCTGCAGCTTCATCATATTCTACAAAACCAGCTCCTGCCATATCTCGCATTGAGCTTTTTACGTGTACGGGCTTTTGCTTAAAGTGATTTGCCAAATCTGCACTTGTAAAAGAAAGTCCGAATGGTTTCCTCTGCACAATATATGCCCACGCCATTACCAAAGGATTGAAAGGGTACATTCCCTGCACAGCTCTAAGCTCATATTCATTGAAATAAGCATTTGAAGTAACAGTAACAAAATCAATCTGCTTCATAATAGAATCTCTTTTCTTCTCATTTCTACTTGCAGCTTCATAGGCTGCCATAACAGCACCACGCCCAGCCAAGCTATAAATATTCATTGTATCAGATTTTATATCCCAACTTGCATAGTCTGCCGAAATACTAACGTCATGATATGAGTCTATAAAAGGAGCATATTTGAATAGCTTTTTATCTCTTCGTGCCAAAAGTTGTTCTTTTTCATCATCATAACGCAGCTTTACTCCTTGATGAGCTAAAGAATCTTTATCTGTGGTATAAATAACTAATTGGGAAAGCCTGTTAGTAACTGCGTGTTCGCTAAAAACATAGCTTTCTCTTGAAGTGGATTTAAAACGCACCTTTCCTTCTTGTTCTAGTCGGATAGAAGAAGCCCCTCCACCCAATGACTTAGAAATAATTTTTTTCCCTAGTAGAGAAAAACCTCCCTGATAGATAATATCTTTCAAAAATCCTTTTACTTCAATATTACTTTTATAAGATGTAAATCTTGGATATAATGGATTTTCCTTGTTATTCGAACGAGAAGCAAAATAATCAAATTGCCCTACAACAGCAGAATCTACATATTCTCCATAATACAATTTGAACTCTTCTGCTTTTATTTCTGGCTTTTGCACCACAAAACTAAACTTAGTAAATTCTCCATATACATCAGGCAAAACTCCCCAATCAAAACGTCCTCCTTCTCCTGTGAAAGCAGCTTCTGCAAAAACAACCTGCCCTGTTGTGTTCTTTATTTGTACTGTATCATTTGGTGTTTGGATAGTGAAAGTAATACCATCCAAATTCATATAAGGACCCGCAAGAGGTAGCTTTTCAGAAACAGCATTGTAATCATAGACTACATTAGGTTTTACGGCTGCATCAAGTTTTATATCCTCTTTTTTCTCCGTTTGAGTCGTTTCAGTATCTCCCCAGTCTCCTCCAGAACCCCATTCATCAGGACTTCCCCAAACATTAGGGTCGGCTTTTACATCTCCTGTATCTTCTTCTTCCCAACTAGTATCCCAACCGTCATTTGCCCAGCCATCATCTTCTTTTTCAGTTTCAGTTTCTCCCCAGCCCAAATCTTCTGCTGTTTCTTTTTTCTCTTCTGTGTCTTCTGTTTCTGTTTTGCTATCAATAATTTCATTTATATCAGCAGGTAGCTCAACGACACTTTCAGGAACAGCAGCTTCTCTTCCATAACCAAAAGAAAAATTAGTATTTCCTTCTACAATAACACCACTGGTTTCTCTATATTTATACAGTTTATTTTCTGTTAGATAAAGACGTGTGATTCTATAAAAATTAGTAGCTACTCCTACTGAAGCCTCCAAAACGGTCGTGTCGGCAACCTCCAAAAAAGAGGTCAGAAGTTCGTCAGTTAATCTTCCATTTTTCTTACCATAAACAATACATGCATAAAAATCTTCTGAAGTTGGATTAGTAGGATAACTTCGCTTATACATATTTTTTGCCACTTTGAATAACAAACTCTTTTGCTCTTCTGACATTCCACTCTCCCACAAAGAGGCTACTCCATCAGCAATTTCTAAAGTCGTAGGTTGTGATTTTCTTTCAATGACCTGTCGCATATCTTGTACAAAATCTTTCTCATCATTGAAATGTCTTTGTGCCTGACTTGTAAAAGAAATGATTATTAAGAGTAGAAAAACCGACAAACTGACTGATTTTCTTATTCTATTCTTTGATTCAGCTTTTAAGAGTAATTTTTTTAAAATTAGCATAGATTTGGATTTGTAATTATTAGTTTGGCAAGAATATGAAAAATACGTATTTTTTTTAGAAAAAAATAGTTCTTTCGAAAATACAGAGGGCTTTTTTTTGTTAAAAAAATTTGAAACTTTATAAAAAAGTTTGTCCAATTTGTCTTCAGTCGCTTTTATGAAGGTAAAGAAAAAGTAACTTCTTTTCGTTAAATTTACAGTCTATTTTATTGTCAAAATCTATGGAAAATACTTTAGTTAAAAAACGAGCTATCTGACACCTGTGAAAGTATGCTGATAGAATAACTTTTTTTGAAGTCAAATTATGTAATAGTATCACTTGATAGCAATAAATAGAAGTTGTTTAAGAATAGGTTTCGTACATGTATTTGTTGGTGTCGCTACGCTAAAACACCAACAAGGGCTGGATTCTTTTTCCTTAGAATTAGGTTTGCAAACCTAATTCTAAGGAAAAATCTACATTCTTAAACAACTTCATAAAAAACCAAATTCAACCAAAAGCTTAAAAATTATATAAAAATGTTACCAACTCCTTTTAAAAAATGGGCTACCCGTCCTGTTTATTCCAAATCTATTCAAATAAGAGTTCCTTTTAAGAAGGAAAATAATATACTTACTCTCGTAATTCAATTAAATAACAGGTTAATATTTGCGCTAATTGGAATATTCAGTATCATAGCAATTTTGCAAGTTTCTATTTTGATGTCTGGAAAAGAAGAAACACAACTTGCTAAAACGAATACGCTTACGGATACGGCTACAAAAGAATATTTGGAAGGAGAAGGACTGACAGCAAATTCTACTACTGATGAAAATACTAATGAAGCAGATAATGATGAGGTAGAATATAATGACGTAGTAGAATATGGTTATAAACATTTATCGAAGACTAACTCTCTTCCAAAGGTAGAAACAGAAGACAAACGCAAGAGTTTTTTGAAAGCAAAGCATACATTAATTAGTGAAGCTCTTATAGCAAATCAAGTATCTCGTTTGGATCAACTTAGTGATAAAAAAATGATTGAACTAAATCAGAAGTTGAGTGATGCCTTTATTACTATCGTCTTTAATCAAACCAAGGTAGAGCCTCATGTAATGGCGTATTTTACAGGAACAAAAGACCTCAAAAAATTTGAAACTGCGCTTATGGAACAAGCAAAATACCACGTTCCTGCTTCTATAAAATTAGCGCAATCTGCCTTAGAAACAGCCTACGGACAACGAATTGTGAATAATAATTATTTTGGAATAAAAGATAAGAGAGGAAAAACAAAAGCTATCACTACAACAGAATATTACACAGCAGCAGAATATAAAGCCAATAAAAGCAAAGTGGTAAGTTCGAAGATTATCAAAAAAGATGGCAAGACACTTTATAAATGTCTTATAAAAGATAGTTTTGCTGATTATACTTCGCCTTGGGAATCATTTAGAGCGCATTCTATTTTTTTGAATGAAAGCAAACGTTATTCTCCTTTATTTACAAAAGGAAAAGATTATGAAGACTGGGCTGATAAAATTGGTTCTACAAAATATGGTGGTGTTGGTTATGCTACTTCTCCTATCTATGGCGAACTTTTGAAGAAAATAATCAAACGCTATAATCTTGATTTATTAGATTATTAATTATTTTCATACTGCTAGATATTTACAAACAGTCTGCTCTACGAGACTGACCCAATAAGAATGCAACACAGCGAAACATTTCCTTTGAAAACACTTTCTAATTCTTTAATTTAGCCTACTTTTAAGATTCTATAATAACGATTTCATAAAAAATAATGCCACAAGACACGACACCAAACACTCCAAATACATTACAAAAGCAAAGTAAAAAAGAAATTTTTAAGCCTTCTTCAAATCTCTTTACAATAGATATTCATACTCATATTCTGCCCGAACGCTTACCAAACCTGCGTGAACGTTATGGATATGGAGGTTTTATTCATTTGGAGCATCACAAACCGTGTTGCGCTCGTATGATGATGGACGACCGTTTTTTTCGTGAAGTGGAGGATAATTGTTGGTCGGCAGAACGCAGAATGCAAGAATGTAATCAGCAACATGTTGATGTACAGGTGCTTTCCACCGTTCCTGTTATGTTTGGTTATTGGGCAAAACCAGAACATACGTGGGATTTGTCTAAAATGCTCAACGAACATATTGCAGGTATTGTAAAAGATTATCCAGACCGTTTTGTTGGTTTGGGTACTTTGCCGATGCAGTCTCCTGATTTGGCTATCAAAGAACTAGAAAGGTGTGTGAAAGATTTAGGGTTGGCAGGTGTAGAAATTGGTTCGCATATTATGGATTGGAACTTAGATGCTCCAGAGCTTTTTCCAATTTTTCAAGCAGCAGAAGAACTTGGTGCAGCTATTTTTGTACACCCTTGGGATATGATGGGAACAAGCAAAATGCCTAAATATTGGCTTCCTTGGCTTGTTGGAATGCCAGCAGAAACAAGTTTGGCTATTTGTTCTATGATTTTTGGAGGTGTTTTTGAAAAATTACCTAATCTAAAAGTTGCCTTTGCTCACGGTGGAGGTTCATTTCCTGCAACTATCGGACGTATTCAACACGGTTTTGATGTTCGTCCAGATTTGTGTGCTGTTGATAATCCAATTGCACCAAAAGACTATTTAGGTAAGTTTTATTTAGATTCTTTAGTTCATAGTCCTGAAATGTTGGATTATGTAGTAAAACTAATGGGTGCAGACAAAATTTGTTTGGGTACAGATTATCCTTTTCCATTAGGCGAACTTCAACCAGGGAAACTGATTCATTCAATGAATTATGATGAAAAGCAAAAAGAACAATTATTGAGTGGTTCGGCTTTAGACTGGCTAGGACTTAAAAAATCTGACTTTGCTTTTATGCAATCTTGGGATGTAGTTTAGGTTGATTTACTTATTTCATACAAAACAGGTTTGGAGGGAACAGCATCAATTTCTAAAGATGGAATTTGTAGATTTAATAAATAGATTCCGTCTTTTATTTTATTATCTACAAAAATAAGTTCAGTAATAGTGGCAGTTGCACGAACTTCTGAAAAGTTCTTTTTATGATTTTTATCTGTAAGAATACTCCAAAAACCTTTATGAACCGATAATTTTCCTTTATCTGATTCTCTATCTACTGAAGGCAAATCTAAGAGCAAATGATTGATATTTTTTTGAGCTAAAAACTCTCCTATACTTGGTTCTAAATAAGGTGGATTTTGTCCTGAATACTGTCTTGTTTTTTTGTCTTCTTCATTTGGAAGTGTACGAATAATTAAGGCTTCATAAGAAATAGAATTATTATCTTTTTCTAATTCATTCAATTTTTCGTCAAGATTTTTTTTCAAAATTACCTCATCACCAACTTCTGCAATTTCTTTTAATTTACTGAATTTTTCATTTTCTAAGTCTTCTTTTGTGAGTTGCGTAGGCTCTAAACTAATAAGACGAGCAACAAACCAAAACGTTTTGAGTGATTGATTGATAGTAACTTTATTCTCTTCTTGATTATTCAAATGTCCGTAACACTCTGTATGTGTGCCATTTCCGTGTGGCGTAATCATAACTTTTTGATAATTACAAGCTCCTTCTTCTGCTACGCTTCCAACAAAGCTTTCTCCAAAGCGAATCGTTTCGAAAGTCGGTTCTTCAGCATAATAACAACTTGGATTTTGTTTTCCTTCTTTTAGTGGAATCGAAATATCCAACGGTTTTGATAAATCGGCTGTACAACTTTGATTGTTTATGGAATAATTAATTTTCATTTTTTGTTAGAATTGAATTGATTTATCAAGCTAGATTGTCTAATTTCGATTTTATAAACAATAGTAACACAAAAACTATTTAGTTCAAAGTCAATTCTATTTTTTTTAAATAAGAAAATACTACATTAGGAAAAGGTGTGCCTTTTCCCTACAAATTACAAATTCTGACTTCATACTTCTAAATTTATTTTTATGGATTTATTCCACGCCTTTACAATTCTTATCGTGCTTTCAGCAGCTTTTGCATATATCAATCATCGTTATTTAAAACTTCCTACTACAATCGGTCTGATGCTTATTGCACTTGTTATGTCAGTAGTTATTGTTGCGATTGGTCAGTTTAATGATGCTCTTTTTCAACAAGCTCAAGAACTGATTAAGAGTGTAGATTTTTCTAAGGTTTTGATGGAGATAATGCTTAGTTTCTTACTTTTTGCTGGTGCGCTTCACGTCGATACCCCTACACTTGCTAAAGAACGCTACCCAATTATGTTTTTTGCAACGATTGGCGTTACAGCATCTACTTTTATGATAGGAACGGCTATGTATTTTATTTTGGGGTGGCTCGGACTTGGTATGGATTATATTTATTGTTTGCTTTTTGGTTCGCTTATTTCACCAACAGACCCTATTGCTGTTTTATCAATTTTGAAAAGCGCAAAAGTTCCTAAAAACCTAGAGGTAAAGATTGCAGGAGAATCGCTTTTTAATGATGGCGTTGCAGTAGTTGTTTTTCTTACACTTTTTCAGATGGCAAGTCAAGGAGTAGAAAATACGACAGCTTTAGATATTGTAAAACTCTTTGCTATTGAAGCAATTGGAGGAGTTATTTTTGGTTTGGCATTAGGTTGGGTTTGTTACAAACTAATGTATTCTATTGATAATTATGTAGTAGAAGTTTTGATTTCACTGGCGATTGTGATGGGTGGATATGCTTTAGCTGCTTATTTACATACTTCGGGACCTTTGGCTGTTGTGGTGGCTGGACTTGTGATGAGCGCAAAAGGAAGAGAGTTTGCCATGTCAGATTTAACAAGAGATTATGTAGATAAATTTTGGGAACTCATAGATGAAGTGCTGAATGCCGTTTTATTTGTCTTGATAGGATTAGAAGTTTTGATTCTTTCTTTTGATGGAAAATATCTTGTCGTTGGTGCTATTGCGATTGTAGTTTCTCTTTTGGCTCGTCTTATTTCAGTAGGTCTGCCTATTTCTTTTATGAAACTAAAACGAGATTTTATTCCAAATACAATTTTGGTTTTGACTTGGGGAGGACTTCGTGGAGGAATTTCGGTAGCTCTTGCGCTTTCCCTTACGCCTGATATGGGTAGAGATTTGTTTGTAACTGTTACGTATGTGGTGGTAGTATTTTCTATTTTGGTGCAAGGTCTGACAGTCAAGAAATTGGTAAAGAAAGAAGTTGTGAAGGAAGATTGATAATGGCAGGTAGATTAAAATGGAAAGCAAAACATGCTATTTTTTTACTATTCTACGACTGTTTTTCCACGATTAAAATCGTGGGTTTCGTTTTATTAAACGTTATCACAGTTGTTTTTGTATGTCAGTCTTCCAGACTGACTAAGATAAATAAAGGCTATTTTTTTATGTTCATACAAGGTGTCTGAACTACCTGTAACAAACCGTGATAACCTTTATTATACTACATAAATTTCATTTTTGCGTAACTCAGTTAATTATAAAAAAAATGAAAAAGCGTCAGCCAATTTTTCCTGTTTTACCCATCATTGTTTTATCTCAATTTTGCTGTACTTCGCTGTGGTTTGCAGGAAATGCCGTAATGAGTGATTTAATAGTTGATTTTAGTCTTCCTAATGATGCCTTGAGTTCGCTAACTTCTGCTGTCCAGTTTGGTTTTATTACAGGAACTCTGATTTTTGCTTTCTTGATGATTGCTGATAGGTTTTCTCCTTCTCTAGTATTTTTTGTTTGTGCAATTTTGGGAGCTTTATGTAATTATTTTACAATTTTTGAAGGAAATGATTTAGTAAACCTTTTACTTTTTCGATTTCTAACAGGCTTTTTCTTAGCAGGAATTTATCCAGTCGGAATGAAAATAGCATCGGATTATTATCAGAAAGGTTTGGGGAAATCTTTGGGTTATTTGGTAGGAGCTTTAGTCATCGGAACGGCTTTTCCACATCTTTTGAGAAGCGTTCAGAATATAGAGAGTTTTAAAGATTTGTTCTCTTGGCGTTTGGTTATACAAGCAACTTCATTGATTGCTGTTTTTGGAGGAGTTTTGATGATTTTTTTTGTCCCAAACCGTTCAGTAAAATCAGCACAAAAATTAAAACTTACAGCTTTCTTTCACGTCTTCAAAAGTGCTAATTTTCGTTCGGCAGCCTTTGGGTATTTTGGTCACATGTGGGAATTATATACTTTTTGGGCATTTGTTCCTATTATCTTGACTACTTATTCCAAACTTCACCCAGAAATAAATTTGAATATTTCACTTTTTTCTTTTCTAATTATTGGATTAGGGAGCTTTGCTTGTGTAATTGGTGGCTATCTTTCGGAGCGTTTCGGAACTAAGAAAATCGCTGTTTTGTCCCTATCACTTTCTGCGCTTTGTTGTATTGTTTCTCCTCTCGTTTTTTATGCAGATTCTTATTTTCTCTTGATTGCTTTTCTTATTTTTTGGGGATTGGTAGTGATTGCAGACTCTCCTCTTTTTTCTACTTTGGTAGCTCAAAGTGCCATTTCAGAACTAAAAGGAACAGCACTCACGATTGTAAACTGCATCGGTTTTGCTATTACGATTGTCAGTATTCAGTTTATAAATTTGCTTTCTGACTTTCCTAGTTTTATAAATGAAAAGTATATTTTTGTGTTTTTAGCTTTAGGCCCTGTTTTGGGTTTGGTGGCTTTGAGGGGGGAAACTGATGAATAAATTTAATCTTGATGAGGATACTCCATGGATTTGGGGAGTTGTGGATACTTTCTTTTCAAATAATAATCAATAATAAAATGATTTCTGTTATAGGAGTTGAGTATTTTGTCTTCTTCTTTACTCGTATCAACTTGCTCAATTATTTCCCATATTTTTTTATTGTGTTCTATATAATAAGGTGGAATATCTTCATTTTCTAATTTTGTAGGTGTATTCTTTATAATTTTGACTACCTCTGTAGATTGACAATAATGACACAGTATAAAAGGTATAGCAAATTCTATGTTAGCTAATACTTTTGGATTATGTTCCCTAATTTCACTAAAAAGATAAGCTCTAAATGGTCTCCTAGCTGATTCCTTATAATATGACATTATATGCAATAATTCAAATTTTAATTCATCACTAACAGTATCATCGTTATAAACTACATCCCAAACTAAAGACATTATATCTGCAGATTTTCTTCCTCCTCCTTCGTGAGCATAATCTA
This sequence comes from Bernardetia sp. ABR2-2B, assembly GCF_037126435.1. Lineage (GTDB taxonomy): Bacteria > Bacteroidota > Bacteroidia > Cytophagales > Bernardetiaceae > Bernardetia. Next base: position 212,544 of record NZ_CP147020.1, on the reverse strand, counting down.
CATTTTGAGAGATAATATTTATTATCCTTGTAACCTTGGTATTCTTAGTATCTGTTGGTTTCCTTAAATTCCATTTTTTTGTATTTTTTTCCTTCTGCTCTGCATTGATACTATCTGCAACTATTTCTGTAAAAGAAGAGTCTATTTCTACTTTAGAATTTACATTCTCATTTATTTTTTGCTCCGAATTACAAGAGATTAAAAATAACAGAACACACAGATATATTAGCTTTTTGTAAATCATTTCCTCAATTCTATTTTATGTAGCCTAGAAATAATTGCATCTTTATCTCTACCTATTATTTTGGTTATTTCTTTTATAGTATGTCCTAAATGAAATAAATCTTTGAGTTTTTGTTCTTCCTTTATCGTCCAACGTTTATAGGGTTTTTCGTTGGTTTTTCTGACTTCTTTATTAGCCTGTACTTTTTCAGAAGTTAAACTTTTATCAATTATTTTTTCTAAAAATTCTTGCTTTTTACCTTCTGCATTTGGCAATGAAATTTCTGTCTCTTTATCTTTTGGGTTAGTATTTCTTTCTTGAGGAAAACTCCATTGTTCTGCCCAAAACAAAAAATGCTTTCTAAAATCTTCTGTCTTTATATCATTACGAAATTCAAGTGCATTGATAAAATTATCATAAACGCCTTCAAAATCTTTATTTTTGGCTGCTTGTCTTGTTTTTTTATAATAAAAATCTGCTTTTCCGTCATTTATTTGCTGTGAAATGGCTGCTTTTGAGGTTTCTGTTTTAGCAAATTTCATCACTCTTTTATCCGTTTTGATAGCTCTGTGAGGAATTGGAGAAGACAAAATCAATCCTTCAAAAGAAGTACAACGACTAAGAGCAACATAAACCTGACCTGCTGCAAAGGCATTTCCTACATCTGCAATTATTTTTTCAAAGGTAAGTCCTTGACTTTTATGAACCGTAATTGCCCACGCTAATTTGATAGGATATTGCGTAAATGAACCTAGTTCTTCCTCTTCTATTTTTCCTTTTTCGTCGTTCCAAACATATTTTATATTTTTCCAAACTTCCTGTTCTACTTCAATTTCATTTTTAAAATCATCTTCTACAATTATTTTTTCACTTTCTAATCGGATTATTTTTCCAATTTTTCCGTTATAATATTTTTTTTCTTTATCAGAATCATTCTTTACAAACATCACTTGAGCATTGAGTTTTAATTCAAGGTTTCTATTGGTAGGAAAATTTTTATCTGGAAATTCTCCTTCTATTTTTGCTTCAAAGGTTTGTAAAGAAGTAGTCAAACGAGTCAATTTTTCAGAATTTACTTCTTTTACTTTTTCATTATGCGTACAGAGCATAATACAGTTTGTATGTTTTTCAAAGTCAAATTTAGGGTCATATTTTGTATTCAGACCTTGCAATTGGTCGTAAGTCAGATTACTATTTCTTATTTTGTTGAGAAGATTAATAAAACGTTGGTCTTTCTGACGGTATATTTTTTTGAGTTCGATATAAATGGGTTCTATTTGCTGAATTACTTTTGAGCTAAAGAAAAATTCACTCTCATAATGTTCCATCAAAATTTCTTTCTCTTCATCTTTCATAACTGGAGGAAGCTGAAAAGTATCTCCAATCAAAAGAACCTGCACGCCACCAAAAGGAACAGTTTCTTTTTTGCGAAAAATACGTAAAAGTCTATCTATCACATCTAATAAATCACAGCGCACCATCGAAACCTCATCAATAACCAATACTTCTAGGCTTGTAATAATTTTTCTCTTTTCTTTAGAATACACAAAATGTTCGAAAATAGTACTTTTATCATCATCGCCCATATTGGCAGCTTTGCGAAGTCGTTTATCATTCGGAACATACAAACTAGGAGCTATCTGAAAAAATGAATGTATTGTTTGTCCACCTGCATTGATGGCAGCCACTCCTGTAGGCGCAACAATGACCATTCTTTTATCAATAGTCGTTTTGAGGTATTTCAAAAAAGTAGTTTTTCCTGTTCCTGCCTTACCTGTCAGATAAATCGTTTTTTCGGTATGCTTGATAAGGTCTAAAGCATTATTAAACTCTATATTATCTTTGTCTAATTTTATATTATCTACAATCATTATTTTATCTCTTAATTCGTTATTATGATTTTACTAGAGTTTTAGCTGTGTAGTTGTGTGATATTTGTAGAAGTCAAGAAAAAGAAATTCAAAAAGCTGCGTAGCATTGAAATTCGGTGGTCTTACGCAAAATATGTTTTTTTTAAAAAAAAGTGTTTTAAAATAGCAAAATTATGCAACTAAAAACTACCCACGATGCCGTTGTTGGTGTTTTAGCAAAGCGACACCAACAACCAACTTACATACTTTTTATAATACCACCTAAAACTTTATAATTATAAATCACAACAACAATATTACGCTGCGATGCAGCTAAAAATACATTATATTTCTGAAAATTATAATTACAAAATGTTACAAAAGAGGAATCACATTCTAAAGAGTCTTTACTGTTGTTGGTATCTCCACTAACAACTTTCGTAAAATTATTTCCTATCAAAATTTCAATTTTTCTAACTTCAATTTTTTAGCTACCTCTTCCAAATCTTTCACGACAGGTTCTAAAAGGGGAATTCCATTTTCAAGGCGATAGGCTTTATTTTCTAACTCTGGCTCTCCTGGTATGATTACTTTTTGATTCTCATCAATAGGAGTAGCATTTTTGAAACGACGAATCCAATTATCCATGTGAGATTTGAATTCTTCTTTTGGACGAAAACCATCAATTCGCATAGCACCCAAAAAATGCCCTAAACCTTGTCCAACAGGGTCAGACGGAACAGGCAGAAAACTAACAAAAGGAGGCGCCCAAGGACCATAACCTGCACCAGAAAGTACAGCCGAAAGAATATCGACAGCCGAACCTAAACAATATCCTTTATGATTGCTTCGCATAGGGTCAGAACCCAAAGGTAAAAGTGCGCCACCATCTTTCAGAGCTGCTGCATTATTGGTTGTGTTTCCATTTTTATCTTGTACCCAACCTTGAGGAGCATCTTCATTTTTTCGTTGCAAGATTTCTAATTTACCATTGGCTACTGTTGTTGTTGCAAAATCAGCCACAAAATCGTTTTCCTCTCCTGCAGGAACAGCTATTGCAATCGGATTTGTCCCTAACATGCGCTCTTTAGAATGAGTAGGAGCAACCAATGGACTTGCATTTGTCATTGCCCAACCTATCATATCTTTTTCGGCTGCCATCATAGAGTGATACCCTGCAATTCCGAAATGGTTTGAATTTTTGACAGAAATCCAACCAGAACCTACTTTTTCAGCTTTTTCAATAGCTACTTGCATTGCTTTTGGTGCAACAACCAATCCCAGACCTGCATCTGCATCAATGGTTGCCGTACTTGGAGTTTGATAAGTAACTTTCCAGTTTGGAGTAGGATTAATACGTCCTACTTCCCATAAACGCACATAACCCGTCAGACGAGCAACACCATGAGAATCTATCCCACGCAAATCAGCAGCTAACAAAACATCAGCAGCTAAAAAAGCATCATCTTTTGGACAACCCATTTGAATAAAAACATCAATTACAAATTCTTTGAGAGTAGTATCTTTTATAATGAACATATAAATTTTCTTTTTCTTGAAATAGAAGAGGAATAGTTTTAATCTTTCAAAATTAAGAAAAAAAATTACTATTAATAATCTTGCTTTTTTAGTCTTTCTTTTATTTTTCCTTTTCAAATAATATTTCTTTTACCGTTCCTTCTGCTGCTACCTCAAAAGCATCTATTTTTCCTTTTTTATTTCTCTGAAAAGAAAGTCTCATTCTTTGATTTGTTCCAAACTCATCTTTTCTTCTTGAAGATAATTGCATGTTTTCATTATTTGGAAAAGAAAGAATTAATTTGCCGTTTTTTTGAAAAATTTGATAAGTAACATCCAACTCATCAGAATAAAATTTTCCTATATAGTCGTTTGTATTGATTTTCTCTTTTTTAAATAAATCTATTTTTTCAAAATAAAATACTCCTCCTCCAAAATTCACACTCAAAGCCATATCTTTATTCTTATTTTCTTTTGAAGTATTATAAAAATTATAGACTACATTTTTAGCATGGATACGATGAAAAGTATTTTTTGATTCTGTCAATAATGAAATTGCATTGTTTCCCATACTGGTTTTTACTTTTAAAGTGTCATTTTCTACAAAAAAAATCATCAACAAATCACTATTCAGTTCTTGATATGAACCTAAAAACAAGTTTAACTCTTCTTTAGAATGTTGATAATCAGCTTTTTCTATTTTATTTTTGTTTTCTTTCTGAGTAACTAATTTTTCCAAAATATCAAATGCAATTCCTTGAGCATTAATATGTTCAGAGTTGGTATAAACCATAATAGATATTTCTTTTTTGGGAACACAAACAAAATAAGAATGCATTCCTATATCTCTTCCTCCATGTCCTACCAAAGTATTTCCTTCAAACTCCCACACAAAAACACCACGAGCCTGTGTTATGAAAGAACCATCATTAAGAGCATCTTTTGTGGTTAAAAATTTGGCAATATAAGCAAATTCATGAGTATCATCTAAAAATATCTTTGCCCATTTTGCCATATCTGAAATGGTACTTCCTACGCCTCCAGCTCCTACACATAATGTTAGAGATTTTGGGTGTTTATACGTTTCTCCATCAAAGTAATATGCACAGGCTTTGTTAGGAACAATACTTTCCAAATCATTTTTATAAAATGTAGATTTCATTTCTAAAGGTTCAAAAATTTCTTCTTTTGCAAACTCTGAAATTGTTTTTTTAGAAACTCGTTCTATAATCAAAGCCAAAAAGACATAATTTGTATTTGAATACAACATTTTTTTTCCTGCAATATCATTTACTCCACGCTGACGAAACATTAAACTCTCAATCATTTTGTTGGTATAACCTCTATGTTGATAATCAAATCCTCGTAAGCTCAGAAGTACATTGTGATTACGAATTCCACTTGTGTGATTTAGAAGATGCTTTATACGAATAGTATCATCATAAAAAAGAAGTTCTGGAATATATTTTCTAACATCATCTTCTACACTCAAAAGCTGTTTTTTTTCTAAAACTGCAATACAAGCAGCCGTAAATTGCTTAGTAATTGAAGCCAATCCAAAAACGGTACTGTCATTAAAGGGAACTTGATATTCTAAATTTGCTAAACCTGTATAATTGTGATATGCTAATTTTCCTTGCTGAGTAATCCCAACTGTAACGCCTAAATCTTGATTTTGAGTATTTTTTTGAAGGATAGAATCAATTTCTGATTTCCAATTTGTGGAGTAATTTTGAGAAAAAGTAGTATGGCTAACTAAGCAAAATGATAGTATTAGAAAAAGATGAACCAGATGGATTAAAGATAAATTTTTCATTAAAAGTAATTTTTAGAAGGCAATATTATCCCAGCCAAAGAAATAAACTGATTGTTCTGATTATTGCTTTGAGGAGTTTTTTTAAAAAAAGAAGTAAAAAATAGTCTTCTATTCTTGAAAGAAGAATTTTAGAAGACTACTAATAGGATTATGGTTAAGCTAATCGAACTGATTTTTGATAAAGTTGATAAAAGAAGATAGGCAGGAAAAGACAGGAAAAGACAGCACAGCCAACAACAAAAAGAATACTTGCATAAGGAAAGTGCAACCCCTTAAAAATCATTCCTGTACTTATCAAACCACCTGCTAGAATGCCAATACTCAGACGAATTTTGTCCATTGTTTCAAGGCTATTTTTATTCTTGAAAGCCAATATTACTAAACTTGGTAGAGCAAAAAAGAGCAAAATAATATTACCTAATTGCAATAAAATATTAGCATAAGGCCAGTGTAGAGCCTTAAAAAGGAAAGAAAAAGAAAGCGAAAAAGCTACTAAAAAGCTAGAAAAATACAAGATGCGTTTCATAGTAATTTGGGTTTTGAAATGAATAATAAAAAATAATTCTTCCTCTATTTCACCTACTCCATTGGGAGCAATAGAAACAGAAGCCTCTTTGATGCTCTCCTCAAAAGAAAAGCCTTCACTCATTTTGCTTTCTACAAAGCAACAAAAGTGGTCTAACAAACTGTCTTGCAAATCAGTATCTTGAAGAGGATTTCTGAAAAGATGTTCACAAATCAATTCTACTTGATTTTCATTAAGTGTTACCATAAATCGGTTCGGTAGTTATTAAATGATGGATTGTACTCAAAAACTCTAAAAGTTCATTGATTGCCTTTGCTGTTGCTGTTTCTCCTGCTGGTGTGAGATGATAATACTTGCGTACTCGCTTTCCTATCATCACTTTTTCACATTCAATTAAGCCATCAGCTTCTAATTTGTGAAGAGCAGGATACAATGAACCTTCTTTTATCAAGACTTTGCCATCAGTAGTTTCTTTGACACATTGCGCCAGTTCATATCCGTACATTTTGCCTTTTTCGGAAAGCAATCGTAGTATAATTGTGGTTAGTGTTCCTTTGAGTAATTCTTTACTTGGATTTGTTTTCATTTTTACATAGAGTTTTAATACATCGTAAATCTATGTATTTATACTCAAAGCACAAAAAAAAGTTGCATTTTTTGTGCAACTTTTTCTTTTTTTTCTAAAAAAACCTGTTCAAAGGTATATTAAGCGTTATTTTATTTTTTATTTGGTGTAGCTAATCTCATCTCATCACAATCATTAGAAATCTTGTAGATATTCATTTTTTCTTTGACAGCAAAACCCATCTTCATTCCTTCAAAAATAACATATATTTTCTCATTATTAGATTCTGTTTCAAGTTGTGCTACTTGTTTTTGTCCTTTCGCATCTTTATATGTTAAAACAAATTTATCATTTTCTTTTTTTACAGAAGTAAGTTGGTACATCATAATATCATACAAACCTGCCATTACAAACATAGGCTCTCCATTGCTAACATCAAAATAAAAAGTGCTTATTGGGTCGCCACATTGTGTATAAATGAGTTCTACATTATCTTCAGTCGCAAGACCAATATATGTTTTGTCTTGAAAAGTAGCTAGATATTTATTTTTATCTGCATTTTGTGCCTTACTAGAAAAAGAAAGTAGTAAAAAGAAAGCAATAAAAACACTAAAAACAAATCCTAAAGATAAAATTCGTACTTTTTTGTTTTGTTCTTTTAGTTCACGTTCTGAGTTAATAGCAACTACTTTTTCAGAAATTGTTTCAGAATTATTTGTTGGCTGGTTCATTAAGGTATAGGATTTGAGATATGAGGTTTGAGATAAAAAACTTTAAATAAATATTCAAAGAAAATCACGAAATTGATAGAAAAATAGTCTATATTATAATTTTGGTAATATATTTTCAATAAATTGTGATAAATAACGTTTCATTATTATTATCGTTATTATCATTAGAGTATCTTATTGAGACAAAACTACTTTCTATAAACTTGAAGCAAATTTTGAGCAAATTTTGACGATTAAGTCAGAAAAATGAAAGAAAATTATTAGTTTTACCAAAAGTTTAATAAAACTATATTTGATTTTAATAGTCTTGTATAGATATAACTTTGATTTTTTCAACTAAATAGATTTATTAAAAAAAAATCAAATCATTACAACGAAATAAAAAAAATCCATATTCCATATTATGTTTGCAATTATGACTTCAACTCCTTTTTCTATATCTCTCAAAAAAATAGGGATATTTCTGATGCTTTTTATAGCACTTCTTATGTTTTCTACTAGCCAACTACAAGCACAAGTAAGTATGAGTGTGGCTGCACGTTATCAAAAATTTATTGGAGGTGAAGAAGATCGTTTTCCTTTTGGTAGAGTAGAAGATTTCCCTCCTTTTGCTGGGCTAGAAACACGCCTAAATATAGGTCTGAATTATAAAACATCTCTTAACTTGGAAGGTTCTTTTATGTTGGGAACGGAACGTGGTGAGTTTGTGTATGATTATATGATTACGAGTAAAAGTATGGCTGCCGAACTAGGAGCTAACTTACGTTATTACCTTTTTGGAGCTTATAACGATAGAGGTGGATTCTATACGTATGGTGGATTAAGTGGAGGAATGTACACAATTGATTGGACACTTGAAGACAATGAGCCTAATGATGGGTATCGTCTTTTTCCAGAAGGTAATTATTTCCAAGACCAACAATTTTGGCTTTTGAGCTTAAATGCAGGAATCGGCACAGAAGTATATTTAGGTTCTTTCTATCTTTTTGCTGAAGGTGGCGGTTCGTATCGTTTTAAAGATTATGTTTCGAATGTAACAGCTTATACTCCTCATTTACATCATTTTTGGAGAGCTAACTTAGGCGTTCGTATTCCTTTTGGTGGTGGCCCTCAATAAAAAAACATCATAAATTCATTTAAAAAAATCAATTCATACTATATATTAATAGCCTATTCTATGTTTCATTCAATCAGAAATAAAAATAAATTTGTATCCAATTTTGCTTACATTTTTTTAGCTCTCTTTGCTTTTTTAGCCGTTGCTTGTGAGTCAAATAATGATGACAACCCATTAGCCGTTTCGACTATGGAAGGATATGTTGCTGACTGTCTTTATTGGAATACAAGCTCACCTCAAGTACAAAGCTTTGGTAGAGATTCATTAGGAAGAGATACTATCCTAACAATACAAGGAAATTCATCAATTGATGGAAGCGAACTTTATCTTTTCATTCCTTATCCTGAAGTTAGTTCTTTTACAGTAGCTCCTCGTGATACTACTGACACTGTAGGTCTTCCTATTCCAATTATTCGTTACAAAGGCGAAGATGTTCCTGAGGGTACAATTAACATTACTCGTTATGATACAGTTCGTTATATTTTAGAAGCTGATTTCAATTTTAGCTTTGATAAAACTACTGAATCTGATAGTGGTACGGTAGATACTTCTTCTGTTGAGTTTACAAGAGGCAAAATTAAAGCTGCTTATTTGAGATTGAGATAGGGAACAATTACGAGTTTAATTCATTGAACACCAGTCAGCTATTGATTCGAAAATAGTAATTTATTTAATATCCATTTCTAGTCTTATATTTCATTTTTATCAGAAACAAAAAACCTAAAAATATACTTTATTTTTAGGTTTTTTTGATTGACAATGAAGTTGTTTAAGAATAGGTTTTGTACGTTTATTTGTTGGTGTCGCTACGCTAAAACACTAACAAAGGCTGGGTTATTTTTCCGTAGAATTGGATTTGCAAACCCAATTCTACGGAAAAATTCACATTCTTAAACAACTTCAATGACAATTAACTTATTTCTTTTTTGGCATCCAGTTTTCGGGTTTGTCTCTCCATTTCTTCAAAATCTCGTGGTCTTTTTCTTCCAAATAATTTTGAGAAATTGCTTCTTCTACTAATGTAGAATAATCACTAAGTACCTTCAAGTCAATAGCTGCTTGTGAAAAATTACGAACTGCACGGTCGAAACCATACGTAAAAATAGCTGCCATTCCAATTACTTTTGCTCGTGTAGATTGCAAAACATGAACAGCTGCTAAAGAACTTTGACCTGTTGATATTAAATCTTCTATCAAAACAACTTTATCATCACTATTCAATTTCCCTTCAATTTGGCTTTGCGTTCCGTGTTCTTTTGGTTTTGAGCGTACATACAACATTGGCAAATCAAGCTGATGTGCTACAAGAGCAGCCTGTGGTATTCCTGCCGTTGCTACACCTGCAATAGCTGTAACATCAGGAAACTCTTTTTTTATCATTTCTACTAATGCCTTTGTAATAAAAGTTCTGACTTTAGGGTAAGAAAGCGTCAAGCGATTATCACAATAAATAGGAGAGTTCCAGCCAGAAGCCCATTGAAAAGGCTCATGAGGACGTAATTTGACAGCTTCAATTTCTAAAAGCATAGAAGCTATTTGATGAGCAACAGAAGAAAAATTCTCTGTTTCTAATTCTGATTGTGGAGTAGTTTCTTTCATTCTACAAAGGTAATTATTCAGTTGTTTAATTACGAATTGAAAATCAAAAAAGTAGGTTAAAACCTATAAGAATAAATAAGATATTTTTGAAGCAGAAACGTTTTTTAAGACTAAAAAAATAAAATATTTGTGTTGTATTCTATTTTTATGAAAAATAATTTGAGCATAAAGTAACTATTCTGTATTTTTGTAGTTAGTTTCGATAGTTATCCTCTGATTTGAAAAATAATCTAAATCAGAAATCAATAATATATTTTGTTGAAACAACTTAGTAAAAATTAGTAAATCTATCACTCCAAAACCTACAACTATTATTAAAGCTCCTGGTTATAAATCTACAAAACGCTACAAATTATCGTCATTCAAATTTGATTTACCTCAAGAATTGACAGCAAAATACCCTACTGATAATCGTGATGATTCTCGCCTTATGGTTGTGCATCGTGATACAGGCGTTATCGAACACAAAATGTTTAAAGACGTATTAGATTATTTTGGGGAAGGCGACAAAATGATTATGAACGATACAATGGTTTTTCCTGCTCGTTTGTATGGCTACAAAGAAAAAACAAATGCCAAAATTGAAGTTTTTTTATTGAGAGAATTAAATCCTGATTCGCATCTTTGGGATGTACTTGTCGATCCTGCACGTAAAATAAGAGTGGGAAACAAACTTTTCTTTGGGGAAGGAGAATTAGTAGCAGAAGTTATCGACAATACTACTTCAAGAGGTCGTACTATTCGTTTTTTATATGATGGCGAACCTGAAGAATTTTATAAAACATTAGAAGAATTGGGAGAAACCCCTCTCCCTCGTGAAATTGGTAGGGAAGCTGAAGACTCTGATAAAGAACGCTTTCAAACTATATTTGCAAAAAATAAAGGTGCAGTTGCAGCTCCTACGGCTGGTCTCCATTTTACGCCTCAATTACAGAAAAAACTACAATTACAAGGAGCAAGTTTTCATCCAATTACGCTTCACTTAGGTCTAGGAATGTTTCGTCAAGTAGAAGTAGAAGATTTGACAAAACATAAAATGGATTCTGAAAATTTTGATGTAGGGGAAGAAACTGTAAAGGCTGTAAATGAAGCCATCGATGCAAAAAAGAGAATTTGTGCCATCGGAACAACTTCTTTGAGAGCCTTAGAATCTTCAGTTTCGGCAAGCGAACACTTAAAACCAAATGGTGGTTGGACTGATAAATTTATTTTTCCTCCTTATGAATTCAAAATTTGTAACGCTCTTATCTCCAACTTTCATTATCCACAATCTACTCTTTTGATGATGAATTGTGCCTTTGGTGGTTACGAACTAATTATGGAAGCCTATGAACTGGCTATCAAGGAAAAATATCGTTTCTTTAGTTATGGCGATGCAATGCTTATTATTTAAGTTTTTTTGAAACAAAACCTTAGAAAAAACCTTTTATTTATAGTGAAATAAAAGGTTTTTTTGGCAAAATGCCTAGCTAGTAATAATAACTCTTATATCTATAAAAATGAACAAAGAACGTTTATATGATGCTTTTGGCGAACTAATTTACGCCTTAGCTATGGCTGATGGACTTATCCAACCCAAAGAAATACAGGCTTTGGACAGGATTTTGGAAGGACATGCTTGGGCATCTCAAATAAAATGGTCATTTAATTATGAAGCCAATAAAGCACTTGATTTAAAACAAGTTTATAAGAAAGCTTTAGATACTTTTACACAGCACGGTCCCGATGAAGAGTATATTTACTTAATAGAAATTTTGCAAAAGGTTGCTAAGGCTAGTGATGGTATTGATGCAGCTGAACAAGAAATGATTGAGCTTTTTCAAAAAGACTTGAAAGAAAGTTTTATTATTGAAATGGAAAAAAGAAACCTCGTTTAGAAAATAACTTCCTAAAAAACTGATAAAAAAGTAATGCTAAAATTCTTCAAGCCTCCTATTTCTATCAAAAAATGGATAGGAATAGCTTTTTTATTGTTTATTTTTTGGATTCTTGTTCTTAGTTTTTTTTATGCTCCAAACCTTATTAGAACTATTTTTTTTAAAGAACTTTATTTAGACAAATTAAAATTCGAACAAGCCACTATTTATGTAAGTCCTCAAATGGATAAAGAAGAGCGTCAAAACATCATTCTTCTCTATCAAAGATCAAGACTAAGAATAGATTCTATTTTTGGAAAAACAGAAGCAAAACCTTCAATTTTGGTAGGAAATACAAGTGAAGTGATGCAGATTTTTGGTCATTCAAACTCTCAAGAGGAAAAAGTTCAGACGGGAATGACACACCTTACACCTTTTGGAGCTTATATTATTCTTGCTCCCAACGGTACAAATGTAGATGTTTTGAGCCATGAGCTTTCTCATGCCGAACTTATGCAAAGATTAGGTTGGCAGACAAGAAGGAAAAAAATACCAATTTGGTTTGATGAAGGTCTGGCAATGCTTGTCGATAAGCGTTTTGAATATTGGACATCTCTACAAGATGATTGGCAAACCTTGATTGACTTAGAAAAAGATAGTTCTAACTTGAATTATGAAAATAGTTTTCATACAACTTCAGATTCTATAAATCTTTCTTCCTTTTCTCTACAAAATCTTCAAACTACTGAACAGTTTTTTACAGAAGATGCTCAACTACATTATTTTGTAGCACAAGAAGAGGTCGCTCGTTGGTATGATAAAGGAGGACAGAGTAAACTTTTAAGATTATTAAAAAGCTTAAAAAATAAAAGTTTTGAAGAGAGTTATTAAATAGAAAAAACAACTCAACATTTCACTTTATTCTACTTTTTCTGGATATACTTCTTTTATAATATATTCTAAAGCTTCATTAGTAAGTGGCTTTTGAGAATATGATTTTATATCATCATACTTTGTTATGTTTTGTTGTTCGATATCAGGTGCAGAAGTAGAAAGCATACAAACAACAACCCCCTTTTTCTGCTCTTTATCTAATTTTTTGTACTCTTCCAAAAAGTCCCAACCATTGAGCCCTGGCATATTTATATCTAAAAAGATAAGGTCTGGATTAGGATATTGCCCATTCTCTCTCTTTTGTAAATAATCAAGAGCTGCTTGCGCTCCTAATTTTACTACAATTTCGTCTGTTACGTTTGCTTTTTTAATTACTCGGCTATGAATATAATTATCAGCTTCTGAATCATCAATGAGCAAAATTTTATCTAGTTTAGATTTCATGGTTATTCTGATTTATATTTTTAGAAATAGTAAAATAAAATATAGTTCCGATTCCAAACTCTGACTCTACTCCTATTTTACCTTTATGTAAAGAAACTATCTTTTTACAAAAAGCAAGTCCAATTCCCTGCCCTTCGTACTTTGAATTACGGTGTAATTTGGCAAATATACCAAATATTTTCTTTTTATGCTCTTCTGGAATACCAATTCCATTATCTTTTACTAAAAACTTCCAACTTTGAGGCTGTTCTTCTACTGTTATTTCTATTATTGGTGCAACACCTTCTTTGCTAAATTTGAGTGCATTGGTCAATAAATTTTGAAAAAGCTGTCTTAACTCTAACTTAAACCCTTTGATAATAGGAAGTTTGTCAAATGAAATAGTTGCTTGTTTTTTTTCAATCAACAATGATAAATCCTTTTGTAAATTGTATAATAGTGCATTTAATTCGATTTCCTCTACTTCACTAGACTTTCCAATTCTTGAATAATTCAGAATGCCATCTATCATTTTTTTCATTCTCTTGGCTGCCGAAGTAATAAAGGTAAAATTTTGTTTGGCTTCTTTATCAAATTTATCTCCATAATCTTCTTCAAGAATATTTATTATGCTTGTAATGGTACGTAAAGGCTCATTCAAGTCATGAGAAGCGATATAAGCAAAACGTTCTAATTGTTCATTTTTTTCTTTTAAGATTTCTCTTCTTCTCTCTAATTCATTATTAGATTCAACCAAATTATCAATAAGAGGACGTAGAATAGAATAAATATTATAAAAAATAAATAGCATAGCTATCGATGCAATTAGTTGAAATGTAACAACTACCTTGTTTATGATTAAAATTTCTTCTCTACTTTCTTCTAAAGATTGGTAACTCGTTTTTCTAAGCTCTCTTATTCGTATTCGTATTTTGTCCATAAGGTCTTTTCCTATATCTGAATTTACTAGTTCTAATGCTTTTGCTGCTTCATTATTATTTTTGTAGTCAATAGTCATTTTTAGTTCTTCAAACTTTTCATCAATAAGCTCTTTTATAAGATATAATTTTTCTTTGAAAACAGTATCTGAATTTGGATACTCTTCTATTTCCTTTATAAGTTGTGGTGTTTTCTCTAAGGCTATGTAATAATACTTCAAATACTCTTCGTTAGAAGTTAGCAAGAATCCTCTCTGACCTGTCTCAGCATCTTGAACAGAAGAAAGTAAATCTCCTAACTCACCTTCTAAAAGCAAAATTTCTCTAAGTTCTTGTTGTATATTATTCTCTATTTTTTGAGAGACAAAATACCCTACTAAGAGTATAAGAATGAGTCCTAAGCCAATCGATAAAGTGCGAATTACTTTACGACTCTCCACTCTTCTTTGATAAGTTAATTTATCTTTTTGAGGACGACGAAATGACATAAAAAAATAGTCTAAAAAATGAGGTTATAAAACATCCCTGTCAAAAAAAAACTCCTATTTAATTAATAAATAGGAATTTTTAGATATAACTCAAAAATTATATTTTGGTTATAAATAATATATAATTTTCAGCAATTCTACATGGGTGGTGGTGGCAATGGTGGTGGAACACTTCCAAAAAGACCTTGTAGTTCTGCTACTTTTTCAGCTGCTGCCCACTCTGCCATTCCTGCTTTCCATACATAAGAAGTACGAGTAATTTTTCCACTTTGTATCATTTTTTGTATTTCTCCTAACGGAAAAGGTCCTGCTTGTTGTCCGTCTAAGTGTACATGAAAAGAAGCCATTGGAGGTGGCGTACTATTCTGCTGCTGTCCTTGGTTCTGATTTTGATTCTGCTGTTGGTTTTGCATTTGGTTAGACATTTGATTCGCCATTGCCATTCCCATTCCCATACTCATTCCGTCATTTCCTCCGTTCGGATTGTTTGCCGAGTCTTCCATAGCTTGTCCCATCTTAAACTGCGTATAATTATTGAGGTTTCCTTGCATTGAACGCCCCATAATTTCCATTTCATTTCTTTGGTCAAGCACTTTTTGCACGTGGTCTGGCAGAGACATATTTTCTACCAAAAAATCCGTAATATCGACACCATAACGGTCAAAATCCAACACTAGTTTTTTCTTAATCATAGCACCTAGCTCTTCATAATTAGCAGCCAAATCTAAGAACGGAATTTTACTTTCTCCTAATCCGTCTGTAAACTGCTTAACTACCAAACCTTTGAGCTTTGTCGTAATTTCTTCTGTCGTAAAGTGTCCGTCTGTTCCTACAATGTCAATAAGAAAACGACTTGGTTCAATCACCTTAAAATCAAAACTACCAAAAGCACGAATTTCGACTCCCATAGAGCCTAATTCTGGGTCTCTTACACGGATTGGGTTACGAGTTCCCCATTTATTATCTACAAATGGGCGCATATTTACAAAATAAACTTCTGCCTTAAACGGACTATTGAATCCATATTTCCAACTTTTTAGAGTTGTTAGGAGAGGCATATTTTGTGTTGTAAGCTCATACCTACCAGGAGGAAAAACGTCTGCTAATTGTCCTTCATTAATAAAAACAGCTTGTTGTCCTTCTCTAACAGTAAGTTGTGCTCCGTATTTTATTTCGTTTCCATCTCGCTTAAATCTATAAACGATTGTGTCTCGGCTATTGTCTATCCATTCGATGACATCGATAAACTGCCCACTAATTTTGTCCCAAAGTCCCATAAAAAAATGTTTTAGTTAGTAATGATAAATTTGTTTATTATAACGTACTCATAATTTACAAAAAAGAAATAAAAAATCCCATTTCTGAAAGTTTTTTTCAAAAAAGGGATTTTTAGACTAGCATTTTTGTGGTTATTAATGTTGCAGTAATAAGAAAGGATATTTTTTACTTGAAAATCTTTTTCAAAATACCACGTATAATAACACCGATAATAATTTTTTTCCAGTCAATACGCTTTAAGATAAGCCAGATTAGATTCAACATAATTAGAATGATTTATGAGTATGAATAAATTTATTTTTAAGGTAATTATGAGTTAAACTAAAAACAATAGATAATGGTTTTTAGTAAAAAGCTATAATTAAATATACGATTTATTCTTAGAAACGAAAAATCAAGCCAAAAGTTATAATAAAAAATGTTAGATAAATAGGCTGTTCTAAAAGTCAAATCACTGACTACAAATGATTTGCTATGCAAGATTGACCTATATCCATATAAGTAATTGAGTAAAATTATTTATAAGTTATTATTGAGAGTTTCTCTAGAATAGCACTTTCCATCGTTTTGCGACTCTTTTTCCCACAATTAAAATTAGCTTCGCTGAGGGTTAAAGCCGTTGTGGGTTTTATTACATTTAATTCTACCTAATTACTTATATATTCTCATATATCTAGGTCATAATTGTTCTTTAGCTAAACAAAATTCTAAAAACTTACGTTTGAAAATAGATTTTGAAACTCTAAATCTGTAAATTTGTCTCTCTAGTAAAAGTTACTTTACTTTTACGAAGCTCAAATGCTAAAAATATTTTTATAAACTATTTTTGCATAATTGATAGCAATTCATTTTCTTAGTAACTTATGTAAAATAAGGAAAATAAGTCTAAAGATTTAAGGTTTAATTAGACAAATTCATTCAAAAAATTCATTCAAAAATATATAATTCTAAACATGGCAGACGTAAACGTAAACTTTGTACATCCAACTGATGGACGCATGATTAGCGCAACTTTAGACGACACAATGAGTGTACAAGAAATTATAGGTGAACTTATAACACATGATTTTATCAAAAATAGTCAGCAAGGATATAACCTTGCCATAAAAGGAGGAAATCGTATGCTTAATCACCAAACATTAGGACAAGCAGGTATCACTCACGGAACTACTTTTAGGGTGATTCCAGCAACTGATGCAGGAAAATAAATTTAGAAGCATGATTTTAAAAGTTAGAATTAAAATCAACAAAAAGTATTTTTTAGTGTCAATCTTATAAAAATAAACTATTAACCATTAAGTCATACAATTATTGGAGTTTAACTAGTAACTGCATGACTGATAACTGATAACTGATAACTGATAAAATGGCAACTCCTCAAGAAATACGAAATCGTCGATTGGCGAATGATTATAAAGAAATGGAAAATATTAGTGGTTCATTGCTTTCCTTTGAGCCACTTGTGGGTAATGCTCCTTACGTAGAAGAGTACGAAGTAACGATTTTTGTTAGAAGCATTACAGATACACAACCTACTTATCGTAATCAACACAAACTCAAAATTACACTTCCAGAAGCCTATCCACAAGCTCCACCACAATTAGAACTACTTGATGAGCCATTTATTTATCACCCAAATTGGTTTAAAAATGGGCGTTGGTGTTACGGAACTTGGGAAATGTCGGAAGGATTGGGAAGACACATGATTCGTATGATTCGTACATTACAATATGATATGGAAATTACGAACGAACATAGCCCTGCCAATGAAGAAGCTCGTAATTGGTATTTGCGTATGCGAAATAGTGGTATTTTTCCTTGTGATAAACAAGAAATGCCTGACCCAACTAAAGAACGTGCTGCTAAGAAAAGTTCAGGATTCAAAATTACAGGTTTTGGAACAGATACTACCACCACAGAAACAGCACAACAAAATCAACCCACACAAGAAGACAAAAGAGGTGGATTCAGAATTCATTAAATCATATCTAGCGCAGACCTTAGTCTGCGTTTTGTTTTTATATATTATCCTAGCTTGAAAAATGGAAACAAATCAGCTTAATAAAATAGAACTAGACAAATTTAAATATCCAATTGGAAAGTTTGAAAAGCCAGTATTTGAGTTTCCAGAAGCTAAAGATTTGGTTTTGGAGTGGAAAAACGATATTTCTTATTTTCCTATGCGCCTAAAAGCTGTACTTCTAAACTTAACACAGGAAGAGTTAGACTGGAAATATCGCCCTCAAGGTTGGACAATAAAGCAAGTTATTCATCATTGTTCGGATAGTCATATCAATGCACTTATCCGTTTCAAACTTACTCTTACAGAAGAAGAACCAACTATAAAACCGTATGTAGAAAATAAATGGGCAGAACTACAAGACATGACTTTGCCTATTGAGGTTTCTATTTCTATTTTGGAAGGGATTCATAAAAAGCTACATATAATCATTGAATCTTTATCTGAATCAGATTTGGAAAGGCAATTTTTCCATCCAGAACATCAAGTTTATTTTACTCTTTTTGACCTTATAGCAAATTATGCTTGGCATTCAAATCATCATTTGGCACATGTCAAACAAGCCATTGAAGCAAAAGGAAAGTATTGATTTAAAATTAGAAAATACTACATTTAAATGTTCAAAATCATAAAAAAAACGCCTCCTTATTTTCCCAAAAAAGCTAAAACTACGCCTTTTTGGGAATCTTTTTTTGAAGAGAATTTAAAAAAATTTTTTAAAGAAAAACCTATTTTAGATTCTATTTTTATCCATAAAGAAGCCTTTAATGTTATAAAAAGCCATATTGGATTTGGAAAAGACACTCAAGATAATCAAGTAGAACAAGGAGGATTACTGTTTGGAGAAGTAATAGAATATAAAAATAATGAAGATGAAAGCACAAAACCTAAGTTTATAGGAATTGTTAATTATGCCCTTGCTGCCAAAACAGCTGAAGGTTCGATGAGACACCTTCATTTTAATCACACTACTTGGCATTCTCTTTTAGAGGAACAAGAAAAAATAGAAGAAGCAGAATCTAAAAAACAACTTATCGGTTGGTATCACACCCACCCAAAACATTTAGAAGTTTATTTTTCTCACATTGACAAAGAAAATCACCTTACTTTTTTTGATAAGGAGTGGCATTTTGGCTTGGTTCTTAATCCTCAACGAAAAGAAATAAAATGCTTTTTGGGAAACGATTTTGAAGAAGTGATTTGTATTCTTGAAGATATATAGTCAAATACGAACTTTAGAATTAACTATGAAATTAGATAAATAACGTGAACTCGGTATTAGAATTTATGTAAATACCAGTCTATACTTCTTTATTTGCTGATTTGCGAACTATCTTGTCAGTACACCTTCAAGGTGTCAGACAATTTAGTCCAACATAGCTGTCTGACACTCTGAAGTGTCTGACAGGGACATAAAAGCAGAAATATAATACCAATTACGTTAAATAGATAAGTCTAACAGCGAGAAGTTTTATAGAAAATTAAGAGCATAAAAAATCCTTATTTTCACTTTCAAGGAGTAAAAAATAAGGATAAGAAGTAATACACTCAAGATGTATGAGTTTTGGAAAATAGTTTTTGAAAAAACATTCTTCATTCAAACCCTTAGTGTCTTGGAGAAACTAAGAGTTTACAAACCTAAAAAAGTCCAATAATAGAACACTCTTCGTTTATAAGGTAACAAAAGATGTTTCTTTAAGCAAAAAAAACACATTAGTTTGTGCTTTTTCGTGTCTTTATCGTCTATTTTGATATAAGTATTACTTTTTTTATCGAAAACCTCAATTTATCTACTTATCATTCATCAAAAACCTTATTTTTTCCTGTATAGCATTTTTTTTAAGTGTTAAAAAAGTATTCTATTGAAATACAAATAGTTATATTTTGAAGTAAGGTTTTCTAAAAAAATGAATAGTAAAGAAATGTAAGTAAATAGCTATTACAAAACGTATAAATGGTATTTTAAAACAAGATTTTTTATTAGAATCTCAACACTCTTATTTAGAATGGATGAAAAAGATGGTAAAACAAAGTGTCCAAATATATAATCAAGAAAGACCATATTTTTCTTTACATTTGCAGACACCAGAACAAACTCATCAAGAAGAAAACATTCAAATAAGAAGCTATAAAAAAGAAAAATCAGACAGTTTAGAAACCGTCTGATTCATATAAAATTTATCTAAAAACCTGTAACGCTATTTCAGGACGAGACATTTTGAATTAGATATGTCTATAATCTATCTCACATCAAAGACACCACAAAAACTTTTGAATATGGGAAACTTAGTTAGTTCTAACTTTCCTCCAATTTCTAGTAGTTTCTTATATTCAACTTGGGAAAGTAGAGGTGTTGTCGTAATTTTTTCTTCCTCCAAAAAAAGTAAAACTAAAAATTTCACTAATACATAAGGTGCATTAAGGGCATCATTTTTCCAATTCTGACTTACTGATTTTTCTTCATGTAAATGCAGCCAAAGCAGTTCATTTTTTCGTAGAGAAGAATACATGGCTGTTTTGATAGCATCATAAAAACCATTTTCCCATCTCTCAAAATCTTTTGTAAGTTGCTTTAAAGCTGCTAAAAGTGGGTCGTTAGTGCGAAAAGCATCTTCTTGACGAGAAAGCATACGAGCTTTTTTGGTAAGACTAAGTTCTTCAAAAAGACTAATACTGCCGTTTGCAAGGGCAATAGCAATTGAGGGGGCTAAAAGAGTGAGTGCAAAAAAATCTTTTTCATCTAAAGGACGAATTTCTGTATAAACAGAAAAAAAATTACTACGCAGAGAATCCAAAGGTTCTCTAACAGATTGATTTTGTAGTAAAATGGAAAGTTCACTTTCGTTTAGCATGTATATTTCTAAACTCTAAGTACCTTCAAGATGCTTAGAGTTTTAATTTAATGTTATAGATATTTTATTTACCTTTTTTGTCTTCGTCTTTTTTGTCATCTTTATTTTGTTTTCTTCCAAAAACAGACAAGTGAACATAACGCTGTGGATGTTCCCTCAAGTCAATCAGTAACCTATCCAAATCTGAAACGGTATAGTTAAGTTGTTGATAAAGCGAATCGCTATGAATTAATTTTCCTAAAGAACCATCAGCATTATTTATAGCTTGTGTCGTTTTGTTCAATTCTGCTAAAAGCTCATTACTTTTCTTACTGATTTCTCCAATTTCTAGCTCATTGAGAGATTCTGCAAACGTATTGAGTTTTGCAATAATAGGTTTGAATTGTGCTTCTGTGTCTTTTAAAGAAGAAGTAAGAGCAGCCAAATTTGCTGTAATATTTTTGAGTTGCTCACGGTTATCAGACAAAATTCCATTAATACTAGCCGTCGTCATTTTGGTATTTTCTAATATCTCCCCAATACTTCCACTCATTGCCTCATACTGAACAAGCATATTTTTGAGTACCAAAGCTGTTGAATCTATATTTTTAGCTAAAGGAGCTGCTTTTTCAGCTATCATGTCTGTTAGACCTAACTCTAAACCACTCACTAAAGTATCTCCTGATTCAAGCAACTTTCCTTTTCCCAAAATAAGATTAATTTGTTTTCCTCCTAAAAGCCCACCGTCAGCAAGCATAGGTGTAGAACCTTCTGTAACTCCAATATCTTTTTTGACTTTCAGAGTAACCATGAGCTTATTTCCCTCTTCAGGCAATAATTCTATTTTATCTACACGCCCAACAGCATAACCATTGATAATGACTTGATTAGAAATCGTCAGACCGTCTATATCCTCATAAAAAGTATAGAAAGTATTGTCGCTACTAAAAAAATCACGCCCTTTTAAAAAATTAAAACCTAAATACAACAATGCGCCAGCCACTACTACGAGCAAACCAACTTTAAATTCTTTGGATATATTTTTCACAAAAAAAAATAAAAATTTTATGATATAATTAAAAAAATAGATTCTAACAGATTTTTAATCCTTGTTTCAAATCTTTCTACAAAACGTTTCTTTCCTAATTTTGTTTTATAGAGATAAAAAGTAGCCTAATTCTGACTACAAATTTAGAAGTTATATAACAGAATGAAAATTATAATGAAAATTATTTTGAGTAACCTTAGACATCTATTTTATCAATACGTTTTCTTAGCTCTTTTTTATACCTTTGTTTATTAATTTTTTATTACAAAAACTATTTTTTGAATCTATGATTTTAAGCATCGAAACTTCTATTCATATTTGTTCAGTTGCTCTGCACGACTTAGAAGGAAACTTACTCGCTTTGCACCAATTAAATGAACAAAGAAAACATGCCGAACGTCTCACTCTTTTAGTAGAAGCTGTTCTAAATACTACCCAAACTAAGTTTTCCGACTTGAAAGCAATTGCAGTAGGCTCGGGAGCAGGTTCTTATACAGGTCTGAGAATTGGCGTTTCGACGGCAAAAGGGCTCTGTACTGGCTTGAATATTCCACTTATCGGAATCCCTTCCTTACAAGCTTGGTCTCTTTCTATGGTTGATTTGGCAAAAGGTTTGAGCAATCAAACTCATAAAGAAAAAGGAAAAAATAAAACAAATTATCTACTTTGTCCTTTAATGGATGCTCGTCGTATGGAAGTTTTTACGGCTATTTTTGATGTTGAGATGAATTATATCTTAAATGATACAGCTTTAATAATTGATGAGAATAGTTTTGAAAAAGAACTTTCTAAAAACAAAATATTATTTTTTGGAGATAATGAAGAGAAATTACAGAAATGTAAGACTGTTATAAAAAACCCAAATGCTATTTTTATTTCAAACAAATTGCCTTCTGCTGCCGAAATAGGAAAACTAGCTATTGACAAATTTAATAATCAAGATTTTGAAGACTTAGCTTATTTTGAACCTAATTATGGTAAAGAGTTTTATACAACAGCAAAAAAATTACCCGTTACCAATTATCAGTAATCAGTTTATTATATTTATTAAAAGTGAAAAATTATTTATTCCTTTTCTTTGCTTTCTTATTTTTTATAGGTTTATTTTCTTGTGTCCCCACCAAAAACCTTGCGCCTAATGAAAAACTATTATACAATCAGAAAATAGAAGGAACAGAAAAAATAGATTCAGATGAATTAGCTGTTTATTATCGTCAGCAACCCAATAGACGCATTCTATATCTACCAATTACTCCTTATTTATATTTTTATTATTTAGGTAAAAGTAATTATACAACTCAAGATTCATTAGATTTCATTAGAGATAAAATAGAATTAGAATCAAAGTATGATAAGAAATTAGCTGAATATGAGAATGTATCTACCCAAAAGGAAATCAATAAAAGAAATAGAATTAGAAATAAATATGAAAAAAAACTCCTAAAAGCAAATGATAAAATAGAAAATGGAAACTGGTTTATGCGTTCGTTAGGAGAAGAACCTGCTATTTTTGACACAACCTTAATGCAACAAACAGCCGACCAAATGAAATTGGCATTGCGTCAGAAGGGATATTTTGAAAATACTGTAACGCCAAAACTTTCTTATCATAGAAATGATTCTCAAAAAGTAGTCGTTACCTATCAAATACATGAAGGAAGAGTACAAAAAATCCGAGATATAAACTATCAAATTCAAGATTCTACCATTCAAGAACTTATTTTTTCAGATAGTAGTAATCGCCTTTTCAATCAAAAAGATAAATATAATGAATCTAAACTCGCAGCAGAACGGGAACGAATTACCACACATTTGAGGAACAACGGTTACTTTGACTTTACAAAACAGTTCATATTTTTTGATGTTGATTCACTCATCAATAATGCTCCTTTTCAGTCTGATATTACGATTGCTATCGAAAATCCATTAGCTACTCTCAAAGAAAAAAACAGAAAACACAAGCGTTTTGTAGTCGATTCTGTAAAAATGATTATTGATGGAAATGTTTTTGGCAAAGTTCAGAGTACACCACAGCGTTCGGAATATGATAGCATAAAGTATGTAGAGTACAAGCAAAACTACTCAAAGAGAGTATTAAATAATAAAATACAGCTTCGTCCGAATGAATATTATAACCAAAAACACGAAGCTCAAACTCAACGTTCACTTACCCAATTAAATATGTTTCGTTTTGTCAATATGAGACATGATACGACAGGAGGTAAATTCATCACTACCATTTTTGCTAATTCTCATACAAAATATAACCTTTCTTTAGAGGGAGGAGTAGGAATAAATGTGAGTCAGATTATCCCTGGACCGTTTTTTAGTGTTTCCTTATTAAATAGAAATACATTTGGAGGAGGCGAACTCTTAGAGTTTAATGGAAGAGGAGCCATCGAATATCAAGCTGCCATTCAAGGATTAGATGTAAATGTAAATCAAACACTCAGGACACAACAATTTAACTTTAGTACAAATCTTACACTTCCTCAATTTGTCTTTCCTTTTTCTAAGAGAATACAACAGCGTTTTGGAAAATACAATGCTAGAACGCAGTTTCAAATAGGTTTTGCAAACACAGATAGACCTGAATACACACGTACGAACGCTGAATTTGCGATGCGCTATAATTGGAATAAAGTCCCTTACAAAACCTATCAGATTGATGCAATTGATGTTTTGCTTACCAATACAACACGAATAAATGATGTGTTTTTAGAAAATTTAGAAGACTTGGCTGCTAATGGTAATAATTTAATATTCAATTTTAGCCGTTCTCTTACTACTACTATTGGTGGAAGTTATATCTACAACAATAATTTGTTTGAGAGAAAAAAAGCTCATTATTTTAGGCAGTTTGCCGAATATGGAGGAACTTTTTTGAGTTTGAATAATAGAAATATTGTAGATTCTGTACAAATATTAAGTGATACACTTACTTTTTATCGTTTTTTTAGAACAGATACAGATTTCAGATATTACAAACCTGTTGGAAAAAAAAGTATCTTAGCATATCGTGCTAGGTTAGGAATAGCAAAACCATTTGGTAGAGAAAGCATACTACCTTATGAACGTTACTTTTTCGTAGGAGGAGGAAATAGCCTTAGAGCGTGGCGACCACGAAGATTAGGGCCTGGTTCGTACTCTCCACGCCTTGCAAATGGAGATTATGACACTCGCTTCGAACAACCTGGAGAACTATTATTAGAGCTTTCTTTTGAATGGCGAAGGGATTTGATGAAATATGTCGAAACGGCTGTTTTCTTTGATGCAGGAAATATTTGGATGATTTCGAATGACGAAGCAAGACCTAATTCAGAATTTGAATTTAATCGTTTTTGGAAAGAAATCGCTCTCAATACAGGTTTAGGCTTACGATTAGATTTTTCTTTCTTGATTATTCGTGCTGATGTCGGCATTCGATTATATGACCCTACTTTATCGCTTTCTGAGCGTTGGGTTGGTAATAAACTCTTTCGAAGTCCATTTCAAAATTCTGCTGTTAATATTGCTATTGGCTATCCTTTTTAGATAAAAAAACAAAAAGAAGAAACCTTAAAGAATTAAATACTATTAAATTGCCGTTAAAATAGAGTAAAAGCGTTGCATTTGCTACCTTTGCACCGTCTTTTTGATGTATTTTTACATGAGCTAAAAAGTAAAAAAGCTTATAGTTACAAAAAAATACTCTATTATCTTTCTGAATTAGAATTAAAAATTAAATGAAAAGATTTCAAAATATAATCTTCTTATTATAAATAAATTACATTTTTAACTTTTAATTCATAATTATCTTATTTATAGTTTTATGCGTTTTATAATTTTATTTATTTTTTCTTGTTTTCTTGTCTTATTTTCAAGCGTAACGGCTTATGGTCAGGATATAAAACCTCTTACTATTTCATTAGATAGCTTGAATAAACTCAATGAATTGAAACAACAAGCTGCTCTTGATTCTGTTGATTTAGAAGAAAGTGATACAGTAAACCGTCCTGTTGCAAGTGGAGATTTTACTGATATTGTAACTTATTCAGCAACTGATTCGATAAAATACGATTTCAAAACTCAAAAAATTATTCTTTATACAAAATCTGAAATTGACTATACCAACATCAATCTAAAATCTGATAATATTACTCTGGATTGGAACACAAACGAACTTACAGCTATCGGATTAAAAGATTCTTTGGGAGGACTAACCGAAACTCCTATTTTCAAACAAGGAGATGATGAATATAAAGCAAAAAAAATAAGATATAATTTTGTAAGTGAAAAAGCTATTGTAACTGATATTGTAAAAAAAGAAGGAGAAGGTTTTTTGCTTTTAGAAAAAGGAAAACGTGATGCAGAAGGAAACTTTAATGGAATTGAAGGTTCTTATACTACCTGTACAAATACTGCACACCCTCACTTTCGTATTCGCTCAAAGAAATTAAAAGTAATAGAAAACAAACAAATTATTACAGGTCCTTTCCAGTTAGAACTAATGGACATTCCAACTCCTGTTGGTTTTCCCTTTGGTCTTTTACCCATTCCAAAAACTCGGAGTTCAGGAATTATTATTCCTAGCTATGGAGAAACACAAGAACGTGGGTTTTTCTTACGAGATGGAGGTTATTATTGGGCTATCAGCGACCATATTGACCTTACCTTTTTAGGAGAAGCCTACTCAAAAGGTGTTTATGGTGCTTCTGTTCGTAGTCGTTATTCCAAACGATATTATTATACAGGAAATTTTGATTTCAGAATGAACACCGTTAGGGCGCAAGAAAGAGGAATTGATGAGAGTAGTAATAATGACTTTCGCCTGACTTGGTCACACAATCCAAAATCAAGAGGTTCTTCTTCTTTTTCTGCCAATGTGAACATTATGACTTCCCAATTTAATGAGCGAAATTCATTTAATCCAAATGATTATACACAAGCTTCAGTCAATTCTGGGATAAATTATAATAAAACCTTTACAGGAACACCCTTTGTCTTTTCTGGGAGTATTAGACACGACCAAAATTTACAAACCAAGATTACGAATGTCTCTCCACAGGCCAATCTTAGTATGAATCGTATTTTTCCACTTCGAAAAATGGTCAAAAACTCTCAATCTCCTTTAGCTCAACTTGGATTTTCTTACCGATTAGATGGACAAGCAAAACTTTCTAACTTACTTACAAATAGTATCACAGGAAGTTTTAAAGTTCCTTCTGACCAAAGACTTGCTTCCGATACAGTTGCCTTTGATGTAGATAATTTACCTACTATTTTGGATAACGTAAAATGGGGATTAAAACACTCAGTTCCTCTTTCTACTTCAGTTACTTTCTTGCGTTATTTCAAAATGAATCCTAGTGCAAATTTTAGTCAAGTAATTTATGGTAGTAGTAATTCATATGAATGGGTAGAAAAAGATACTGTCAGAACGACTGTCAATCAAGGACTTTCACAGTTCTATTCTTATAATGCTTCAGTAGATTTCACAACTACTTTTTATTCTACTTTTCTATTCAAAAGTCCAAAATTCAAGGCATTGCGACATACAATGATTCCGACTATTTCACTTAGTTACCAACCTGATTTTAGCGACCCTCGCTTTGGTTTTTATCAAGAAGTACAGATAAGTGAAGATGGAAGGACACAACGTATTCCACGTATGAGTGGTCTTTATGGCTCTCCTGCAGCTGGAGAATCAGGGACAATTTCTTTTTCACTTCGAAATACGTTAGAAGCAAAAGTGGAAACAAAAGAAGGAAAAGATGAAAAACGTAAGTTATTAGATAGTTTTGATTTTTCCTCTGCCTACAACCTAGCAGCAGATTCTTTCAACTTGGGTAATATTAATATCAATCTAAGAACTTCATTATTCAAAAATAAAATTGGTATCAATGTCAGAGGAGCTATTGACCCATACAGATATGAAGCCCTAACTAGAGATACGCTTACCAATTTAGTCTTGACGCAAAGAAAAATAAATACGTATGCTTGGCAAGAGGGTGCAAGTATCGGAACGCTAAGTACAGTGGCTATTTCCTTAAATACTTCCTTATCAGCAGATGGTTTTAAGAGTGATAATGAAGAAGAGGCAAGTAGTCAGGCTATTTCAGAAGCCGATTTGAATTTTATCAATCAAAATAGAAATTTGTATGTAGATTTTGATGTTCCTTGGACAGTAAGTGTAAGCTATAACTGGAATTATTCTCGGACAGGATTAATAGAAGGAAGCGCAAGTCAGAATTTGTCTCTTAATGGAGATGTAAATGTTACTCCAAAATGGAAGGTTGGTTATAATGCTAGTTATGATTTAGAATTAAATGAATTTTCAGATGCTACCTTTAATATCCATAGAGATTTACATTGTTGGGAACTTCGTGTAAGTTGGACACCAGTAGGTTTTCGTCGTGGCTATTCTCTTGATTTGCGTGTGAAATCTAGTTTATTACAAGATTTGAAGCTCAATCGTAGAAATAATTGGAGAGATAGAAGGTAAAACCAATTTAGAAGTCTGATTTTATAAATTAGAACTGTAAGTCAGCGAAGCTAATTGAATGCAATGAAAAATTATAAAATTTGAAATTAATGAAAACCTTATTTTTAAAATGAAAGTTATTGGTTTTTTGGTAATGAAAACGAAACTAAATTTATTCTTCTGTGTTCGTATTTTACTTCTAACCTCTAAATTCTAAATTTATCCATGTTATCTCTTTGGCAAATTATTATCATTAGTATTCTTACAGCTTTTTTTATGGAAGGTATTGCTTGGTTTACGCACAAGTATATTATGCACGGTTTTTTATGGTTCTTACACAAATCTCATCATAGTAATCACGACCATACTTTAGAAGTAAATGACGTTTTTGCAGTCATTTTTTCGGTTCAATCTATGGCAATGATTATTATAGGAATTGAATATCCAGAATGGAATATTTTATTAGCTGTAGGAATAGGAATTTCAATTTATGGAGTTATGTATGCTATCTTTCATGATGTTTTGACACATAACAGGATTCCATTTTTAAAAATCAAAATCAAAAACCCCTATTTGAAGCGTATTGTCAGAGCGCACGGCGTACATCATCGCTCTCATAAAAAAAATGATTCAGAGGCTTATGGTTTTTTGTATGCTCCCAAAAAATATGATAAGAATAGCTAAACAAATATAGTTTCAAACTACTTTCTAGTCAGAATCCATTTTTTAGCTTTTTCTATGTCCGTAAAATAATTCAATTCGTATGGGTAATTCATTTTATCAATTGCTTTAATCGCTGTTTTGATAGCAATTTTGTGCATAGAGCTTTGAGGAGGAATAATGGCTACCACTAGTTCTTGATTAAATTCTCTAAAGCATTTTGGCAAAAAAACAGATATTTGCCACATTCTAGCTTTCAGCGAGTTTGATTCAAATTCAGATAAATCATAAATCCAATATCTACAATTATATTTTTTGATTTCTTTTAGAATAGTAAAAAAATAATTTTTGTACTCTTCAAAATTCATATTTCCTTTCATTTTAAAAATAAAGAAGTCATTTTCTTCATTGTAATCAATCGTACTTAGATTGGGTAAGGGAAACATAGACATGGTTTTTATTGATTTTAAGGGAGATAGTTTTTATTATGATAAATAAGACTGCAAATTTAGGTACATTTTGAAGGTGAAAATAGATTTATATAATTAATGTAAATAACTACATAAAATAAATAGCTTTTTTTGTTCAAAAATGACAAATGATTGGCTAAATCAATTGTTTCATTGCATAAGTAACCATGCTCTTAGACGTATAATATTTTATGTAAAAATTAAAAAGCCAAATTATATTTTTATTTTTTAAACCAAAGCAATCTTTACTATAAATAGTTAAATCACATATCACTTAAATACAATTTTTACTTACAAGAGAGCTATTCGACTTAATTTTTATACTTGGTTATTTTGCTTCTTATTTCTTATTCTATCTATTCAAAAAACTCTTTTTTGTTTCTTATCAAATAACTCTTTATTTTCGTAAGTTAGAAGTTGTTTAAGAATATAGATTTTTCCTTAGAATTGGGTTTGCAAACCCAATTCTAAGGAAAAATAATCCTGCCATTGTTGGTGTTTTAGCGAAGTGACACCAACAAATACATGCACAAACCTATTCTTAAACAACTTCTTAGTTTTCTGTTACTTTAACTCTTCTATCCTAAATTATTTTTAATTTTTTTCTACTCTTATAAATGATAGCAATCATTGGCGCAGGTATTTCAGGACTTTCAATAGCTTGGCATTTACATCAAGAAAATATTCCTTATCAGATTTTTGAATCTAGTAGTGAAGTAGGGGGATACTTAAAAACTCTTCAAATGGGAAAAAACAAATCCTATTTGTTTGAAAGAGGCGCAAATTCATTACTTATGGATGATGAAATTTTTGAGTTTATCCAAAATGCAGATTTTGCCGACGAACTCATTTATGCCAATAAGATAAGTAAAAGTCGTTTTATTATTCGTGATGGAAAGCCAAAAAAACTACCTACTTCTCCACAAGGGTTATTATTTAGTTCTTTTTTTTCTATGAAAACAAAAGCTAAAATTATTAAAGAATTATACTATAAGAAAGAGGAGTTAGATGAAACAATAACAGTAGGAGAGTTTTTGGAAAATCATTTTGGTAAAGAAGTCGTAGATTATGCAGTAAGTCCTTTCGTAACAGGTATTTATGCAGCTGATGCTTATCAACTTTTACTTAAATATACATTTCCAAAATTGACTGAATATGCTCAAGATTATGGTTCAGTATTAAAAGGATTTATAAAAAATAAGTCTGGAAGCAGAAGACAATCTGTTTCTTTCAAAAATGGAATGCAATCTTTAGCCAAGCATATATCCAAAAACTTGAATGTTCAGTTTAATCATACCGTTATCTCAATCAAAAATAGCGACTTTATAGAACGAAAAAATAGACGTTGGATTTTGGAAATAGAAAGTGAGAAAAGAGGAAAAAAAGAAGTTGAAAATCTAGAGTTTGATAAGATTTTTTTAACAACTCCTCCCTCAACGACAGCTGATTTATTAGAACCTCATTTTGAAAAACTTGCTCTTACCGTCAAAGATATTCATTATCCAACTATGTGTTTGATTCATAGTGTTTTCAAAAAAGAGGATATAGATTTTGACTTGAATGGTTTTGGAGCTTTACACCCAAAAGCCGAAGAACTTTTTTCGGCAGGAACAATATGGAGCAGTAGTGTTTTTGAAGGACGTAGCCCAGAAGATGAAGTTTTATTTACTGGCTTTGTGGGTGGCAGACAATGGCAAGAACATGCAGAACTACCGAAGCAAGAAATTTTAAAACGTCATACAGACGAACTAAAAAAGATTTATGGAATAAAAAATGATCCTGTTGTTCAGCAGTTTACGAAGTGGGATAAATCTGTTCCCCAATATGATGAGCAGATGTTGAAAGTAGAAAAACAACTCAAAAGACTCAAAAAATCAGATATTTATATTTGTGCTAACTGGTTTGGTGGAGTTTCGGTAAGTGATTGTATAAAGAAGGGAAAAAATTTAGCTTTACAGCTTATTGCAGATTCTAAGTTTTAGTTTTTATTATGTCTTTTTAAATTTTGAAACCCATTACCAAAATATCATCAATTTGTGAAGCATTAGCTGCACTTTTCCATTTTTCTAATGTTGTTTCTAATATATTTCTTTGTTCATCAAATGGAAATTTGTGAATTGTTTGAAGTAGATTTTTTAGATTTTTACGCATAAATTTTTGATTACTTTCTCCTCCAAACTGATCTTGATAACCATCTGAATACATGTAATAAGAAGCTTGGTTATCAATTTCCACTACTTTGTCTTCAAAAGTTATTCCTTCTGTTTTGAGAGAACCACCAATACTAAACCTGCTACCTTTATATTCAGTTACTTTTCCATTCATTATACTTAGTAGCGAATTTTTAGCTCCCGAAAAATAAATTTTATTATCTGTTTTATTGATTATACAAAGCGAAATATCCATTCCATCACGGTTTCCTGTTTCTTTTTGATGTAATGTATCTACTACTTCTTGATGTAGTTTGATTAGGATTTGAGAAGGAGAAACGTAGTCATTTTCTACAATAACTTCACGCAGTAAATTAATTCCTATCATAGACATCAAAGACCCTGGAACGCCATGTCCTGTACAATCAGCAACAGCTACAAACGTGTAATTTGCTTTTTTTAGGAAAAAATAAAAGTCTCCACTCACTACATCTTTAGGTAAATAGAATGTGAAACAGTCTTCAAAATAACTACAAATCTCGTTTTGAGAAGGTAAAATAGCTTCTTGAATACGCTTTGCATAATTCAAACTGTCTTTAATTGCTGTGCTTTTTATCTCAATTTCTGTTTTTTGCTTTTCTACAACTTCTACTGTTGTCGATAATGCATTATTAATTTGTGCTAACTCTTCATTACTTTCATTGAGCTTTTGAGTTCTTTCTTTTACTTTTATTTCTAACTCTTCTTTTGATTGTTTTTCTAATGAAAGTGCTTTTTTGGTAGCAATATTTTTCTCCTTTCGAATTGTTCTGTACCTATCAGCTAATGCAATTGAAATCAAAACAACCTCTAAAGCCGAACCTATATTTGCGCCATGGTTAGTAAGAAAATTAATTGGTAGAGTACCACTATTTCGAAGTGTAATCATCAAACCACCAATAATATAAGCCCCCCAAGCCAAAACAAAAAAACGAGCAAACTTATTTCCTTTTACCCAACAATAAATCCCTGTACCTAACAAAGAGATAGATAATAATTTAGTAATTGCATTTATAGCACCTCCCCAAAGTAAATAATTAATTGGATAAGAAATAAAAGCAATAATAATAATAGTTACAAAAAGTCGGTACAACCAAACAAAACTCTCTTTGAGCTGCAAAAATTTTATAGTGAAGACTGAAGCCGTAATAACTGTAGCTACCATTGCAGCACGAGTAAAATAAAGATTTGCTTCTGCAAAATCAGGGTAAATATATTTGAATAAATAACCACTTACACCTGCAAAAGTCAGAAAAGTAAAAATGATTGTAAGTACATAATATAAATAATTATTATCTCTAATCATTAAGAAAATAACTAGGTTATAAAGCATCATGACTAAAAGAACTCCGAAGTAAATTCCGTGTCCGATGTGGCTGTCTTTACCTTCTTGATGTGCTTTTTCTTTTGTCAGCACTGAAATAGGTAACAAAACAGGATAGTTAGAACGAATACGCAAATAACAAACTATTTCTTCGTTGGAAGAAACTTGTAAAGGAAAAGTAAAGCCATTATTCTTTATATCTCCACGAGAATTATATGGAAAAAGCCAACCTGTTTGAGAATGACTTATTAGATTTCTATTTTTCTCTTGATAAAAACTAATACTATCTGTGAAAGGCATATCTAAAACAAACTGCCAATCTTCTTTTTTGCTTTCATTAGAAAAGCTCACTCTCAACCAAACAGGGACAGATAAATAGCCTAAATTAAGATGTTCTGATTTATTTTTTTGCCATTTAGCATCAAAATCAGTATTTCTTACTTCTTCGATTGTATATCCCTTATTTTCTGAATCTATAAAGTAAGATAACGAACTACCTAAACTAGAAATATCTTTGCCTTCTTCTAAAACAATTTTTTGAGGAAAAACAGAACTAAAAGCAATCGTACACAAAAAAAGTGTTGCTAAGATTCTGATAAAAAATGTAGTCATAAAAAAACTATGTTTCAAAATACTCAGATTTGTCTATAAATATTAAATTATATCTCGTAAAGATAAACAAGTTTTCTTAATAAAAGGAATTAGCATTTAACTTTTATTTTTAATCTTACTCAAGCAATATACATATACTCAAACTTCAAGAAGTTTAGAAACTTATAAAACATAGTTTTATGTAAAAAGAATCATTTACGTAATCCCTTACACACTTCTTGTAATGGAATAAAATTCTTATTACCAACCCCAACTGCCTTCTATTCCCTTAAAAGGACCTACAATATCTTTGGTAACCCATCCTCCATAGAAATTACCAGGTTGAGGTATTACAATTTCTTCATCAATAGTACATTTATCTACCTTATGAGCATAAAAAGCCAAATAATTTTTGATTGGTTCAAACCTTTCTTTAGGAGTATCATAATACCAAGCAGCATCTTTTACAAACTTCTCTCCTACTTTCAAGCTAAAGTAAGAGCCTTTTCCTTTCCATTCGCAATGAGTAGAACTATCTGAATCTACTAAAAACTGTTGCTCAACATCTTGAAGTGGAATATAATAAACAGGTGGATGACTTGTTTCTAGCACTCGGTAGGCTTTATTAGTCTGTACAACCTGCTTACCATTGAAATATATTTTAATAGTCTTATTAAAAAATTCTAAAGCGGGTGGACGAGGATAATCCCATACTGATTCTTGTCCTTTTTTTGGCTTAATAGGTTTTGGCTTCATTTTTTGAGTTTTTTTGATAATTTTATGCTTATAAAACAATAAGTTTAAGAAATAGGTTTGAGCAAGACAGTAGATTTATAGTAGGTTTTTATCTTTTTTAGTAAAAAATTCTTCTATACTTCTTACTATAAATTCTTTTTTGTACATTTAAAACTAACAAATAGGTTGTTGAGCTTTTAAATGTATCTGTTTTTCACACAAAAAAATATCTCTATGAAAAAATGTTTTTTATTCACTATTTTATTTATAATAGGAACTACTTCTTTTATTAAGGCACAAAATGTTACGGTTGTAAACCGTGATGGTACTAGTATTTCCTATAGACCAACTGAAACAGTTGGTAGCTTTAAATATAGTGATGTGAAGGGTAGCCCTTATACAAGCATGGAATTTCAAGAAGCTACTTGTTCGGACATAGATGAGCCAATACTTGTCCGTTATGATGCTTACAAACAAACTCTTCAGTTTAAAGATCAAGACAGTATCTTAAAAGCAATTAGCCCACAAAGTAGGTATCGTTTTGATTTAAAAGATAAAGATAACTCTTATATTGTGGTAAATTATCCAGATTATGGTTTGAGTTACGGATTGTTATTGTGGGAAAATAGTGATGGTATGCGTTTGATAAAAAAACAAGTCGTCAAGTATGATAAAGGTAGAGAGTCTGATGGAAGTTATAAAATGGCAATTCCAGCTTCTTTTGGGAATGTTATTGAAACTTTTTATATTCAAAAAAAGGAGAATGCCAAACTCATTGAAATACCTTCACAAAAAAAGAAAGCATTCAAGCTTTTAGGTAACGACTTTGAAAATAATGCAAAAGAAAGTAAGTTAAATGTAAAAAAGGAGGAAGAACTTATAAAGTTACTCAAACTAACATTTAATACTCCAAAGTAAGTTTAGTTTAATTGAAACTCTTCTTTATTTAAAAAATAGTTGTAGGAAAATATCATTTCTTACAACTATTTTCTGTTTGATTACTATTCAATTAGAGCTTGTTTAAAACTAGAAAAAAACCGTCAATGAGAAGAAAGTTATCTTAAACGACGGTTTTAGTCCTCGTTTACGAAAACCTCTTCCTAAACAACTTTTAGAGTGAATTTGATTCATGAAAAATAAAACTCAAAATATACATACACTAACACTAAGTAATCATTTTGATTTCCTAAATCAAGACCGTAAAGACCCAATCACAGGAGATGTGATAAAAGAAAATGATGAAATTGTGATTTGTGCTTCATGTAAGTCTGCTTTTTTGAAGGATAGTTGGGAGTATTTGGGAAATACGCATTGTGAGCAGAATAAAACATTAGAAATTGTTCCGAAGCAACATAAATTAGAACTCAAAATAGGGTTACTTACTTTTCTATCTCTAGTTCCCAAAGAAGATATTTTTACAAAATTTTTAGGTGTTTTAATTATCGAAATATTGGCTTTTAGTTTTGTTTATTTCAACTTTAGTTCTGATGATTCACTCGTTTTGCTTGTAATTGGTCTTATTGCTTTTCTTATTCCTGTCGCCATAGGAATTTTGGTTATGCCTACCACCAGTATCAATTTATACAGTTCTTATTTAAAAATAAAACGGATAGTAGGAGAAGTAAAAATAGAATATAGAGAAATAAAACACATAACAATCAACTGTAATCACTCAAAATCGACATCAAGTTATATTTATATAAAACAGACTAACGGAATAAGCACAAAAATACCATTAGAAAAAAAATATCTTCAATTTCACAAAAATGAAGAGTTATTAAATTTTACAAACTATTTATCTCGTTATACACAAGTCATTTTGAAGATAGATTCTCATTATAAGAATGCAATTAAAGGAAAAGATATTCCTGCAAAAATAGAATGGCTTTAAGTTTCAAATTATGAAAGAGAATATACATACTCTAATACTTCAACAAAAAAATGAAAAATACCTTAACCCTTACTGAAAATCAAACTCATTTCTTAGAAGAAAATCGTCAAGACCCAATCACAGGCGATAGTTTTTCTTTAGGCGATGAGATTGTTTTTTGTGCTTCTTGCAAATCTGCTTTTTTGAAAGAGAGTTGGGAATATATGGGTTCAAAACATTGTAATCAAAGAGAAATACTAAAAAGTTTCCCTAAATCTACTCTTCTAAACATTGCAAAACCTTCATTACATTCATTTAGAATACCAACTTTGAATGAGCGTCTAACGTCCTTTTTCGGTGATATATTTTTTACCATGTTGATTTTTCAATTTTCTATACTCTTTTTTGTTCAATTTGACAAAAAGCTAGGTTTAAATGGTTCTAGCGAAATTATTTGTTATGGATTAGTGTTTTTTTATCTAATTTTCAGAGATTCTGTATTGATACATAGAAGTTTAGGTAAAAGGTTAAATGGACTTTACTTTATGCGCCACAAAACAAAAAAACGTATTTCTTTTTTACTTGTTCTATTGAGAAATATTTTAGTATGGATAATTAATTTTATCATAATAATTCTTTTTTTTGTTCTTTACCTTCTACTTTTTGGAAAAGTTTTGACAGATTCGTTAAATATTTTAATTCTGCTTTTTATTATTGCGTATGTATCTCAACTTATTATAAGTAATAGGTTTATGATTGATAGATTATTGAATATAGAATTAGTCCAAGATGATAATAAAAAACTGTTTAAACCTTCCCAAATTTACCCTCATTTTTTAGACTAAAACTCTCAAGATTTAATTCATAGAAGATAAATGTAAAAAAAAAGAATATTCACTCAAAAAAAAAACAATATATAGAGAAACAGGTTAAAATTTAAAGTCATTTATTACGAATTGATAAAATTTATTTATATTTGCCTTATATCTAAAGGTCATTTTTTCAAAAAATCAATTTTATTTTCAGAATTGACCTCAAAAATTAATTCTCTCAAAGTTTTATTTAACACCTTATTCTCTCAAAATTTTTATTTATGTCACATATTCGTTTTGAAGCATTAAAAGATGCCAAAAATCGCCCAGAAGTAAAAGTAACTCCACCTTCTAATCGTATTTCTGATTATTTCGGAGTAAATGTTTTTAATGACAAAGCAATGCAACGCTATTTGTCTTCTACAACGTACAAAAATCTAAAAACAGCCGTCGAAAAAAGTCAGAAAATAGACACTCGTCTTGCTGATGCTGTGGCTTCTGGAATGAAAGCGTGGGCAATCGAAAACGGTGTTACACATTATACACACTGGTTTCAGCCGTTGCGTGGCACAAGTGCAGAAAAACACGATTCATTTTTTCGCCCAAATGCAGAAGGAACTCCTTTAGAAGAATTTAAAGGCTCTACACTTGTTCAGCAAGAACCCGATGCCTCTTCGTTTCCAAGTGGTGGACTTCGTGTAACCTTCGAAGCTCGTGGTTATACAGCTTGGGACCCTTCCTCTCCAGCTTTTATTGTAGAGAGTGGAGGAGGCAAAACGCTTTGTATTCCTTCTCTTTTTGTTTCTTATACAGGCGAGGCACTAGACCACAAAACGCCTTTGATTCGTTCAATAGATTTATTAAATCGTGCTGCAACAGATGTTTGTCGCCTTTTTGATAGGAATGTAAATAAAGTTACGATTACTTTAGGTGTTGAGCAAGAATTTTTCGTAGTAGATAAATCGCTATTCTATGCTCGTCATGATTTGGTTTTGGGTGGTCGTACTGTCTTGAGTCATGCACCTGCTCGTGGGCAGCAATTGGACGACCATTATTTTGGTTCAATTCC
The DNA here is from genome assembly GCF_037126435.1 of Bernardetia sp. ABR2-2B. Classification (GTDB taxonomy): domain Bacteria; phylum Bacteroidota; class Bacteroidia; order Cytophagales; family Bernardetiaceae; genus Bernardetia. The sequence continues at coordinate 174,640 of NZ_CP147020.1, read as the reverse complement.
TTCAAGAGTGAAAGCATTTATGCAAGACTTCGAAATTGAATCATTAAAATTAGGTATTCCTATCACTACTCGCCACAACGAAGTTGCACCTGCACAGTTTGAGTGTGCGCCACAGTTTGAAGAGGTAAACGTAGCTGTCGATCACAACATGGTTTTGATGGACGTAATGAGCAGAGTGGCAGAACGTCATAATCTGAAAGTTCTTTTCCACGAAAAACCATTTCAAGGTGTAAACGGAAGTGGAAAGCATAATAACTGGGCATTAAGCACAGATACAGGTAAAAATTTGTTAGCTCCTTCTAACAAACCAAAAGAAAATCTACAATTCTTAGCCTTCTTTGTAAATACAATTAAAGCTGTTCATGAACACGCTGATTTACTTCGTGCAAGTATTGCTTCTGATTCAAATGATTATCGTTTGGGTGCAAATGAAGCTCCTCCAGCAATCATTTCTGTTTTTGTGGGTTCTCAGCTTGATAAAGTATTGAATGAATTAGAAGAAAATGCAAAAGTACAGGTTGGAAAAGGAGATAATATGTATATTAAATTAGGAATTGATAAAATTCCTCCAATTTTATTGGATAATACTGACAGAAATCGTACTTCGCCTTTTGCTTTTACAGGAAATAAGTTTGAATTCCGTGCAGTGGGTTCTACTGCCAACTGTTCGCTTCCAATGATGGTTCTGAATACAGCAGTTGCTGACCAACTTGTGAAATTCCACGCAGAAGTAGAGAAGTTAGAGAAAGATGGTGAAAAAAGAGAATTAGCTATCGTTAATGTTCTTCGCCGTTATATTAAAGAATCCAAGGCTGTTCGTTTTGAGGGTAATAATTATAGTGAAGATTGGGAAAAAGAAGCCAAAAAACGTGGTCTTTCTAATCTTCGTACTACTCCAGAAGCTCTTACTGCAAATATTACTAAAAAAGGAAGAAAATTATTTACAGATAATAACATTCTTACAGAACAAGAAATTGAAGCACGTCAAGAAATTCATTTAGAAAATTATTTACACCAAGTCCAAATTGAATCTCGCTTGATAGGCGATTTGACAATAAATCATGTCATTCCTTCGGCAATGAAATACCTAGGAGAATTGACTGAAACTATCTACAAGATGCAAAAAATTGGATTAGATGATGACTTAGAAATGATAACCGACACAGCTCGTAGAATTGCCAAACATATAAATAAGGCAACTAAACTTGTCAAAGAAATGATAAACGAACGCAAAAAAGCAAACCTACTAGAGCCAACAGAAGGAGCAGAGGCTTATTGCAATAAAATCAAGCCTTATTTTGATAAAATTCGTTATGAAACTGATAAATTAGAGCAGTTTGTCGATGATGAAATGTGGCAACTTCCTAAATATCGTGAGCTTTTGTTTGTAAGATAACTCTTTGTGTATGTGTTTTTAAATATCTAAATTCAGAGTAAGAGATAAAATAAAAAAGGAATTTGATAAAAAATATCAAATTCCTTTTTTTTATTCGAAAATAGTCCGAATTTTACATTTTTATTTCTATTTTAAAAATAAAAATTTTAAACAACTATCTATATACCTTACATCATTTATGCAACCATTAGTTTCTGCAAGCAGAGAAGAATTAGATATCGAACTTTTAGTCAAAGAAGGAAAGATTCCTACTGATATTTTTGGACATATATTTGTCAATTCTTCTGTTGGTTCAGTAAACTCTAATGGTCTGCCCTATCCAAAAACTACATCTGATGGAAAAGCAAATTCAGAATATGGAAGTCCTATTTTGAATGGGGATAGTATGGTTTTTCGTTTTGATTTTGATAAAACAGGAAAAGTAACAGTCAAATCTCGCTTACTCAAACCACCTTCTTATTACGCAGATTTGGCTTCAAAGCAAGGTACAGCAAGAAATAAAAAATATGGTTTTTCGAATATGGGCATTTCTCGTATTTCCTTCGAACTAGGTGCAAGAAATTTATTAAGCACAGCCATTACACCTTTCAAAACAAAAAATGAAGATTGTATTAGAATGCTTGCCACTTCAGATTTGGGACGACCTTTTGAAATTGATATAAATACATTAAAAGTCATTACTCCTATTGGAACAAATGAGCAATGGCAAGCCAAAAATGTTCCTTTTATAGATTGGATTTTTCCTATTCATCAAACTAGCGCACATCCTAGTTTTGACCCAATTACAAAAGAAATATTCACAGTCAATTATGTAAAAGGTTCTAAAAATGTAGCTTCCCTAATTCGGATTGGTGAAGGCTTGATTCAAAAAAGAATATCTATCAAAAATCACTTCAAACATGCAGTTTTGAGAGCAAATCAAGTTTCAAAAAATGAAATTTATAGCTATTTTACCAAACTTCATAGCAAAGCTAATTATAATCAAAATAGAGTAAATCAAGATGAAGAAATTAGCTTTGTCCAACAGACTTCCACTTGGATTAAAAATAGATTCAAAAATCTAACAAACTTAAAAACAACAACAGAACCCATTTTATACCTTATGAAATGGGAAGGAGATGAAGCAATACACACTTGGAAACTTACACAAGAAGACGGCACACCTATTAATATTCTTCAATGTATGCACCAAACTAGTTTAAGTAAGGATTATATTTTATTGATTGATGCCTCTTTTAAGGTAGGATTAGATGTTCTGATGAATAATCCATTTCCTCAAAATCCAAATTTCAATAAAATATTGCGTGAACTTATTGCCAGCAAACAACTTCCTTATACCAAAATGTATATTGTCAGAAGGCAAGATTTGACAGAAGATATTGATACTGTAAAAGTAAAACAATTTCATATTCCACTTGAAACCATACATTTTACAACAAATTATGAAAATCCAAATGGACAAATAACCTTTTATACTGCAAATAATGCAGGGGCATGCTTGTCTGAATGGGTTCGTTATTATGATAAAATTGTAAATTTTCCAAAAGATACTTCTATCGAAGAAGGAACAGCAGGTATTTTAGCTGTTGGAGAAATGGATGTAGCAAGAATGGGGAAATTTGTGATTGATGTAGAAAATGAAAAATTTATCAAAGAAGAACTCTATCACAATATTGGAAATATCAAACAAGAAAATGATACAAAACAATCTCAAAAAGTAGGCGCACATACTTGGGGAGTTGGTTTATATACCCATAGAGATATTATTTCTGAGTCTATTCCTCATTCTAAAATAAAACATATTTATTGGCAATGTTCTGGAATAGAACACCGACGACTTACCCGTTTTGTCTATAATTCTTATAAAAATTATCCAAATAGAATTGTTCCTTTAAAAGACATAGAAAATTACACATTACAAGAAATTCCTGCAACTCTTACTTGTTTGGATACTGACAAGATGGAAATAATAGATTTTTATGAATTCCCTAAAAATTATGAAATTCGTTCTTTACAATTTATACCTCGCAAAGACACAAAAGCAAATTCTGACAAGGAAATATTACCTTCTACTGATGGTTATATTTTTTGTATGATGGTAAACGGCAAAGGACAAAAACCAAATACAAATTATGAACGTGAAATTTGGATTTTTGATGCTGCTAATCTACAAAAAGGAGCTATTTGTATTTTACATCATCCTTCACTTATCTATTTTTTTACTTTGCATTCTGCTTGGATTCCTTATTTAGAAAAACGAAAGTCTGATTATCAGATAAATCTAAGACGAGATTATCAAAGTCAAATAGAAAAATTAAGTTCAAAGAAAAAAAGAAAAGAGTTACACAAATTTATGAATGAACATGTCTTTCCATTTTTTGAGTAAAATAAATTCAATAAAAAAGGAATTTGATAGATTTTATCAAATTCCTGTTTCTTTTATATTACAATTTCACACTCTAAAGAGTATGCTACATAATGATTTACCAACTAATTTTTTCTTTATTCAAAAATGCACCAATTCCTTTTTTACAATCTTCTGTCATTCTTGCTTTTGCATTGAGTTCGGCAGCATAACGAAGCGCATCTGGAATCGTTTTTTCCTGTACATCCAATATAGCTTGTTTTGTTAATTTCATTGCTTCACCAGAATTTGTATCACAGATATTCTGACAAAAATCTAAAACAGTTTGTTCTAAATTTTCAGCTTCTACAATTTCGGTAACAATTCCGTACTGTTCGGCTTTTTCGGCTTTTATAAGATTACCAGAAATAAGTAAATGTCTTGCACGAGCTTCTCCGATTTTACGAATCAGAAAATACATCACAATCGCAGGAACAAAACCAATTTTTACTTCTGTATAGCCATATTTTGCCTTTGGAACAGAAAAAACAAAATCACAAACTGACACTAAACCACAACCACCAGCCAACGCATGACCTTGTACTTGTGCCACAGTAGGTTTTGAAAGCATATAAATCTGTTCGTATAAATCTTTCAACGAGGAAGAGTCTCCTAGATTTTCTTGATAAGAATTTGTCTGTAATGTCTGCAAATATCCCAAATCTGCACCTGCACAAAAAACATCTCCTTCTGCCTTCAAAACTACAACTTTTACATTTTTATCATTTTCTGCCTTAGAAAAGTTAGTTTTTAGTTCTTCTACCAACTCATCACTAAAGGCATTTCTTTTTTCTGGACGATTGAGCGTAATAAAAGCAATTCGGTTTTTGACTTCGTAATTAGTAAACATCTTGGAGTTTAGGGATTAGGAGCGAGAGAATGGAGAATGAAAATACAATTTCTATTCTTAAAAGATTAAAGATAAAATGAATTTTAGTTTAATCAAAAAGTTTATATCAAAAAACCCTAAGGGTCTTCAGAGACCCTTAGGGTTTGGAATCTATAAAGTAAAATAAAAACCTAAGCTGTTTCTAAATCACCTTGAACAGTAACTTCAATTTTATTTCCATCTTCGTCTTCAACTGCGTCTTTTTCTACTTTCAAGTTATCGATAATAAATTCTTGACGTTCACGAGTATTTTTGCCCATGTAATAAGTAAGAAGATCAGAAATAGAAGTTGATTTATTCAAAATAACAGGTTGAAGTTTCATATTTTCATCTATAAACTGTCCAAACTCATCAGGTGAAATCTCTCCCAAACCTTTGAATCGTGTAATTTCGGCTTGTTTACCTAGCTTATCGATGGCTGTTTGTTTTTCTTCTTCCGAATAACAATAGATAGTTTCTTTCTTATTTCGAACTCTAAATAATGGCGTTTCCAAAATATGCAAGTGTCCTTTTTTGACCAAATCAGGAAAAAAATGCAAAAAGAAAGTCATCATAAGTAGGCGAATGTGCATTCCATCAATATCGGCATCTGTCGCCAAAACGATTCTATTAAAACGAAGTCCGTCTAATCCATCTTCAATATTTAAAGCGTGGAAAAGAAGATTAAATTCTTCATTTTCATAAACTACTTTCTTCGTCTGACTAAAACAGTTCAGAGGCTTTCCACGAAGTGAAAAAACAGCTTGTGTCTGTACATTTCTAGCTTTGGTAAGACTTCCACTCGCCGAATCTCCCTCGGTAATAAAAATAGTTGTTTGTCTTTTTACCTCTTCATCGCCTTTGTTATCATCAAAATGAACACGACAATCACGTAATTTTTTATTGTGAACACTTGCTTTTTTGGCTCTTTCGTTAGCAATTTTCTTAATACCTGAAATTTCTTTACGCTCTCTTTCAGATTGCAAAATTCGTTTTAAGATAGCATCTGCAACTGTTGGATTTTTGTGTAAATAATTGTCTAATTCTTTTCTAAGAAAATCATTAATAAAATGACGAACACTAGATGAATTTGGGTCTGGAGAAATATTTTGAGAACCTAACTTTGTCTTTGTTTGTGATTCGAAAACAGGTTCTTGAACTTTTATTGCAATCGCACCAGCAATCGATTGTCTAATATCAGCAGCATCAAAACTTTTTCCATAAAAATCACGGATAGTCTTTACCATTGCTTCTCTAAAAGCTGCTAAATGCGTTCCTCCTTGTGTAGTATATTGACCATTTACAAACGAATAATAATCTTCTCCATAATCATTCGTATGACTAAAGGCAACCTCGATATCTTCTCCTTTTAGATGAATAACTGGATAACGCAAACTTTCCTCATTTACTTTTCTCATCAAAAGGTCGTACAAACCTTTATTAGAATAGAAATTTTTGCCATTATAATTTATCGTCAGCCCTGCATTCAGAAAGGCATAATTCCAAATTTGTTCTTCTAAATATTCAGGAATAAAACGATAGTTTTTGAAAATAGAATTATCAGGTTCAAAGAGAACAAATGTTCCATTTTTTGCATCTTCATCTACAATAGGAAGATCATTTTTCAAAACTCCTTGATGAAACTCAGCTACTTTTGACTTTCCCTCTCGTGTGGATTTTACACTAAAATGCGTAGAAAGGGCATTGACAGCCTTCGTACCTACACCATTCAAACCCACTGATTTTTTGAAGGCTTCCGAATCGTATTTTGCACCAGTGTTTATTTTAGAAACACAATCAATGACTTTTCCAAGTGGAATACCACGTCCAAAATCACGTACAGAAACTCTATGGTCTTCTATTTTGATTTCGATGCGCTTTCCGTGTCCCATCACAAACTCATCAATACAGTTATCGACTACCTCTTTTACGAGGACATAAATTCCATCATCTTGCGCCGAACCGTCGCCTAATTTACCAATATACATACCAGGACGCAGGCGAATGTGTTCACGCCAATCTAATGAACGTATGCTGTCTTCATTATAAGTTGAATTTCCAGTAGAAGGTTTATTTTGAGCCATATTATATGTAAATTTCTATATTTTGTCTTTAAATTCAATTTTGGAAGGAGGAATTAATTTCTCTTCCTTATGAATCAAATATTTTGCAAAGATGATACTTTTTTGAGTAAAAATCAGTATTTGTTAAATTTTTTGAGTTTGTTTTTGATTACCCTACAAAAATGCTAATTAATTTAGCAAAAACCAAATTAAATTTCAACATGAGAATTATTTTTTTGTTTAGTCTAATTAAAAAACATTAAACTTGTCTGCTTTTATCTCTATAAATAAATAAATTATAAATATCTCTATTATATCTACTCTCTAATTCTCAAAAGTCCATAAAAGAATGTATTTTTGTGTCTTAATTGAAATTTATTTATTTATGTCAATTTAGTTTATTGATAGTTATACTATTATTTAATGAGAGATACTATTATTTTTTCTGTAAAGGTTATTTTTTCTTTTTTTCTTTTAACGTCCTTGTTTTCTTGTGCAGGTTATCAGAATAATATTCTTTTTCGTACGGGAGAGGATTTTGATAATACAGCCTTTGATAAGGTAAAAGCAGAAGCAGAACAAAACTACAGACTTGCTCCCTTTGATTATATTACCATTCAAGTTTTTACAAATGATGGTGAAATTATGATTGACCCTTCTGGAGACTTTAGTGAAGAGGTAAAAGATGGAGGAGGTGTTGTCGTTGCTAATCGAAATCAATTCGAAACTGATGTATCTGGAATTCCTACTGGTAACTCTGGTGTAGTAAATAATATAGGAGGACGAGGAGGAGGTTTTTTACGTAGATATTTGATACAAGAAACAGGAGGAATAGTTTTGCCAATGATTGGACAGACTACATTAGCAGGTCTTACTTTATATCAAGCTGATAGTTTGCTTGCAGAAAAATTCAGTAAATTTTATGAAGAACCTTATATTATAACTCGTTATATAAACAAACGAGTAATGATTATGGGAGCAATGGGCAATAAAGTGCTTACACTTACTAATGAAAACATGACACTTTTAGAAGTCCTTACTTTAGCAGGAAATTTTGATAATAATACAAGAGCTAATAAAATTCGTCTTATTAGAAATGCAAGTACAGGTAACCCTGTTATGAAAAACATTGATTTAAGCACCTGGGAAGGATTAAAGAATGCAGAACTTATCGTACAACCCAATGATGTTGTTTATGTAGAACCCCGTCGTCGTGTAGGTTCAGAGTTTTTAGCTGATTTTGCTCAAGTAACTTCTGCCATCGGTAGTTCGGTAACACTCATACTGACTGTACTTTTGCTACAAGATAGATTTGGAGGTTAATTAAAATAGACAAATTCCATTTCTAATTTTTATATATACAAAGAGTTATTTCAATAGATTAAATGAGCGACTTCGAAGAAAATCCATTTATAAATCCTGCACAAGCAGCTGAAATTTCTGATGAAAATTTTTTGGCTGACTTTGATGTTTCAAAGCTAATTAAAGTCTTTAAAAAGAAAGCTATCTACATTGTGTTTTTACTTATTCTTTGTATATCAGCTTCTTGGGTTGTATTACGTTACACAAAAAGAGTATATAAGTCTGCTTCTACTTTAAAACTAGAAGTAAAAGGAACTTCTGAAGTTTTAAGAAGAGGTATTTTTTCTAGTGAAGAAAATGTAACTAATTTCTTGGTAGGAGAAATAGAGCTTATTTTGTCTCGCTCTGTTTATGAAGAGGTTGCAAAAAAATTAGACTTGAGTGTAAGCTATTTTGTACAAGGTAGATGGTGGTTCAATTATTTTGAGCGTTTTCAAGATAGTCCTTTTGAAGTTACACAATATGAAGTATATGATAACTCTTTTTATAACCGTCGATTAGAGATTACAATTATAGATGAAGAAGAATTCTTTCTTGTTTACAAAACACCTACTGGACAAGAGTTTGGGAAGGCTTATAAATTTAATACTCGTATAAAAAACCAATATTTTTCGCTTGTTGTTTCTTTGACTGATAGCTTCAATAAGCTAGACCCTGCTTCAGATAATTATTTTTTTACTCTGAATAGTGAAGAATATCAGATAAATTATATCGCATCTTCTCTAAGAGCTAATGTATTAAACCCAAAAGCATATACTATACAAGTCGTCTTTACAGATAATAATCCTTACAAAGCTGCTATCATTACAAATACAGCAGTAGATATTTACTTTGATAAAACTTTAGAAAATAAAAACAAAGTTTATAAACAAACTATAAACTATTTAGAAGCCCAAGTTAGAGTAGTTCAAGATAGCTTAGAAACCATTGAAAAAAATATTAATGATTATAAAAAAGAAAATGGAATTACTAACCAAAACCCCAATGAGTATCAAAGCCTAATACAAAATATTTTTAACAGTATTAGAGATTTACAAGAGAAAAGAATTAAAATGGATAATGAGCTAAAAGTATATAGAGAAATATCAGACCTTTTGGAAAATGACTCTACTCTTTTAGTTGCACTTACTTACTCTAATCTTCTAAATAATCCTTCTTTGGAAAATAAATTAGAAAAAGTTTATGATGAAGAGAAAGAGAAAAAATTTATGTTAGATAGAATTACTAAAGAAACAGGAGCTTACCAACAAAAAGAAAAACGAATAGGATTTCTCAAAGAAGAAATAGATAAACTAATAACACTCAACCAACGTATTATTTATGAACAACTTAGTGAGTTAAGTATAAATATTTATAAATTACAGAGTTCAATTCCCTCTTCTGCAAATGAAGTAGATTTAGCACTAAAAAAGATGCTACGTTATCAAAACTCCTATCAAAATAATTATAATATTCTATTAGGAAAACTTATAGAGACAAATATTACTATGTCTGGTACAGTTACTAATTATCAACGACTTTCTACAGCCATTCCTAGTACTACCCCTATCTATCCAGAGCCTCAACTTTTTTATCTTTATGGGCTGGGCGTTTGGCTTGTCTTATCTTTTGCATTACTTGGAGTTACGTATATAAGACAAAATAAAATTGATTCTCTACCCGAACTTGAAAAACTATCTAGTGTTCCTATTTTGGGAATGGTGCCGAAATATGATAAACCAATGGATTATTCTCAACTTGTTATTCATAAAAAACCTAAATCTGCTATTAGTGAATCCTTTCGTTCGCTACGTACGAACCTAGATTTTATGGGCAATATCTCAAATGACTCTGTTATTTCTGTTACCTCAACTACTTCTGGAGAAGGAAAAACTTTTATTGCTGTTAATTTAGGTGGAATTATTGCTTTATCTCAAACGAAAGTTGTACTCTTAGATTTAGACCTTAGAAAACCAAAAGTTCATTTGGCTTTTGGGGTAGAGAATACAAGAGGAATAAGTACACTCTTGATAGGAAAAACCTCCGTCGATGAAGCTATAAATAAAAGTGAGATTCCTAATTTTGATTTTATTACAGCAGGTGCACAACCTCCAAACCCTTCAGAACTTATAATGAGTGATGAATTTGGTGATTTAATTAAACAATTAAAAGAGCGTTATGATGTAATTGTATTTGATATGCCTCCTGTTGGATTAGTAACAGACGGGATTATAGCCATGCGATTGGCTGACTTACCTATTTATGTAGTGAGGACTGAATACTCTCAACGTGGATATATAAGAGGAATTAACCGTTTGCACCAAGTACAAAACTTCAAAAAACTATCTATTATACTCAATGCAGCTACGAAAAGCACAGGTGGTGGATATGGTTACGGGTATGGATATGGATATGGATACGGATATGGGTACGATTATGGGTATGGGTACTATGATGATGATGATGAAGAAACAACTCTCACTACTAAAGTCAAAAACTGGTGGGGTAAAACTAAAAGAAAAATAAAACGAAAATAAAGAAACAAAAAATGATTTCATTATTTAGAAAAAAACCTAAATCATATGGCAACATATTGCCAATTACAGTTGATATGCACTCTCATCTTTTACCTGGAATAGATGACGGTTGTAAATCTTTTGATGACTCTATCAAACTTATCAAAAAGTTAATTGATTTAGGCTACAAAAAACTTATCTGTACGCCTCATATTATGGGGGATTTTTATAGAAATACGCCAGAAATTATCCTAGGAAAATTAGACCAACTAACTGATATTATTCAGCAATTAGGTCTAGATATAGAACTAGGAGCAGCAGCAGAATATTATTTAGATGAGTCTTTCATGGAAAGAATAAATAAAGCAGAGCAGCTTCTCTGTTTTGGGAAAGAAAAATACCTTCTTTTCGAAACTTCCTATATGAATGCTTCTCCTCATATAGAAAACGTAATTTTTATATTACAGTCTTTGGGATATACTCCTGTACTTGCACACCCAGAGCGTTATGTTTATCTTTTTGAAAATTATAATGAAAAACTACATGAGTTACATAGCAAGGGAGTATTATTTCAAGTAAATATAAATTCTCTTTCAGGTTATTACTCTCGCCCTTCAAAAAAAATAGCTGAATATCTCATCAATGAAGAATTAGTAAGTTTCTTGGGAACAGACATACACGGAGAACGACACTTTCAATCCTTATTAAAAAGTAGAGAGACGAATCATTACAAAAAAGCACTCTCACAAGAATTACTCAATAATAAACTACTGGAAAAATAAAAATACTTTGAACAGCTCTTATCTTTTAAGTCTACAATCCTATTCAGTAGAAGAAATCTTATCATTGGTCGTAATTACCTATAATCAGTACATATTTTCTAACTTGTAATTCGTAATTGAATAGTGATTTATGTATATTTGCTGTAAACTGTTTGATGTATAAGATTATATAAAATCAAACAAATAAAAAATTATTTCACACAATTATTAAAATAGAACCTATTTTTATGAGCGAAAATATCATTACCATCGAAAACGGCAAGTTAAATGTACCTGAGAACCCTACTCTTCCTTTTATTGAAGGAGACGGAATCGGTGCAGATATTTGGAAAGCATCACAGGCTGTTTTTGATGCTGCTGTTGAGAAAGCATATGGTGGAAAAAGAAAAATAAACTGGAAAGAAGTATTAGCTGGAGAAAAAGCATTCAATGCTACAAATAGCTGGTTACCTACTGAAACATTAGACGCATTTAGAAAATATTTAGTCGGAATTAAAGGTCCTTTGACTACTCCTGTTGGTGGTGGTATTCGTTCGCTTAATGTTGCTCTTCGTCAAGAATTGGATTTGTATGCTTGTTTGCGTCCTGTTCGCTATTTCAATGGTGTTCCTTCGCCAGTAAAACACCCAGAAAAAACTAACATGGTTATTTTCCGTGAAAATACAGAAGATATTTATGCAGGTATTGAATATATGGCAGGAACAGCAGAAGCTGATAAAGTAAAGAAATTTTTGATAGAGGAAATGAAAACAAGTAATATTCGTTTTCCTGAATCTTCTTCTATTGGCATCAAACCAGTTTCCAAAGAAGGTACAGACCGTCTTGTTCGTTCTGCTATCAAATATGCAATTGCTCAAAAACTTCCTTCTGTAACACTTGTTCATAAAGGAAATATCATGAAATTTACGGAAGGCGCATTCAAGACTTGGGGCTATGAATTAGCTGAAAAAGAGTTTGGTAACGAAACTTATACATGGGCGCAATACGACCGTACGAAAGAAGAAAAAGGAACTGATGCAGCAAATGCAGAACAAAAAGCAGCCTTAGATAGTGGAAAAATATTGGTTAAAGATTCTATTGCAGATGCATTTTTACAACAAATTTTGCTTCGTCCATCTGAATATTCAGTAGTTGCTACACTTAACCTTAATGGTGATTATGTCTCTGATGCTTTGGCTGCAATTGTTGGTGGTATTGGAATTGCACCTGGTGCAAATATCAATTATGTAACAGGTACTTCAATATTTGAGGCAACTCACGGAACAGCTCCAAAATATGCAGGTTTGGATAAAGTAAATCCTTCTTCTGTAATTCTTTCAGGTGTAATGATGTTCGAATATATGGGTTGGCAAGAAGCTGCTGACCTTATCACAAAAGGTTTGGAAGGTGCTATCAACTCTAAGCGTGTTACTTATGATTTTGAAAGACAAATGGAAGGAGCAACCCTTGTTTCTTGCTCTGGTTTCGGACAAGAAATTGTCAAAAATATGTAATACACAAATTATTTTTTAGTTCAGAAATTCAATTTCAATTCTAATTTGATAATTTTGATACAATTTCTGTAACTTTATAGCGATACATTTTACCAACTAATCAATCATTTTAGTAAAAGGAAAGTGTATCGCTATTTTTATAAAAATCTTTTTTTGTTATTTTCATCCACTAATCACTAAATTTTATGCGTTTTTCATTTTTTAATATTCTTGCTTTTATATTACTTATTGGTCTTTTTTCTTGTAACTCTTCTACAAAGGATGATAATCAAACAGTTAGTGATTCTACAACAGCAGTAGAAAATACAACAACAAATTCATCAAGTGAAACAGGTACAGAAACAACAGTAGAATATTCACCTGAAGATGAAAATAAAGACGGAGGTTTCTTTAATGTTTCTTTGGGAGAAGAAAAATCAACTGTAAAAACAAACTTTGCAGATAATGGTCTTTCAATGGATAAAGATAATGGTGTAACTTATATTATGGCTGGAAATACTGAAAATAATATTAGTATTGACCTAAAAGGTGGAACTTCTGGAGAGTTTTCAATTGGTAGTGATGAAAAACGTTCAGCAAACGTAGCTATTAACTTGACAACCAACTCTGGAAATATGGGTGCTTCAGTAGAAAAAGGAACTGTTACCATCACAGACTTAGACGAAGCAGCGGGAACAGCAGCAGGAGAATTTAAAGGCACGACTGCAGATGGAAAAGAAGCAAAAGGAGAGTTTAAACTCAACCTTAAAAAAATGTAAATTTATAAGGAATGCTAGAGTATTTCTTATTAAAATAAATGTAAAGGACACATTAGTGTCCTTTTTTTATTTTGGAAATTGCATCGTCAAACAATGTAAAGAACCGTGCTGACGAATGATAGGCAAACAATTTACTCCAATAATTTCTCGGTTTGGAAATGCTTTTTTGATTTGAGAAAGTGCCAAATTATCCAACTCTGTATTTTCATAAGTAGGAACTAGAACTGCTTCATTAATTATCAAAAAGTTAGCATAAGTCGCTGGTAAACGACGGTTGTCTTCTTCATGATAAGCAGCAGGGGCAAAAGGCAAAGATATTAATTTATAGGATTTGTTATTTTTAGTTTTGAGCCTTTTTAGTTCTTCTTCCATTTTTTGCAAAGATTCATAATGAGAATCATTTTTATCTATTGGAGGAGCAACATAACAAATTGTGTTTTTTGGACAAAGACGAGCTAACGTATCGATATGTGCATCTGTATCATCTCCTTCCAATGCACCGTGTTCTAGCCATAAAATACGTTCAGCCCCAAAGTATTTTTTGACTTTAGTTTCTATTTCTTCTCTTGAAAAATTAGGATTTCGTTCTTTCGAAAGCAAACACTCAGAAGTCGTCAGAATTGTACCTTCTCCATCAGACTCTATTGAGCCTCCCTCTAACACAAAATCAACTTGATTTACTTTACCTTTCAAATAATTTTCTTTTTTTAAGTTTTGAGTAATTAAATTATCCTTAGATGCTTCAAACTTATTTCCCCAGCCATTAAATGTAAAGTCTAAATGAATTTGTTCGCCATTTTGAAAAACTGTTATTGCGCCATGGTCTCTTGCCCACGTATCATTCGAATCTATTTTAACAAAGGTTATTCTTTCAAACTGCTTTTTATTTTCATTTATTAATGATTCTTGAAGTAGTTTTTCAGTTTCTATTTTATTCTGACAAACTAAAAGTACATTTTCAAAACGAGTAATTTGAGTAATAATTTCGATAAAAACAGGTATTACAAGCTCTAAATCATCTTTCCAATCTGAGTTTTGATGAGGAAAAGTAAGCTGAACAAAGGATTGTTCTTCCCATTCAGCAGGAAGACGACGAGAAGTAAACGAATTTTCAGACATAGAGAAATGACAGTTTAATGCAAAATGAAAAATATTGATAACTACAAAATAAAGCAATTTTTAAAATATATTTTTATGCTTTCTTTTCTCAATTAAAACATGATTAATAAAATCAATATAGTTTTAAACAAAAAAACATCTTCAATACACAAAAAAACCTTTTATTACAGCCTGTAAAACACTTTCTGTACTTTACATCAATTAAAAATAATTTATTTTGTGAAGACTTTTTGCAAATTATTTAAACAATTTTTATATTTGTAGTGTTATTAGAGTATATAACATGAAAAAACACACTTATTTAATTTTACTGGATTAAGTGAAATTAAATAGTTATAAGATATTAAAGATTCATTGTTTTCCTGATTGAATAGAAAAAGGCTCTTACATTTTGTAAGGGTCTTTTTGTTTTCGAATAAATAATTACAAGCTTTCTAAAAGCTTCAAAACACCAATAAAGTAAAGATAAATTATGACTTCTGAAACTTGTTGAGTAGCTCCCAAACAGTCGCCTGTATATCCACCAATCCATTTTTTGAAATAATAACCCAAGTAGAGTTTGAGTACAAAAAGTGGTGCAATGACAAGCGCACCAACTGCCCAAGGAGAAAAAAGAAAAACAGGTAAAAAACCAAAAATAGAGCTTATTATAATCTCAGTAGCAGAAAGTTTTTTTGCAATTGGTTTTGCCTTACTAGACAAATCTTCACGAGCATATTCGTGTGTATAAACAAAAGTAAGAGCTGTAAGACGACTTAAACTATGTCCTATCAAAAAAATTATCCAAAAAGAATTTAAAGAACTAGCAGCCATAACTTCAAAAAGTGTCAATAGGGCTGTATATTTCAAAAGAAAAAGTAAAGCCATTCCAATCATTCCGTATGCTCCAATCCTAGAATCTTTCATTATTTCTAGTATTTTCAGTTTTTCCCAACCTCCTCCAAAGCCATCACAAACATCAGCAAACCCATCTTCATGAAATGCACCTGTCATCAAAACAGTAGCAACCATACTCAATATGAGAGCTACATTATAAGAAAATAAAAATTCACTTCCCCAAAAAACAAGCGCAGCAATTCCACCTACTAACCAACCAATAAATGGAAAATAAATAGATGATTTATTGAGCTGTTCATCGCTATACCCCACCCATTCAGGAACTGGAATGCGTGTATAAAACATCAAAGCAGTCAGAAAAAGCCGTAGTTGATAGTGAAGAGAGGGCAATAAAGATTGGAAATTGGGAAATGACGGAAATTTCATAGATATAAATGTAAGAGTCAGATTTTAGGAATACAAAGTAAATCAAATATCTTCAAAATATATGCAAGATGTCTTTTTGCACCTCTTTATCTCTTCAAACTCTATGATTGAAATGTATTGAAAGAATTATAAAACTAAACCTAAAAACTATTTTCTATCGAAAAGATGTAATCAGATTAAAAAAACAGTTCATTTTTTCTTATTTTTACTTTCTTATAAATTGACCTAACACAAAAAGATATATTTTCTGAAAATATGGAATTCGAACTTACACCAGAAATAGAAGAAAAGATAAAGCTATTGGCTGTCAAATATGATTCGATGGGGCAGGATTTAGTATCTTACTTAGATGGTTTGTTATATGCAAACTACCTAACCTATTGGGATTACATTCATTTGGATACACTTTTGAGCCTTCAAGACCCAAAAACAGACTTTCCAGATGAAACTATTTTTATCACTTACCACCAAATCACAGAGCTTTACTTTAAACTCATTATGCATGAGCTAGACCAAGTAAGTTGGCTTAAAGATAGCAATGGTAAAGTATTTTTGGAAAAAGTAAGGCGTGTAAATCGCTATTTTAGACATTTGGTAAATTCCTTTGAAATAATGGTAGAAGGAATGGATTATAATGAGTTTTTGAAGTTTAGAATGTCTTTGCTTCCTGCTAGTGGTTTTCAGTCGGCTCAATATCGTCAAATAGAAATCTTGTGTACTGATTTTCGTTTTTTGGTAGAAGCTAGTCAGCGAGATTTGTTTGATGAACATTCACGAATTGAAGAAATGTTTGGTTATGCCTACTGGAAAAGAGGCGCAATAGAAACAGAATCGGGAATGAAAACCCTTACTTTGCGTCAGTTTGAACGAAAATATTCAGAAGATTTATTAAAACTTACCAAACGCTGCCGAACTCGTAATTTGTGGTTTATTTTTTCTAATCGTCTTCAAGAATCTAATCTAAAGGATAAAATAATAGAAGAACTTCGTACCCTTGATGCTCTTGTAAATGTAGATTGGCGACTTTCTCACTTTCAAGCTGCTGTTCGTTATCTCAACAAAGATGTGTCTGCTATTTCAGCTACTGGTGGTACAAATTGGCAAAAATACCTTCCTCCTAGATTTCAAAGACAAACTTTTTATCCCTCTTTATGGAGTGAAGAAGAACTAGAAAATTGGGGCAAATCTTGGGTAATTCAGCACGTTGGTTCTCGTACTCGTGTAACTACCCCTTCGCCTTCAAAGGATTTTCACTCAAAGGGAAAATCAGATTCTTCTGCTAAAAATGAAAATAATATAGCTGAATAAAAGAATAGAATTACATCTTTTTGTAAAAAAACAGATTTGGAATTAGTAACCTAAAAGATATTTTTGTTACCTTTGCAGCCTAAAATTTTATTCAAAGAGAGTAAATATTTTTAAATAATAAAGAAATAACAAACGAATTTTTGTTCTTAAAAACCCTTAGGGTTTAAATAAAAATCAAACATAAAATCAAAATGGCAAAAACAACAGACAAAAAAACAGCAAAAGCACAAGCTAAAAGTCAAAAAACTGAAGAGCAAGAAATAAATCCAGATATTGAAGCTGGAACAGAACAGTTTTATCAAGCTGTAGAAGCTGATCATTTGCAACAAAGTATTTTAGAAGTAAGCGAAAATAAAGGGTTACGAAATGGTATTTTTGGTGTTTTGGGTGCAATAGCTATTGGTGTCATTGGTCTTTTTGCATATCAATTCTTTGTAGAAAAACAAGAAGTAGAAGCTCAAAAAGAACTTTTTGCAGCTCAATTTTATTTTGAGAAAGATTCGTTAAATGCTGCTCTTAAAGGTGATGCAACCACAACAGTAGGTGTTGAGAAGATTTCAGAAGAATATTCTATGACTAAAGCTGGTGATTTGGCTGCTTTTTATGAAGGGACAGCTTTATTAAAGGAAGGAAAATTCAATGAAGCTATTGAAAGCCTAAAAGAATTTGGTGCTGATGATTATTTGGTTCAAGCAAGAGCATATTCTTTAATTGGAGATGCTTATATGGAGCTTGAAAAATTAGATGATGCAGTTACTTATTACAAAAAAGCTTCAAATCACGCTCCTAACGACTTTTTTACGCCAGAGTATTTGATGAAATTAGGCTTGGCATACGAACTCAAAAATGATTATTCAATGGCTGCACAGGCTTATGAAACAATTATTGAGCAACACAAAAAATCAGATATGGTAAACAAAGCAAAAAGAGCTTTAGGTCGTGCAGAAAGCATGAAAGGCAAAAAAGCAGCTTAATTTACTCAAAAAAGTTATTTATATATAGATACAAACTCCTTTTAATAAAATTAGAAGGAGTTTTTTTTGAGCTTACTAAAACGAACATAATAGAAAATAGGAATCAATGAATATTTTTAAAGATTTAAAAATTGTAGAATTAGCAAGTGTTTTGGCTGCTCCTTCGGTCGGACAATTTTTTGCTGAATGTGGTGCAACAGTGATAAAGATAGAAAATCCTTTAACACTTGGAGATGTTACACGCTCTTGGAAACTTCCCTCTGAAAATACTTCAAATAGTGTTTCAGCTTATTTTTCGGCTATCAACTGGGGCAAAACTTCTCTTGCTCTCAATATTTATGATAAAGAAGATAAAGAAAAATTATATCAAGAAATAAAAGATGCAGATATTGTTTTGGCTAGTTATAAAAAAGGAGATGCAGAAAAACTAGGTGTAGATTACGAAACGCTCAAAAAAATCAATCCAAAACTTATTTATGGGCATATTACAGGATATGGAACAGAAAGTAAGAAAGTAGGCTATGACGCACTTATTCAAGCTGAAACAGGTTTTGTTTTTATGAATGGAGAAAAAGAGGATAAGAACAATCGTGAGAAAAAGATAGAAGGAACAAAAATGCCTGTTGCTTTAGTTGACATTCTGGCTGCCCATCAGCTAAAGGAAGGTCTGTTAGTTGCTCTTTTGAAGCGAGAAAAAAATAAAGATTCTTTTGATGGAAGTTATGTAACTGTTTCTCTTTATGAATCTGCACTTTCTTCATTAGCAAATCAAGCTACGAACTGGCTCAATGCAGAACATTCTCCTCAAAAAATGGGAAGCGAACATCCTAATATTTTCCCTTACGGAACAATTTTTCAAACGCAAACAGATAGCTTAATGCTTGTGGTAGGAAATGACAAACAATTCTATATTTTATGTGAACTGTTAAGTATTGATTCTATTTCAGAAGATGAGCGTTTCGGAACGAATGCAAACCGAGTTCGGAATAGAGAAATTTTACGACCTATTTTAGAAAAAGCTTTTTTAAAGACAAAAAGTGATGAAATTTTGCAGCTTTTAGAAAAAAATAATGTTCCTGCTGGAAGTGTAAACGATATTCCAAAAGCTTTTGAAAATAAGGCAGCCCAAAAACTACTTTTCCAAGATAAAGAAACAGGGTTAAAAGGAGTAAAAACATTTGTTGCTCGTTTTGATAATCAAAATCATGATTTAGAATTAAGTGCGCCACCTACGTTTGATAATCACTCAAAATAGTTTTTTAGCAGAAGACTTGCTATTTTCATCATTGACTATGCCAAAAATTACATAAAGTATTTTTTTGTGAAAATAAAGTATCTTTTGGTAATAGTTTTTCGTAGATTGCAACAATTTCTAATTGTACTTTGATTGTGGTATTCGTGCCGTTTTCAGTAAAATTAGAGTTCCTAAAAGCCATTAATTAAATCTTTTTTTGTTAGTTATATGAATTTTGCTCTGCCCCAAAAAGGCTATAAAACAGTATTGCTGTTCCTTACGATGCTCTCGTGGGTTCTCTTGACTGCCTATGGTATGATAGAGCAATATCTGTTGGTGCAAGGTCATCAAGAGATTCAACAAAATCTACCTATTTGGATTAAAGGTCTTTTATTTAATACTTTTCTTCTGTGTGCATTTTTTACTATTCGCAGAATTGATGTTCAGAAAGATGACAATGAGGATTTTTATGGCTTTTTGTGGAAAGCATTTGGTTCAAGTATTATTTCAGTTTCTCTTTCCTTAATGCTTAATGTCTTTATGATTGTGGCCAAAAACTATCTTTTAGAGCATACTCTTCTTTATAGTTTTATTTATCATATAGATTTTGGACTCTTTGTAGCCTTTTTACTGACAGCTTATCATAAATGGAAACATTTGATAACCTACCAAGCTACTAAGTTTATGCGTGGCTTGATGAAGACGTTTGAGTACACACTTTTCATAACGCTCTTTTTTCATTTTTTTGGTTTTAAGTTTTTCCCTCCTTATTCATATATTATTTTACTGTTTTTGGTCTTGATGACCTTTGTCCTATCAGTAAATATCCGTTGGATTGCACATCTGAATTTTAATCAAAAGATTCGTTC
This sequence comes from Bernardetia sp. ABR2-2B, assembly GCF_037126435.1. Taxonomy (GTDB): domain Bacteria; phylum Bacteroidota; class Bacteroidia; order Cytophagales; family Bernardetiaceae; genus Bernardetia. Next base: position 154,252 of record NZ_CP147020.1, on the reverse strand, counting down.
TATTTTACTTTTATTAGTTACTTTAGGAGTTCAGTTTTATTTTTTATTTGAGTTTTTAGATTATGAAGAGAAAGCTAAAGAAAGTATAAAAACCATTACAAATTTAGTTATTGACTTGCAAAATTCTGTTTTCTTTATTGCTACTTTTGTTTTTACGGGTACATACTCTGTTATAAGTGCGCTTCTTTTGCTTTTCAATCTTCCTACTTCTTCTGTCTTTGAGAAAAAAATTGGAGAGTTGGCTAGTTTTCAAAAACTATCTGAATCTCTCTTGAGTGGAGATAATGAAAAACAAGTGTATAAAGTTTTGTTAGAAAGTGCTATCCAAACGCTTCACGCAGATGCTGCATGGTTAGAGATTTGGAACTCAAAAAGAGACTTTATTACAAAGGATATTTCGAATCAAGAAGCTATTCAACTCAAAAAAGTAATCTATGAAAAAGGTCTTGATAGAAGTAAGCCACGAAAATATTCGGCTATGCAACTTTTTGAAAAAGAATATGAAGAACAAAAGTATCAATCCGTTTTGTCATTGCCTTTGATTGCAAATAAGAGTTATTTGGGTTCACTTGTTTTATTAAAAGAAGTGGATAACGCTTTTGATAATGTTGTCATGACAACGCTAACTTCATTTGTAACACAGGCAAGTTTGGCTATTTATAATTTTAGATTAATCACGACAGCAGTAGAGACACAACGTTACCAAAATGAGTTAAAAATTGCACACAGAGTTCAAGAAAGCCTCTTACCAAACGTTATTGATGTAGATAATCAATTTGAGATTTGTGTGAAAGCAGGTTCTGCTGATGAAGTAGGTGGAGATTATTATGATTATTTTCAAGTTGCACCTCATCGTTTTGCTGTTATTATTGCCGATGTAGCAGGAAATGGAACTTCAGCAGCTTTTTATATGGCACAAATGAAAGGTATTTTCCATAGTTTGGTACGTTTAGATTTAAGTCCAGATTTATTTATGGAGTATGCTAACAATGCACTTAGCTCTTGTTTGGAGGCTCGTCTTTTTATCACAGCTACTTATTTGATTATTGACACTGAAAAGCGAAAAATCTACTCTTCTCGTGCTGGTCATTGCCCCACTTTGTATTACAATGCTAGAGAAGAAAAAGCTGATTTTTTAGAAGAAAAAGGAATTGGTTTGGGAATAATCAGAAATGGAACGTATGGAAAACACACACAAGTTTCGATTTTTGATTATGAAGAAGGAGATACTTTTTTTCTATATACAGATGGAATAAATGAAGCTCGTCATCCAGTTTCAAAAGAAGAATATGGATATGATAGAATCAAAAACTTTTTAGAAGAAAATGCTCATTGCAGCGTTTCACAGATAGCAGAGTTAGTCATCGATGATATTTATCAATTCATAGAAGGCGATGATTTGCGTGATGATTATACCGTTATGGTAATGCGATTTGACTAAATACAATAAGAAATGGGGATTGGATATTAGGATATGGAGAGTTTCAAAATTCTTATATCAATCTAATTCAAAAAATATAATAAAAAAGCCTTTTAATTCTTTTAGAATTAAAAGGCTTTTTGAATTGCATTCATTAATAACTAATCGTTAAAAATTAATCATTAAAAAACTATACATTTCCTTCTTTCGAACGACGAGCAATAAGTTGAACTACTTTCATAGCCATTTCCATATCGCCATTTACTTTTACTTTTCCAGTCATATAAGCAGCCATTAAGTTCAAGTCGCCATCAATCATTTTATTGGCATTTTCTTCTGAAATCTTGACTGTGCAATCTGCATCTTTGTCTTCATGAGAAACTACATTTGGAACTTGTGTTGCATCAACAAAAACAACACCTTCGCCTTTAAGGTCAAATTTAACAGACTTTCCTAGTCCACTATCTGTTCCGACTACTTTTTTTACACGTTCTGTGAAAGATTCTAAGCTCATAATTTTGTTTTGCTTTTAGAGGTGAGTAAACTGATTTATACTGCAATTTAACATAAAAAACTCGTCATGCAGCGTTTTATTATTACTTTACTAAAAATTTCTGTGTTAATTTTGAAGTTTACGATACAAATCTGCGTGTGCAGGGTCAAGTTGAAGCAAAATTTCGGCAGCTTTGAGTTTTTCTTCCTTTTCTGCATTCGAAAAAAGCTGATAGAGTTCTTCTCCTTTTGCATCAAAAAGCGTTTGAATAAGTAAAGCATTTAATCGAATAGCACTTACTTCTTTCCACTTTTTCAAAACTTCCATTGTTTTTTTACGTGCTTCTGCTGGTTTTTCTAGCATTACATCAAGCCCCAGACGATGATAATCGTATAAACCTTTTCTCAAATCTATAAACTGAGGACTATTCAAGTTTTCTCCTAGCCAATATCTTGAACGAACATCGTTATTCTGCCAACCCGAGTTTGCAACCCCTGTACTTTGTGCATTATTGATAATATTTTGAGCTTTTTCAATATATGGGTCGCCTCCCAAAGAAGAGAAAGAATCATAATCTAATGCCAAAATAATATAAGAGTAATACGCCAGCATTAAAGTCAGATTATTATTTGTAGAATTAGGAATATAAATTAGTGGCTCACTAGGTTTATACACAAAGTCAAAATTTTTATCAAAATAATTCAGAATTGGCGAAGTATAAACTGTTCCGAATACAGGACGGTTATATTGAATTTGTGCATCTCCAGAATAAATTCCTTGAGCAAGGTCAGTATTTTTATCTAATGTAATCAAAATATTACATTCTATGCGCTCCCATTCTTCATAACGATCTTCTGTCCATTGTGTTGTGTTCATAAACTTTGTCAGAGCTTTTGTAAGCTGTCCCACAATTTGCTGATTTTGAGCTTCCACACGAGAATCATTAATGATTACATTACAACGAAATTCTTGTGCAAAAATTTGGCTTGAAAATGACAAAAAGAAAAGACTAAAAACTAAAAAAATATTTTTCTTCATTGATAATTATTTTTATAAAATTCAAAAAAACGCTATAAAGAAATTTACTTTTTCCTTATAGCGTTCAATTTACTAAAAACTTACTGTTTTCGTATTACTCTGATTGTTTTTTTATAATTGTTCATTAATCAAACCTGCAATTACTTGTCCTGAACTAGGGCGAGGAGCATCTTGATTAATTACTTTTCCCTTTTTATCTACAAGCATATAACGAGGAATTCCTGAAATTCCATATTTTGTAGAAACAGCTTGATTTGCATCAGCAGCAGGATAAAAATGAACTCCTTTAATATCCATTTGCTCAATTCCGTTTTTCCATTTATCTTCAGCTCTATCAAAAGAAACATATAAGAAAACTACATCTTTTCCTTCAAACTGACTGTGTAATTTTTGTGAACTAGGCATTTCTCCACGACAAGGAGGACACCAAGAAGCCCAAAAATCAACATAAATAACTTTTCCTTTATATTCTGCTAAGGCATCTTCGAACATTTTTACGCTTCCATCTGCATTGGTTTGCTCTAAAAAGATTTTGTCAGCACCATTTGTTGTTTCTGTCGCAGTTGTATTTGAAAAACGATTATCTGTGGAAGTATTAGTATTAGACATCGCAGAAGAATTAGATTCATCTGTTGATGCACTAGCTTGTTTTTTTTCACTTGCACAAGAAGCTGCCGAAGCAATAAGGGCAATAAATAAAATAATTTTTTTCATAATGATTACAATTAAGTGTTTTTTTTATATAAAATTAAAATGTTGTATAATCTTTCTTCCTACTGATTAAGTATCAAATGTATAGCTACAAAAGTAATAAAAAATTAGATTTTATTCCCTCTTAAAAAGTCTTCAACCTTCATTCTTCGTTTTCCTTCAGGTTGTAGCTCATTTATTTTGAGATAACCATCTGATGTTTTAACGTAAAGATAACTCTTTTGGTCTGTAAGTGGTTCGCCGATCAAAAGTTCATTTACTTCATCATAATCAGCAATTTCTACATCAAAAACCTTATACATAGTATCATAGATACGCATTCTTGCAGCAGGATAAGGCGTAAGTCCACGTACAAAGTTTAGTATTTTTTCACTTTCATTCTCAAAATTTATGAAGGTATCTTCTGTAAAAATCTTTGGAGCATGAGGAGTTTTTTCTTCTAAATTCTGCTTTTTGACATCATAATCATTGTCTTGAATGGATTTTACTGTTTTCAAAACAAGCTTTGCACCTTTATTTTTTAATCTCTCATAAAGCGTACCGACATTATCAGTAGAATAAATTTCTTCTTCTTCTTGAAAAAGAATATCTCCTGTATCAATTTTATGTTTTAAGAAAAATGTAGTAACTCCTGTTTTTGTTTCGCCATTGATAATTGCCCAATTAATAGGCGCAGCACCACGATAATTTGGAAGCAGTGAAGCATGAAGGTTAAATGTTCCTATTTCTGGCATCTGCCAAACTGCCTCTGGCAGCATTCTGAAAGCAACTACAACTTGAAGGTTGGCATTATAACTTTTCAATTCCTCTAAAAAACTTTCGTCTTTCAAGTTTGTAGGTTGAAGAATAGGTAAATTATGTTTTAAAGCAGCTTTTTTTACATCAGATTCATTTATTTTCTGCCCTCTCCCTGCTTTTCTATCAGGTGCAGTAATGACAGCGACTACATTATAGCCGTTTTCTACCAAAATATCTAAGGAGGAAACGGCAAATTCAGGCGTTCCCATAAAAATAATACGTAATTCGGGCATATTTTATTCTATAATGAAAAGAGTAACAGTATTTTTTAATTTTCAAAACTAAGACAAATGTACAAAATTTATTCTATCGTTTTTATTTATGGTTGGTTCTACTACTTTTTACTCTTTTTGAAATAATTCTTCATAATTTTCATCCCATTTGAAGGAATTGATTGTCCAACCTTGCTTGTTTTTATAATAAGTAAATATCAAACGAATAGCACTTTTTTGATAGAGCATAACATAAGTTTCACGTAGCGCAAAATCACTTATTTTTTCTTGTTGTATTTTTTCAGTTCCTATTACAGCGCCGTATGTGTTACCTAGCAAATCCATATAACCTTCTGTCTTTTCTTGAAAGGTAGCCATTTCAGCAGGAGAAATAGGCCAGTAAGGCGACATTTTTTCAACAGCTTCTTTTATTTTACTGTCTTTGAATAAAGAAATTACTTCTTTAGACATTTTTTTGGCATCTTCCTTTGTTTTGAGTGTTTCTAATTGGCTTTGTGAAAACACAAAAGTCATAGAGATAAAAAGAAGAATTATAGTAGAAAAAATAGATTTGAGCATAAAAATGAAATTAATTGTGAAAGATATGTTTATTTAAAAATCTTTAAGGTATGAATATACAAGGCATGTTCATAAAAAATAATTGAGTTTTTAAATATATTTAATCAAATATTTTATAGCGTTTTTTTAACTTTGAGAATCCTTTCAGAAGACTGTCAATAGTTGGAAAAATAAGCTCGTCTGTTAAACTATTGTCAGAGTTATTTTGGATTACCAAAAACTACTGACAAAGTTTTTATAAAAATGCCCTGCACGAATACATTTTTAACGTAAATTAAAATATATTTGTTGCTAATCATTAATAAAAGCACAAATTTTCACATCTAATAAAGCAGCAGAGAAGTTGCGTTCAAACTTACAATTAAATAATTATTTTTTATTTCTATAAAAATCTCTTTTTTCGTCTTTTCTACTTCCTTCATAAATTTCAAAACGCATAAAACGACATTCTAAAGCACCATTATACATTTTTAGTTTGGGTTTTGATGAAAGCCCAATATGTTTTGCAGCCTCCATATTCGAAGTAATAATCCAAGCTGTATAACCTGCCCAATTTTGTTTTAGAGTATCTCCAATTTCAGCATAAAAATTATTTATATCTTCATCTTTATCCATTCGTTCGCCATAAGGAGGATTTATGATAATTACTCCTCGGTCGGCTTTTCTTCTCTTAAACCAAGATACATTTTCTGCTTCATCTTTGGCTTCTTGTTTTTTTTGTTCCTCTATTTCTTCTTCTGTTCGTTCTGGAGGCATCAAATCTTGAAAAGCAATATCTTTCAGATAAATATATTTTTTGAGGTTTGCTTCGGCAATGTTTGCAGCAGCCTTACGAGCTACATTTTTCGAAATCTCTCCTGCCAAAATATAAGGCATACTATCAGTATTTATTTTTTCCATTTCCTCATCAAAGACTTCTTCCCACAAATCAGCATCAAAGTTTGACCATTTTTCAAAACCAAAAAGAGGACGAAAAGAACCTGCTGGAATATTAGCAGCCATCAGTGCAGCTTCGATAGAAAGCGTTGCCGAACCACACATAGGATCTATAAAATCACTTTTTTTATCCCATTTAGAAAGCATAATAAGTCCTGCTGCCAAAACTTCATTCATCGGCGCAAGATTCGTTTTGTCTCTATAACCACGCTTATAAAGTGGATCGCCCGAACTATTGAGCATAACTGTACATACATTATTTTTGATATACAGTTGTATTCTCAAATCGGGGTCTAAAATATCAACAGAAGGACGTTTGTCATATTTTTCTCTGAATTTATCTACAATGGCATCTTTTGTTTTTTGTTCGATATAACGAGAGTGCGTAAAAATATTTGTGCTAAGTGTACAGTTAATGGCTAAAGTTTCTTTTACAGATAAATACTTTTCCCAATCTATATTTTTCACCTTTTCATACAAATCGTGTTCGTCTTTTACCTCAAATTCTGCAATCGGAACAAGCACACGAAGAGCCGTCCGAAGGCATAAATTTGCTTTATACATCATTCTCAAGTCGCCTTCAAAAGTAACAGCACGGTTATTTAGTTTGACATTTTTTGCACCTAAATCTTTTATTTCTTGAAATAATATTTCATCTAACCCAAACATAGTTTGAGCAGACATTTGAAAAGTTTTGTTGAGCATTTTAGAGAGATTAGGAATTAGAGATTCGATATTAGAAAGTTATTTAAGAATAGGTTTTGTATGTTTATTTGTTGGTGTCGCTTCGCTAAAACACCAACAAAGGCTGAGTTATTTTTCCTAGAATTGAGTTTGTAAGTCCAATGCTATGGAAAAATTTACATTCTTAAACAACTTTTAGGAATGATGAATAAAAAATACAGCTCAAAGATAAAACCTTTTGTTGAAGGACACTAAAAAACGCCTTAAAAACTTAATTTCTAAAGCGTTTTTTTACAATTACTACTTTTAAAGAGTCTTGACATACTTACAGATTAGTCTTTAAAAGTAATTTTAATAAACTGATATTTCTTTTTTCGTTTGGCAAACAAAATCATTTCATTTTTGGAAACCTGTGCAGAAACTTTTGGACGAACAATTTCCTCTTTTTTGGGAGTATTCAACAAACTCGTTCTGTCTTGCTTTCCATCGCTATCTACTGTGTTTAGAGCAACAGCAAGATTTTTATAGCTAAAAGAATATACTTTTCCCTCTTTTATGGTTTTGTCATAAATATTTCTAGCATTGTCATTGAAGACAAATTGAAGCTTATCGCCCACAACTGCCAAAGTATAAGAAGAATAATAACCACCATCATTTACTGTCGTTTGTCTTTTAGGAACTTTATGCGCCCATTCTATCTGTCCAGCAGGAGAAATACTAATGACAATAATATCGTGATAATTGTAATAATAATTTGTTGTTGTATTTACTTGCCCATTTGCACCAGTCGTTCGGATAGTAGATTCACGAATATAAAATTGTTCGCCTACCAAAACAGCTCCTCCATCTTCTTTTATTATGATATTATCCAAATCATATTCGTAGAGTTCAACATCTTTACCTTTTGCAGCCTTTTTCTTCGTCTTTTTCTTCTTTCTTTCAGTCATATCTTGCGTAATAAAATCAAGTCCAAACTCTTTAAAGCTCTTTGTTTTGATTTGTTTGCTTTCACTATCAACAGTTAGAAAATAACTTCCTTCAATACTGAAAGTACCTACATTAGAATAAAAACCTGCACAAATCAAATCAGAATTATCAGCAATAGCAAGTTGCATATCTGTCAAGAATTTACCTTTTACATTTACGTTGTATTCTTTTAGCGTTTTGCCTTCTTCGGTATAACTCAATACTTTGTATGAATAATTTGGCTTTCCTGCTCTTTTCATTCTTACTTTTTCTTTATAAAGAATACTCAAAAGATGAACATTTCCTTTTTTATCGATTTTGTAATCCGTTACACCAAAAAGTTTGTCTTCATAAGGAAGCGTAACATTTTTTGTCCAAAGTAGATTCATATCTTTATCAAAAACGTGAAATCCAAATTTTTCATTTTCCTTCTTTTCGTAAGGAAGCTGATAATAAACCAAAATTTTTGATGTATCTCTAGCTACTGAAAAATCAAACGAACCACTATTTCGCTTATTTTTTCCTTCAAATGAGATTTGAGCAATTTGCTTTTTCTTGCCCTTAAACTTTAAACTCTGATTGTCTATTTGCTGAACAAAAAGCGTTTTTTCTTTTGCTTTTTTATCTAAAAGTTGAGAAAATAAATATAACTTTCCGTTAAACTGACTAATCTTAACCAATGTATAATCATCTTCTAATTCTAATTTTTCAGATTTGATTCGGTTCAGATTATTATCATAGTGTTCAAGATAATTTTCTAATCTAAAAAAGCTTTTTGTTTCAAATTTGAGCAAATAAAATCCTGTTTTGTCATAGCCTACAATAGAACCAATCTGACCACCACGAGAAATTTGATATTCCTTTCCCATTTTGATTGACGCATATGGGTTATTGTTAATTTGAGCAAAAACAGAATAAGAAACTGAAAAGCAAAATAGAAAAACTATGAAAGATAAAATGACTGAGGTTGATTTCATTTGAATATAAATTGAGTAAGAAAATTTAAAATAAATGCAAAAGTAAAGATTTTTTTTAAAAATAGGTTCGAACTATTGTTTTATCTTTGTAAAAAAACTGAAATCGAACAGTAATTAACTGATAACTGAAATTATGAATTTTATAGATACACACGCTCATTTATACGATAAAAAATTTAAACCAGATTGGAATGAACTAGTCGACAGACTTGATGATACAGGAATAGAACGAGTTTATTTGCCAAATATTGACCACGCTTCTATCGAACCTATGTTTGAAATTGAGCAAAAAGATAAACAAAGGTTTATTCCTATGATGGGTCTGCATCCTTGTTCGGTCAAGAAAGATTTTGAAAAAGAGCTTTATCTTGTAGAAGAATGGCTGGGTAAACGCAAATTTTCGGCTGTTGGAGAAATTGGATTAGATTTATATTGGGACAAGACCTTTTTCGAACAGCAAAAAGAAGCCTTCGAAATTCAGATTTCTTGGGCTAAAAAATTCAATATTCCGATTGCCATTCATACGAGAGAATCAACTGATGAAGCCTTAGATATTTTGGAAAACCTGAAAGATGAAAACCTAAAAGGTGTCTTTCATTGTTTTGGAGGAACATTAGAACAAGCCGAGAGAATCCAAAATCTAAACTTTTTGATGGGAATTGGTGGAGTGGTTACTTATAAAAATGGAGGACTAGATAAAGTATTGCCAAGCGTAGATTTGAAGCATTTGATTTTAGAAACTGATGCACCTTATCTTTCGCCTGTTCCACACCGAGGAAAACGAAATGAAAGTAGTTATATTCCTATTATTGCAAAGAAAATCGCTGAAATAAAAAACCTTACTATAAAAGAAGTAGCCGAAAAAACTACTCAAAATGCTAAGGAATTATTTGGGAAATAGGAATTGGGGGTGAGAGAATGGGGAAATACGAATACAGGGAGATTAGGAAATAGAAAATACAAACGAAATATAACTAACTGTCTGACACTTTGAAAGTGTCTTGACAGATTAATAAAATTAACTAATTACTGGTAACTGTAAATACTGATAACTGAAAAATATGCTTTTAGACCAATACAACATCATAAAACTGCGTACAGCAGCCGATGAAGATTGCAAAACGTCGATTTTGGTAATTTATACAGGAGGAACGATAGGAATGGATTACGACGAAAAGGGTAGTCTTATTCCTTTTGATTTTGAAGCTTTGTTAGAAGAAGTTCCCGAACTGACACGTTTTAAGGTATGGCTTACCATGCTTGTTCCTTTTGAACCTATGGATTCATCAAATATGGGGACAGAGCATTGGCTAAGTATGAGTTGGCTTATTGAAGAATTGTATGATGAGTTTGATGGTTTTGTGATTCTGCACGGAACAGACACGATGTCTTATACAGCTTCTGCGATGAGTTTTTTACTTCAAAATTTGGCAAAGCCAGTTATCTTGACGGGCGCACAAATTCCGATAAGCGCACACCGAACTGATGCTAGAGAAAATTTGATTGGAGCTTTAGAAATTGCATCTATGCAAGAGACAAAACAGCAAGTTGTGATTGCAGAAAACGGAGAAGAGATAATTAAGGAACAAAGTGTAGCCTTAGTTCCAGAAGTTTGTGTTTATTTTGATAATCTGCTTTTGAGAGGAAACCGTTCTAAAAAGGTTCAAAGCCTTAATTTTACAGCTTTTGAATCTCAAAACTATCCTCATCTTGCAGAAGCAGGTATTTTTATTAATTACTCAAAAAGTTATATTCTTCCTGTTCCTAAAGAAAAGCTAAACTTCAAAAGTGCAATGGATGAAAATGTAATTCTTTGGAAAATACACCCAAGTATGAATCCTAAATATTACCTTCCCTTATTAGAAAATGAAGATTTGAAAGGTGTTGTTTTAGAATCTTTCGGTTCTGGAAATATTCCTACACAGCAATGGGTAATTGATATTTTAGAGAAAATTATCAAGCGTGGTGTTGTGGTAGTTAATGTTTCGCAATGTGCTGGTGGCTATGTTTTGCAAGGACATTATGAGACTAGTCATGCACTCACACAAATAGGCGTAATTAGTGGAAATGACCTAACCTGTGAAGCTGCACTTACAAAACTGATGTATCTTTTTGGAAACTATAACAACAAAGAACAGAAAAAAATAATTATTGAACTGCTTCAAACACCTCTTTGTGGAGAGATGACTTTATTTTGATGTATATTATTTTATTCTTTTAGATGTATTTTACTTTTTTTGACTCCCTCTTCTTTTATCTTATATTCCGTTTTATTAATAAAAGAGGAGTTAAGAAAGTTTGCATAATATTCTACCGACAAAGATGAAGGTTCAAATTCATTTTCAACATGAATGGTAGAATAAACAAATTTCATCTTCTTCAAAATGTTTTCAAAATTAGTAAAAACTATTTCTTTCCATTCATTATCTATAACCTCACTTTCATTTACCTTGATACTTGCTCCAAATACTATCATAGCAAAGGAATAACTATTTGTGATAAATGTAAAATTCTCTTTATAATAAGGGTAGCCTCCGTACTGATTTAGAATATTTTTATTATACATTGCTTCCTTATGATTACATGTTATTCTCCCATATATTTCTGTTTGATAGCCCATTTATTTGTATTGATTACATTAAGCATAAAAATGCTTGAAACTCCTATAAAAAAGAAACTTCAAGCATTTTTGTTTTATAATAATGAATTGTATTTATTCACAACTCATCATTTATAATTCATAATTTCGTCTGATTATCTTTATCCACCAAAATCATCAAACATAATGTGTTCTTGTGGAACGCCATAATCATCTAACATTTTGATTACGGCTGCATTCATCATTGGAGGTCCACAGAAATAAAACTCAATTTCTTCTGGATCTTCGTGTTCTGCAAGATAATTATCAATCAAGACTTGATGAACAAAACCTACATAACCATCCCAATTATCTTCTGGAAGTGGTTCGGAAAGTGCAATATTAAATGTAAAGTTTGGAAACTCTTTTTCAATTGCTCTAAACTCATCTACATAGAAAAGTTCTCTTTTCGAACGTCCACCATACCAAAACGAAACCTTACGATCAGATTTCATAGTGTGGAATAAATGGAAAATATGAGAACGCAATGGAGCCATACCAGCACCACCACCAATGTAAATCATTTCTTTGTCTGTATCTTTGATAAAGAACTCGCCATAAGGACCTGAAATATTTACTTTGTCTCCTTCCTTACAATTAAACACATAAGAAGAACACTTACCTGGATTTACATCCATCCATTTGTTATTTGCTCTATCCCAAGGTGGAGTAGCAATACGAATATTAAGCATGACTATATTTCCTTCTGCTGGGTGATTAGCCATTGAATAAGCTCTAAATTCTAGCTCATCATTTACCATTTTCAAATCCCAAAGTCCAAATTTATCCCATTCAGACTGAAACTTATCATCTCCTGCTGGGTCGTCTGGAAGTGGTCTAATATCTATATTTTTGAAATCTACTGTAATTGGAGGAACATCAATTTGAATATATCCACCCGATTCAAAATGTAAACTTTCTCCTTTAGGTAATTCTACTACAAACTCTTTTATGAAAGAAGATACATTCCAATTTGATTTGACAGTACATTCCCATTTCTTAATCCCAAAAATTTCTTCTGGAATACGAATTTGCAAATCATTCTTTACTTTTACTTGGCACGTCAGACGTACATTTTCTTTTTGTTCGGAACGACTCAAATGTCCAACTTCAGTAGGCAAAACATCGCCACCACCTTCGTCTATGATACATTTACACATAGCACATGTACCACCACCACCACAAGCAGAGGGTAGAAAAATCTTATTTTCACTAAGCGTATTGAGAAGTGTCGAACCTGCAGGAACAGTAATTGGCTCATTTTCATTACCATTGATAACTATTTTCACGTCTCCACTTTGTACTAATTGCGCCTTTGCAACAAGAAGCAATCCTACTAGAAGAAGTGTAACAACTCCGAAAACGGCAAGTCCTGCAAGAATTACAGTTAAATTAATATCCATGTACTCTGTTTTTTTGGTCTATTTTACGTTTGAATAAATTACTTACTAAGGATTCATTTACTTGAATGATATATCTACAAATATACGTTCAAAAATTTTCAAATACCAATAGCAACTCATCAAAAAATATGTTTTATTTTAAAATATTGCTATTTTTTCAAATTTTAGTTGAAATAATTTTAATCAAGCTACTTTGTTAGAGCTTACTATAAAAAGTATTTGTTTGACTTTTAATCTGTAACTTTATGATTCAGAATAAAAAAGAAATGTAGTAGAAAATTGTTTAAAAAAATTAAAACTCATTTGAGATGCAACTATGAATTCAATAAATTTGATAGAATCAGATAAAATAAATCTTCTTATTGATGGTTTGACAGAAAAAGGCTGGGCTACAGTAGATGATTTTTTACCTTTAGAGATTGCCAACTCTCTTAGGAAAGAATTAAATGATGAGTTCGAAAAAGGAGAGTTTGATAAGGCAGGAATAGGAAGACGTGGAGTAGATTGGCAACTTAGACCAGAAATAAGAAGTGATTATGTGAAGTGGCTACAACCTAATCAACTTACAGAATTTCAACAGCTTTATTGGACACAAATTGATAATTTCAAACAAGCTATTAATCAAGAATTATATTTGTCATTGAATAATTTTGAAAGTCATTTTGCTATTTATCCTCCCAAAAGTTTCTATAAAAAGCATTTAGACCACCACCAAACAGCACAAAGACGTTTTATTTCGTGTATTCTTTATTTTAATCAAGATTGGAAAAAAGAAGATGGAGGAGAGCTGAGAATTTATGCTCAAGACGATAATGAGGATAACAAAAATAAAGCACAAACCGATATTTTACCTATTTTCAATCGTTTTGTCTGTATGCGAAGTGAACTTATTTGGCATGAGGTTCTACCAAGTGAAAAACGAAATAGAATGAGTATTACGGGTTGGCTTAGGAGAGAAATATAATAAATAATAATTTAAAAGTTTTTAGCTCTTCAAATTTAAAATTCCTGTTGGGCTAGGAGCTTCTGAACGAATTTTTTCTTGCAATTTCAAAATTCCTCCAATAAGAGCCTCTGGGCGTGGAGGGCAACCAGCTACATAAATATCAACTGGAATAATTCTATCTACTCCCTTTACGACATGATAACCGTGTTCCCAATAAGGACCTCCACAGTTTGAGCAACTTCCCATCGAAATTACATAACGAGGCTCTGCCATCTGTTCATAAAGTCGTTTTATTCTATCAGCCATTTTGAAAGTAACTGTTCCTGCCACAATCATAACATCAGACTGGCGAGGAGAAGCACGAGGAAAAACTCCAAAACGGTCTAAATCGTAATGTGGAGCATATGCACCAATCATTTCGAAGGCGCAACAAGCTAGACCAAAAGTCATGGGCCAAAGAGAAGATAATCTTGCCCATTGAACAAGATTTTCTAAAGAAGTAACCACTAGACCTCCTTGTCCTGTTTTTTCAGATTGAGAAAGTTTAGTGGTAATTGGAATATTCATTTTTTTATAGTCTAAGAAAGCTATTCTACATTAAAAGTTATAACTGCTATTGAGTTGATTCTGAAACTTTTTGGATAACCTTTTCTTTGTTCTGATTACATTTAAAAGATTCATATATTGAGAACGAACAGGCGCATGAGAAGGATCATTTCTATCAAACATCGGTCTGCCATAGCTATCTTGAGGAATATCTTTAGCAATTTGCTGTAATTTTGGTTCTTCTTCTCTAATGCTGTCCTTGATAAGCTTAATCTTTAGTTTCAACTGTTCGAAACCTGTTTTTTCTTCGTAACCTTCAAAGTTTTGTTTTGCATCATTTTCTAAAAATACGTGTGTAAAAATTTCACTACAAGCAGCATGAAAACGGTTATTAAGTAATCGGTCTTCATCATTATTTCTGATGATTCCCATTTTTTTCCATTGTACTTGTTTTGTTTTGACGCTATTCAAATGTACATTTTCGAATTTACTCGCTATTTCCTCTACTTCTTCTGTGAGCTTTCTTTTGCTTTCCAAAATACCTTCTGGAGTAGTCGGAACAGGTGGCTCTTGACGATATGAATTATAACTGTCATTACTCTGTTCAGGATTCCCAAAGAAAATATCAATTTCTCGTTTATAATTTCTGTATAATTTGAGGTACTTCCACTTCGGAATTACACCCACTTCTTTCCACGCTTTCTGCAAGTCAATTACTTCTTGACGAATTTCAGGTGTTTTTTCTTTGTGATAATTTAGCTTTCTGACTTTATTACTGATGCGTTTATATTTCAAAATTCGCTCGTCATTGACAATTCTTTCATTATCAAAAAAGGCTTTTCTGCGTTCGAAGAAAACATCTAAACATCTATCAAACTCTTCTGACATCTCTTCATCTTCTTCCCCTACGCTTCCCGTACGTATCCAACGCATTTTGAGGTCTTTGAGGTATTCTGACACTTCTTCCCAGTCATCACTATCTTTAAGTTCTTGTGCTTCTGCCAATAAAGCAGTTTTTATTTCTGTATTTTTTACTCTATTTTCAGAAATATAATCTTCAATTCCTTGTTCTAGCTCCAAAATTCTTTTTTCTACGGCTGTATAATCGCCAATAGCATTATAGGTTTCTAAAGATTCTCTGATATGAATGAGCTTCATGAGATAAGAACCTTTGTTTTGAGATTCTTCTATGTCATTAGCTACTTCTTCTACTTTTTCTAATAGCTTTTGATAACGGTCTTCAAAATAAGCGATACTAGCTTCTGGACTTTCTTTGACTACTCCGATTTTTCTATCTGCTTTGTCATTATATCCTTTTAAATAAACGTTATCATCTTTGATATAACCGAAAGGATTTGATGTTGAGTTTTGATTGTGATTGGTAGTTGAGTTGGCTGAATTGGTGGTGGACATTGTTTGTAGTGATTTTTTTAGTGATTAAATAAACCTAGTTTAAAGTAAATCTAGGCTTAAAAGGCAAATGGCTTTGGTTTAGAAATTTGTATAAAATAAAGCAATAAAAAAGCCTAATTTTATCTTATGCTACACGATTATAAATCTATTCGATTAGATTATTTCTATTACACGTTTGAATTAGAATGCTATGACAACTTAAAAATAGATTATTTTGTTAAAAAATATCTCTTTTTTTTGTGCTAAAAACAATAAATTTATTTTTCTTCAATCTAAGATACAATTTTTTCACAAAAGATAGAATAAAATTATAAGTCTTGTATAGAAATTCAGCTAATTATTTGTTTCTTGAGAAGCAAATACGAATACTGATTTGAGTACCTGTATTTATCTCATCAGAATTTTGTAATTGTCATGACTTAACCTATTTTTTTTTCTATTTATTTAATAGTCTTTAAAATAGTCAATTTTTGTGTATTAATATCTTGAATACGCAGAATGTACATTCCTTTTGGAAGGCTAGAAACTGGAATTACATTCTGATTTTGATTAAGTATATAAACTCCCTTTAAAGCACCAATACTAGAATAAACCTTTACTTGAACAGTATTTTGTACAATCAATTGCCATATGTTTTGAAGACATACTAGTCTTATTTCTTCATTTTTTTCTTTTTCTATATAAACAGTAACAACAGGAGAATAAGAAAAATCACCATTTTTATCTATTTGTTTTAAGCGATAATAAATATTTTGACTTGGTAGAATAAAATCTACATTACTATCTGTAAAATCATCTACAAATAAATAGTTTCGCTCTTTGTGGGCTTCTTCACTATTTTTTTGAGAAGAAATTTGAGTAATTACTTGAAAGTCTGTTCCAGAAAATGAACGCTCTACTTGAAAGTATTCATTATTCATTTCCCAAACCGTTTGCCAGTTTATAAAAACTTTACTATTACTTTCTTTTTTTGCTGTAAATGAGGTAAGTGTAATAGGAAGTGGATTATTAGGGTCACAAGTACAATTTGTTACATTAGGCCCTGTATTTCCATTATTTGTATCAAAATCTCCTCCATTACTAGATGAAGTATCACAAATATCCACGTTACTACCATCTGTGCCTACGTCCCCCCCTCCATTATTAGTAGAAGCTCCTGCAATATTAATTCTGCCACAACTTCCTAATGCTGTAATATCTCCGTTATTATTAAATGTACCTCCTACAGATACAACAGCATCATTAAGTACTATACTTGATCCTCCATTATTTGTAACAGCACCTCCAACACTTGCATCTCCATTAAACTGAATATCTCCATTGTTTTGAATATTACCTGCTATATTTGTGTCTGTACCAAAGGATATTGAACCACTTCCATTATTATTAACATTGGCAGCTGATGTACTTCCTCCTACTGTTATATCTCCACTATTCGTTATATTTGTTGCTACAGTAAAGTCATCTGTTACATTTAATGTCGAATTATTTGAACTTGAATAACTTTGTGCAGAAAATGAACCATTTATAGTGATCGTACTGCCATTTCCGTTATTGACACTACCAGCAGAACTGACATCTGTTGAACTAATAAAATTACTACTATTTCCTAAATTGAGAAAACCTACTGAAAACTCTCCATTATTTGTAAAAGAGTTTCCTCCTCCTAGGTTCAGATCATCATTCCAAGTACCAAAGTTTTCAATGCTATTACCATTACTATTAATAGAAACATTAGCTCCATTTGTAATTGTAGTATTCGTCGATATACAAAGTTGAGCATTTCCAGATAGAGTAATGTTTCCAGAAAAATTTCCATTGCGTGTCAGACAGAGTTTTTCACCTGCACCAACAGTAAAATTTCCATTTGCAGCACCAGAAGTAGTTGTACAGCCTGTACACTGTGCAAAAGTATTGTTATTTAGTACAAAAAATAAACAGCAAGTAAAAAGTAAATAAAATAAGATTTTCATAGTAAATTTTTAGTTATCCTTTTTAATCAAAAATACAATATATTATGATATTGAATTATAGAAATAAGTGAGTTTCATTAAGATAACATTTTTATTAAAAATAAACGAATAAAATTCAGTATTAGATACATCATTTCAATAAAAAATCAATTATCTTAATAGCTTCTTTAGCTCTTTTCTCGTTTAGTTCAGTAATTTCAGAATAACTGATATTTCTACTTTCTAGTTCTTCTTTCATTTTTTTATAAAAAAATTGTCTTCCTTCATCTCCTCCTCTCTGCTTATCAAACTCCCATTTTGTATTTGGTTTCAGCAAAAGGTAATAAGAATAATTTTGATTCTGAATTGCTTTATCTAACCAAAAAGGAACTTTTTTATAAATATATTTTGAGTAAATATAGGTAGTCAGTAAGTTTGTGTCTAAAAAATAAAAAGAATGATAATGAGCAATGGCAAGATTTTCTATTTGATTTTCACTACAAAGCTGACCTATTGCAATCGGTTCTACATCTTCAAATATAAGTGAATTTGTATCTTCATAATTTGCATATTTCATCTTCGTATCTAAATATAACCTTGAAAACTCTGGATTTGAAAAGACTTTATAGTAATTTGATAATTCATTCGTTAATGTAGATTTTCCAGAAGATTCAGACCCAAAAAGAACTATACTTTTAGGTTTTTCGTTGGTAAGTGTAGTAATTGTTGTGCTTTTTTGTGTAAATTGATTATCTTTCATGTAAATTATTAAATCTATTTTTATTTTGTTGAGTTTATAACCAAATTGAATCTCAATAGAAATACAAAATTATTTTTGTGGATTTTTCTAAAAAAATCATCTTTATATTAAAACATCCAAATTAATAAAAAATCAAACTTAATAGTATTATTACTATGTATGGAATTAAAATTCAATGAATTACTATTTTTGAATCAATAAATGACTTATAATTAGTTTCAATATTTTTACAGGTCGTAATTTTTAATTCATAATTGTTTCCATTTATTTGTTTCTTAGCCAATTCACTAAATAAAACTATAAATTTAAGTCTTATGCAGTATTATTTTTTAAAAAACTCTTCTAAAAATCTTAATTTAGATTTAAGAAAAAGTAAATTATTCATTTTTTTATTATTGTTTGCCTTTCTATCTGCTCCTGTTTCTTCTTGGGCTTTTTCTCCTTTAGATACTACTTTAGTTATTGAAAAAGATATTTATCCAAAAATAGTAGATAAACAAGAACGCCTCATAGAAGGTAAAAAATATGCTTTTGCAACCATCAACGAGCGCAAAGGAATGATTGCTCTTTCAGGTAATTTTTTGAGTGAAATGGCTCGTGCTGCAGGAATAGAAGTTACTGATTTTTTGGATTGGAATGATATGAAACCTACTGATGCTATCAAGACAGGTCAAGTTTATTATCTTCAAGAAAAAGGAAATAGAGCAAAAGATGTAGCTATACACGTATTGATGGACAAAGAAACACTTTGGGATGTTTCTCAAAAATATGCAATGCGTTATAAATACCTATTAAAATATAATCGCTTAGATGAAGACGATAAAGTGAAAGTAGGACGAGTGCTTTGGATTCAGACCAAAAGACCAAAAAGAATTCCTGTTGAAGTAAGAGATGTGACTCCAATCGTAGCAAGTTTTGATGAAGAGGAAGAAGACCAAACAGCAGCCGACCCAGAGCTTATGGCAGAATGGGAAGAACTCAAAAAAACAGAGTTAGCAGGAATGGATAATAAAGACAAAACAACGACTACAAAAACACAAACAGAGAAAAACAATTCAACTGAAACTACAAATCCAGAGCAAGGTTCATTTGCCGAATTTGAAGGTAAGAAAACAGACGGAGTAATTATTACAGAAAAAACAGACGCTAAGAAGAATTCAGAAAATACGGCTACTACTGTTATAAAATACCATACCGTAGCAGAAGCTCAAAGTTTGTATGATATTTCTAAAAAATATAATGTAGTGATGTCAAAACTCAAGGAATGGAATAAATTACCTGATTATACCGTTTCGACAGGACAAAAACTTATTGTCAGTCAGCCTAATAGCACTGCAAAAGACAAAGTATATGAAGCATCTTTAGTTACAGAGAAAAAAGATACAAAGAATGCTAGTAATTCAGATACAAAGGTAGTTGTTAGGAAGAATGCAAATGGAGAATTTGTAAGTTTCTTAGATTCTTCTGGCGTACTTCTACCTATTCCTCAACAAGATTTTACTCCTGTTGCACCAACTACTATTACTAATAATGCTACTGTTGGAAATGCAGATTATCATTTTGTAGAGCAAGATGAAACACTTTGGTCTATTGCAAGAAAATATAATTTGAGTCCGAAAGATTTAATTCGTTGGAATGGATTTATTACAGGAGATAATATTGATGTTGGAGACAAAATTATACTCAAATCTAGTTTGGCAGTAGAGGCAGGTAGCAGAAGCGAACTTGAAAATAATAACTCTGGCTCTACTAACTCTGGTGGTGGAACTAATCAAGCAACAGGAGGAGATTCTGAATTTAAGGAAGCTACTTTAATCGACCCTGCTGTTAGTAATGGAGTAAATCAAAGTAGTTCTAGTTCATCTGAAAGCAAAACAAACGCTTCTACCATAACATTACAGGAGTTTCTTCAGATGGGTGGCGAAGAAAAAGATTTTAAAAACGTAGGTAAGGAAGGTTACGACCCATTGGGAATGCCTATTCTTGGTTATGATTTTTCTAAAAATAAAGACGATGAAACAAAAACAAAAGTTGTAGAGACAGAAACACAAGCAGATATTTATGTGGTTCAACCAAAAGATATGCTTGGAAAAATTGCTCAAAAATTTAGTGTAACTACTAAAGAGATGATGCTTTGGAATCCGAAAATTCCTGCAAACGGAACAGTCAATATTGGAGATACACTTTTTGTTTCACAACCAAAGAAAATAAAAACGGTTATTGAAGAGACAGTAAAAGAACAAAAAGCTACGGTTTATCCAATTGAATATTATGGAGCAGGTTTTCACGCTGTTCAGCCCAATGAAAATGTATATAACCTAAGTGAAAAGTATGGTGTTCCTGTGGCTAATATTTGGAAATGGAATAATTTGGAAACTAGCGTAATTGACCTTCCTGTTGGAAAGAAAATGATTGTCAATGAAGGTGTCCTCAAAATGGCTAATGTTGATGCAAATACTTCTACTAAAAAAGAAGATAAAAATAATGATGCGACAGCAAAAGTAGATTATAATTATCATTATGTTGCAAAAGGAGAAACACTTTTTTCTATTGCTCAAAAATACAATCTTTCAACGGCACAGATAAGAGAATGGAATAATCGTCAAGGCGATTTAGTCTATGAAAATGAGAAATTAATCATTGGAATAAAATAATTCTGAAGTCTCTGCACAAAAAAACAGCCATTTTGTTTAAATAACAAAATGGCTGTTTTTTTGATAAATCATTTTTAATAAATAGTAGAAGTTACATTTTCTTTTTCTTGACTTTCTTTATTAAAGGCTTTTACCTCTCCACTAATCGCCACAAAAATTTTATTTTCTTCAATGAAATCACGGTTTTCAAAGAGTTCGGATAGAGAGATTTTGACAATGATATAATTTTTTCCTCTTATTATAATTTCTTCAAAACTAATATTCTCTCTCAATTTATTTTCCATTAAACTCTCATCAAAACGCAAATAAACTTCTGCTAGAGCTTTTCTTGTGGGAGAAAAACTTGATTTTTTAGTTTTATTTCTTTCTGTTTTTCTATACTCGTATTGATAATCATAACGCAACGCAGAAATATCTGATAAAACTGCAGAACCTGTGGGGTGTCCTCCTGCTCCTTTTCCGATGAAAGTTTGTTTGTCTGAAAAAGCAGCTTCTACCAAAACAGCATTATTTTCATTTTCTACATTATACAATGGATTTTCATGGCTAATGAAAGTAGGTAAAACATAAAGCAATAGTTTGTTCTCTTCTACATTTCCGATACGTGAAATAGTAGCTACCAATTTTACTTTGAAATTCGTAGTTTTTTGACTTTTATTATCTTGTCTAATGTAATTCTTAGCAAAATCAATATCTTCTTTTTTGAGATTATTAATTCCAATTCTCAATACTTCATCAGGATTGACGAAAATTCCATACGCTTGTGCTGCCAAAAGACAAAGTTTATAAGTTGGATCAAAACCAGCGACATCAAGTGTTGGATCTGCTTCTGCAAAACCTAAGTCTTGTGCCTGTTTTAGAGCAACATCATACGTTAGATTTTCATTCGCTATTTTTGATAGAATATAATTTGATGAACCATTAAAAATTCCACTTACAGAATATAAAAGTTCATTATCATAATACTCTGCCAACGTTCTTACAATCGGAATACTTCCACATGCAGCAGCTTCATACAGAAGTGATGTTCCTGCTTCTTTTTGGATTTGTACGAGTTCTTCCAAATGCAGCGCAATCATTTTTTTGTTTGCCGTAACTACATTTTTTCCACTTTGCAAGGCTTTTTTGACGATATGATAGGCTTCTTCTGCATCCGAAATCAGCTCTACTATCGTGTTTATTTCTTCGTTTTCCAAAATTTCATTCTTATCATAAGTAAAATAAGATGAATCAATAGAACGCTTTTTTTCTTTGTTTTTGACACAGATTTTTACAATATCTGCTTCAAACCCTGTATTTTCTGTGTTATTTTGGAGAATATCATAAAGTCCTTCGCCAACACAACCAAAACCAAATAAACCAATTTTTAATGTTTTTTTCATAATTGAATTTTACTATAAATTATTTAGACAAAACGTGCTTTGTCTCTACTGTATTTTCATTAAATGAAATGTTATCCGATAAAATTTTGCTTAACTTTTCTCCCTCTAGCAAAAAACCATCGTGTCCGTAAGGAGATTTTATCTCAAAATAGCTTGCATCAGGAATATGTTTTGCCAAAAGTTTTTGGTCTTGAGAGGGAAATAAAACATCATTTGTAATACTAACTACAACTGTTTTTGCCTTAATTTTTAAAAGTGCTTTTTCAATTCCTCCTCTATTTCGTCCTACATTGTGCGAATCCATCGCCTTAGAAAGATTGTAATACGCAAAAGCATCAAAACGCTGTGCTAATTTTTCGCCTTGGTATTTTTGATAAGATTCTGAACTGAATTTTTCTGTTCGTTCATCGGTATCTGTTTGAGTAAGATTATAGGCTTCATAATTTCGATAGGATAAAAGCGCAATACTACGAGCTACTTTCATTCCACTTAGTCCAGCTTTTTTATCATTAGTTTCCCAAGTAGGGTCATTTTCGATAGCTTGGCGTTGAGAAGAATTAAAGGCAATTCCCCAAGCTGAATGACGAGCATTTGTAGCAATTAGAGCTAAATTTTCTATAAGACTAGGTTCTTTTATTGCCCACTCCATTGCTTGTTGTCCTCCCATTGAGCCACCGATGCAAAGCCAAATTTTTTCAAAATCTAACTTTGATTGCAATTCTTTTCTAAGTAAATCAATTCCACTAACAATATCACGGATAGTAAAAAATGGAAACTCATGATAAAATGGCTGTCCAGTTTTAGAATTTTCTGAAAGCGCATTTGTAGAACCATAACAAGAACCCAAAATATTTACACAAACAATAAAATGCTCTTCTGTATTAATTATTTTATTTTCTCCTACCTCATTTCCTAACAATATATCCCACCATTCCAACGGATTACTATTTGCAGTCAGGGCATGACAAATCCAAACGACATTGTCTTTTTTATCATTGAGCTTTCCAAAAGTATGATAAGCAAGACGAAGCGAAGGCAGCGTTTGACCACTTTCAAGGATAAATTCAGTATCAGAATCAAAATAGTTTAGCATAAAAGAACAATTACGAATGTATAAATGTAGGGACAATGCATACGTTGTCCCTACTACTGGTTGATTTGTTATTTTTATTAATTCAATGAAGCTACAAATGTTTGTTTTTCAATTTGTAGAGAAATAGGAGTTTCATTTTGCAAATTATCTCCTACTGGGCAACGTCTTTCTATCTCCTGCAACCAACCTAGCAACTCTACATCACTAGCATTAGTTTGAGGTTTCAGACTTACTTGAATACGCTGATAACCAGCACGTTCTTCTGTATCTTCTCCAAATAATTTAGCAGGATTGAGATGACCAGAAACATTGATTTCTAGCTTTTGAAGGTCAATATTTAGTTCTTTGGCTACAATATGCGCCACTACATTTAGGCAACCTGCATAACCAGCCAAAATATATTCGACAGGATTAGGATATTGGTTTGTTCCACCAAGTTCAATGGGTTCATCGATTGTTAAATCAAACTGACGACTTTTTCCTTTAAATTTGGCTGCACTTTGATTGATTCCTTGAAATGAGAAAGAAAGTATAGACATATTTTTGTAAATTTGTAATGATTAGATAATTAATAAGATGAGGCTGCAACCTCATTGAATGAAAATTGATAATCAAAACCTTGTTTCCTAGCCGAAACAAGGTTTTTTTGCCTAAACTTATAAGGTTTCTGAAAACCTTATAGGTTTAAAAAATTTAAGCCAAAACAGGCGAAAATACTTTTTCAAAAGCATTGATAAAATCGCCTTTGATGTCTTCGATATGCTCAATTCCTACTGAAACTCTAAGCAATGTTGGATGAACACCTGCTCTTTTTTGCTCGTCTTCTGAAAGCTGCTGATGGGTTGTAGAAGCTGGATGGATAATCAGCGTTTTGGCATCACCTACATTTGCTAGATGACTAACAAGCTCTAAACTATTGACAAACTTTTCAGCATTTTCTTTTCCTCCTTTTACTTGGAAAGACAAAACGCCACCAAAACCATTAGTTAAATATTTTTTTCCTAGTTCGTGATATGGACTACTTTCAAGACCGGGATAATTTACTTTTTCTACTAATTCATGATTTTCTAGCCATTTTGCAAGTTCAAGAGCGTTATCTACGTGGCGTTGAACACGAAGTGAAAGCGTTTCTAAACCTTGAAGTAATAAAAATGAATTAAAAGGACTAATTGCAGCTCCAAAATCTCTCAAACCTTCTACTCTAGCACGAATAGCAAAGGCAATATTCGGCAAACCTAATGGGTTTCCTTCTCCGAAAGTTTCCCAAAAATTAAGACCTCGATAACCTTCTGATGGCTCTGAAAATTGAGGGTATTTTCCGTTACCCCAATTATAATTTCCTCCATCGACAATAATTCCTCCGATGCTTGTTCCGTGTCCACCAATCCATTTCGTTGCTGATGCCGTTACGATATTTGCACCATGTTCTAAAGGACGGAAAAGATAACCTGCTGCACCAAATGTATTATCTACAACGACTGGAATATCGTGTTTTTTGGCAAGGTTTGTAATCGCTTCAAAATCTGGAATATTAAATTCTGGATTGCCGATAGTTTCTAAATAAATAGCTTTTGTTTTTTCATCAATCAAAGATTCAAAAGAAGAAGCTTTGTCGCCATCTGCAAAACGAGCTTCAATTCCAATTCGTTTGAAAGCTACTTTAAATTGATTGTGCGTACCACCATATAAGTATGTAGTTGAGATGAAATTATCTCCTGCTTCCAAAATATTATTGAGAGCCGTAAATTGTGCAGCCATTCCAGAGGCAACAGCAACGGCAGCTACACCTCCTTCAAGAGCAGCAATTCGCTTCTCAAAAACATCTGTTGTTGGATTCATGATACGAGTGTAAATATTACCAAACTCTTTGAGAGCAAATAGATTAGCTCCGTGTTCTGCGTTTTGGAAGTTGTAAGAGGTAGTTTGATAAATAGGTACAGCACGAGAGCCTGTTGTTGGATCTGCTTCTTGTCCTGCGTGTAATTGAAGCGTTTCGAAATGCAATGGTTTGTTTGACATAGGTTATATAATTTAGGGTAATAATTTGTATAAAATTATTAGTTATGAGAAATTTTGAATTATAATTGATTTATATAAATCAGTTTTTTGATATATGTTTTAATATCAAATTAATTTTAATAAAAATTGTAGGTACAGCTATTCCTCAGATTTTATTTTGTATAATTTTAAGTTAAAGTAGAACAAATTAGTTTTGTATAGATACAAAAAATTAGCTCTTGCTTTAAGCAAATACATAAAATACTGAAAATAGATGAGGTTAGTAGATTAACGGCAGCAACAACACATAGCTTTAGAGTTAGCTAAGTAAAAGGCTCGGCAAGAAGTAGAGTTGATGATAGTAACTCCCTTATTTGAGATATGAACTGTTGATTGAGATACTTCCGTTTCGGAGTGCTGATTATGGTCAGCGTGTAGAATGTCTGTATTCATTATGGTTGTAAATTTATATGTCCTAAATTCTTTCGTGTTTTTTTCAAAACACAAAAGAAAAAATTTGATTTAGGCAGGAATTAGCACCTTGCTTATTTGTAGTTACAAAATAACGGCAGGTTGCCAGTACATCATTGAGCCTGTTCTCTCTGTACTTCTTTATAAATCTCATACAGCTTAGTAAATCAATAATAATTTAGATTTGACTAAGTGTAGTTGAAGTGTGATGCAATTATACAATACCTTTTTTTATTTTCCAAATAAATTTAGAAATACCGTGTTAAATAATCGTTAAATTCATTTTTCAACTAAAAAAGTACAGTATTCTATTAAAAAAATTCAATTATTATTTCTAACAAAACACTTTCAAAATGGAATCATTATCATTTCTACTAGATTTTATATAGATTTGTAAACAGTAAAAAAAGACCGATAAAACACGCACAGACAAATTATTTACCTTACTTATCTCTGACCTCTTTCTTTGATGAATCAAAATACAGTACAAGTTGGCATTGATGCCATGTCTTTTTATGTTCCTTCTATTTATTTAGATTTAAAAACGTTAGCTCCCTCAAGAAATATTGATTATGATAAATTAAGTAAAGGTTTGGGCGTTTTGAAAATGGCTCTTCCAGATACTGACGAAGATGCTGCAAGTATGGCAGCCAATGCCGTTTTGAAATTGATAACTGATTATAATCTCAACCCAAAAGATATTGGAAGACTTTATATAGGAACAGAATCTGGTCTTGATGGCGCAAAACCTATTGCGACTTACGTTTTGGGAATGGTAAACGAAAAATTGCAAGACAAAAAGACCACAGAACTCTTTGAAAATTGTGATGCCATAGATATGACTTTTGCATGTATTGGTGGTGTTGATGCACTTCATAATACGCTAGATTGGGCTAGAAATAAAAAAAACCGTATTGGTATTGTCGTTTGCACAGATTATGCAAAATATGAAAAAGAGTCTGGTGGCGAATACACACAAGGCGCAGGAGCAGTCGCCATGCTTGTCAAACAAAACCCTAGATTATTAGCTATAAATGATGTTTGGGGTGTTTCTACAAAAAGTGAACACGATTTTTTCAAGCCTGACTTTAGTGAAACCCCTGTTTTTGATGGTCAGTTTTCTAATTCGTGCTATCAAAACCGTTTGCATGATGCTTATTTTTCATTCAAAGAACAGGCTGTTAGGGAAGATTTATATGATAAAAATGATATTCTTTCAGAAAAATGGAATAGCTTAATTTTTCATTTGCCTTATGCCTTTCATGGAAAAAGAATGTTCAGTCAGCTTTTTACAGAAGAGAGAATTTTGACAGCAAATAAAGAGATAAAAAAGGAGTATTCAGAAAAGTTGAATTTGAGTAAAGAAGAATTAGAGTCAAATCAACTTTTTAGACTTGTTTCTAAGACAGATTTATATGGAGATTTTGTAAAGGAAAAAATAGCTGATAGTCAATTAGCTTCTTCTGAAATTGGAAATATGTACACAGCTTCTATTTTTATGGCTTTGATGAGTTGCTTGGAAAAAAAGATAGATAAAAATGAAGTCTTAGATAATCAAAAAATAGGTTTTTGTGCATATGGAAGTGGCTCAAAATCAAAGGTTTTCGAAGGAGTTTTACAATCAATGGCAAAAGAGATTATTGAAAAATTTGAAGTTTTCTCTACACTAAAAAATAGAAAGACTATCGAACTAGAAGATTATGAAAATTTACACGATAAAACATTGACTTCTCCATTAGATAATAATAAAGAGGGTTTTGTGTTATCTGAAATCAAAAAAGAACCAGAAACTTTAACCAAAGCACGTATTTATTCGTATTCAAAATAAAGTTTTATTCTTAACCTAAACTCTACATATATTAGTGGAACTATTCATAATCGGTATTTTATTCTTCTTTGCTATGATTACACTTACTATTGAAGTTCTTTCAGGAACGATAAAATTTGGTGTCATCAGCTTATTTCTAACTTTATTTGGTACTGTTCTGACTTACTTTTTTTACGGAATAGATACTTCTATCTGGACACTTGCTATTGCTTCAGTTTTTAATGTTGGCGCAATTACGTATAGTGTTCGTTCGAAATCTTGGGAGAAATTTAGTCAAAAACATATGATAGAAGGCAAACATGATGACAAAGATACCGAAAGAAAATTGTTTCTTTACCCAAAACAAAAAGGCAAAACTATTTCTAGTTTGCGTCCAAACGGAAGAGTAAATTTTGAAGATGAAATTTTTGAAGTGCGCTCACTTAATGGCGAGTTTATTGATTCGGGAAAAGAAATTATGATTTCTAAAATAGAAGGTTCAAAAATATATGTTAGTTCGACTGTTTCTTAGTTGGTAAGTAATTATTTTTTGTAAGTAGCCAAACATAATTAGCGAGTGATTTGGCTTCGCTGAGCTATCGATTTTATGATAATTATAGGATAATACAATAAAAATTAAATAAGTATTTTTAAAAAAAATTACTTGTATTTGTATTTATCTTGTATTTTATCTTAAAAATCATATTAATCACTTGCCAATTAGTTATATGTATTGATAATTCTGTATAACTACTTATAAATACCTTTTTTTGACTTTTTTGAAAAGCTGATAGTGAAAATATGTGTTATTTAATTTCAAAAATTTATATTTGTGATAAGTTATAACAACTGAAATATTCTTTTATGTAATTCGATTTTAATCCTTCATCGATTCAAATACTAATTACAACACATTTATAAAAACACACAAAATTATGATTATTGGTGTTCCAATGGAAATCAAGACCGACGAGAGTCGTGTAGCCCTTACTGTGGGTGGTGTAGCCGAGCTTATTCACCACGGACATACCGTTTATATTCAAAAAGGTGCAGGTATTGGAAGTGGATTTCCTGATGCTCTCTATGAAAGTGTAGGAGGTAAAATTCTACCTACTATTGAAGATGTTTATGCTATCGCAGAGATGATAATGAAGGTAAAAGAGCCAATTGAGCCAGAGTATAAATTAATCAAAGAAAATCAGGTAGTCTTTACTTATTTTCATTTTGCTTCATCTGAGCCACTAACAAAAGCCATGATAGATGCAAAAGCTATTTGTATTGCTTACGAAACAGTAGAACAATCTGACCGTTCGTTGCCTCTTCTTATTCCGATGTCAGAAGTAGCTGGTCGTATGTCTGTACAGCAGGGGGCAAAATATTTAGAAAAACCAATTAAAGGGCGTGGTATTCTTTTGGGTGGAATCCCTGGGGTTCAACCTGCTAAAGTGCTTGTTTTGGGTGGTGGAATTGTAGGAACACAAGCTGCAAAGATGGCTGCTGGTTTGGGAGCAGACGTTACTATTATGGATGTTAGTTTGCCTCGTATGCGTTATCTTGATGATGTAATGGCTGAGAATGTAACGACAATTATGTCTAACCAGTATAATATCGAACAAGCCGTTCAAGAATCAGATTTGATTATTGGTGCTGTTTTGATTTCGGGTAGAAAAGCTCCTCGCTTAGTTACTCGTGAAATGCTTAAACTTATGCGCCCAGGTACTGTACTTGTTGATGTAGCTGTTGATCAGGGTGGTTGTTTCGAAACAACCAAAGCCACTACACACCGTGACCCTACTTATATTATTGATGATGTGGTTCATTACTGTGTAGCCAATATGCCAGGAGCTGTTCCTTATACCTCTACGGTTGGTCTTACGAATGCGACATTCCCTTATGCTATTCAATTAGCCAATAAAGGTTGGATAAAAGCTTGTAAAGAAAACAAAGAATTATTATTAGGACTTAACATCATTAAAGGTGATATTGTCCATGAAGGTGTTGCTGAAGCATTTGAATTACCGTATGTAGATATAAATTCTATACTTGAGAAAGAATTAGTACACTAATTTTATTTCTTTTTAAAACTTTCAAAAAAGTCATTCTGTTTAAAATAGAATGGCTTTTTTACGTTAATTATTCATCATCTTTTTCACCTGTTTTTTTATTTTTATCTGAAGAATTTGATGTAGGAATTTTTATCTTAATCGGCTTTAGCTTGGGCTTGATTACAATTTTCTTTATACTTTTTGGCTTATCTTTTAATTTTTCCTCTGATTTTTCTGCTTTTGGTTGAGAAACAATCTTTTTAACTTTGATAGCAGGTTTTTTGATTATTTTCTTCTCTGTCGGTTGTACTTCTTCTCCTTTCTTTATTTTTGGCAGCGAAATAGTTTTTTTGACTACCTTTAGAGCTAGTTTCTGTGCTTCTTTTTGAGCAGCTTTTTCGGCTTGAAAGTCGTCCCATTCTTTTTGTTTTTGAGTAGCTTCTTCTTCTGTAAGATTTCCAAACTCGTAATTCATTTTAGAAATATCTGTTTCACTAAAATCAAACTCTTTGGTCATTGTAAGGCACTCTGTCGG
The DNA here is from genome assembly GCF_037126435.1 of Bernardetia sp. ABR2-2B. Taxonomy (GTDB): domain Bacteria; phylum Bacteroidota; class Bacteroidia; order Cytophagales; family Bernardetiaceae; genus Bernardetia. The sequence continues at coordinate 123,795 of NZ_CP147020.1, read as the reverse complement.
ACAAACTACCGTACAAAGCCCACAAAAACAGCACTTTGCCATATCAATATCAAACTTAGCAGCATAAAAACGAATGGGTGAGCCGTCGGAAGCTCTACCCACTTGCTCTGTTCCACGAATAGCATCAATTTCAATACAATTTACTGGACAAACCTCAACACATTTATTACAAACAATGCAATCATCAATTTCATTATGAAGTTTGTAGCGTCCATTATCTGGAATAGGCATCATTTCGTGTGGATAGCGATTAGTTACGACACCCAAATTAGAAATATTATCCTCTTCAAAAGACTGATTTTGAGCAGCAGAAGCACTTCCACTATTATTTTTATCTGTTTTGGCTAAACTTTTTATCGAATTTTGAAAATGCTCCCACGTCAGCCCTAATCCTTTTGTTGTTGTTTGTGTAGCTTCTTTTAAATCTTTCCAATATGTGTTTTTATTCTCTTTATCCATTATCCGAAAATCTATTTTATGATTACTCTATTTCAACTGTTTGATGCTTTTCAATGTTTCGTTTCTTAAAAAATTTGTAGAGCATCCAAGCAAGTGGAGCAAACCAAATAATACAAATAGAACTATAAAATATAGATGTGTTTTCTTCATCAACGGAAGGAACAACTACAAAAATAAGTAATATTGCTGTCCACCAAAAAAAGAAATTAGCTATTAAGTTTAGTCTATCTTTTTGTTTGAAGGCTACAAAAATAGTAAAAACATAGAGAATAAAAATATAACACAATAATAGAAAAGCTGAAACAATAAGTAAGTAATTTGAACCTCCTCCAGTTCCTCCATTAAACTCTATAATTGCGCCCGTAGCAAAGAAAGGAAACATAATGATAACAGGAATATACATTCTCAAAATAGTTAGGCTGTATTTAGCTTTTTGATAAGTATAAAGTACGTATTGATGAATGAATGTCCTTAGAAGATAGATAAAAGGAAAGATTAGAATCAAGAAGAAAAAGGATAAATTATCTTCCAAAGAAAACTTTGTGATAGAGAGAACAATAAAAAATGAAATTGTAGAAACCAGTATGCCTATCCAATCAGCAAAATAATTAAAATTGCGTTGAGAAAATTCTTTAGCAGCTTTTTCGGTGGCAAACCATGTGATTCCAACAACAATCCATATAAAAATATTTACTCCTCCAAAAACATGAGAAAGTGTTTCGGTAAATCCTTCGGCACGATTTGTATAATGAAAGAGTGAAAGGGAAAGTATCCCTAAAAGAATGGCTACTGCTGTGAAGAGTGTTCCATTGAAATAAAGTTTTCGTTTCAAATCTTGTATCCCAAAAAATATACCTGCGACAACTAAGGAAATTCCTGAAGAAAATGCTACAGGAATTACGTATTCATCTGTCATGATAAATATAAACCACCCAACTCCGATGAAAAAGCCAACAAATAGATAGATAATGATTTTGAAATATTTTTGCGCCAAAAACAGCATGTTCATATAATTCAGCACCAAAATACTCAGTAAAAATACAGTCAGAAATAAAATTCCTTTGGCTACCATATCAGCTACTGCTTCTGGTACTTGTCTATAATCATCTAATTTGGCTACTTGATTTTCAATTTTTTCTCTAGCTGATAGAGGAGGTATTTTTTCCAATGCAGATTGTATTCGGTCTGGAAAAGCAAAAATATAGGCTGTATTTTGGTTGTAAGCTATTGCATAATTAGGATCAAGATTTGAGAAATGAATTTTTTCAGGAAAATTGTAAGTAATTATAGTAGAATCTTGTTTTTGATTTGTTACTAACTTCCACCCATTATCATCATCATTTATCAGTATATGATTACCAAGTATAAAACTTGTTGTTCTTTTAAGGATAGACTTTTCAAACTTTTTGTCTCCTACTTTTTGTTGCCATATTCTTGCGACTTTATTATAAAGCTCATTTTGAATCCCCCAATCTATGCTATCTTCATCATAATAACGAATTTTGTTGCCTAGTTTATCAAGAAGAGAAAATCCTCTAGGATAATAGTCTGTATTTACTACTCCCTCCATTGCTACTATAAAAAGAGAATCATCTTTTTCTATAAAGTCTAATTTAATATCTTGCCCTACTGGCTTCTCTGATTTTATAACACCCGTTTTATTTCCATTTTTATCGAAGAAAATAATTTCATTGCTATCAGAATGAGTTATAATATAGTTTCCATCATCTGATAATGCTACAAAATAAGGCTTTAAAATACTTTTACTGTAAGCATAATCTACATTAAAATCATGATTTAAAATACTAAAATTATTAATTTGGTTTTGATAGCTACTTGGTTTGCCATCTGAAAGTTTTTTTATAAATCTTCCTTTTCCATCAAACAAAATCAAACCTTCATATCCAATAGTAACAAAACGGGATTTATCTTTTGCCCAAACGACTGATAAAATAGTGTCTTCGGCTTTCAGCTCTGTAAAAATTGGTTCATCAGAAGAAAGTATATTTGCATCTTCTATAATATGATAGAGATTTTTTACTGCCACTAGCGAAACTTTTTTATCTGCTTTGTAAGCTTCATAAGCCAACTGTAAGGCTCTATCAGGCGAAGTTTCCAGCACTTCTTTTGACTTAAAGACTAAATTTTTTATAGCCAACTCTTGTTGGTGCTTATAGGATTTGTACCATTGAGAACCTGCAAGCATCGCCACAGCCAATATAATTGCGACTGCTGCAATAGCAATTTGCTTATTTCTTTCAATCGCTCGTTTTACTTTTCCTTCTTGTTTTAGACTTTCTTTTATAAATTCTTCTTGAAGATCTGTAACTAGAGGAACTTTTTTATTTTCTTTTGCTGTGTCTATCCATTCTTTTGCCAATGAGACTTCATTTCCACGTAGCAAAAAATCGTTACCTCTATCAAAGTCCACCCATTCCATGGCTTCATTTTGCCACTTTGTGTGCGCTTGTACGTGTTCTCTATCGGTATCTAAGGTACGTAATACCTCTGCAAACTGCTTATCAAATTTGGTGTAATTAGTTCTAAAATCTATCCATTGAACAGTAGAAAAAGCTGTCGGAAGCTCCTTTGTATCAATCTCTCTATACAAAAGTGTAACAAAACGCTTTCCCAGTTTTTGAGCAAACTCTACTTCATCAGCACAATAGGGAGATAAAATAGATTCTGGAGAAAGAATAAAAACAATATTATCAGCATTTTGGATTCCCTCATAAATTTCTTTCTGAAAATCTGCACCAGAGGCAATGCTTTCTTGGTCAAACCACGTTGTTTTTCCTGCAATTTGTAAACTCTCATTTAGCTTTCTAGCAATATCTCCATCAGTTCTGGAATAGGAGACAAAAACATCTGTACGTTCTGAACTACTTTTAGCTTGACTTTCTTTTATAAAATCTTCGTGAATAGGCAGAGGTAACTGAGTCTCTCTTTTTTGCCCAATTTTGAGCCAAATTTTAGCTTGTTCAAGATTATGCCCACGCAAAAGCATCGAAGCATTTTTATCTTGACGCTCCCATTTTAAAGCTTGAGTAAGTAAAATTTTATGACGTTGTATATATTCTTTATCTGCATCAAGGATTGCTAAAAGCTCATCAATATCCCTCTCAAAATCTGTTTTTTCATTTTTAGAAAGTGTTGTGTCGTCTTTATTGTCTGTAAAGTCTATATATTGAAGATTTCTTAATGCCTTTGGAAGCTCATTTTCAGCTATTTTTTCTAGGCACAAAGGAATGATTCTTTTCTCTAAAGAAATAGCATACTCCAGTTCTTCCATACAATACTCTGATGCTAAAGATTCTTTTGTAATCAAGAAAATCAAATTATCTGCGCCTTCTACCCCTTTTCTTATGGCTTTATGAAAATCGACACCCGAATTTAGGTCAGTTACGTGTGTCCAAGAGGTATAACCATGAAGTGCAAGCATATAAATAACCTGCTCTCTTGTCATACTATTTCCTTCTTTTTCTTTCTCGGCAGAAGCAATAAAAACGTCTGTCTGAAGGTTGTTTGCATTCTTTTTAGCTTCCGAAATAAAACGAACATGCAAATCAGACGGACGGCAAGGGGGTTGTGTAGTTTCAAAACGATAAAAAAGCCACTTTTCGGCTTCTTTGCGCTCATTAGCTACCAATAAATGCATAGAATTATGATGATTTTTCTCCCACTCAATGGCTCTAAGCAAAATTTCTGTATGACGTTTTACATACTCTTGTTCTTGTTCTAATAACGTCAGTACCCCTTCAAATCCTGTATCAAAATCATCAATGGTTTCGTATTCTGTTTGTTCCTTTTCCTCCTCCCACTTTTGGCGCATGTACACCCAGTTTATTTTTCCAATAGTAGGGTGCATCATATCCCAAACTTCTTTTGAAGTCGGTTCAATTTGCAGGATTGGAATAATTCGTTTTCCTCTTTTTACGGCGAGTTCAATTTCTTTTCGGCAGTAAGGAGACTTTACAGCGTGAGGAGCGATAATGAAAATAAAATTATGAGCTGTCTCAATTCCTTCATCAATCTGGTGCTGAAAATCTACTCCTAGAGGAATATCATTTTGGTCAAACCATACTTTATAGCCTTTTTGGGTAAGTCTTTCGCAGAGTTTGGCAGCAAAAGCCTTTGATTCTGCTCTTCCATAAGATATAAAGACATCTCTAAAACGAGTGTCTAAATTATCTTCTAATTTGTCTAAAATAGTTGGTGGAGTAATGTCGCTCATAAGTAAAGTTTATTTTTTTTGAAAATAACTACTTTTGAGCAAGTAAGCAAATATAAATTAGCTCATTTATCGAAAAAATTATTCTTCAGTCATTTTTTGAATAACCAAATTTTTATCAATATCTTTTACCTGTCCTTCTTCACAATAAAAAACTCTTGCAGGGTGTTTTTTAAGGAAATTATGATGATGAGTTGCCATCAAAACGGCTGTTCCTGCCTTATTTATTTCTACAAAAACATTCAAAATATCGTTGGCAATAGTTGGGTCAAGGTTTCCTGTGGGTTCGTCTGCCAAGACAATCAAAGGGTCATTTAGCAACGCCCTTGCAATGGCGACACGCTGCTGTTCTCCCCCAGAAAGTTGATGAGGCATTTTGTACATCAGCTCATCAATGCCTACTTGCTTTAAAATTTGATCTATGCGATGCTGAATGGCTACTTTGTCTGTCCAACCTGTGGCACGCATCACAAAGGCTAAGTTTTCAAAAACGCTACGGTCTGTAAACAATTGAAAATCTTGAAAGACAATTCCTATTTTTCGTCTAAGATAAGGAATTTCGGAAGGCTGTAAATGATTGACACGATAACCTGCCACTACAATTTCTCCATTTTCGACAGGCAAATCAGCATACAAAGCCTTCAAAATAGTGGATTTTCCACTTCCTGTCTTTCCAATTAAATAGACAAATTCGCCACTCGCCACTTCCAAATTTACATTTTCAAAAATAGTTCGGCTTTCTTGTGCTAAAAGCACTTCCTGCATACTGGCTACTGAAAAAGGTTTTGTCATTTTGTTTTGAATCTTGTATCTTTTCCCATAACTAAAGTTATGGGTTTCGAAGAATGAAACCCACGATTAAAATCGTGGGTTAGAAGTTAAATCTTCACAGAAGTTACCATTTTTGTAGCGTGTTCTTTCCAATATTTATAATCTGTTCCGTTTACACTAAAATTAATAATCAAAACTTTTCCATTATAAACGCTATACAAAACTTGATGATAACGAGATTTTCCACCTCTGTTAATAATTGCATTTGGGTCTTCTGGAATTGCTCCAATAAATTCGAATAATACGGCTTCTCTATCTCCAATGCTTATAATTTCGCCTTCATTTAAGAATTTTACTTTTTCATAAAACGAATTTGCAATCGCTCCTTTATAAAATCCTTTCAAAAGCTCCATATTCATTTCGCTTTCCAAACCAACTTCTCCCCATTCAAAAAGACTTGAATTAATTCCTAATTCGGCTTTTCGGTCTGGACTTCTAAAAATAGCTAATGGTCTTTTTGGTGTGAAGTATTTTGCAGCAATTTCATCATCAGACATTTCTACAAAATTATTAGGAATAAGAAGTGTTACTCCTTCTCCAATTCTTTTCCTAGAATATTTATCTGGCATTTGTCCGAAAAAAGAAAAGGCAGAAAAAAGAAATACAACAGAAAAAAAGAAAGCTGGAAGAATAAATGAATTTGACTTTAGGGTTATCTGAAATCGTTTTTTAATATTTTTCATAGTAGATTGAAATAATGAATTTGATAGGAAATAATTTGATTATATATAAATCTATAATCAAATTATTGTGCCAAAACTAAATCAAACTGGACTCGTATATTTGTAATATTAATTTTTAAGATTTCACTTTTACCTTTTCTGCTGCTGTTTTGTTCATTCCAAACCAAGCAAAAAACAGAACTAACCAACCTACTAACAACGTTAAAATAATAGTTGATAAAATAGAAGCGTCAAAAGGAAATTTTGGAGTTGCTCCATTTTCAATTTGAATAGAGACTAGATAAACCATTATAAAAAGATTAATAAAAATACCTATTCCTTTTGTCCAAAGTTTGAAATTATTCAATAGCATTCTGCGTGTAGCACTATTCTTTGACCAAAATTTTCGTTTTGGAATGGGTAAAAATTTTTCTGGTAACGTTGGAATTACTGTTCCCAAAATCAAAAGAATACCATTAAAAACAACTATTGCAGCTAAAAAAAGATAGAAAAAACCATTTTTAGTCAGATTAAAAATTCCTCCTACATCATCAATTTTGATAGTAACTGGAGGTTGAAGAATTACATTTTCATATAAAAGAACACCCATTACAGTAAGCATAGAGAGCATCCAAATAAATTTTATAAACTTTATCATATAGCTATACCAATTACGAATTAAAAATTACGAATTAAAAGTTAGTAGAACCAACGTAATTAATTTGTAATGAAAATTATTGTACTAAAAATCTATTTTATCTAATCATAAAGCAAAATAAAATTAGTAAATTAAGCTGCAAAGGTACTAAGAAAGAATAATACTTAATACCATCAATTAGAAAATTATCTTATTTTATGCAAAAAGACTTCTTTTATCCGTTTTGTTTGTTCTTTGTCCTTATTTTTATTTTTTGTGGCTGTGATTGCCATACAGAAGCCAATGGAATTGTGGTTGATAGAATAACAAACCAACCTTTAGAGGGCGTACAGGTAAGCATTTATTTATCAACGATTCATAAAGACAGTCTGAAAAACCCAGTTTTTACAGATAAAAATGGTGCTTATAACCTTTCACACGATTACTGTACTGATTATATGATTGATTTCCATAAAGAGGGTTATGTTGGTTGGGTTACTTCTGTCAAAGAAAATGATAGTGTTTTTTTAGAAGTTTATGTAGATGATGGAGAATATTAAACTTCTTTTCTAAAAAATTTGTATTTCTACTAGATTCAATCTAATTTAAGTTTTCTATTTTTTTACTCTTTCTAAGGCACAACGAAAATAAATGTATGAAAAAATTTACTTCTCAAAATAAATTATTTTTTGGTTTCTTGCTTTTTGTAATGTGTCTGTATTTTATTCCTCAAAATGGCTTTTCTCAAAACATAGAAACACAATATAAAACTGCCAAAAATCAAGGTAATTCTAATAAAGCAGGAAAACTAGCTTATCAAATAGGACAAAGATATTATAAAGAGGGAAATGAACAAAAAGCAATTAATTACCTCAAAGAAGCTGCTAGTTTTTCACTTAGAGTAAAAGATTATAAAAATCTAGGACAAGTCTATTCTTTATTGGGAGTAATTTATAAGAAAAACAAGAACTATAGTTTGGCTATTTTTAATTATAGTAAAGCCACACAAGCCTACAATATGCTTGGAAATAAAAAAATGGTAGCTAGTTCGCATTATTTAGAAGGAATATTATATGCCGATGCCCAGCAGTATGATAAAGCAATTACTGTTCTTAAAGAAACAATACGTATAGCCAATCAAGCCAATGCTACTGATTTGGTTTTGCAAAGTACAGAATACTTATCAAAAATATATAGAAAGAAAGGCGATAAAAATAATGCAGATTTATATGAAAATGTAAAGGAAGAAATAAAAGACCAAGCAGAAGATGTAATGGCTTTAGAAGAACAAAAAGATGCTTTATTGGTAGATTCTGCATCAATTAGTAAAACAGAGCTTGAAAAAAAGAAGAAAGTAGCAGAGAAAATTGAAGAACAACAAAAAGCCAAAACATTAACAATAGAAGAGTTATTAGAAAGAAATAGTTTTAAATCAGATAGTTTGGAACAGCTTCATGCAAAGGCAGTAGCAGGAAGAGAAGCAGACCAAAAACTCTTTATGTATGTAATTGGAGGAGTTGCGTTTTTTGCTGTTATTCTCATTATTTTCATCATTATCCAAAGTAATACAGTAAAGGCAAAGAAGAAAGCGAATAAAGAACTTGCCTCTGCAAATCACGAACTTGCAGCCAAAAATGAGGAAATTGAGCAGCAAAAAGAAATGATAGAAAGTGAAAAAGAACGCTCAGAAGCTTTACTTCTAAATATCCTTCCAAAAGAAATAGCCGAAGAACTCAAACATAATGTCGAACTTCACCCTCGTTCTTACGACCAAGTAAGTGTTATTTTTACAGACTTCAAAGGCTTTACACAAGTAGCTGAACAGCTTACCCCAGAAGAACTTATCAACGAACTTGCAGAGTGTTTTTCAGAGTTTGATACTATTTGTGAAAAATGGAATATAGAACGTATCAAGACAATGGGAGACGCTTATATGTGTGCTGGTGGCGTTCCTACCTCTAACTACACTAATCCTGTTGATGCTGTTAGTGCAGCTATGGAAATGCAGGAAGTAATCGAGCAATTAAAACAAAAGAAAATCCTTCAAGGCAAACCTTATTTCGAAATGCGTTTAGGTATTCATACAGGCCCCGTAGTAGCTGGTGTTGTTGGTAAAAAACGTTTTGCCTATGATATTTGGGGCGATACTGTAAATCTTGCTGCAAGAATGGAATCTAGTGGCGAAGTAGGAAGAGTAAATATTTCTGAATACACGTACTCACTTGTCAGAGATTATTTTTTCTGTTCGTATCGTGGAAAAGTAGAAGCCAAAAATAAAGGCGAAGTAGATATGTATTTTGTTGTTTCTAAGTTCTAGGAACTTGGAAATGGAGATTTAGAAAATTATAAATAAACCAATTCTATTTTGCGAACAAAAGAAACTATTTCAATAAAATTATTCATTTCATTATAAAAAGAGCTTTAAAGAAAATTCTATCCAATAAAAAAAGAGTAATCATCATGAAAAAAAAATACCTCGTTCTTATTCTTTCACTTATAGTTTTGTTATTTATTCCCTATGAATGGGGAGAGGCACAAAATTATAATCGCCGTCAAGTAATTTCTAAGATTAGAAAGTATGAAACTAAACGAAAGAGAGCTTTAAAAAATGGCGATTATAAAACAGCTATCAGCTTGAGTTGGCAAATTGCAGATAGTTATCATCTCATTGAGCAAACAGGTTTGATGGTAAGATATTATGAGCGAGCGATATATGCAGCCGAAAGGAAAGGCGACAAACTCTTGGAAGCAAAAAGCCATGAAAGATTGGGCGATAAATACGAAATGCCAGATTATTTTACCAAAAAAAATAAAGCGTATGAGGAGGCTGCCCAGCTTTATAATGAAATAAATAAGTTTGAAAAGCAAGGAGAAGTTCTGCGTAAGATTGTCAAAATTACACATAAAGAAAGAGATTACGAAAACTTGATTCCGACAGCCGAAACACTACTTTCGAAACCTGATACTTTTCAAATCACTCGTCAAGACAGAATAAATCTTTCTACTGTTCTGATGGAAGCTCATACAAAGCAAGGAAGTGAAGAAAAGGTAAAGCTCTTTGAACTCATGTGGGAAAAGGCGCAAAATGAAAAGCCAGACCCAAGGGACAAAAAAAGAGAACTAGAAGAGGCAATGAAAATAGACCCAATGCTACTTTCTCAAAGAGAGTTGGAGTTTTTAAGAACTCAAAAGCGTGAACTTACCCTTGATATTGATTCTCAAAAATATGTTATTGAGAGACAAGGCTTGGAGCTTCAACTCAAAAATCTTGACTTAAAAATGAAAGAAACAGAGGGAGAAAGACAAAAAGCAGAGGCTGAAAAGCAACAGGCAATTGCAAAAGAACAAAAGGCAGAAGCAGAGGCACAAAAAGCAAGAAATAATCAGTTTTTGATAGGCTTGATTGGTGGTGGAATCGTCTTGTTTATTTCAGTAATAGCATTCATTCAAAAACTCAATAGCAACAGAAAACTAAACTCTAAAAACAAAGAAATTGAAATAGAACGTCAAAAATCAGACACCCTTTTACTCAATATTTTGCCAGAAGAAACAGCACAAGAACTTAAAGAAACAGGACATGCACAACCTCAGTCTTACGACCTTGTAACGGTTATGTTTACAGATTTTAAAGGCTTTACACAGATTTCTGAAAAGCTATCGCCAGAAGAACTCGTCAAAAAACTAGAATATTGTTTTACTGAGTTTGACAAGATTTGTGAGAAATATAATCTAGAAAAAATCAAAACGATTGGAGATGCCTACATGTGTGCTGGTGGTGTTCCTGTTGCTAATGCTTCCAATCCAAAAGATGCTGTAAAGGCAGGGCTAGAGATGCAACAGTTTATGAAAGATTGGAAAAGCTATCAAGAAAAACTAGGAGAACCAGCTTTTGAGCTTCGCTTGGGGATTCACACAGGTTCGGTAGTAGCAGGTGTAATTGGTAAAAATAAATTTGCCTACGATATTTGGGGCGATGCCGTAAACTTAGCTGCAAGAATGGAATCTAGTGGAGAAGTTGGAAAGGTAAATATCTCTGAAACGACTTATAATTACGTAAAAAATGATTTTGAGTGCGAGTACAGAGGAAAGATTACAGCGAAGAATAAAGGAGAGATAGATATGTACTTTGTGAATACAGTTATCAGTTAAGTAGTAATAACCGTCGTTGAGGCGTTGCCGTCAACGAGGTTTCAAACCATAATCCTCAACGACGGCGAAGCCTCGTTGACGGTTGAAAAACAGAAAAAATTAGAGCATAAATTTCAATTATATGTTAATCAAAAAAACGTCTGTAAGTATCGGAATTTTTTGGGTAGAAATACCAGAAGCAAATGTATTTATGCTTTGTGGGTGTCCTGCTGATGCTGTCAAACATTTAAAAAAGCGTGGACTTGTAGAAACGATTGATAAAAAAATAGGTAAAAATATCGTTTCTTACGAATCAGGTCCTAACTGTATTTTACTTTCCGAAGTTTTGATGCAAAACGGTAGTTTTTCCAATTTGATAGAGTTTCCTGCTATGCAAATGCTCTACTTACAGGGAATGGTTATTCCGAATCATCCAAACAATACAGGAATCCGTCCAATGATTATTGGAACAGAAGAACAGATTGATGCACAGATGAAATATTTTTATCGTGGAAATTATGGTCTGATAAATAAAGAAGAATATGCAGCAGCAGGAATAACTGGCGAAACTGCCGAACAAATGATGCGTATAAAACTCAATTTTGCTTTTGGAAAAATAAATCCGTCTGATGCGCTTTTAGACAAACGTATTATTGAAGAAAACGAAGAAGATCAAAAAGAGAATAAGAAAACAGAAATTCGAAACGGCGTTTTTATCGAAAGGAAAGATTTTAATATTTATGAGATAAGTTATAAAAATGAGAGCATAGAGGTAAATCTAAACTTGGGTGCAGAAGACCGTTATGAAGCTCCGTATCAACTCGGTTACCATTATTTGAATAGAGAATATTTTGCTGTCGTACATTCTGGAGAGGGCGATGGTTGGGACATAAACCGTCCTTGTATGGCTAGTATTGTTATTTTTCAAGGAAAAATTTATTTAATTGATGCAGGGCCTAATATTCTGACAAGTCTGAATTATTTAGGAATTAGTGTCAATGAAATTGAGGGAATTTTTCATACCCACGCTCACGACGACCATTTTGCAGGACTTACAACCCTTATCCGAACCGACAGGCGTTTTAAATATTATGCTACGCCACTTGTTCGTTCTGCCATTACCAAAAAATTATGTGCTTTGATGTCTATTGAAGAAAATAATTTTGGTAATTTCTTCGATATTCAAGACCTCAATTTTGATGAGTGGAACGATGTCGATGGATTGGAAGTAATGCCGTTGTATTCTCCTCATCCTGTCGAAACGAATTTATTTTATTTTAGAGCAAAATGGAAAGACACCTATAAAACGTATGGACATTTAGCCGATGTAGTTTCTTTTGATGTCTTCAAAAAAATGACTGAAAGAGAAGATGATTTGAAAGTTTCGCAGGAATGGTACGACAAAATCACACAAAACTATCTCATTCCTTCTAACCTCAAAAAAATTGATATTGGTGGTGGAATGATTCACGGACAAGCCGAAGATTACCGAAAAGATGATTCGAAAAAAATCGTTTTGGCGCACACACACAAACCTCTCACTTTCAAAGAGCGTGAAATTGGTTCTTCGGCAGCCTTTGGAATGATTGATACGCTTATTCCTGCTAGTCATGATTATTTATTTGATTTTGCTAGTAAGTATTTGCAGTTTTATTTTCCTAGCGCACCTCAGCACGAAGTCAATTATTTGCTCAATCATTCGGTTAGGCATTTCAATGCAGGAACGATTTTATTCAAAAAAGGACAAGAAAGTGAGTACGTTTATTTGCTCATCACAGGTTCAGTAGAGTTTATAGATTCGGCACGAGGTAACCAGCACGTACTTCCAGCAGGTTCTCTAATAGGTTTTTATTCGGGGTATTTGGGTGGAAAAGCCCTTGAAACCTACCGAGCAGCGAGTAATATTACTGTTATTCAGATTCCTCTACAATCCTATCACGATTTTGTAGATAGAAATGATTTGTATAGCGAACTCAAACGAGTAGAAAAAAATATTTTGTTTTTAGAAAATACGTGGCTTTTTGGCGAGGTGGTTTCCTTTCCTATCCTGACACGCATAGCCAAAGCGATGACCCAAACCACAGGGCAAGAAGTAGAACTCTCTCAAAAATACATTCTCTACTTGATAGCAGAAGGCAGCGTAACACTAAATCGAAACGGCAAAAAAGTAGAAACCCTACAAAAAGGCGACTTTTTCGGTGCAAATGACATCTTAAATGCCGAAAACTGGGAAGAAAACACAGAAAAATACAGCATTTCTATTTCAAAAGACGCTTCTCTTTTTGCCATAGCAGCCGATTTGATACAAGAAATTCCTGTCGTCTATTGGAAGGTGATTGAAACTTATGAGAAGAGGTTTAGGAGGGTTTAGTATATTAACTTAATAATAAAAACATGAGTAAAATACCAACGGTGCTAAAAAATGCTTTAAGCGAAAATAGTATAGGTAGGGTTAAACTAAAATTATTTGAAGAAATTACAGGTAAATCAGACACTGTTCCATCAAATGAAGAAAGTATTACTTACATAGAAAATTTAAAAGTAAAAGACTTACAGCTTTTGATTAGAGATGTCTTAATTAAGAGAGATGCCTTTTTGTTAAACTACTTAAAACTTCCTCAGTTGGATAGTTGCAAAATTCATTTTGATAATTTAAAATCTATTCTAGATGAAGCTTCATTTATATTTATGTTAGAAGAATTACCAGTCAAATTCCCTTCTGAAATAATTGCTTGGGTAAATTATGATTCTACATATGAAGATTGTTATACCGTTATAATATTTAATGAGTCTAGCTTTCCAAAAGGAGTATTAGCACATATAAAAGTGTTTTTATTAGAAAATTCTTTTAAATTGAATTATTTAGATGAAAAAGGATGGTCAGAAACCATATTCAAGGATAAGCTTGATATTGATAATCTTGTTGTAAAACTTGCCTTTAAGGTATTAATTCACGTTAGCAATATTTCAGTTAATAGAACTTTTATGAGTGCAGAAGATATGAGTAAAGCAAATGAACAGCTAAACAATACTAGATTTGCTCCACCTAGAGATTTAAAGTATGATAAATTAGTAGCAGATTGTTCTTTACATAAACTTACTTGTACCAGAGCAGTAGTTAATATGGATATGATTAGACCTTTTAGCACAAGTTTTTGTTTAGAAATTCCTAGTGAGTATGTGGTTGAGGGTATCAAAGACAAAGAAGAATTTTATAAAAACGGCTTACTAGTTTATTGGGATAATGAAAGTTTTATAATGAGTGATGACTATATTGCATATCTTATTTCAAGACAATTGGAGTATGAGGAAATAGAAGTAGTAATAATGGGAGAATACCCCATAGAAAAAATTATTAGAGTAATTTCTATAGGAACTAAAGAATTGATACCTGCAGCTTATTTGAGAAAAGATGAGGGATTTAGAGAAGATTATTTTACATCTCAAATATTATTGACTGAAAAGTTAGATAAAATTAAACGATATAATAGCGTTGAAGAAAACAATAAGAAATATATTATTCTTACAGAAGATAGTGATATATCTGCTATTGAAACTGTATTAAAATCATCAGGGTTTAGTTCTTCCGAGATGGAAATAGACTGTTATGAAGGATGTACTCAAATAAAATCAGTAGAGCTACTTAAACGTCGTATGAGTAAGATTTATCCTAAAATGAATTTTATTGTTCACAGAGATAGAGATTATTTAACTGATAAAGAGATAATCAAAATGAGAGAAGACTTTGAAAAATTAGGTATATATCTTTTCATAACAGAAGGTACAGATATAGAATCTACTTTTATCAATGCAAAGCATATAAATCAAATTTATCCAGAAATTGAGATAAGGGAAATAGAAGAGATGATACTTGAATCTACCAAGGAATTGGAAGAAGTATCTATTGACTTAATAAGGAAAGCTACATTTGGAAGAGATCATAAAAAAGATAGCTTAGTAGATAATGCAATGATAGAGTTATATAAAAACAATGTTGAGAGATATAGGATTGGAAAAAAAGTTTATAAAAATTTAAAAAGTAAAATACAAAGAAAAATAAAAAAAAATCCTGACCTTATGAAAGAAAGTAAATTTTTAAAAATAGAAAGGCTGGTAGAAATAAGAAAAAAAAGTAACTAACCCCTGTTCGTCGTAGTGTTCCAAAAAATAAAATTGTTAAGCGTTGTCTATGACTACGATTTATCAGTTTGGCAAATCTTAGATTTGTGAGTGTAGGTATTTTTGTATTTACTGTATACTTGTAACTACTTAACAAAACAAGTCTAAGACCAACCAAGAGCTGGGAATTTTAATAATTTTTCTAAAGATTAAGCTTGGTTACACCATAGTTTTTGAGAGTCTTTTAGTTAAAAAACAAATAAAATCTTGTCAATAATTCATTTTACAAAAATCCTAATGTATATTGAGTAGATGTTTATAATACATTTTTGTAAACAAACCATACAGAATTAAAACTCGTTATATGAAAGAAGATAAAGCTAGTTCCACTGCTTACACAGTGTTGCAAGGTCAACTTTTGAGTGCAATAAATCCAGCATACAAAGGATTAGTATCAGAAGAGACAGTAATTGTGGGTAAACAAATTTTGAATGCATCTACTGAGGGTAGAAAACGCTTGAAACAACTAAATAGCAAAGTAACAAGATTTTTTGCTCCATTATTTGAAAAGATATTAATGCCAGGTATAACTTTGCATTACGTTTTACGCAAACAATTTATTGAAGATGCTACATGTGAAGGAATAAAAAATGGTGCTACCCAAGTTGTAAACCTTGGAGCTGGTTTTGACACATTAGCATGGCGTTTACATAAAAAACACCCAGAAGTAAATTTTATAGAAATTGACCATCCAGCAACAAACAAACAAAAAGCAAAAGCTCTTTTTGATAAATCTCCTACTAACTTACATTTACTTCCTGTAGATTTAAGTCAAGAGGATACAGGTAGAACACTGAAAAACTTTCCACCTTTCGACTCAAGTCGTAAAACTATTTTTATTTGTGAAGGTGTATTAATGTATCTAACCGAGTCGGAAGTAGTTAGTTTATTTAATACATTAAAAAATGTAACAAACAAACCAATAAACTTTATTTTTACTTGCGTTGAACCAGTTGATAGCCCAAATAATAATTTTGGCATTCTACTTCGCATCTATCTTAAATTTAAGTCAGAACCATTAAAATGGTTGTTAGAACAAAAAAATATGAAAGCCTTTTTGGATAAACAAAATTATGAAATCAATGATATTGCTGCAACAAATCAGTTGAAAAAACGTTACCTAAAAAACATCAAACATGGGGAACTACATCACGGTGAATATCTAGTTTTCGCAGTATCGAAATAAAAAAAAATGCCTGTTCAAATCACATTGACAAATAACCCTGTACATATAGATAGTTTACTAAAAATACGACATAAAGTATTTAGTGAAGAAGAAAGTTTATTTAATCCTACACCAGATGGAAGAGTGATTGATAGATTTGATGCATATAACACAACAAGCAATTTGGTTGTTTTGAAAGGGAATGAGGTTGTTGGTGGTTTGCGTCTTAATACAGACTCTCAAATGGGTCTTCCAGCCGATGACTATTATAATTTTCGTTCTCACTTGCCAGAAAAATATACATTGCTAAGTTGCAGTATGTTTTGTGTCACAGAGCCCTACAGAAATCAACATATTGCATTAAGTTTAATATTGATGGCTAGTTATTTTGGTGCATCTCGTAATGTAACCCATGTTATTGCACCTATAAATCCACCAATAGCAAAATTACTAACCCGAATTGGTTTTAAAGCTTTAACAGAAGAAACATTAAAAACTCCGAGTGGACTTGAGTTTTTACCCGTAATTCTAGATGTAAAAAATTTAACGGATTTTTTCTATAACTTCACTGAAAATAACAGGCTCTATAATTTTCTTAAATCTTATACTTGTTTTTTTTACAAAAAAGGTGAATATATAATTCGAGCTGGTGAGTTGGGGTATTCTGCTTTTGTGATTATCGAGGGTGAAGCAGAAGTAATAAATCCTGATACTGGTGAAATACTTGCTGTTGTTACACAAGGAGAAGTAGTTGGCGAATTAGCATTACTTACTGATGATATCAGAACTGCTGATGTGGTCGCAAAAAATGATTTGCGTATTATGTCAATGGCAAAAACTGAATTTATTGAACATCTGACAAAAAATCCTGAACATGCAATGCAAATGTTAAAAAGTATTGGAAATAGGATGAAAAATACATTGAATAAAGGTCGTTAGTGATTTTTTTGAGAATTTTACTTGTTTGTAGTGTGATACTACGAACAGGATGATGAATAAAAAATATAGATTGTAAGGTAATTATCCATACTTTGACTGACTGCCTATATCTTTCTGACTACACAAGTTCCCGATTTGTCAGGTATTGGAATGACATATTCTGGTTTGTCTGAAAAAAACGCATCGATAGCTTTTTTAGCACCTGCCCAATACATACTTGAATAATCGTGCATAATCAGAAAACCTCCTTTGACCATTCTAGGATAAAAGTATTCTAATGATTCTGCTATGGGCTTTTCCAAATCACAGTCGATATGTACTATACTAAATGATTCTAACTCTCCGACTTGCTCAAGACTATCTGGAAAATATCCTTTTACGTAAGTTGTGTTTTCTTCGCCTACCACTCTCTTAACATCAGCCAGGGAGGTATCTTTAAATGATTCTTTGTTTGTATTACTATCAATTCCTTGAATATCTCTTTGGTCAAATCCCTCATACGTATCAAAAAGATAACACGTAGTGCCTACTTGACGTGCATATTTTGCCAAAAGAAAACCCGAATTACCTTTATACACACCAATTTCCATTACGTTCCCAATAATCTTTTCATCAAGCAAAGATTCTATACAGAGGTTCAGAAAGAAAAACCTTCCCAAATCTCCACTATTATTAAAATAATTTCCATCTATCCACTTATTAATATCTTTATATTCAAGAAAATTAGATTGCTTTTGATACTGACCAAAATTATCGGAATACCTGTCTGGTAGATGGGAAAGATAAAACAAACTGTTATTCTCACTAGATAATATATGTCTGTTTACTGAGTTTGTGCTATGGATATAATGAATAAAAAAGCGTTCAATATTAATTCCTGTAATTTTGGAAAAAGAAGATAGCAATTTGACTGTGAGAGATACTAGTTTTGACTTCATTTTTTGTGTAAAATGCAAATTTTGATGTATTAGTTTGGCTAAGATATGATTCTAAAATAATCGGATAAAGATACATATTTATAATCAGATACCTTTGAGAAATTAGTTAAAAAAATGTAAGTGAAATTGAGGTTTTTGTGAAATATAGTATAAGAAATCATATCTATTTTATCTACTACAAACCTAAAAGCTCATTTTTAATGAGTGATTTATATGTATTTGGCTTGTATCTATGGTTTTTATTTTGGTGTTACTGGCAGCCCATAAGCTGTAAAAAAGTACCTATTTAGCTGTAATATTATATTTTTTACTGCTATTTTTTTTAGATTTGTAATTATCGAATAGCTAAATATAAATACACAGCAGGGAAAACTACCAGTACAAGATATAACCTTGTGCTAGAATATAAAAACTAAAATCAATTCAACTATGGGATTTGAAAAATGTGATAATTGTGGTAGCACAGGAAGCTACGATTTAGGAGAATTAAAAACCAATAACGGTATATTATCTTCTCCTACCTACGTTTCTGAAAAAGCAAAAGGCATAAGAGTTTTTGGTATAAAGAAGGGAGAATATAACACTAAAGCTATTTTGTGTTTGGGTTGTGGAAAAATCCATTTATTTGCTAAAGGAAACTGGCAAAGCCTAATTTAAAGAAAAACGCATTTCAGCAAGTACATACTTGCAAATCAACCAGTACAAAATAGAAACTTACGTTAGAATATCTCAAAAATTCTTAATCTATTTCTATTTCTATATCTTTTTGTAAGTAATTGAGTTGTTTTGTAACTGCTTATAAAGCAATTACGAATTACGACCTGCAAAAGCAGCGAAGCTAATTAAAAATTACAAGTATATTCTGTTTGTGATGTTTATTTTATTAACTACTCTTTTTTTATGAAAACTCCTTTTTCTACTTACTTATTTTTAACAATATTATTTTTTATATCGTTTTGCTCTTTTTCCCAAAATAGCCAAAATCAAACAAAAGATAAAGTCTTCAAGACTGCAAACTCTACGCTTACTCTTCAAGAAGCAATTACTCAAAGCCTAAAAAATAATTATGGTATTTTGATAGAAAGAAAGCGAATAGAACAAGCTCAACTGAATAATAGTTGGGGCGAAACTGGGCGTTATCCTACCGTAAATCTACTTTTACAACAAAACAACACCATCAATAATATTGATAATCCTGCCTCTTTTTTGTCTGGAAATGTCATCAATAATAGCATTCAACCTGCAATAAATGTAAACTGGGTAATTTTTAATGGATTCAGAACCAATATTGCAAAACATCGTTTAGAAAAATTGCAAGAAGAATCGGAAGGAAATGCAGAAATTATTGTTCAAAATGCTATTCAAGCTGTTATTTTAGGATATTATAGAGTAATTTTAGAAAAAGAACGCATTAATGTCCTCAAAAAAGTGTTAAATTATTCAAGAGATAGAAATCGCTATTCTGATGTTCAAGTAGATTTAGGAACTGCTACTACTGCCGAAACTTTGCTTACCAAAACGAATTTCTTGACGGATTCTATCAACCTTATTAATCAAGAATTAGTTTATCGTAATGCTGTGCGTGATTTGAATGTTTTGATGGGAGAAAAAGAGGTAGAAAAAACCTATGAAATAAACGAAAAACTACAAGCTCCTGCCACAGCGTATCAGTTTGAAGACTTAGAAAAACAAATGCTTGAAGCCAATCCAGACTTAAATCGTCTTTTGATTTCTCAAGCTATTCTTCACGATGCTACTTTATTAAATCAAGCTGCCATTATTCCACAGCTTTCTGTTTCGGCAGGAAATTCATACAATTATAACAGACAGGATTTGAGTCAAGCCACTTTTTCAGGCGACCGTGCAGCACCAACAGAACCCATAAACGCAACGACAACAAATTACTTTCTTAATTTTAATCTGTCTTTTACGCTCTTTAATGGAGGACAATTAAAACGAGCTGTTCAGAGAGCCAAAATTTCTGAAAATATAGGAAACCTTTCTATTGACCAAAACAAACTTACACTTTCAAGAGATTTGGCAAGAGCTTTTGATTTATATAATGTCAGAAGGCAGTTATTAGAGTTATCGACAGAGAGCAAGAAAGTCTCTGAACAAAATTTACAAATCTTAGAAGAGCGTTATAATTCTGGCTTGATAAATTCATTTGATTATCGTCAGATTCAGAATACGTTTCAAAATGCAGCTTTCAATGAGCTACAAGCAATTTATAATTTAATTGATGCAAATACGACTTTAATACGACTTACAGGAGGTTTGACAGAATAAAAATTGACTGATTTACTTTTTACTAATTATTTCTGAAATCTCAAATCCAATTGCAGACTGCTGTTAAACGTTTTTCTATGAAACTCTGTTAGACCGTGTTCTGCAATTGCTAGTTTGTGCTTTTTGGTAGGATAACCCACATTTGTTTCCCAACCATAATGAGGAAATTTTTCAGCTAACTTTACCATAAAATCGTCTCTATAATTCTTTGCTAAAATAGAAGCTGCTGCAATGGACAAATATTTCGAATCTCCTTTTATGATACACTCGTAAGGAATTTTGAGGTCTGTTTTGAAACGATTTCCATCAATAATCAAAAATTCTGGAATAGGATTTAGTTGCATAATAGCTCGTTGCATCGCCAAAAATGAAGCATTCAAAATATTAATTTTATCAATTTCAGCAGGACTAGCCTCTGCAATTGCAAAAGAAAGTGCATTTTCTCGTATTTCGATATCTAACTCTTGTCTATCTTTTTTGGATAATTTTTTCGAATCATTCAAAAATGAATTTTTGTACTCTTTTGGAAAAATAACAGCAGCAGCGACAACACTTCCAGCCAAACAACCACGCCCAACTTCATCTACACCAGCTTCTAAGGCAAAATCTGAAAAATAAAAAGAAAGCATAAAATAATGATTAATTGTTAGTGATTAGTGATAAATGAATTAAATTTGTCAAAAAATAGAATGGTATTATCCTGTATTTATTATACACATCACTCGCTAATCAGTTACAAAAATGAATTTTGATTTACAAAAACTTATCCGTCCTAATATTCTGACATTAAAAGCTTATTCTTCGGCAAGAGATGAGTACAAAAAAAGTGATATAGAAGTTACAAAAATAGATGAAAATTTTGAAAAACCTGCACCTATTTTTTTAGATGCTAATGAAAATGCGCTCGGTTCGCCACTTTCAGAAATGGTTCAGACAGATTATAATCGCTATCCAGACCCACACCAACGAGACCTAAAAACACAGCTTTCAAAGTTAAAAAATATACATGAAAATCAGATTTTTGTAGGTAATGGAAGTGATGAAGCTATTGATTTGCTTTTCAGAATTTTCTGTATTCCAAGAAAAGATAATATAATTGTTTGTCCTCCGACCTATGGAATGTATTCAGTTTCTGCGACAATAAATGACATAGAAATTAGAAAAACATTGCTCACTAAAGATTTTCAGTTAGACTTAAAAGGCATAAAAAAACAAATTGATGAGAACACAAAACTCATTTTCGTTTGTAGCCCAAATAATCCAACAGGAAATTTGATTAATAAAGATGATATAAAAGAATTATGTCGTTTTTTTGATGGAATTGTAGTCGTTGATGAAGCTTATATTGACTTTGCAGACAACTCAAAAGAGGCTAGTTTTATTAATGAGCTTGATAATTTTCCTAATGTTGTAATCTTACAAACGCTTTCTAAGGCGTGGGGAATGGCAGGTGTGCGTTTGGGAATGGCATTTTCTTCTGCTGAAATTATGGAATATTACAAACGAACAAAACCACCTTATAATGTAAATATGCTCACTCAAAAGATTGCCTTGAAAGCATTAGGATTTTCTCAAAAGGTAGAACAAGCAGTTCAAGTTTTGAATTATGAGCGTGAAAAATTGATTGGGGAACTTAGAAATGAAAGCAATGAAGATGGCAAATTTAGCTTTATAGAAAAGGTTTATCAGTCAGATACAAATTTTATTTTGGTAAAACTAAAAGACACTTCCAAAGTAGAAGAAATCTATAATTTTTTGATAAGCCAAAATGAAATTGTGGTCAGAAATCGCTCTAAAGAACCTTTATGTGAAGGTTGTTTGAGAATAACTATCGGAACGCCAGAAGAAAACGAACTACTTTTAGCTACTTTGAGAAAGTATAAATAGAAAGTGTTAAAACCACTAAATTTCTACTAATTTGGCAGGTATGCAAACTATTCTGTCAATAATTTAGTTATTTTTTAACAAAATCGTATTTTTGTAAATAAAGATATTTGTTTTTTTTAAGTTTTACTCTCAATTCTATTTCAATTATGAATCAATTTTTAAACTCTTCTTCTATTACTAATTCTGATACAGATAATTTAAACTACTCGTTGGGTTTCTATGCAAACACCGAAACAGAAGTTTTAGAAGAAGTAGAAACCAAAGAAGAAGAAGGTCATCGTCTGATTGTTTTTAATGATGAAGTAAATACATTTGACCACGTTATCGATACTTTAATTAATGTTTGTGAGCATTCAGAAGCACAAGCCGAACAATGTACGCTTATTATCCACTTCAAAGGAAAATGTTCTGTGAAAGAAGGCTCTTGGAATGACCTTGTGCCGATGCGAAATGCAATTTGCGACCGTGGAATTTCGGCAGAAGTGGATTAAAATAGCTAACTATAACATTTCCCATAACTAAGGTTATGGGGTTTCGCTTTTTGAATGTATAATTATAATATGGGTGTCTTAAACTCTTAAATACAAAACAGTTCTGTTCAAAATTCAAAGTTAGTAAGGCTGAAAAAATCGCAATTGTTTTTCTAACTAATTACCTTAAACTGTTTTCCTGGTAAGGCCTTCACAATTCCTTTCATTTCCATCATCAGTAATTGCCCTGCAAGATTACCAAGAGAAATTTGAGTTTTGATAGAAAGATTATCTATTGCCATTGTCCCTCCTGCTTCTTCCAACTTATTGATAATAACTTGTTCTTCCATAGTCAGTTGGACATTTGTTTTTTTGATAGGTGGAATATTTTGCTCGTCCAAATCCCACTTCAAAATATATTCAATATCTTCTACTGAAGTATAAATATGAGCGTGATGGTTTCGGATAAGATGATTACAACCTGCCGAACTTACAGAATCCAAATTACCAGGTACTGCAAACACTTCACAATTATAAGCATTTGCAATATGTGCCGTAATGAGTGCGCCTCCCTTTTTGGCAGCTTCTACTACAATCAAAACATCTGAAAGACCAGCAATTACTCGGTTACGCTGTGGAAACCGAGGTGCATCAGGCGTAGTTCCGAAGCATTCTTCAGTAAGAAGTCCTCCTTGGTCAATCATATCAAAGGCCGTGTTTTTATGAACGGCTGGATAGATTTTGTCCAAACCATTTGCCATAACTCCAAGCGTATCCAAACCACACTCTAAACTAGCTTTATGTGAAAAAATATCAATCCCATAGGCTAACCCACTTACTATTAATGGATTATATTTTGACAAATCTCTTACTATTTTTTGTGTCATTTCTTTGCCATACTCAGTTGCCTTACGTGTTCCTACTATACCAACCGTTTTTTGTGCATTCAAATCAGCATTGCCCTTGTAGTATAAAATATAAGGAGAATCTTCATGCCTAAGAAGACGTTTAGGATAATTCTTGTCTGTATAAATTAAAATCTTGACATCTTGTTTTTCTGCAATAGTTAATTGCTTTTCAGCTTTATGTAATGCTTCTGTTTTGTTTTCTTTTATAGAAGCAATTAGTTTTTGCCCCACATTTGGGATTTTTATCAATTTGGAAGAAGAAGCAGTAAAAACCTCTTCAGCAGACCCACAATAACTAATCAAAAGTTTGGCAGTCTTTGCGCCCACATAAGGCAAAAGAGATAAGGCTACCTGAAACTGACGAATATCAGACATAAATTAAAACAAAACAGGTGGAAAATGTAAAAATGAAATGCAAATTACTAAAATTTTTAGCTAAAAACCTTATTTATTCTTTGTTTTTATTTGTTTGGGGAAAACAATGAACAGAATTTAGATATAGAGGTTATTTAGATATTTAACTTTCAAAAGATAATATATCATGAAATTTTTATTTTTTACGCTCCATTTATTTTTATTTATAAATACAAACACTATGAGAAAACCAATCCTTATTTTTGATTTCAATAAAACATCTGATATTTCTGACTGGAAAATCGTCGATGATGTAGTAATGGGTGGACGCTCAAATGGAAAATTCTACTTAAATGAAAGTGGAAATGGAATCTTTGAAGGAGAAGTTTCTTTAGAAAATAATGGAGGCTTTTCTTCTCTTCACTATACATTTGAAAAGAAGAATATAGCAGATTACAAAAAAGTAAAAATTCATTTAAAAGGAGATGGAAAACGCTATCAATTTAGAGTAAAATCAAATAAATCTGACAGACATTCATATGTTTCTTACTTCAGAGCAAGTGGAGAATGGGAAACAATTACACTTGATTTATCAGATATGATTCCTACTTTCAGAGGGAGAAGAATAACAGAACTTCCAAATTATGAAGCCAAGAAAATGGTAGAAATAGCTTTTCTAATTGGAAATAAAAAAGAACAGAACTTTAAATTGGAGATTGATAAAATAGAATTGGTTAAATAAGAATAAAATTTTGCAACAGTTTATAAAAAAGTAGCGTCTCTATTTACAAAGGATTAAAGATGTACAAAAATAAAATATAAATTATTTTAGATTTTACTCCTTCTTTATTTCTGTTTTATTTCTAAAATACACCAACTTTATTTATACTAAGATGAAAAACAATTTAGTCTTTAGTCATTTTCTTCCACAAAAAATACTTCAATTTGTATTAGCTGGAATCTTACTTTTTGGTTTTACAGCCTGTTTTTATGTAGAAGACCCTTCAGAACCTATTTACGAAACAGAGTATAGTCCTGTTTATATAAGTCGTCAAGATTTGAATAATTCTGTCAAATTTGAGAATGCTCGTCCACTCAAAGAAACAGGAAAGATTTTTATGAAAGGTTCTTATGTGTTTGTTGGAGAGCGTTATGAAGGCGTTCATGTAATTGATAATCGTAATCCAAAATCACCAGAAAACGTTGGTTTTATTGCCATTGCAGGAAATGTTGATGTATCTACGAAAGGAAATATTTTATATGCTGATAATGCTGTTGATTTAGTTGCGATAGATATTTCAAATTTACCTGCTATTAAGGTAGTAAAACGAGTAGAAGAAATCTTCTCTGAAGCAAACCAAGTTCTACCACCCGATGGAGGAAGTTTTGATTATGATTCTGATAAGGGATATATTATTGATTGGATAAAAAACGAGTAATTGAAAAATCTACTTAATTTATTTAAAAAAACACTTTAATTTAAAAAAAATGAAAAATAATATATATATACTTGTTGCTCTTTTAGCATTTTCTCTTACAAGTTGTTATGAAGATGGTTTCAGTGAAGAAGCATCAACTGCTATCGGTAATGGAGGAAAGGGTGGTTCATTAGCTCGTTTTACAGTCGTTGGAGACAAACTTTATACAATAAGTAATAATCAAATGCGAGTTTTTGATGTTCAAGATAATACAGACCCTACTTTCGAACAAACTATTGGACTGATAAACGGTGTAGAAACTGTTTTCCCTTATGGTAATTATTTGTACTTAGGAACACAAACAGGAATGTTGATTTATGATATTTCGAATCCATCTATTCCCACTTATACTTCTATGTACGAACACGTACAGGCATGTGACCCTGTGGTGGTGCAAGGAGATTATGCGTATGTAACCGTGCGCTCGGGAACAGATTGTAGAAATACTTTCCAAATTGACCAGTTAGAAGTAATCAATGTAAGCAACCCTACTAGTCCTTTTGCAGTCAATCAATATCAATTAGAAAATCCTTATGGATTAGGTGTAGATGACAGATTGCTTTTTGTTTGTGATGGAAATTCAGGATTAAAGGTTTTTGATATTACTTTTACACCTGACCAAATTCAGCTCCTCCACGAATTTAAAGATATAAAAGCAAGAGATGTAATTCCTTTCAACGGTTTGCTGATGCTTATTGCCGAAGAAGGTTTTTATCAGTATGAATATAAACCTTCAGGAGAAATGGAGTTGCTTAGTCTTATTGAAGTAGAGAAAGATTAGAAGTGATAAGTAAGTCTATCTATATTTTTTATGCTCAATTGATTTTCCATGGTAATAGGTTTTTAAATCTACTGCTATGGAAAATTTTGTTTATTGTTAAAAGTATTTTTTGTACATTTATACTTAGACTTTACATTGTTAAAGACTAAATAACTTTATTTTCATCAAATTTACTATACTTATTATGAGTCATTTTCAGTTTCCTCTTCATCTTACCTTTAAAATTGCAACTTTTGCAAATGATTTTATTGCTACTGATGCAAACGGACAAACTCTTGCCTATGTACGTCAGAAGATGTTCAAATTAAAAGAAGAAGTTAATCTTTTTACAGACGATTCAAAATCTGAATTAAAATATTCTATTAAAGCCAATAAATGGTTAGATTTTTCAGCCTCTTATATGTTTGAAGATGCTCAAGGAAAAAACTTAGGTCGTGTAGCTCGTAAAGGTTGGCGTTCAATTTGGAAAGCGAAATATGAAATCTATGACATTGAAGACAACCAAGATTTAATTATTGAAGAAGCCAATGCATGGATAAAAGTAGCAGATTCAGCTTTAGGAGAAGTTCCTGTTTTGGGAATGCTGACAGGTTATTTTTTCAACCCTACTTATAATGTTTCTCGTCCAAATGGAGAAATTGTAGCCAAACTCAAAAAAGAACCCTCTTTCTTTGGGAGAAGATTTAAAGTAGAAAAACTAGCAGAGTTAGAAGAAATTGAAGAAGAAAGAATACTTCTAGGCTTGATGATGATGATTCTTTTAGAGCGTAGAAGAGGATAATGAATAATTACGAATACTATAAACCTCGTTGACGGCAAAGCCTCAACGACGGTTTAGTTTTTAAAAATAGTTTTACATGAGTAAATATGGACTTTATTATATAGGAATTGAAGACAAAGTAATAATGTCTTTAGATGAATATGAGAAATCACTTGATAATACAGAAAATTTTTACATTTCAGTTTGTTTCGAAGTGAGTCATTTATATCCAAATGTTGTGGGATTTTTTGCTGTATTTGCATCTGTAGAAGGAATTTATGACAGATTCAAAGATAAATTAAATGGTAAAATTATATCTGAGAAAATAGTGATATTAGAAAAATATGATTCTAAAGTTATTAAAAACTATATACAATCTCAATTAGATTTCTGTGATAAGTTTGGTTCTAAGGGAGCTTACAACTATTTATGTTCATATTTTACACCAAGAGAATTAGATGATATAGGAGATAAAAATTACTTTATACTTTTTGATTAAAAATTTAGAATCAAAATAGCTTTTTATAAAAATTATGAAAGAAAAAACATTAGTATTTTCTACCCAAAAATATACTTACTTTAGAGAAACATTTGTAAAGCAACAAGATACTTTTGAAAAAGGAGAATTAGAATACAAACTTTTCCCAGACGGAGAATCATATTATCGTATTTTATCCAACGTTTTGGCTAAAGAAGCTGTTCTGATTGGTGGTACAGTTTCAGAAAAAGATACAATGGAACTCTACGACCTTGCTAGTGGTCTTGTAGATGCAGGTGTCAAAAGGCTAACGATTATTATTCCTTTTTATGGCTATTCTACAATGGAAAGAGCTGTAAAATCTGGCGAAATTGTTACTGCCAAAACTCGTGCAAGATTACTTTCTGCCATTCCTCAATCCTACTTAGGAAACCGTATTGTAATGGTAGATTTACACGTTTCGGGACTGCAATATTATTTTGAAAATGGTGTTCATACAGCACACTTATATGCAAAACCTTTAATTTTGGAAGCAGCTAGAAAATTAGGAGGAACTGATTTTGTACTGGCTTCTGCTGATGCAGGACGTGCAAAATGGGTAGAATCTCTCGCCTTTGATTTGGGAGTAGATGCAGCTTTTGTCTATAAGCGTCGTTCTTCGGGAAGTGATACCGAAATTACGGGCGTAAATGCTGATGTAAGTAATAAAAAAGTAGTTTTATACGATGATATGATTCGAACAGGTGGCTCACTTATCAATGCAGCTAAAGTTTATAAAGAAGCTGGTGCAAAAGAAATTTATGTAGTGGCTACACACGGAGTTTTTCCAAAAGGAAGTATCGAAAGATTAGAAAATTCTAAATTGATAGAAAAAATAATCGTTACAGATACACATCCAAACGCAAAAGAAGCTGCACAAAAAACAGCTTTTATAGAAATTTCATCTATTTCAGATTTATTAATTAATGCTGTAACTGCGTTTTAAAACTTCTCTATAAACGTATTAGTAAACTTTATTTTGCCCCATTAATTAGATGTTCATAAATCATCTTTGATAACTCTGCAATAAGAGCAACATTTGTTTCATTACTTTCAGTAGAGTTTTTGATAAAAATAGCAATAGCATAACTTTTTGTTGGCGTAATAACAATTCCAATATCGTTTTCTGCTGCTTTTAGACCAAACTCTTGTCCTTCTCGTGGTTCTTTTCTGAACGAACTTCCTGTTTTATGTCCTAAAATTATATCTTGATTTTGTGGCAATCCTGCTTTTAATTTGTTACTTCCTGTTTGGGTTTCAGTTAATATTTTCCACAAAAAATCTTGTGTTTCTTTTTTAAGTATTTTTCCATTATAAAAATGCTTTAATAATGAAACAGCATCTAGTGGAGTTGTTGTATTCAAGTATTGATTATCAAAACTTTCGTGCATTTTCTCCTCACTTGCTGTAATAGTTGTGTGTTTTAAACCTAATTTTCTAATAAATTTATTTGCTTTTTCTACTCCTTTTTGATTATATTCTTTTCTACATTTTATAACCTGACTTTCTGAAAGCTCTTTTTTTACCTTCTTTTTGTTTTCCTTTTCATAATTTTTTCCTCCCAAAAGACGAAACAGAATATCACACGCATTATTATCACTTTTCGAAACCATATAAGAAAGTAGCTCACTTAATTTCATAAAAACACCTTCTTTTAGTTTTTCTTCATAGTCTTCTTTATACGTTCTTTTTAAATTCTTTCTTAAAGGAGAGTAAGTATTCTCTATCAAATCATTTTTTTTAATACATAATTCTTCATTCAAAGCAATTTTTCCTTTGTCCACTTCTTTCAAGATAGCCAACGCCAAATGAAACTTATAAACACTCATTGTAGGAAAGTTTATCTTATTTCTTTTTACTAAACTATCCATTAATTTATCATTTGAATGACTTACAGACCATCTCTGACTATCTCCAAAATCAATTATTGAAACTCCAACAGTAACTTTTTTATTTTTCACTATACCATCAAATAAACTGTCTAAAGCAGAGTATTTGAATCTTTTTATACTGTTTTCATAAATATGTTGTCCAAAACAATTCCCAAAACTGAATGAAAAAGTGAAGCAAAGCCAGAAAAAAAATTGAAAATAGATTTTCATAGATTTATTTTAAGAAGTGATGTTACGCAATTAAAAAAAATGAAACCCATAACTTTAGTTATGGGAAAGCAAAACAGCCTGTTTTCTCACGATTAAAATCGTGGGTTTCGTTTTATATGGTAAATTTATAGAAATTTTATCTTTGTGTAACATCAGTTAAGAAGTGAGGAGTAAATTTTTAAAGATTTTTTGTAAGAAAATTTTAATTTTAATTTCAAATTAATTAACTTATTGAACTAAATACAGGATACTACTACTTTTACGAATTAGTTTACAAAAATTTTAGAGATAAATATGAAAAATACTTTACTTTTCCTACTACTGTTTGTAGCTTTATCACTTCCTTCCTTTGCACAAATAGATTCTCTTCAAAACGAACTCTATAAATTTTCTTTAGACGAGCTAACCGAAGCCGAAGAAACTGAAACAGCAATTAGCGTCGCTTCCAATATTAGCACAGACGAAAACAAACAACCTGCTGCTGTTACTACAATTACTCGTGAGCAGTTGCAGCTTAGTTCGGCTCGTACACTTGCAGAAGCTCTGACACTTTTTGTCCCTGGTTTTTTTCTTGTTGAAGACCAAGATGATATGATTATGGGTTTTCGTGGTCTTGCTCCTGATAATAATTCAAAGGTAATGCTTCTTATTAATGGACACAATGTAAATACTGAATTTTTTTGGGGACCTGCTGATGCTATTCTTAATAATACAAATTATGATTATATAGAAAGGGTTGAGGTTATTCGTGGTGCAGGGTCAGTTACACTCGGACAGGGTGCGCTTTTGGGAGTAATAAATATTGTAACCAAACAAGGAGAATTTGGAAAAACTGAAGGACTAGCAAGAGCAAATATGACGGCGGGTTTTGGATTAGATGGAGCTTTGAATGGCAGTTTTGATGCTCAACTTCGCTCTGGAGACTTAAAAAGTTATTTTTATATTTCTACAAGCCGTTACCAAGGACAAGAATTAAGAAATGAGGGTTGGGCTGCACAACAGGGAAATCAAGGGTTTACAGGTGGACAAGTGAAAGATATTGGACTTCGCCTAAGAAAATCAGAAAGCGTTTTGATGACTGGAAATATTGAATACAAAAACTTCACAATTGAAGCTACTTATACCGACCAAATTCGTGATTTATATAATTTTTATAGAGATAGAAATGTATTTAATCAGACACTGACAAGCATTGTTGGTTCATATAATTTTAATTTGAGCCAACACGCCAATCTAAAAGCAGAAGTAAATTATGCTCAAGATAACTTTGCACTTTTTTCTGTTATTGGAACTGCAATGGGAGGAACTCGGGAAGACCGTTTGGGAGGAAAGCTTCTTTTAAATCTCAATGAACTGATTCCAAACAATAAATTAGCCATTGGATTAGAGGCACGAGTTTTTCAGATGGGAAAAGCAAACAATCAAAATAATAACTTTATAGCAAATAAAATTGGAGCTTTTGACCCAATAACAGCAAATCAAGTTTTGACAATGGGTTTTAGAAAAGACATACAAGTTTTTAGTCTTTTTGCAGAAGATTATTATTCTGTTTCTGATAAGCTAGAAGTCTTTGGAGCTTTTCGTTATGATAATCATCCTTTTTGGGGAAATAATATTTCTCCTCGTGTGGGTGCTATTTATTCGCCTACTGAAAAATTTATTACTCGTCTTTCGTATCAAACAGGTTTCAGAGGTGCAGTAGGTTTACATTATACAGGTGGCTATAACGGGGATGGATTTTTGAGAGCTGATAATTACGGTAATGTAAATGGAGCAGATATTCCAGTTTTTGATAGTAATGGAAATCCCACAAGCGATACAGAGACAAATATTCCAACTGTTTTGCCTGAAAGAGTGAATGGTATTGAGGGTTCTTTTACATTCTTACCTTCCGAGAATCTAAAATTTAATGCTGTTGCTTTTTATAATAGTATCACAAACGTAATTGATGTAGGCGTAATTTATCGCAATCCTGATAATATTATTTTAGATGAAATTGGAACTGATAAAGCAGGAGATTGGAATGGGTTTTGGTATTTCAAAAACACTCCTGGTAGTTTTAATCAAGTGGGTTTGGAAACTTCAATGACTTATTCAAAAGACATATTTGATTTAATTGTTTCTCACTCTTTAGTAAAAGTTTTGGGAGCTACCGAAGAGCAAAAGCAAATTGCTCAAGGAGGAAACAGTATGTACTTAGCTGATGGTGGAAATGACAATCTACATTTTAAAGCCTATCCAGAAAGTATTTTTAGAGCTAATTTTATGGTACGACCAATTCAAAAGATTTCTTTAGGAATGAATGCTCTTTATTATGGAAAATGGTATTC
Organism: Bernardetia sp. ABR2-2B; assembly: GCF_037126435.1. Taxonomy (GTDB): domain Bacteria; phylum Bacteroidota; class Bacteroidia; order Cytophagales; family Bernardetiaceae; genus Bernardetia. The sequence goes on along the minus strand of NZ_CP147020.1, from coordinate 91,750 downwards.
GCCTATCGGAACGGTCGCAGACGGTGGACTAATTCTTAATTTTTCTTCACAATGGAATATTACAAAAACAGTTCAGTGGGGACTTTCTGTGAAAAATTTATTAAACGAGAAAAACCTTTCACCGATGAATAGTAATGCAGGAGGAGAAGATATTTCTTCAGGAACACCAGCTTGGGAAACCACAACAGGATGGACTACGATTCGATTGAATTTTTAGATTCTAATAATCTACTTTTATTCCGTGATATTCTTCTTGTGTTTTGTAGTCTTTTCGCAGAGGAAAACCCTCCCAGTCAGAGGGCATTAATATTCTTCTCAAATCTGGATGATTAGTGAAGTTTATCCCTATCATATCAAAAGCTTCTCGTTCGTGCCAGTCGGCAGATTTCCAAATAGAAGTAAGAGAATCAACAGAAGGATTTTCTTCGTTTGAAAGCAAAACAGCCAAAGTCATCGAATGCTCAAAAGGATAAGAGTAGAATTGATAAACTACTTCAAAAGAATCTTGGTTGTCTAAAGCAGTAATACAAACTAAATTATCAAAATAAAGCCTCTCATCAGCATATAGAAATTGAGCTATCTCTAATAGATTTTCTTTTTTCTCTATCAAAATACGGGGTTGTAATGTTTCTGTATTCTGAACTGAAATGGAGTCTTGAAATTTTTCTTGTAAAATAATTACTATTTCTTCGAAAGTCATAATTTAATTATTCATCTTTGTCTTTATCTTTTTTTGGAACTCTATCTTCTGCACGAGGATTGGGAGGAGGTGGCAAATCAGCTAATTCATCTCTCTCTTTTTCCCTGTCTTCTGTATCCATTTCTGAACCAATATTTCGATTCGGATTTGGATTCATTCTGTTTTTAGTTTCTTGAGTAGGTTGTCTTTCAGACGAAATTCTTCCTGTTAGTTCTTCTCTAGGCTCTTCTACTTCGGAAGTATTCTGATAAATCTCCTGTAATTCTCCTTCCATAACAATCTTTTTGAGTTGATTGTATTTCCAACCAATACGAAGCAAAATTGCACCAATGATAACAAAAGTAATGATTCCTTCGACTCTTCCCATTTGCCAAAAATCCCAAGCAAAAAACTTTAGAAGCAAAACAACAAACAAAACAAGAGCAAACAAACGCACTTCTTTTATTTTATATTTCATACCTAATGTAATTGCTGTTACGGATAATAAAGCCCATAAAATAGGATAACCAAACTGACTGTTAGTTTGTAGGATAGCTTCTTTTCCCTCTATTCCATCACTAATATCGTAGAAAACCCAAATAACTGTATTGCGAAGCTCTAAAGATAGATAAGCAACTACGGCAAAACATAAAATATAAATTGTGGTCGCATAAACAACTGACTTCTCGCCATCTTCATAATAGACATCACGAGTTAGTAAAAGCAAACCAAAAATCGTAATAAAAAGATTGAGATAATGCCCCAAATATTGAGAAAGTGCATTACTGTTTGTTATCCAGTGAGATTCTGCTGATTTTGTGCGAATATGTTCTAAAAGCAAATCCATAGCTTGAGGTTGAACCAATCCTAGATAAACAAAAGCCATCAGAAATACCATTCCTCCCATAATTTGCATAACACCATTCCATTTTACTGTTTTGGCAAACTGCCACACTCCAACAGCATAAATGATATTAAAAAGTCCTATTAGGATAAGGCGAAAATCATTACTTCCAAAGTTATTTGATTTGTGAATAATGAGCTCTAGATTTCCTATCAAAAACAAAACAAGGAGCATAAAACCACCAAGAAAGTTAGTGTACATTCCAACAGTTATGAACCCAATATCTTCTTCTTCGTCTTCATCTTTAAGAAGATAAATAGAAAATGCAAGTCCGACCATTGTCAAAAGACTACTCAAAACAGCTCCATTCAACAAAAACCGTCTTGTCAAATCATTTTCATATGACCAATACAAATCAAAAAACCAAACAAGAATAGAAGCTCCAATCAAAAACATAGAAGCTGTTTTGAAAACACTCATCTGCGAACGAACGCCCACCCAAATCAGAATTACGCCTTCAAAAACAAAGCAGACATTGATATATTCTTTATCTACTATAAGAGGAATTGCAATTGTAAAAAACAGAATCGTATAGCCAATAACTGTATAAAAAAGCTTTACATCTGCACTGTCAGATTTATAAAGAAGATAAGAATAGATAGAATTAAAAACAGCTAAGCCAAAAATAAATACTCCTAAATAGCCAAAATTATCAATTTGATATAAGACATAAGAAATAATTATGACATAAGAAATCACGTTTGCTAAAAGCATTGTGTAGTTAAAGCTTTTCAAACGCTGTTTTGTCCCCATACTATAAACAATATTCATTAGGAAAAATGTAATATAGTAGAGTGTTGAAAAAACGAGGGCTGTAAAATCATTATTACCCACATTAAAATCTGCTAAAAATACCCAAACATCAAAAAGAAATAAGGAGGCTATAAAAGTAAAAATATTGATATTATCCCACTCTTTTCGATGTGCAATACCTAAAGCAATAACATTGAGCAATAATAAATATGTAAAAAGAGCTAAGTAATTTGTTGATTCGAAACCCACAACAACAAAAGCTGTAACATATCCACCTATAATAGAAACCAAGGCAAGGGTTTTTCTGTCGTGTGCAATTGCTAAAACAACGGCTATCAGAGTGATAATTAGATTTATTGCATATGCCCAAATCTGACTACCTACCGAGTAATATTCAAAAAGCAAACTGGCAGAATAATATAAAATTATCATACCACCTACTAAGTAAGTCGCACTCAAACTTTTGCTGCTATTTCTCTGACGATGCGAAAGTGCCAAAAGAATACCTCCTACCGAAAAACCAATAAATAATTGTCCTATATTTCCAATAAAACCAGCATCAATACCGAAATTGATAAGCATAATTACGCCTAAGATAAGCATACCAATACCTACCTTATTGAGTAAATTCTCACCTAAATACTCTTCTAATCCTTTCTTACTTTGGCTATAAATATTTTCTAATGCACGTGTTTGGCTTTGTAATGTTACTCCTTTTGGTTGATAACGAGCATCGGGCTGACTTTGCCTTTGTTGTGGTTCTGCTTCTTCGTCTTCTCCAAAAACTTTTAAATATACTCTTCTTCCTCGCCCTACCATATCGCCCGTTTTACGTGCAGTTTCTCGTGTTCCTTTATATTCTTTTATTTTATTTTTATAAATGCGTTGAGCAAGTTCATCATCTTCAATAGTAAGGTCGCTCATTTGGCTCAAATGATGATAAATAGGGTCTTTTTTTACATTTTCTTCATAATCCTTATCAAAACGACGCAAATAAGAACGTGTTTCCTGTATTTCCTCTCTAAATCCTTCGGCAACTTTCAATAAATCACTAGCCTCACTATCTGTATTTTTGGTAGAAGATTGTGAGGTATATTTTTTTGGAACAAGATTTTTGGGAAGCTTATTTAACTTCTCATCAAAACCTTGATTGGGAAATTTTGAGTTTTCATCCTCAAAATCATTTTGTTCCTTTTTAGATTCTTTATTAGGATTTTTAGGATTATTTTTTTCGTCCATGTTTCTAATTGATTACGAATTATGACCTACACAAGCAAAGGAGTTAATTAATAAGTTACGACAAGTAAATCACGAATTACGCTACGTTCTACGCCAAGCATGAATCAAAACGTAATTCGTAATTTTAATTCGTAATTTAACTGACTGATTCGGGCTGTCTCCAAAGCTCACTTACTTCTTTCTTATCCAAAACGAGCAAAAGACGAACTGGGTTAGGAATAAAAACCAAACGAGCATCCATTTTTGGGGCTTTTTGTACCTCAAACTGAACAGCATCTTGTGGTTTAAAACTATATTGCTGTCCGTGTTCTGTCTCTTCTAAAGGCGAATAACTACGAGCAATATAAGCAATTGGAGAAAGAACATCTAAATCTGGGCTGTGTTGTTCATACAAATCTTCTAGCATGTCTTCTAAGTATTCTCCATACTTTTCTAAAAAATCATCTTCAAAGTCGTGCAGTTTTTCTTCTGCATCATCGTATGTTTCGTCGTTATAATCCATGTCAGAAAGCATACTTTTCTGCTGAATAATAGTTTCTAAGTCTTTGTTAAGGGCAATAAAATCCATACTGATAATTACTAATTTAATTTTTAATAAAATGAATGATAAATTTGATTAAATCTATCAACTTATTGAATTACTTACAATAAGTTTTTCACCAAAGAATAGTTTTTGAATTATTCTAATTTTTTTGGCTAAATTAATTTTCTAATTTACGAATATTTTATGCCGAAAGCAATTTTTAAAAAACATCTAAAAAGATAGAATGAAGAAGCTTTTTTTGTAAGTTATAAATCAAGGAGTTAGTTGTAATTATTTTTATTTAGTCTAACCAAAAACTTTATTTTTATTTTTACGTATTCAGAAATAACCATTTTGGACTATTCATTCCATAACTAATAATAATAATAATGGAAGCTAAACCTACACTTACTTTAGAGCCTCACAGAATCATAGAAGCAAAACGTTTTTTACAGACAACTGTACCAGCAGCAACATCAAAACTGCTATCAGTAACAAAACCTCATTGGGGGAAAATGACAGCACAACATATGATAGAACACCTTTATACAGCTGTTATTAGTTCAACAATAATCAAAAAAACACCTCCTATTCCTGCTAGTCCTAATCAAGAAATGTTTAAAAATGTATTAATTTATTCGCCAGAACCGATGGCTAAAAATTTAGACAATCCTGCTTTTCGCTTTGGTCTGCCAGATTATACAAACCCTACCATCATAGAAGCAAAAGCAAAATTACTTTCTTCTTTAGAGCGTTTTTTTGAAGTATATGAAGGAAAAAATTATGCTTATAATTATAATCCTTTTTTGGGAGATTTACATGCACAAGAGACTTTAGTTTTTCATTACAAGCATTTTAAGCATCATTATACACAATTTGGACTGATTTAAAATTAAATAATTAGCGAGTGTTTTTTATAATTAAAATCACAATTACAGGATAATATAACAAAATAATAAATTGTATTTTTCTTCATTTTATCTTAAAAATGGTTCTATATGATTTTAGTTGCAAACCTTAACTTGTATTTTGTTCAAGTCTGTACCAACGGTCTGACTTTAACAAAATAAGCTATTCGAAATTAGAAATACTTATTTTTGATAGGTCAGACTTGCAGTACAGACCCATCAAAAATGAAAGGTGCAACCGAATTCATAAATAACCTTAAAATTTGTATAATCAATAGCTTGGCAAAGCCAAATCACTCGCTATTTTTTTAGTAATTTTGCATTATAATCTAGCATACGCTTTAGCGTGTGAAAATATATTGCACCTTTTGAGGTAGAAAAAAATAGGAATGCTAAAAAAAATCGTCGTACAACCAACAGGAGGACTTTGTAATCGTCTTCGTGCCATCGAATCTGTTCTTCAACTTTTAAAAACAACTGACCAAACAGATTATATTACGGTTATTTGGGAAAATAATCATGAGTTAGGGGCAAGTTATGAAAGTCTGTTTCTTCCAAATAATAAAATAAGGGTCATTGAAACATTACCTTTTACGGGAAAAAGTATGCTCAATCCATCACGTATGGCAAAGCTTTGGAATGTCATTCCTCCAACAGAAGAAAATTATCAAAAGTCATATCGAATTCGTCAAATTTTGGGAAGGGAAAAAGGGTTTGATAAAATCATTTATCAAGATGAAATGTTCCAGATTGTAAAAAATAAGTATGACTTTAATGATTTGAAAGAATATGATTCTATTTACCTTGTTTCTTGTTTCGATTTTGAAATTGATTATACTAATAAATATTCAATGGATTCTGAAACAATGAATATTCCTTTTTCAGATTTTGTGGTTCATGATTCTATTCAAAATGAAATATATCAAATCACAAAAGACTTTAAAAACTCTACAATTGGTTTGCATATTCGTAGAACCGACCACATAGGCGCAATAGAAAAAAGTCCGTTATCTATTTTTATAGAAAATATAACGAAAGAAATAACTCTAAATGACAAAACTACCTTTTTCTTAGCCACCGATGACAAAGAAACTGAACGAGAGCTTATTAAATTGTTTGGAAAAAGAATAGTAATTAACCAAAATAAAGCCTTTGACAGAGATTCTGAAAAAGGAGTTCAAGATGCTTTTATTGATGTTGCTTGTCTATCAAAGACCTCAAAAATATATGGTTCTCATGCAAGTTCGTTTTCAGAAACGGCTGCAAAAATGGGGAAAATTCCATTGATTATCTGTGAGAAATAAATATATTTTATTCTGATTTATTCATTGGGAATTGGGAATTATCTGAAATGATAGAAACTAATTATAAAATAATATATTTAGTGTTTTATGTATTAAAATTTCAATTCAATTATGGTAAGAACCTTTAAAGATTTGATAGTTTGGCAGGAAGCAATGGAATTGGTTGTAGAGATTTATAAAATTACTAGGTAGTTTCCAAAATCAGAAATTTATGGATTGACTAGCCAAATGCAAAGAGCTGCTGTTTCTATTCCATCAAATATTGCAGAAGGAAATCAGAGAAACAGCATTCCTCAATATCTTCAATTTGTATCTATTGCCAGAGGTTCTTTAGGAGAATTAGAAACTCAAATTATCCTTTCTTATAAATTAGACTACTTAGATAAAGACACACAAGATGAATTATTACTAAAAATAGGAAAAATAGGTAGATTAACAGGGGGACTTATGAAATCGCTAAAAACAAAATCCTAGCATTGTTATTTCCCATCTTCCAGTATTTGTATTTCATTCCTCTAATTCCCATGTCCTAGTTCCTCATTCCTATATTCCATTTCCCAATTCCTCGTTTCTGCACTCTCATTCCTCTAATTCCCATGTCCTAACTCCCAACTTCTAAACAAGAGTCATTTCTGTTCCTTCTACTTCCAAAATCAAATTTTTTCCATAGGTACTAGAAGGAGTTTGATAACCCATTTTATAATCTGAGTTTAAAACTTTTTCAGTAATTAAGAGTGCTGCAATTGAAGTGAGTTTATATCCTTCTGGCGTAATTAATCTGGCTTCTAAAGTATTTTTTCCATCGGTTACTTTGCCCCACAAATAGCTATGATTATTATCTCTCTTTTCTTCGTTAGGTCCTTTTTCTCTTTCTTTTATTTTCTTTTTAATAAATCCTTTTACAAACTCATTTTTTAGAGCAAACGAAAAATAGCTACTCATTTCCATTGCTTTTATCGCTTTGGGAGGTTGTGCCATAAATACTTTAATGTTTGGAATTTGTGTCGAATGAAAAGCTGTCGAAACATCTCCCCAAGGAATAGCTACTGAGTTCATTTTTTTAATTCCATAATCAATTACTTTTGTCTGATAGGCTGTTTTTACGATCTTGATAGTTCCATTTTCACGAATCATTCCTCCTGCACCTGCATTTTCTACCATCGTAATTGCTGTCCCTTGCGAAACTCCTGCCAACCCCATAAAAGCGAGTTCTAAATGTGTTGCTGTGGGCAATTCATCTTTCAAAAACTTGGCTAAACAATCTGAAGGAACAACATCAAAACCTACTCCTGACATTATCATAATTTCAGCTTCTTTGGCTTCTTTGTCTTGCGTTTTGGCATATTCAAAAACTTCGATTTCGCCTGTAATATCTAAATAATGAACCTTTGCAGCAATACAGGCAGGTATAAATTCTTTGACTGTTTTTGTGAAAGGACCTGCACAATTCAAGACTACTTTTATTTCTTCTCTTTGCAAAGCTAATTTTAAAGCTGTTTTGTCAGTTGCTTCGAAGGCAATCCATTTTAAATCTAATATGTCAGCTAAAGCTTTTGTTTTTTCTACATTTCGTCCTGCCAAAATAGGTTGTAAACCTTTTTTGACGGCTAATTCTGCGATAAGTTCGCCTGTATATCCGTAAGCACCGTATATTAAAAAGTTATTTTTGGTTTCCATAATGAATACTACTATTTGAATAGTTTTTGTTATTTTTAGAAAAATATCTAGTAAAGATAAATCTATTCTAACAAAGATTTGTTCAAAATCAAATTATATCATTTTTTCAACTTTTATTTTTATGAAAAAACAAACTTCCTTTCATCAAGAACTAAGTAAAAAAGAACTTCCCAAAGAACTCGCTTGGATTGATAAAACATCGACAATCTTAGATGATGTTTTCAAAATTCCTGCAACAAATTTTCGCTTTGGGTTTGACCCACTTATTGGTCTTGTGCCAGTTGTGGGAGATTTTGTAGGCTTTGCTATTTCGGCTTCTATGGTTTTGTCCATCGTTCGGCACGGCGTAAGTCTTCCTGTCTTGACCAAAATTTTGGGAAATATCACTTTTGATTATTTGGTTGGCTTATTTCCTTTTTTGGGAGATTTTCTTGATGTAGCTTACAAATCAAATAGACGAAATGTAGATATTTTGAAAGATTATTATACTTCTGGAAAGCATACGGCATCTAGCAAATATGTTGTTTGGTTTGCAGCAATAGGTTTTTTGATTCTTTTGGCTGGGTTTGTAGGAGGAAGTATTTATCTGACGTGGCAAATTTTGAGTAGCTTTTTGGGGAGTTTGTAATTAAACTTTCACCTAGGTCTGACAAAAACTCGGTTGATTTCATTTATCCAATTTCTCATTACTTCAAACTGTCTTTGAGTTGTAATTTTGATGATTTGAATGGATTGAACAGCGTTTGTGGTAAAGATAATTTCTGATTGATTCAGCTCTTCTTTTGTGATTGTTTTTTCTTCAAGAGAAATATAATTATCTAATTGATTATCTTGACTATCTAATAAAAAATTTCTCATTGTTCCCATTACGCCACCTTCAGAAGCTAAAGGAGTTATGAAACGAAGTTTCTTTTTTTCTATGTCTGATTTTTTTCTATCTAAAATAAATACATTTGCTGCTCCTGCTTCAGCAATTCTATTCTGATTATTCAAAATAAAAACTTCATCTGCGTTTTGTTCTTTTTTGTATTTTCCTGCCAAAACATAGGGTAAAGCATCTGTCTTTTTGAAAGATGAAAAAAAAGAGGAAAAAAGTGGTAAATCATCAAAAAAAACATAGCTCTTTTGTAGATTTTCTAAACTATTAATGCTTTTATCTAAAAATTTTAATTTAGGAATTTCTTTCAAAACAATTACAAATTCAGATATTGAACTTGTAGGAGTATATAAACCTCCTTCACTTCTAAAAACAGTTAAACGAGCCTTAAAATCAATATTCTTATGTTCATTTATGGGAATTGTTGAACAAGCAGTTTTTAGAATTTCATTTTTAAGGAAATCGCTTTCTAGTATATCATATCCAAAAGCTTCCATTCCTTTCGAAAGTCTTTTGAAATGATATTTCCATAATGGAATAGAATAATTTATTTTATCATTTTTTATACGTGTTACAATTCGTATCGTTTCGAAAAGTGCATCAGCATAACTAAAAGCTCTGTTTTGTGCAGAAAAAAGAAGCGTATTTTTGTCTTGATAAATTTTTCTGTTGTGATTGAGCATAATGAATTAATTTCTTTCTATAGATGGATACGAACCATTGTACTAAAGATAAAAAGTAGAGTAACAATTCCTACAATAGTTGTAAATATTCCTGTTCTTCTTGACTTTACCCAACCTGATAATGATAAAATAGCTGATAAAGAAAATAATCCTATCATAAAAGTAGAAACTCCTATTACTCTAGGAACAAGAAAATCATTTGTAGTAGTTATTTTTAAAGTACCTCCAGCAGTTGTCATCATCGAAATTTGTGTCATAGCAAATACAGAAACAAGAAAACAACCAGCTGAAATGGTGGCTAGTTTTAATATACTATCCATAATTTTACTCTTTTTGTCAGCAACCAACAAATTAGCAACTACTGTAATAGAAAAACCACTTAATAGTGAACTGACCATAAGTGTTTGGTTAGCTAATGTATTCCAATATTCTAAGGTCATTGCAGTAAGCATTTTTTATATGATATAATTTAATGTTTTGTTTAATTTCCTATACTTATATTTCGTATTATTCGTTTAGAGTTAGAAAATCAAAATTAATCAATTACTTACTATGAAAGTCATCTTACTAAGTTTTTTCTTACTCATTTCTTCTAGTGTTTTTTGTCAAGCACAAAGTTGGTTAAAGTTAGACTCATCTCGTGTGCAAAGTTTTTTCAAAGAAGATACAACAATAGTATATTCTACATTTTCTGAACAAGAAATTAGATTTATGTATAATTATATGGTAGAAAATGATATAGAATGTCGATTAGACAACCTAAGTGATTCTCTACTGGAATTTTATGCGAAATATGATGCTTTTTATAGTGTAAAGGATTCTGTAAAAAAATATTATGTAATTGGACATGCTGGAGCAAGACCATTTGACGTAGCTCCTAAGATTGCTTTAGAAAAACATAATTTAATTTTGGTTTATACCCATTGCACTCCTTGTAAATATCAAATAAAATATAGAGATTTTTTCAGAAAATTCTATTTAGAAAAATATGGAGAAAGTATTGATAAATTAATATCCCGACTAGAAGAAGAAATTTGGTTAGAAAGACGTAAAAATTATGAAAAGCAACTTGAGAAACGAAAGAAAAAAGAAAGTCAAGAGAAAAACTAGAGTTTAACTAATAATTATTTACTGGTAACTGACTATCTACGATTATCGTCATTATCCATCATAGAAAGATAGCTATTGTATCTACTTTTTGCAATATTCCCATTTTCTACGGCTGCAATAACAGCACATTGTGGCTCTCTCAAATGAAGACAATTATCATATTTACATTTATTTAAAAGTTCTCTCATTTCTGGAAAATAATGACTGATTTCTGATTTTTCCATATTCATAAGTCCTAACTCTTTAATACCAGGAGTATCAATAACAAAGGTATTTTCAAAAATCTCAAACATCTCTGCAAAAGTAGTGGTGTGCAAACCTTTTTCTGTATAATCTGATACTTCTTGTACACTTTGAGTAATTTCTGGAGAAAGACGATTCAATAAAGTTGATTTTCCTACGCCTGAATGACCTGAAACTAGAGATACTTTGTCTCTCAAAATAGTTGAGACTTTTGTAATATCTTCATCTTCTGTTGCAGAAATTGCCATACAGGTATAACCAATTTGCTCATAACGTTGCATCATTTTTTCTTGAACAAATAGTTCTTCTTTTGAAAGCAAATCTGTTTTATTAAAAATCAAAACCCCTGGGATTCTGAATGCTTCTGCTGCTACCAAAAAACGGTCGATAAATCCTGCCGAAGTGCGAGGCATAGCAAGAGTAACAACCACAATTGCTTGGTCAAGATTGGCTGCAATAGTATGAGCAAAACCATCTTTTTTAGGAGATTGACGGTTGATATAATTTGTTCTTTTCTCTATTTTTTCTATCAAAACCGTATTTTCGTCTTTGTCTTCCAGCGTTATTTCTACTCTATCGCCAACGGCTATTGGATTTGTTACTCTGTCTGTATTCAAGCGTAGCTTTCCACGCAAACGACCTTTATATCTGTGATTATCGTCTGCCAAAACATCGTACCATAAACCTGTTGAGCGCAAAATGAGTCCTTTCATAAATTATTTCTATTATTCTTTTCCTGTAACTTTTTGTAAAATTACCTTTTTAATCTGTGATTGTAGTGTCTAAAAATAAGTAAACTCTAATTTGGTAATTAGAGTTCATAATTTATAGTATTAAATTTCATCTTCTTCTGCTAGACGAATAGCTTCCAAAATAATTTTGCACGCTTTTTTTATTTCTTTTTTGGTAATGATAAGAGGAGGAGCAATTCGCATAGAATTATCACAATACAAAAACCAATCAGAAAGCAAACCCAAATCTAAGCAATGAGCAATCACTTTTTGTAAGAACTCAAAACTCTCAAACTTTACAGCTAACATCAAACCGATACCACGAAATTCTTTTATTGCTTTTGTAGTTTCTGGATTTAATAGTTGCCTAAATAATTCGTGTTTTTCTTCTACATTTTCTAATAATTTTTCTTCTTGAATTACTTTGAGTGTTGCTAGAGAAGCGACACAGCTCACAGGATGTCCACCAAAAGTAGAGATATGTCCCAAAATTGGATTATCAGAAAGACACGCCATCATTTGTTTGGAAGCCATAAAAGCACCAATGGGCATTCCTCCTCCCATTCCTTTTGCAGCCACTACAATGTCAGGAGTTATATCAAAATGTTCGAAAGCCCAAAGTTTACCTGTTCTACCAAAACCACACTGGATTTCATCACAAATTAAGACCGTTCCTGTTTCGCTACATTTTTTTCTAAGTGCTTGTAAAAACGATTTTTTGGGGATTCTGACTCCTGCTTCTCCTTGTACGGTTTCAATAATTACAGCTGCTGTTTTTTCTGTTATTTTAGAAAGACAAGGCAAACTATCAAAACAAATATGGTCAATATTAGGAAGCAATGGTAAAAAAGGTTCTTTCCATTGCTCACTTGTCCCTAATGAAAGTGCTGCGTGTGTAGAACCATGATAAGCATTATGGCAACCTATTAATTGTGTTCTTCCTGTAAATCGTTTGGCTAATTTTATTGCTCCCTCAACAGCTTCACTCCCAGAGTTTACAAAATAGGTAGCATTTTGAGCCACTTCTGTATTATTATTTTCCTCATCATTATATAGATTCTTATCTAAAAAATCTTGTCCTAAAGTAGTCTTGAAAGTTTCTGAAAGTGCCGTAGCGAGTTGAACTTGTGGTGTTTGTATAAACTCTCCATAGACCATCAAGTGCATATATTTTCGAAGCTGCCTCTGAATAGCCTTTATTACTTTTGGGTGGCGATGTCCTACATTACTCACTCCAATTCCTGAAATAATATCAATCCACTTTCTATTTTTACTACCAAACATATAAATTCCTTTTGCATTATGAACTTCTAAAGCAAGAGGAAAAGGAGATGTTTGAGCGACATGATTTAGGAAAAGTTGGCGAGATGAAAGCATATACAAATTACTAATTATGGAATAAAAATTACGAATGAAATGATATACAAAGCTACTAATTTTTTCAAGACCTTATTGATTTAAAACTTCTCGTCCCACTTCACAGGAAAGACATTTTTTGGGGTTACAATATTGACTATACAACTCTAATAAAGATTGTGATTGAGCAGCCGTTTTTATCTTGAAATCAGAATCTTTTGTTTTCTCTAAAGGTTTGTAGAGTTTTATAATATTATTTTTCTCTGCTTTAAGTTCGTTGAGCCATTTTTTTGCTAAATTATCCTCTTTTTGTCTGTACAGACTATGCGCTATCCGAATAGGAACAACTACATTAATAATCAAATTCTGCTGTGCATCTTTACCTAAGTTAGAATTTAAGCTCCCTTCCTTATTTTTCTTGGCAAAATGGTAATGCGTTTTCCAATAAGAAGGCAAATCAGTTTCAAAAAAACTATAAAAATCTTTTAATTTTGTGGCATTTAATATAACAGAAAATAAATGATTTTGCTGCGATAAAAGTCCAATAACCTGTGCTATTCGAACAGTCGGAAAGTTAGAAGGTCGCAACCTTAAAAACTTCCATTGCACTGAATTGACTTCCTTGCCTTGCAAAGAATATTTATGTGATAAAAAACGAAATTCTCTTTGTAGATTTTGAAAATAACGTTTTTCTTCTTCAATATCACTTTCTAGTTCTACATCTACTTCACTTTGAGTATCATAGCTTTTTGCATTTGAAAAATTATCAATTATCAATTTTTCATTTTCCGTTGTTAAAAATCCTGCCATTCCATAAAAAAGAGCTTCTATTTGAAAGATTTGATTTGAATGCTTCTTAATGATTTTGAAAGGCAATTCTTTTGCAAGTTGTAGGAAGGGCGCATTATTTTTTTTGAAACCAAAATGCTCTAACAAAATTTGATAACTTGTTTCCTCCCAATCATAACCATTACGTTCTAAAAGTGAAAGTACGTGCCTAGATTTACGAATCAATCGCTCACTAAGTGTTCGGTTCATCATTTTTTCAAAAGATGGAATTAATTCTATCTTATCATTATCTTTATTTTCTTCCTCCCAATAACCTTGACATGGAATTTTGTGTTCGTTTCTCAAAAACTCTTGATATGTCAGCCACAAACGCTCATCAATTCTGTTTTCTAACACCAAAACAGGAATTTTTGAACCTTTTTTTGTAAAAACCTCTTTCGGATTCTTCCATACAACGTGTAAAATCACATTTTCGTAGGCTTCATTGGTAGCATGATGATGACTTTCCCAATTAAATCCATAGGTATCGATTTCTATTGTTCCTTGCCATTGTGTATTTTTTGCTTTGCTTCCTATCTTCAAAATAGCATCTTCAAAATCTGCTCCTGCATCGTGATTATGAATTCCTGCTGAAATGATTTGTAGTTCTTCTCCTTCTTCTGTCAATAGATTACTCTTATCAAAATATTGAAATTTCCATATATAATGTAAAAATTGCTCGTTCATGCTTTTTATGATAATTAATTTATAGTATTCAGAAAATTTTATCGTTCTGTTATAAATAAAGCTAAAAGATAGTCAAAGTTTATCTTTTCAAGATAAGAGTTGGCAGCCAAAAAGTTAATTTTTGTAGAATAAATCTAAAATCAAACACTTGATTTCTATAAATTGCATACTTTTTGGCTACTTTGTAGTGTATAAATATAAGAAAAATAAGAATTTCAGATTTAAGAAAAAAATAAAGATATTGATAACTAAATATATGATACAGTTTACTTTTAAAAATATTAAATCAACGACTTGCCTGTTTGGTTATGTTGTTTTGTTATGTCTATATTTTAGCACTTCTTTTTATGCTCAAGGACAGCGAAGAAAAAATAAAAATAATATACAGCTAGAAGAGTTTCGCCCTATCAATAAATCAGGAGCAGTTTATTGTCCACAAATTACATTTTTGAATATTGAAAATTACAGATATTATTACGACCCTCGCCAGTTAAAAGTAATTAATAATTTACAAGATCAAATAAATAAAGGAGATGATAAAAAGTTATCAGAACTCAAAAAAGCATTAGATACCTATATTCGCTATTTTGGTATAGATAACTTCAAAAAGGATTTGGATTTGATTTGGGCGTACGCACAAGCAGCCGAAAAAACAGGAAATCAACCTTTAGCTTTAGAACTCTACCGTTTGCTTTTAAAACATCATAGAGGTTCAGCCGTGAAAAGTCAGTTGGCTTTTGATTCGTTGGCTTCTCCTTCTGAAAAACCTGACTACGTTCCTTTAAAATATTATTATGACCTTATTGATAAATGGCAATTAGTTGATACGCTGCGTCCACCTGATCAAATGGGAACAAGTATGGGAGAAGAAATAAATTCGCCGTATGAAGAATATGGTTTGGCGATTGGTCAGACAGACTCTATCATTTATTTTACTTCAAAAAGACTTTTGATGGACACTATAAATGACCCTGTTCGTAAGTATTTACCTGCTGATAAGTTTGATGAGAATATTTATAAATCGGTTCGTTTAGGAGAGTTTGGTTGGGATTATCCGTTACCTTTGAAGGGATTAAATACTCGTTATAATGAAGGTTCACCTTGTATCAGTAGAGACGGAAAATATATGGCTTTTTCTCGTTGTGATGCGCCTGATGGTTTTGGGGATTGTGATTTGTATCTTGCTAAATGGAATGAGGGAGATGGAATTTGGGATGAGGTTCAAAATTTTGGTACATCAGTAAATTCTACTACATGGGATTCTCACCCCAGTTTTTCGGTAACAGGAGATACACTTTTCTTTGCTTCGGATAGAAAAACAGGTTTTGGAGGAACAGATATTTATTTTACAGTTCGTCAAGGTCGAAAACGTTGGTCAGTTGCTCAAAACATAGGTCCTATTATTAATACACAAGCCAATGAGCTAAGTCCATTCTTACACCCTAGCGATAATATCTTATATTTTAGTTCGAATGGTCATCTATTTTCTTTTGGAAGTTATGATATTTTCAAGTCTTATAAGACAAGTCGTGATACGTGGTGCGAACCAAAAAACTTAGGCCCTTTTGTAAATACAAAAAGTAGTGAATATTATTTTACCATTGATGCTTCTGCACGTCTTTTGTATTATGCACGAGCCGAAAAAGAGGTTCGTTTGATGCGAAACGAGCCAGTTGTTCAAGACCCTTATACCAACTCTGATTTGTATTCTTTTCCTCTTCCTATGGAAGCCCAGCCGAAAGCAATTGTTCGTTTTTCAGGAAAGGTCAAGGAAAATCAAACAGGGGAGGTTTTTGGTGGTGTGGTTGTAGTCTATGATATTGCTGACAAGATTCCGATTGCTCCAAAATACATTGATGAAGAGGGTAATTTTGAGTTCGAACTGATTGATAAAAAGAAATACTTACTTATTGTAAGTGGAGAAAATTTCTTTCGTTTGGAAGAACTTTTCGAAGTAAATGGCGATACATATAGAGAAGTAGAAGTTCAGGGAGTTAGGCAAAAAATGGCTTCTTCTCCAGCACAGCAAATAGAAACAATACAATTTAAGTCTATTGAATTTGCGCCAAATAGCGCAGGTATTTTACCAAAAATGGAAAATGATTTGCACCTAATTATTGATTTTTTGGTAGAACATCCAGATTTTAATTTAGATATTTTTGGTCATACAGATAGCGATGGAAATAAAAGCATAAATAAAGAACTCTCCCTCAAAAGAGCCGAATCTATTAGAAATTATATTTTATCTTATGGAAGGTTAGAAACTAACAGAATAAAAGCGTTTGGGTTAGGTTCTGAAAAACCATTAGTTTTTCCAGAAATAACAGAAGAAGACAAGCGTGTAAATCGTAGGGTAGAATTCAAATTATTCAAAAAAGATATGATGTTGGCTAACCCAAACAAAGAAAATGAAAAAAGTAAAGAAGAGTTAGAAAATGAAAAAATGAAAAATATAGAAGAAGAAATCAAAGAGAATGAAAACGAGGATTGGTAGAATTTAACTACGAATTATAAGTTTTAAGATTGATTTATCTATCTTTTTTCGTAAAGAGCTGTAAAAGTGATTTGCTTCGTTTCTTCATAAGTGAGATACTGCATTTTTCCTTTTACTTCTAATGTATTAAGGTCTATGAGTTCAATAGAAATTATTTCTTCATTCTCTACAATAAGAAAATTATCTTTTATCAAATACTCACTTCCTAATAAAATTGAACTCGTAATAAAAGCATCAAGAGTAAAAGTCTGTGGGTCAAGTGAAGGAAAATTAATGAATAATAACTCTTTTTCTAAAAGTTTATTTGATTTAATTTCTAACCTATTCTTAGATGAGTTAAGTCGTTCTCCAAATTCACTCAATATATTATTCGAAAATACTCCATCGCCATTTACGTCTATAGTTTCCTCTATAAGAATACTGGAAGTATAATAGTTTCCAACTAACTGCTCATAAAGAGGATTTTTAAGTTCTTCTATCTGTACAACTTCTTCCTTCTTACAACTAAAGAGAGAGAAAATAATAAAAAATAAGAGATATTTTTGCATAGTTTTAAAATTTGAAAACCTGTAATTCTTTAGGTTGTAATTTTATGAAGGTCTATTTTTGAATTACTTCTTCTATAATAAACCCCAGAGTCTAACTGTATTATTTCGTGAGTTAAAAACTTAGAAAAACCCCAAACAGGTTCATTAAATTTTGAATAAATAGTTAGTTTTTTAGTGATTAAATCAAGAATAGAAACACATCTATTACCCATTTCAGCGATATAAAGTTTATTTTCAACTATATTAATTTCTTCTGGAAAACTCAATGGACTATATTCCTCATAAGGAATACCCAACTCAAATATAGTAGCACCTGTATTTATATTTTTACAAAGAACAACCTGCCCTGCCCCTGTTGCTATCCACAAATTTTCTGTAGAGTCATCTAATTGAATTTGATAAGGAGTAAAGCCTTCAAAAAAATCTTTTTTTACTTCTATCAAAACTCCTTTTTTATCAAAAACCTTCAAATCATTTTGCTGGTAGAATGCAGCAATTATTTTATTTGGTGTAATACAGTAGGCATAGCCTAATAGTTTGTATAAGTTAAAGTTATAACTACCAAATATAATCTCACAGTATTCTTCTTTTGTAATCTCATTAATTGATTCTTGAATAGAATCCAAGTAAAAGTATTTATCTACAGAAAATGAAAAATATATTTTCTTATCAATTTCAATCATATTTTCGATAAATGTTGGAAATATCTTATTTAAAAATCATACCCGATACTTAAATAGAATTTTGCTCTTCCTGTTACATCATCTTCTACACCCCACGCTGTATCAAAGCGAGTAAAGTAATTAAAGATTTTGCTGCGTACTCCAATTCCGTAACCCCATAAGAAAGGGTCTTTAAAATTAGATACTTTTGCATAAAAAGGTGTTCCAGCTTGTCCTCCAATTTCTACAGTATTGAGTGCATTTTCTCTATTAAAAGGACTAATTCCTGTCCACGCAGAACCAATGTCGTTGAAGGCTATAAATTGTAAGTTTTGAAAGAAGGTAGAGCGAATTGTTCCTCTATATAAAAGCTGTGCAACAGGCACACGGAGTTCTATATTTGTCAAGACAAAGTTACTTCCTGAAAGCTTATTGTAATCAAATCCACGCATAGGCGTTGCATAACGCAAAAATAAATAATCACTGTAATCATTCTGATAAGAATCATATATATCTGGATTTAGATAAAAAGGGTCGTCTTGAGAAAGTTCTTCTGGATTTGGTTGTCGTTGAAACACCCAGTTATCAACCCCACCTAACCTAAATGTTTTAGGAGCATTTCCGAATGATTGTCCATAAGCAACACGAGCAGCTAAAGTTACCTTTCTACCCAATGGAATATAATGACGAGCATCAATAGAAATATTGGTAAATGTTTCGTTGCCATAATTCAGACCTTGATAATGGTCAATGGTAGCTCTAAACTTAGAACCCTCTAGTGTGTTAGGACCTGTGATAATGCTATTATCAAATACAAACTCCAAACTTGAACCTGCATAACGAGTAATTTTGTCTGGAAAAGCCTGTATGGCAGGGTCTATCTCACTTGTAGCAAAAAACTGTTTTTGTGCTATAAAAGGCGACAAGACTATTCGTGTTGTTACATTTAATGGATATGAAATTGTTCCTGATAACTTACTCAAATAGTATCTATGAATAAAAAAGTCTGTCAAAAGCTCATAACCTTGCCTGTCGAAACGTGCGCCATAATCAATTCTATTTTTTAAATACTTGTATTCGGCGAATAGCATTCCACTCTGAATATCAAAAAAGCCACGATTGAACAAACCTGCTTCTAACTTATGATTTTCAAGAGCATCACTCATCGCAACTTCTAAAAGAATACCAAAGTTACGAAGTGGGTCAAGCGCAATCGTTGTTACACTTCTTTCAAAAGCAAATTTATTGTGATATTCTAAAGGCCCTCTGACCGTAATTTTCTTACTTTGTTTGTTCTTTGCTCGTTGTGCAAAGTAGTCATAATCTTTCAATAGGCGTTTTTTACGTGTAGGCTCATTATCATCTTGACTATTTCCATAGGTGTCAAATTCATACTTATCCTTTTCTTTCGTTTTTATTGTGTCAGAAGGGGAAGTTTGAGAATTATCTTTTCCTAGGTCTGTATTTGAGTTATCTTGTTTTTCCTTCTGCTGTTCTTGCTGTTCTTTTTCGTTTTCTTCTCGTAGTTTCTTGAGAAAACGAGCATCTAAAAGCTGACTTCTATATGTTTTGCCTGTAAATATTTCGTGCTTTAGTAGTAGCGTAGTTGTAAGTAGTTCTAGTTGGTCTTGTTCACGAGATACAAAAGCTAGTTTTTCTGATTTTAAATCATAATCATAATCTTCAACATCAACAAAGAATGTAGAAATTTGTGCATTTACCCCCATTTTTCCTTCTTCTTTTGGAAAGGTGTATAAAAACAAATGACGAATACCTAACTCTTCGGTAATATATAAAATACGATTCTTATCAATAACGATAGGCTTTTTGGCACTACTATTTTGATTGGTCAGTTGCTTTAAAAGCAGTTTTTCAGCAGGATTATAAATAAATAAATTAAAATAAGACGACTGTTCGACAGATGGAGATGTTTTTAGAGAATCACTCGTACGATTAGAGCTAAAGACAATCTGATTATTATCTTGAAGGAAATAAGGGTCGATATCATCATTATTATCATCTGTAATCTTAGAAAGACGATTAGAACCCAAATCGAAGATAAAAATATCTGACTTGCCTCGTTGAGTTGCACTCAAAACAATTTTTCTTCCTTGCTTATCAAAACTAAAACTTTGAATGTTTTCTAGTGTTTTTATTTGATACCTTTTTGTTTCCTTTCCTTCTAAATTATAGGTTTTAAGAAAATATTTATTTTTTGAATAAGATAAAACTCCTAATTCATTATTATTTTTCCAAGACATCAAAGGCGAATTATCATCGTAACGTTGATTGATTACAAATAATCCTCCTTTTATAAACTTCTTATTTTTCTTCTTTGTAGAAGTATTTTTCGTATCCTCTACATAAATTCTAAATTTCCCTTGATTATTTTCTGCATACGCCAAAAATCTACCATCAGGACTAAAACGAGGATGATGAATATATTGAGATTCTGCCGAAGTAGCTATTAAATTCGTTTTTTCAAAGGTAGAATACTTATTAATATCTTCATATTGATTTCGATAAAATGCTTCCCATCTTTTCAAAAAGGTTTGATAATCAATTCCTAAAGTTCCTTGAATACCCTCCTTTTCACTCCTTACAATTCGTGTCAGATTTAAGATATTCGAAACGGTTGTTTGTCCATATTCTTCTACAATAAAGTTCCACAGCGACTGCCCTACCAGTTGGGCATTTTTCCCTCTAAAACTCTCTGGATATGGAAACTTCTTTGCCATTAGATTACTTCTTACAAAATTATCCATTTCTGTATTCCAACCTTCTGCCGTATAAGCAGCTGCCCCAGACATCAACCAATCGGGCAAACTAAGCAAAAATGAACTCTGTAAAGTTTCTTTCAAACTCCCTCCATACATCATTTCAGAAAGCAATGAAGCTGCCACTTCTTTCAATAATTCTTTTCGATAAGCTTCTCTATACTCTGAAAAAGCAATTTCTACGACATTTTTACCTAAATTGGTTTGTCCTCCAATATTAAAATCTTGATCATTGATTCCGATATTACTCTGTTGAAGTTCGCCAATAGAGCGATAGACAAAAATTTTAGTTTTGTTATAAGGCGCAAAACCCAAAAACTGTGTCATTCTACCAAAATCAGATTCAGCATAACGAGCCGTCAAGAGTGCCATTTCATATCCTCCTTCATAATAATAAATTTCAAAATTATCAGAAGTGATATATTTCCAATCAAAGGTTTGATACTGTACACGATTTTTCCCAAACTGGTCTTGGTCAGTTGGGAATTGTTGTGCAGAAGTTGTATTAGAAAATCCTAAAAAAAGGATAACTAAAAGTGATAAGGCAGATAAAAAAAAATTCTGTTTCATAAAAATTATAAATACAGTCAAAGGCAAGCCTTTAACCTACAAGTAAAATATCCTTGGCTGTTTAAAAGTCTTTACGTTATATAAATGCCAAACATTGCAAAAGGTTGTAAAAACTTGATACGAAATAGCAAAAAAATAGGCGAAAGTAGATTACTCTCGCCTAAAAATAATGAAAATAATAACATTAGAAGAAAAATCTTTGTTAAAAAAGTCAGTTTAGATGGTTTCCTAAATCTTAGGATTAAGGTAGTAGAAATTCGAATCTAACTTCTAAAATCATACTTCTAACTTTATTTACTCTGTTTCTACTTCTAGTCCAAATTCTTGTAAAATTTGTGGAAGCCAGACATTTAAGCGTTCTTGAGTCATTTCAGGCTGATTGTCTTCATCTATGGCAAGTCCCATAAACATATTATCTCTTTCGCCTTTTGAGTTTTCGTAGTCGTAGCCTTCTTTAGACCAAAAACCGACCAGCTCTCCTCCTTTGCTTTCGATAACTTCGCCAATCATTCCGATGGCATCACAAAACCACTCGCCATAGCCCCATTGGTCACCAAGACCAAAAATAGCTATTTTTTTTCCTGTAAAATCAATATTTTCAAACTCTGGTAAAATTTCTTCCCAGTCGCTTTGAAGTTCGCCATCGTACCAAGTAGGTGCACCCAAAATCAAATATTCATAAGGAATAATTGCTTGTGCATCGTGTTCACCAAAATTATATAAATCGACAAACTCTTCGCCTAGCATTTCTCTAATTTGCATAGATACCGTTTCGGTATTTCCTGTATCTGTTCCGTAAAAAAGTCCTATAATTGCCATATACTAATTAAGAATTGAGAATTGAGAATTTAGAATTATCCTCAATGTTAATGAAAATAAATATCCTTATATTTTATGATAGCTTGGAAGCTATCTGCTACTTTTTCTTTTGAAATTGTCCTTGAATAATTGAGCCAAAAAGTCCTCCCATAAGGAGTCCATAAGCTGTCATATTGTACCAAACTGATTTTATTGCACAGCTTCCAGTCAAGCAGCCGACTTCTTTCCAATAGAAAAAGCCAACAATTGCGCCTACTGTTGCGCCAATAATAACAAGTTTTTGTTTATTTAGAATATTCATAATTGAATGTTGATTTGATTTGTTTGAAGATTAATTTTAATCTTCCCCCATTTTTTGCAAAGGTATTGAAAAGTCATTATAATTCCTTCAAAAATTATACTTTGCTTTTTTGTGTATTTGAATTTTAAGAAATTAAAGGGTTTTGATGTATGAGTCGTCGGTAAGGATATTGACAACAGCAAAATTTGTATTTACCTTTCAATAAATTATTTTGAACTAATAACACTATCCACGCCGTTGTTGGTGTTTAGCTTCGGCTTGCCGTTACGGTCACCAACAACTCAAACACGCATAAAATTCAAGCAAAATTTGAATAAAATATTTATTTTCTCTGATTTGATTTTTTTTGATTTTGTAGAAAGTAAGTAGATGTGTGATGGTATGTTTGTTGTTAGTCATCGTAACGGCAAACCGAAATTAAAGACACAACAACGGCTTTTTTTTAGTGCTTTGGTTTTAGAAGACCAACAAGAACGCAGTAGGCTGTAATAATTATTGGTAAGCATAAAAAAAGTAAAATACTTTTTTATTTAAAAGCTAAATTAATGTTACCATTGTGATGATACTCTATAATATAATTGCCATCTAACTGCATCAACCATGTATCAAAACTGACAGCTAAAACATCATCTATATTTTTCATTACATTTTCGATCTTTGTTTTTAAAACGTTATTTGTTGAACCGTCCCATATAACATAAACCTCATCAGAAATATCTAGTATTGATGGTAATAAGCTATTAGATATAGCTCGTTTCTTTTCAACTTTTCCCCAATCTATCCTGCCATATATTGTAAATGGATAATTATCAGGCATTCTATTGACTATTTCATGAGATAGTTCAAGATCAAAAACCTTTACATTAGGTTCTAGTGCTTCAATACACTCATCTAGTAGTGTTTTCATTACAATTTAAGTCTGTTTGTGATTTTTTTTCTAAATAGTGTGTGTTTTGTAATTATCCAAAAAACAATTTACTAAAACATTCGATTACAATAAAAAACAAAAAACACATTTTTCAAACTTATTTTTTTATAGACAATGAACGGAAGTAACGCAAATTTTAAAGGTAAAAATATATTAATCATTGGCGCAAGTTCTGGAATCGGACACGCACTTGCCAAACAACTTGAAAATCAAGGTGCTACACTTTTTACAGCTTCACGCACTAAGCCAGAGGGAATAAATTCTACACATACAGAACTGGACATCACAGGAGAAATTGATAATTTACAAATTCCTGATGAGCTTCATGGATTGGTGTATTGTGCAGGAAGTATAAATTTAAAGCCTTTTGCACGTCTGAAAATGAAGGATTTTGAAAATGATTTGCAAGTAAATGTACTTGGAGCAGTAAAAGTAATTCAGCATAGTTTGAAAGCATTGAAGAAAGCAGATACAAGTAGTATTGTTCTTTTTAGTACAGTTGCCTCAAAAGTAGGAATGAATTTTCATGCGAGTATCGCCACAGCAAAATCTGCCGTAGAAGGTTTGGCGCAGTCATTAGCTGCCGAATTGGCTTCACAAAAAACGAGAGTAAACGTACTTGCTCCATCACTCACAGATACACCACTTGCAAAATCGTTATTATCAACAGATGATAAAAGAGAAGCGTCTGACAAACGTCATCCACTAGGAAGAGTCGGAACAGCCGAAGATTTGGCTTCTGCTGCTGCCTTTTTATTATCCGATGAAAGCACTTGGATAACAGGACAAATACTAGGAGTAGATGGTGGAATGGGAAAAGTGAAACTTGTCTAATGAAATTATGAATTGTAAATAGTTAGACTTGACAGTATATTTAACCGACAAACCACAGTATTTTTCAACTTTGACATTTCCTTTAGAGAAGGCTGTCAAAGTTGAAAAATAAGCAAGTCTGCATTTAGATTATCAAAACGTTACCAGCAAAGTTTTTTTATAAACGTGTCTTAATTTTATTTTTTATTTATTTGAACTTTCTTTTGTTCTTTGAAGTTGTAATTGTATATTTGCAACCCAATTAATTTTTGAACGAAGAATTAATTAGTGTAAAACACTGGGGCTGACTGGTTTCGACAGGACGAGTCTTTGCGTGTATAAGCATGTAGGCTATTGAGAAAACTAGCCTTATATATTTTTTCTCAAAACAACAATCGGCGAATCTAATTACGCCATGGCTGCCTAACTCTAGGAGTTAAGTAACCATTGTCTTTGCTTAGTGTCTTTACTCTTCCGACACTAACATCCGTTTGCCACGCAAACACATAGACATCAACCCCCGTAAGAGTGAAGCAATGATGAGTTCAATGGCATCTGCGACGAAAATTTAGTTGATACGGAAAAACCTTGGACGTTATCGCCTAGTTCTTTCCCGACAATTAATAGGATAACTAAACATGTAGAAACCACGATGAATACCGTATCTGGACGTGGGTTCGACTCCCACCAGCTCCACAAAAATAAAAAAGCTATATATTAATTTATATAGCTTTTTTTGCTTTAAAGTATAAGGTTTTAAGAGAAACAGTATCGCACTAATACTCCCATTTGTTAGCAATAAGTGTGGTAGCAATTTCTTCAATAAAAGAATCTGCAACAAGTTGTTGTTTGTTTTCTGTTTTCAGAAAATGCCATTTTATACCGTGAATATCAGCTATTTTCTTCGCCCATTTTATACTGTCTGCATCTTCTGGACTTCCTACAATAAACTTTCTTTTTAGAGGATTTTTGATATATTCTTGCAAAAAATAACCAAACTCCAAACGACTTGTAGGTGCAATATTAGCATCAAAAACACCTGATTTCTCCTTTGTCCAATAGGCTGGTAACCAAAAAGCTGTAATATCACAAAGCTGTAAATATTGAAGTTCCCACGTAATTTGCTTGTCTCTAACAGCTTCTAGTTCTGTTTTTGGGTTTTTATTGTCAATATCTGCCCATTTTCCTGTTTCTGGCTCTGGCGAAACAACTATCATGCTTGGATTTAGTCGTTGGTCTTCCTTTAGTTTTTGAATTACTTTTCTTCTCCAACCTGTTTTTAGGTTTTCTTCAGAAGGTGTTGCTCCAGCCAAAAAAACACCTAACTTTGGAAAAATAGTGTCATGATTTCTTGAAAATAAAGTTCGGATAGGTTCGTGTTGCATCGAAAAAAGGGTAAAGTAGAGCTAAAATTTTTCTAAGATAGAAAATAAATTGAATCAAGACCTTCAAAATAATTATTACCTTTCTATTTTTTTGTATATTTACTCACTTTGTTTTTGATAGACAAATAAAATAACCAATACTTTTTTGATAATGCTATGGAGTAGAAATTAAATAAATTGACACTTTTAATTATATAATTAACTAGTAATCAGAAGCTTAATTCGTAATTCGTAATCTTTAATTCGTAATTGTTCCTATGAAGACTATTTTTAAAAAAACTATTTTTTCTTTACTAATTCTACTTACCTTTTCTATAAGTTTGCATTCCTCAATTTCATATGCTCAAGATGAAAAAACAACAGAAAAGCAAATAAAAGTAAAAGAGTTTGATAACAAAAAATGGAATGAACTGAGAGATGGGATAAAATATGCTGAAGAAATAGAGCAAGAAAAAGAAGAAAGTACAAATGATTCTTCTTTTAATTGGCCTTCAATAGATTGGAGCTTTTTGGCAGGTTTGAAATATGTACTTATTGGTCTTGTAGTGGCTCTACTTGCTTTAGCTTTAGTTTGGTTTTTTACTAAAGGTGTGTTGTTTGGAAATAAAAAGACAAAACTAGAAGAAGAACAAGCTGCATTTCTGACAGAAGAAAACTTAGAAAAAGTAGAGTTTGGCTATTTAGAACAAGCTTTAGAAAAAGCATTATTACAAAAGAATTTCCGTATGGCGATTCGTATCCATTATTTGTGGCTTTTGAAAGTGTTGTACGAAAAAGAGCTTATCAACTGGAAAAAAGACAAAACAAACCACGCTTATATTACAGAACTTGCCAAAAAATCATCACAAGAATCTGCTACTAGTTTTAGAAAACTTACGCTTTGGTACGAAAAAGCATGGTATGGAGAGACGAATATTGATGAGAATGATTTTCGTACAGTCGAAACTTATTTTATAGATTTTAGAAAAACACATCAAGATATAGCTGCTTAATTTTCTTCGTACCTAACACTATACTTTAGAAACTTTCTGTTCTTTACATCATTTTCTTGAATCAAGACAAACTTCATTTGTTGTTTAATGGAAACCCTACTATATTTGAATTATATTTGATTTTCAGATAGATTATTTTCCTAAAACATTATTACAACAACTCATGAAAAAATCTTTTAAACTCGCTCTACATTGGCAAATTATTATTGGAATGATACTGGGTGTCGTTTTCGGAATAAGTGCTGTTTTGATGGGTTGGAGTAACTTTGTAGCTGATTGGATTCAGCCTTGGGGAAAGGTTTTTGTCAATTCTCTGAAAATGATTGCGATGCCACTCGTCTTTATTTCACTTATTCAAGGAATTGCAAGTATGAGTGATATTTCCAAACTCTCTCGTTTGGGAACTCGTACCATCGGAATTTATTTAGTCACAACAGTTGTGGCAATCACAATTGGTCTTGTCTTGGCAAATGTTATTCAACCTGGTAAAGCTTTTTCAGAAGAAAAAAGACAAGAATTTGCTCAAAAATATGAAGCCAAAACCAAAGCTAGTCAGGAAAAAGCATTAGCTGTAAAAGAATCAAACCCACTACAACCCATTATTGATATTGTTCCTGATAATGTTGTGGCAGCAGCTACCAATAATCAGAATATGCTTCAGGTAATATTTTTTGCTGTTTTATTCGGAGTTGCTCTAGTAATGATTGATTTTAAAAAGGGCGAAATTATCAAAAAAGGATTTGATGCGCTCAATGATTTAGTCATAAAAATAGTAGAAATACTGATGCTTTTTGCGCCTTATGGTGTCTTTGCCTTACTTGCTTATCTGATTGTAGATTTTGCAGAGGGAGATTTGAATAAAGTAGTAGAACTTTTCAAAGTAGTTGGTATTTATTGCCTCACAGTAGTTTTAGGGCTATTTTTGATGGTTGTTTTTTATGTTCTTGTTTTGATGATTTTTGCTCGTTATAATCCATTACAATTTTTCCAAGGAATTGCCCCTGCCCAGCTATTAGCTTTCTCTACTAGTTCTAGTGCTGCTACTTTGCCTGTTACAATGGAACGAGTAAATAAATTTTTGGGTGTACCAAAGGAAATTGTAAGTTTTGTTCTGCCTGTTGGTGCGACGGTAAATATGGACGGAACAAGTTTGTATCAAGGTGTGGCTGCTCTTTTTATTGCACAAGCTTACGGAATGGACTTGACTATTGTCCAACAATTAGGAATCGTCTTGACAGCTACTTTGGCTTCTGTCGGTGCTGCTGCCGTACCAGGAGCTGGTATTTTGATGCTTGTTATTGTTTTGGAACAAGCCAAAATTCCTTCTGATGGAATCAATCTTATCTTGGGCGTAGATAGGCTTTTGGACATGTGCCGAACGGTTGTTAATGTTACAGGAGATGCAACAGTTTCTTTACTTGTAGCTAAATCTGAAAATGAAAGATTAGATGGAGAGTAAAAGTCAGCTACCAGTTAAGTACAATTATCAAAAAACTATATATCTGTATTTATTTGTCATAATGAAATCTACATTGCAAAACTGTACATTTTTGGTCTATCCCTTTTTTTCCTGTAATTGTATAGACTAATCTATGTTCTGAATCTATTCTTCTTGACCAAAATCCCTTCAAATTGTACCTTAAAGGCTCTGGTTTTCCAATACCTTGAAAAGGAGTTTGTTTTATAGACTTCACTAACTCTTTTACTCTATTTACCTTAGAAATATCATTTTCTATCCAATATGAAAAATCCTCCCAAGCAATTGTTGTAAATTCAATATTCATTTTATTCTAGTTTTTGGGCAAAGTTTAAATATCGAATTTGACTGCTTTTCCTGTTTGCATTTGCTCAATAGACTTATTCAACCTATCTCTATTTGTTTGAGTAGATAATAAATAATTAGTTTCTTTCAATGAGTTATATTCTTTCAAAGACATAATTATAACAGCTTCTTCTTCTTTATTACTTCTAGGAATAGCTATCGTTTCCATAGAATCTGTAACTTCATCAAAATGCTTTTTCATGTTTTTGCGAAGTTCTGATAGTGTAATTACTTTCATTTTTCTGATAACTTAAATTTAATAAAACGTACATTTTATTGTACGTAAATTTGTACATAAAGTTCAATGAAATTCAAAAAATACAGAATAAAATTTTCAATAAACTGTATTCTGTATTTAACTGGTTACTAATAACTACTTACTGGTGACTATTTACTTATGTCTTTTTTCCAATACTTCCATTACCTCATCTATTTTCACATCTTGAGAT
Organism: Bernardetia sp. ABR2-2B; assembly: GCF_037126435.1. Lineage (GTDB taxonomy): Bacteria > Bacteroidota > Bacteroidia > Cytophagales > Bernardetiaceae > Bernardetia. The sequence continues at coordinate 62,688 of NZ_CP147020.1, read as the reverse complement.
TTCATCAAAACGAGCAAGTGATATAATAAATCGCCACATTCTTCTTTGAACCTTTCTTTATCTGCTCTCATCGCATCAATAACTACTTCAACAGCTTCTTCGCCTACCTTTTGAGCCACTTTATGAACACCTCTTTTCAAAAGCTTGTTGGTATAAGAACTTGCATTTTCTTCTGTATCTTCACTTCTTTTTTCAATGGTATCTTCTAAGTGTTGTAAGAAATTAATATTTGCTGTATTTTTTTCTTCACCAAAGCAAGTATCATTTCCTTTATGACAAACTTCTCCTTCTGGCTTTACAAAAATAAGAAGGGTATCATTATCACAATCTAAATGTATCTTTTGTACATACAAGAAGTTTCCAGAAGTTTCTCCTTTTGTCCAAAGACGGTTTTTGGTTCGGCTAAAAAAAGTTACTTTTCCTTCTTTTTGTGTTTTTTCAAAGGCTTCTTGATTCATAAAACCAAGCATCAAAACACGCATTGTTTTGTTATCTTGAATAACAACAGGAACAAGCCCACTTTGCTTTTTAAAGTCTATTTGCTGACTTTGTATTTTTTCGTTTTTGTTCATTTTTAAAAAAAGTAGCTGACACTTTCCAAGTATCAAAAGTACAATAATTCATAACAGTTGGAACATCCTTAACGGAGTTGGACTGTCGACTACGCAAAATATTTACGAATTACAAAAGTAAGCTATAAAGCTATGTTTTTCAAGATTTATAATTCATTTATACAAAACACTTTTACATCCTTTGTAATTTAGAAAAAAACAAATCGTATTTGTCCTCATAACTATCAGAATTTTCTATCTCAAAATGTGCTTGTTTATAAAAATCTTTTCTTTCCTTCCATTTTTGAGAAATTAATTTATGAAGCTCTTTGGTAGAATTTGCTGCCTTAAAAAGTGGACGGTTATCTTGCTGTTTTTGTTGAGTTTGAAAAGTCCGTTCTACTAAAACATCGATTTCTACATTCAGAAAACAAACTGTTCCATTTTCTTTCATGTTACTCAAATTATCAAAAAAACAGGGCGTTCCTCCACCTGTTGCGACAATCGTTTTTTTTAACTTAAAGGTAGTTTGAAGCGCTTGTTGTTCTAGTTTTCTAAAAAAATCCTCTCCCTTAGATTCAAATACTTGAGGGATGGTAGAATTATTTTTTTCTTCGATAAAAGAATCCAAATCTAGGAAATTATAATTGAGTTGTTGAGCTATAATTTTTCCAAAGGTAGATTTTCCAGAAGCTGGCATTCCAATTAAATAAATAAGCATAGGAATGAATTATAAATTGAAAATTATGAAATATTTACTTGATTGCTTATCGTTTAATATTTTACTGCTCATCATTAACTACGCTATCTGGTAATTGATTAATAACGGCTTTATGTCTCATTTCACGGGCAATAATAGAATCTTGAAGCTGCTGAACGACTTGACGATGTAGTTTTGATTCTTTTTGGGATTCTTTTAAAAGCTCCTTTTGTTTGTCTGTTTCTAGCATCTGAAAAAATGCAAGTCCTCCCAAAATTAAAATAACACCTAAGGAAACCACAGCTACCAAACGCATTTTTTTACTTGTCTTTTTTACTTTTTCATCTGTTTGATTTTGAACATACTCTTCTAGGACTTCAGTTTGGATGCTCTCCTCTTCTAGCCATTTAAGAATTTTTTCCTCTTTCTGCTCTTTTTCAGAATCAGATAATGAAATAAGAATACGTTTCATAGATTTTAACAAAGACAATTATCAATTTTCCTCAAAAATAACCTAAAATAATATATTTAATGAGATTTGAATGTAGATAATCAAAACTAAAAAAAAAGAAGGAGAAATAATAGATTTTTTTTAAAGTAAGCTCAACACTTATAATATTCGAATATGCCTAGAAACAATTACGAATTTAAATTTCTAACCAGCAGTTAATTATAGAATTGAAAAAACATTGTTGCAATGGTCAGTTTACTCTAAACGTACTTTTTTAATTTTTTTTAGTCAAAAAGTGCGTTTCCAGCGTTTCAGTCAATGCAACAACGCCAATTGAAAGTGTCAATTCATTTAATTTCTATCCCTTATTATAAATTATAGGTCTATTATTCTCTACTTTTCATTTCCATATTTATCACTTCTAATTTGATTCCGTTTCTAACTGTATAGCTATTACTAATCTTTTGAAAGCCAAAATTTTGATAAAAATGAAAAGCATTTGGTGTTGCCTCTAAAGTTACTACGTTAGTTTCCTTAGTTGCAATCTCGAAGCCATGTGATAGTAAAACCTTTCCTATTCCTCTTTTCTGATAAGATGGATTTACAAAAAGAGCGATAATTTCTCCTTTCACGATATGAGAAAAAGCAACTACCTTGTTTTCAATATCATAAACATATATTTCTTTTTTACTTATTCCTCCTTTGTAGCCATTAGGAGTTCTATTTTCTATCCATTTTTGGATTTGTTTTTCAGAATAAAATGCTGAACAAGTTATTTTTGCTGCATTTGTGTGAATTTGATGAATAGAACTTGCATCCTTTAGAGTTGCCAATCGTATCATGTTTTTTGTATAAAAAATGTACTATTTAAAATAAACTATATTTCAAACAGTTTAAAATACAGTTTTTAATATGAATGATAACCTAGACAATAAATAATTATTCTTCTAAACTCTCGGTTTCCAAGCAATCTCATCAGCTTTTACTTCATGAGAAGTCATTCTTGACAAAACAAAAATATAATCGGAAAGCCTATTAAGATAACGAATTACAATTTCTTCTATGCCTTCTTCATTATGTAGCTCCGTACAGCGTCTTTCAGCTCTTCTACAAACAGTTCTTGCCAAATGACAAAATGAAACAGCAGAGTGTCCACCGGGCAGAATAAAATGTGTCATTGGAGGCAACTCTTCATTCATCACGTCAATGGCTACTTCCAAATCAGTAATATCTGTTTCATCTATTTGAGGAATAGCAACATGAGAAACTTTCTTTGGGTCAGAAGCCAACAATGAACCAATAGTAAATAGTCGGTCTTGAATTTCTATCAAAATATCTTTTCTGTGTGAAAGCTCTTTTTGGTCACGAAGCATTCCTATATAAGAATTTAATTCATCAACAGTTCCATACGATTCAATTCTAAGATTTGCCTTTGATACACGCCTTCCACTAATGAGTGAAGTTGTTCCTTTATCGCCTGTCTTAGTGTAGATTTTCATTGTGTTTTTATTGGGTTGATTTTTTAGTTTTAGATTTTAATCAATACCAAATATACACAGACTATGTTTAGCAAAAAACCGAATTTATCTAGCATATAGAAGCCCATCAATTAAAATTAAAAAACCAAAAAGCTTTTATATAAAATATTTTTTCACATAAAACATTAAATATCAACCACTTACAAATCAATTATGACCGTAAGTCATTTTTTTAACACTTAGTTCATAACTTTATTTAAAAAAAAATGTTATCATTGTGTTCGTTTAGTAAAAAATAATTTTCTCATTAGATTTTATTTTTCTACTCAATCAAGATGAATCATTTTTTAAACTTTTCAATCATTTTATTATTATGACAAACAAACTATTTCAATCTCTCTTTGCAGCCTTTACTTTACTTTTCGTAGCGACATCTACTTCTTTTGCTCAAGATACACCTGAAGAATCAGTGAGTTATGGAGCATTTACTTTGTATGGAAACTTTCCTATTGGAGAGGACTACAAAGATGTAGCTAAATTTGGTGGAGGACTGGGCTTTGAGGGTGCTTATTATTTTAATCCTTTGATTGGTCTTGCTTATTCGTTAGATGCTCAAGTCAATCCATACAACAAGGAAGCTAATGATGTTAATTTTGGTGGAATAAATCTTGGAGGTATCGAAGATGCCCAACCTTGGGTATATGGTAACTTAATGGGTGGTATAGAACTTTCTTTTCCTATCACGCCAGTAGTAGCTCCCGAATTTCGTGCATTAGGAGGACTTATGATAGCTAGAAGTCCAGAAGTTGATTATCAAGCTGTAGGTATTCCTGTTGCTACAACAGAATCAGTTACTGCACCTGCATTTGCTTACTCAATAAGTGGTGGTTTGAAAATAACTAACTATGATAGTGGTAGTGCATTTCGTGTAGGTTTACGTTATTTGGCTGCAACTCCAAAATTTGACTATGGCAATAATCAAGAAGTGAAATTAAATATGTCAAGCGCACAACTTTACGTTTCATTTGCTTTTCTTTCAAGAAAATAAGGAATAAAACTAATTCATAAATACAATTTTAAATTGTTCTGAATGAGACCCATGATTATAATTGTGGGTCTCATTTTGTTTATTTATAAGAATTTCAATTTTATCGTTAGTAACAAAAACAACTATATTAATGCTTCCTAATTAAAGAGTAAAGGATTTTTTTCTAAATTTGTATCTTACCAATATATCGCAATGAAAAACAAAAAAGTAGTAGTTATCGGTGGTGGTGCAGGTGGATTTTTTGCAGCCATTAATTTAAAAGAAAAAAATCCAAACTATCACGTTTCTATTTTAGAACAAACCAATACACTTCTCAAAAAAGTAAAAATTTCGGGTGGTGGACGTTGTAATGTTACGCATTCTTGCTTTGAACCAGAAGAGTTAATCAAAAATTACCCACGAGGAGAAAAAGAACTTTTAGGTGCGTTTTATCAATTTCAACCTCAAGATATGGTAGAATGGCTTAAAAAACGAGGTGTGAGAACCAAAACAGAAGCTGATGGGCGTATGTTTCCTATCTCTGATGATTCTCAAACTATTATTGATTGTTTTTTGAAAGATTCTAAAAGGTTAAATATCAATATTCAAAAAGGTTCTGCTGTCGAAAAATTAATTCCTCCAACAGATGAAAATAATAACCTTTCTAAGTGGCAAATTCAGATAAAAAACAAACCCAATGTAGAAGCTGATGTAGTTATTGTTTCGACAGGAAGTCAGCCAAAATCTTGGAGAATGCTAACAAATTTAGGTCATTCTATTTCAAATCCTGTTCCTTCACTTTTTACAATGGACGTAAAAAATGACGTTCGTTTAAAAGATTTGGCAGGTGTTTCTGTAAATAATGGAACTGTTTGGGCAAATGACACGAAACTAAATAAAGAAAACGGAGCTGTTTTGGTTACGCATTGGGGATTTTCTGCACCTGCTGTCTTGCGTCTTTCTGCTTGGGGAGCGAGAGAGTTAGCAGACAAAAATTATAACTTCCAAATGGGCATCAATTGGATAGAAGATACTCCAAAAAACACTTTGAAAGTTTTGAAAGCTCATAGAGAGGAATGGCGAAAAAAACAAATTGGAACATTGTGTCCTTTTGAAATTCCGAATCGATTATGGAAAAAACTTATAGAGGCTGCACAAATAGACTTAACCAAACACTGGGCATCACTTTCAAATAAAGAGTTAGATAGCCTTACCCAACAACTTACTCAAGGAATCTTCAAAGTAACGGGAAAAAGCACTTATAAAGATGAGTTTGTTACCTGTGGAGGAATCTCTTTGCAAGAAGTTGATTTCAAAACAATGAAAAGCAAAATTTTACCTGATTTGTATTTTACTGGCGAAGTCTTAGATATTGATGCCATTACAGGAGGTTTCAATTTTCAAGCAGCTTGGACAACAGCTTGGATTGCTTCACAAAATATTTAGTAAGTAGTTACTTTTCTTATTTCTTTTCTACCAATTCTATTTTCAATATTCTATCAAAAATATTGCTTTGGTCTATGGTTAAAAAGACATTAATAATATTTACAATCAACAGCCCAAAACCTAACAAACTTCCTATCACTCCACTTGCTCCAATGGCTACTTCTAAAAAAACTATACAACTAATTGCAGCAAAAAGACAAATCCAATAAAGTACGTTTCTAAACAAAAGAGTTAAGACAGAAGCATTCTTTTTAGTTTTAGTATCTATAAAATAAAGTCCTGCTCCTCGCTTTCCCAAACTTCCCTTTATACCAATTCCATCTCTAAATAGCATATACATAGTTCCTATTAAAAAAGACAGACCTTCAGCAATCCCTCTTGCCATACTCTCAAGAATGAAATAAGCTAATACGGCTATGAGACCAGCAAAAAGATTATCTATTAAATAAGCTACAATACGCTTTCCAGTATCAGGCTTTTTAAAGTCATAAATGATAGGCTTAGAGAGTTTTAGTTTGGATTGAATAGGAAATTTTCTAAGCGTAAAAGTTTGCCCACAATGTTTTGAGTTCATGTATTCCCAACTTTCTTTCAAAAAAGCAGATTTACAAGATGCACAAAAAACTATTTCATCTCCTAAATTAAACTCATCTCCTGTAACTGGGTCTTGACGGTTTTCTTTTAGAAAAAAAGATTGTTTTTTGGTAAGTGTTAGACTATTTCTCATTTTTATAGAATAGTTATAGCAAAGTTGTAAGATTGTTCTACTATTTATTACTCTAAAAATAAGAGTTGGGTTGTCAAAATAGCAAAGAATTTTCTTAAATGTACTTGATAAAATTCTATATGATTAACTTTGTAGCCACAATTTATAATCAATAAACAAAACAATGACACAAGAAGAAATCATAAAAGCCATCAATGAAAAATATTATAATTTAGGCGAAAACCCAGATACCTATTTGAAAGGGTTATTGGAAGCAAAGCCAATTAATTATTGGGATTATATCGAAGTAGATACACTTCTTTCTCTTCAAAAACCTCGTACTGACTTTAAGGACGAAGAAATATTTATTATTTATCATCAAATTACAGAACTTACTCTCAAATTAATGGTTCACGAATTAGAACAAATTATTGAGGAAGAAAATATTACAGAAACGTTTATTAGTACCAAAATCCATCGTCTAAATCGTTATACTTCTATGCTTATCAATTCTTTTTCAGTGATGAGTGAAGGAATGGATTATGATGATTACAATACCTTTAGAAGTACATTAACTCCTGCTAGTGGTTTTCAGAGCGCACAATTTCGTTTTATTGAGATTTATTGTACTGGAGTAAAAAACTTAGTTAATCAAAAAGGAATAGAGCGTTTGAAAGAAAATGCAAATCCAAAAATTGAAGATTATTTTGAGCATATTTACTGGAAAGATGCAGGACAAAACCGAAAGACAGGAAATAAAACACTCACTTTAAGGCAGTTTGAAGAAAAATATTTAGATAAATTTGTTCATCTTGCCAAAGAGCTAGAAGGAAATACAGTAGAAGATAAATTGATAAAACTAAATGCTACTTCGCCTATTTCAGTTGATTTACAAAATTTATTGAGAGATTTTGATACGCTTTATAATGTTACTTTTCCACTTGTTCATCTCAATACAGCAAAACATTATTTGGATAGTAAAGGAGAGAATAAAGCAGCTACTGGAGGTTCAAAATGGCAAAAATATTTACATCCAAAATTCCAGCAACGGAAGTTTTTCCCTACACTTTGGACAGAAGAAGAAAAAGAACATTGGGCTGAAAAAAAGTAAAGTCTAATTTGTGGCATATAGAATATAATTTAATTTATGCTCTATGTGCCATAAAAACTCTAAAACCTATTGTGAAATTTATCTTATGAAAACACTTATTTTATTTTTCATTCTCTTGATTCCTTTATTTTCTTATACAGAAGAAAAAATGATTGACACAAAATGCTGTGAGCATCACGTTGAAATAAAGGAAAAATACTTAGAAGGTGGATTTGAATATAAAAAGCATTACAATATCTTAGGACGTAGAAAAGACAATGCAACTTCATTTACTGTATTTCATTTTATTTCGAAAGGAAATGAAGAAATAAAATTTATTACAGAGTTAGGGTCTGATTCTATAAAAGACATGTCTGTCAGAATGGCTAATCGTTCCTCTAATTTAGAAAAAGATAAAATAGATGAAAGAATAAAGTATCCAACCTATGAACTATCTAAGAAAACAAAAGTTTTGGATAGTAAAAGAAATGAAACCAAATTTCAAACTCTCAAAAAAGGGCTTTATTTCATACACTTTTATGGTAAAAATCAAAAAAGTCATTGTGGTTCTTCTGCCTCATTCGTTAGAAAAATGTCAAAAAAAGAAGTTGAAGAAGCTAAAAGCAAGTTAGACCCAAATGTGGAAATAATGATAGCACAGGAAAAGAAATAAAAATAATTAAAATTGAATTTTTATTTAATTGAATTAAACCATTCCCACAAAAAATAGTCTAATAGATAAAATTTGATTTCTCTACTTACCAAAACGACTATTTTTATGAAATCAACTCCACAAAAGATACAGCATTTATATTGGCGTGCAGAATTTGGAATTTTGCCCAAAGATATAAATATGCTAAAGACTACTAAAAACATAAAATCTGCTGTCAAGCAAATTTTTGAACGTGCAAAACCGATTCATAAATTCTCTAATGATTTTGATATGCATTCTCTTTCAGCCATGAAAAATATGAATGGCAAACAGAAAAAACAACTTCGTAAATCAGCACGACAAGACGTAAGAGAACTCAATGTAGAGTGGGTAGAACAAATGGCACACCCTAAAAAGGGAACATTACGTGAAAAAATGGCTTTCTTTTGGCACGGACATTTTGCTTGTGAACTCAAAAATCCAATTTTTGCCGTTCAACAAATCAATACTATCAAAAAACATGCGCTAGGAAATTTTAAAGACCTTGTTTTGGCAATTGCTAAAGATGCTGCAATGATTCTGTATCTCAATAATCAACAGAACAGAAAGAGAAAACCAAATGAAAATTTTGCTAGAGAACTACTAGAACTCTTCACAATTGGAAGAGGAAATTATACTGAAAATGATATAAAAGAAGCTGCAAGAGCATTTACAGGCTGGTTTACGAATCGTCTGACAGGAGAATTTAACTTTAGACAACGAGCGCATGATGAAGGACAAAAAACATTTATGGGCAAAACAGGAAACTTTGATGGCAATGATATTATTGATATTATTCTTTCCAAAAAAGAAACAGCTCATTTTATTACTACCAAAATTTATAGCTTTTTTGTTAATGAGGTAGAGCCAAATAAAAAAAATATAGAAGAATTAACAACTGTTTTTTTTGAGTCCGATTATAATATTGAAAAAATGATGAAACATTTATTTTTACAAGATTGGTTTTATGAAGAACAAAATATTGGTTCGAAAATAAAATCTCCAGTTGAGTTTTTGGTAGGAATGATGAGAACATTAAATCTTAATTTTAAAAATGAAGATGGAATTTTGTTTACTCAAAAAGTATTAGGACAAATTCTTTTTCGTCCTCCAAATGTAGCAGGTTGGCAAGGAGGAAAAGCATGGATTGACAATGCTACTTTGATGGTTCGGCTCAATTATGCAGGTTATATTTTTAATCAAGCTGAAATAGAAATCGATATAAAAGACGAACCAGAAACCAAAAAAATAAGAGTAGGGAGAAAAATTGATGTTTCGGCAAACATAAATCCACTTATGAAATCATTTCAAAAAACAGATACTAAAGATTTAGCAAAAGAACTTTCTGATTTTTTGATACAAATTCCTCAAAACTCAAAAAAGGAATTAAACAAGACATTTCAAAAAACTGCTTTTGAAGCCTATGCCAACGCAGCAACTAATCAGAATGAAAAAATAAAAGCATGGACAGTTTCTATTCTTAGTCTGCCAGAGTATCAAATGTGCTAAATCAAAAATAGCTAATACTTTCTAAGTGTTGTAAATAATTTAAAATCACAATAGTATGAAAACAACGAGAAGAAAATTTATTGGTCAGATGGGACTTGCTACGGCAGGAACGTTGTTTGTTCCTCTATTTTTAAAAGGATTTGATTCTATGGCAGCAAGTTCTATCAAGACTTCAAACAAAAAACTTATTATTATTCAGCTTTCAGGTGGAAATGATGGATTAAATACAGTTATCCCATTTAGAAATGATATTTATTATAAAGAACGTCCACAAATTGCAATTCCACAAAATGAAGTAATCAAGCTTTCAGATGAGCAAGGACTTAATCCTGCGCTTTTACCACTCAAAAAAATCTATGAAGAAGGAGAGCTGACAATCATAAATAATGTAGGTTATCCAAATCCAGACCGTTCGCATTTTCGTTCGATGGACATTTGGCAAACAGGAAGTAGCTCAAATGAATATCTTTCAACAGGTTGGCTAGGACGTTATTTGGATAATATTCATTTGGAAAATCAAAATAAACCAACCCATTTTGCTTTAGAAATGGACGATACACTTAGTTTGGCTCTAAAAGGAATCAAGAAAAGTGGTTTTGCTGCACAAGATTTGAATCGTTTGAAACGAACGACAAGTACGCCAGTTGTGAAAGCAATTTTAGATTCAGAAAAAAATAATGTAGCTTATTCTCTCAAATCTCATCATGAACATTCGCACGACGAGCAAGTAAGTTATTTGTATCAAACACTTTCTAATACAGCAGCCAGTTCAGAATATTTATTTGAAAAAAATAAGGCAGGAAAAACAGTAGCAAATTATCCCAAGAATCGTTTTGGAAAGGATATTCAGCAAGTTGCTAAACTCATAAATTCGGGCTGTGATTCTCAAATTTACTATGTTTCTTTAAATGGTTTTGATACACACGCCAATCAAAAAAATGCACAAGAAAGGCTTTTTAAAAACTATGCAGAAGCGATTGAAGCACTTCGAAAAGATTTGAGGAAAACAGATAACTGGAACGATACTTTAGTGATGACCTTTTCAAAATTTGGCAGACGAGTAGGCGAAAATGCAAGTCGTGGAACAGACCATGGAACAGCAAATGTAGTTTTCTTAGCAGGTGGAGATCTCAAAAAGAAACAGTTTGTAGGACAAGCACCAAACTTGACAGACTTAGATAATGGAGATTTGAAATTCAAAATAGATTTTCGTCAGATTTATAGTGATATTCTAAAAAATTGGCTCAAAACGAATCCTAAAAGCATTTTAAATGCAGATTTTGAAAATTTAGGGTTAGTTTAAATTGATAAAAGAGTTTTACTCCTTTGAGTAAAACCAAAAAGGCATTGAATTAAATTTAATTCAATGCCTTTCTAACTTTCTAAGTCAAATATATTTTCATTTCACTTACAACTTACCACTAAATTGTAGTGTTTACATCAAAGTTCTCTAAATAATCAGCTACTCTTCTTACAAACTTTCCACCAAGCCCACCATCTACAACTCTGTGGTCATAAGAATGAGAAAGGTACATCATATGACGAATTCCAATCATATCACCGTGTTCTGTTTCCACAACAGCAGGTTTCTTGACTACTGCGCCAACTGACATAATAGCAACTTGTGGTTGCATAATAATTGGCGTTCCGAGCATATTTCCAAATGAACCAATATTTGAAAGCGTATAAGTCCCTCCTGACAAATCATCTGGAGAAAGTTTATTATTTCTAGCTTTATCTACAAGTTCAGAGACTTTTTTAGTGATTCCTAAAAGATTGAGTTCATTCGTATTCTTGATAACTGGAACAATCAAATTATCATTCGAAAGAGCAACTGCAATGCCTACATGAATTCCTTTTTTCATTAATATCTTATCACCATCTACCGAACAGTTTATTTTTGGGAAGTCTTGAATTGCCTTTGCGACAGCTTCTACGAAAATAGGCGTAAACGTAAGAGCAACACCATCACGGTCTTTCACTACTCTTTTCCATTTGTTTCTCCAATTTACAAGATTAGTAACATCGGCTTCTACAAATGAAGTAACATGAGGAGAAACACGTTTTGATTCGACCATTCTTTGGGCAATCATTTTACGCATTCTATCCATTTCGACAACCTCAACATCACTACTGTATGATTTGACTGGCTGTAACTGTTCTAGTTTCTGATTCGATTCTGCCTTACGTTCTTTTACTTCAATTTTTTGTTGAGTTTGAGGCGTAGCAACAGTTTGTGAACCATTACCATTATTTTTTCTATTTTGAAGGAAAGAGAACATGTCATTTTTCGTAACACGTCCTTCCAAACCTGTTCCTTTGATAGTTTCCAGTTCAGAAATAGATACACTTTCCTCTTTTGCAATAGACATTACTAAAGGCGAATAAAAACGTGTTGCCGTAGCAAAGTCATTTTTTTGATGAGTAACTCCGTTTACTTGACTACTGCCATTTGCAGAAACAGTTTCTAAGACCATCTCTTTTTCTTCTACTTCTTCTTCCTTTGGAGCTGGGTTAGTTGGCGTATTTCCACCTTCTGCATCCACTTCTGTTTCTATAACGGCAATTGTTGCACCCACTTGTACGACATCGCCTTCTTCTGCCAATATTTCGACAAGTGTACCTGCGTGTGTAGCAGGAACTTCTGTATCTACTTTGTCAGTAGCTACTTCCAAAACAGATTCATCTTGTTCAATTGTATCTCCTACACTTTTGAGCCAAGTTAGGATTGTGCCTTCCATTACGCTTTCGCCCATTTTGGGCATTACCATTTCTATTTTAGCCATAGTGATGTATAGTTGTATGAGTTAGTTTCTTAGTTAGGTCTTTTTGTTTTTGTCTAGAGAGCTTTTCAAAACTCTTACAGGTATTTTTACAAATTTACCAAAAAAATATTATTTAAAAGACAGAAATCAAAATTAGAGAGAATATTAGGGAATTATTCCATTTTAAATAACTAAATAGCTGTAAATGAAGCATTTTATAGTGGAATGTTTTTATTTTGATAAATATTCTTCTCTAGCTGATTTTATTTTTTCAAAATCTTTCATCTGACAAATTCCCAGCCATGTAGCTTCTTTTGGAATATTCGAAAAATTGCCTTTTAGAATATGTAGTTTGTCAAGTATAGCAGGAACTTCTTCTTCAAATTCAAATATACATAAATGTTTATGCCCATGGTCTATTAAGTCCATAGGAAACCAAGCTTCCCAAATTGATTGAGTTAGAGTCATTTTAGTAGAAGTAAAATCTGATGGATTTCTCAAATCAAAGATGCAATCAAATTGTTTTGGTATTTTGAAATCTGCATAGGCATACATAGTAAATAATGCAACTTCATTACTCTTGCGTTTCCAATTGATATATTTTTCATATTCCTCTCCTTTATCGTCTCTATTTTTACATCTCTCTACACATTGGTTTTGCCAAAAAAGTATCGATTCATCAGACCATATTTCATCTGTAAATAAATATCTTTCTTGTGGTTCGCATTGTTCTTCTGTTCTCATCTTTTTATTTTAAAATTTGAAATAATGAAAAAATGGATAATCCACTCAAAAGTAAATTATCCATTTTCATTTTTAAAATAACAGGCTATTCTTTTTAACAGTCTGGAAAACTGTCGTACAAAAATTATTAATTAACTGATTTACTTCACTCTATACCAGTTTTGAGAACGTCCTACAAAAGAGAAACCGATATAACCTCTTACTTCTAATTTATCAGCCGAAACGAGTTTTATTTCACAACTATATTCTTTTCCATTATTGGGGTCGTAAATTTTGCCATCTTCCCATTCGTTGTCGCCATCTTTTTCAAGTCCATACATAATTTCCATTCCTACAAGCTTTTTACCTGCTCGTTTTCCTTTGCATTCTTTACAGGTTTCATCTTGACTTACACCGTCTAGTAGTTCAGAAATTTTTCCATGAACCTTTCCGTTTACTTCATATATTTCAATAATAGACTTTGCTACTTTGGTTTCATCGTCTATTGTTTTCCATTTTCCTAATACTTTAGCATTTGGGCTGTCCTGTGGAACAAACGCTGAAAAAAGACCAATAAGGAAAAGAAGAGTAAATATTTTTGTAATGCGAATCATATTTTTTGTTGAATAATAATAAAAGAAAGAGAAATAAATAATATAATTTTTAATGAATTGGCAAAATTCGAACCGAAATGAACTGTATTCTATCAAAAAAATAAAAGCTTACACAAATAAAAAACGCATCATATCCATAAAAAATACAATGCGTTCCTTGGTTTAGTTGTTGGTGTCGCTTCGCTAAAACACCAACAACGGCTTGAGTTCATAACATAATGCGTTGATCATTAATAATTTGCCATTTATCACTATTTTAAACTTTTTCCATCCAATCAAAACGGTCTTCAATTTCTGCCGAACGAATGGCTTTTAGTTCTTTCAAAAGATGGTTACTTATTTTTCTAGTTTCTACGGCTGGTAGGTCATAATCTTTTCCTTCTATTCCAATAGCTGCAATTTGAGAAATTACGGCTGCTGTTCCTACTCCAAAGGCTTCTGTAAGATTTCCGTTTTTCATAGCTTCTTCTATTTCTGCAACACTTACAGGACGTTCTTCTACTTCATATCCCAAATCTTTTGCTAAGAGAACCAAACTTTTACGAGTAATTCCTTGTAAGATTGTATCTCCTGTTGGTGGCGTTAAGATTTTGCCATTGATTACAAACATAATATTCATTGTTCCAGATTCCTCAATAAATTTATGTTCTTTTGCATCTGTCCAGATAAGCTGATGATAGCCTTGTTCTTGCGCTAGTTTGGCAGGATATAAAGCTGCTGCATAATTCCCTCCAGTTTTGGCATTTCCTGTTCCCCCACTTGCTGCACGAACAAATTCAGTTTCTACTTTTACACGTACAGGTTGTGTATAATATGCTCCCACAGGACACGTAAAGATGATAAATTTATACTCTTCGGCAGGACGAACTCCCAAGAAGCCTTCTGATGCAAAAATAAATGGACGAATATAAAGCGAACTTCCTTCAATTTTTGGTACCCATTTTCTGTCTATATCAATAAGTTTTTTTAGCCCCTGCATAAAAATTTCTTTATCCATTTTTGGAATACACATGCGCTCACAAGAACGCATCAAACGCTCGTAATTTTCTTCTGGACGGAAAAGAACAACTTCATCTTTTGTGTTATAAAACGCCTTCATTCCTTCAAAAATCGTTTGAGAATAATGAAGTGTAGAAGCAGCTGGACTTAATGAAAGATTACCATAAGGCACAATTTTCAAATCTGTCCAAGCACCATCTTTATAATCGGCAATAAACATATGGTCTGAAAAAACACGCCCAAAAGGAATGTTATTTTCATCTAAAGTATCTATACGAGAATTTTGAGTAGGCTGAACGTCAATGTAAATATTTGTGTCGGTAGAGAGCATATTTGTGTAAATTTTTGTGATTTTTATTTAGTGAAATAGGAAAAGCCAAAAAGTAAATTTCTAAGCTAAAATGAAATAAAGCAGAATAAAGTTTTGATAAAATGTAATTAACGATTTTTAATTTTAACTCTATTCAAAAAAAGAACTGTAAAACAAGTTGTTTTTTTGTACTGGAATCTGTGATGATTTTTTACTTCAAAACTAAGGTAAAATAAAAGACTGCTTTTATTATTAGCAAGATACTAAATTTAGAGCAGTTGTGAAAGCAAATTAGCATTCTGAAAAGATTCTTTTATAACCTATTAAGATATAAAGCTATAATTCATAAACAAGCAGAATGGTTTTGGTTTTATCCTTAAATTTGTAACATCTTTTGAATTTGTCCGTTAATTATAGTAACTTTCATTTTAATTTGAAAGTTTTGAAAATAGATTAAATTACCTACCTAAATGACATTTTTTAGCCTCATTTATGGGTATGGAAAATAATATAAAATACAACCAGCCGTGAAAAATTACTTAACCCTTTCAGAATTAGTAGATTCTAACAAAGAAGACTTACATCTTGATAAAAATAAAATAGATATATCTCCACTTACTTTTATCAAAAAAATGTGGTGTGCTGCCATTGCTCAAAATTTGGGTGTTTCGTTGTGGAGAGAGCCAAATACCGATAACTTACAGTTAGTCATTGATTTATCTCAAAAAACTAGATTAGTAGAAGCCGATTTGGAAGATTTGGGGACAGGTTTTTTGATGCACAAATTTGAAAAAGAATTTCCCAAGGATAATAACAAAAGCAATTCAAAGGCTTATTTTTTAGAAGCGCATCTTTATTTTGACTCGTCAAATGATTTTGTTGTAGAAAATATCTCTTCTAAAAACAGAAAGGAATTTGAAAAATTAAATCAAACAAAAAAGCAATTTTTTGAAGCTTTAAAAAAACTACAAAGCCAAGAAGACTGCAAAACGCCTTATTTCCACCCTCAAAACATTCCAACAGCCACTACACAAGAAACGCACAAAAAAGCTGTTGATAAGGCAATACAATTAATGCAAAATGAGGAGTTTCAGAAAGTAGTTATTTCAAGAAATAAATTTATTGATTTGAATGCTGATTTTGATGCCTTAGACGCTTACCATAAATTAGAAAAAACGTACAAAACGGCTTTTGTTTCTTTGGTTTCGATTCCTCGTATTGGGACGTGGATGTGTGCAACGCCAGAACTTTTGGTAAGTCAAGACAAGAACGGAATTTTCCGAACAATGGCACTTGCAGGAACGCAGTCTGGAAAGGAGGTAAAGCAACTCAAAAATGCACTCTGGCGACAAAAAGAAATTGAAGAACAGGCACTTGTGAGTCGTTATATTATAAACTGTTTTAAGAAAATTCGTTTGAGAGAATATGAAGAAATAGGACCAAAGACAGTCAGAGCAGCAAATCTTTTGCATTTGAGAACCGAGTTTGTTGTAGATACAGTAAAAGAGCGTTTTCCACAATTAGCAACGGTTATGTTAGAGCTTTTACATCCAACTTCGGCAGTTTGTGGAATGCCAAAAGAAATAACGACTCAATTTATTTTGGAAAATGAAGGCTACGACAGAGGGTTTTATGCAGGTTATTTAGGTGGAATCAATTTTAAGAATGGAAGTAGTTTGTATGTTCAACTTCGTTGTATGCAATTACTGGAGAATCAAGCTATTTTGTATGCAGGAGGTGGAATTACGGCAGATTCGGACACCGATAAAGAATGGCAAGAAACTGAAATGAAGTGTCAAACGATAGAAAGTGTGGTTTTTGAGAATGAGAAGTAGAAAATAAAAACACCCTAGTCATATCAAAACCTAAGAGTCTTGAAGGCTCTTAGGGTAGGATGTTTAAAATTTAGTTGTTTTTTCGTACAGTTTTTAGTCATTTAGCTGCGTAGCTGCGTGATGTTTGTAGAATAGGATTTTAATTTTTATAAAGCTGCGTAGCTGCGTAATACCTAAATTTAACCCATTTTGAACAAAAACAGCCATATTACGCAGCTAAGCAGCTTAAAATCTCGGTTTGTTTATTTTTTTCTACACCTGAAGAGCAGCGAAGCTAAATATTTTGCAACTACGCATCTAAAATACAATTTATTCTTAATACGTTTTTTCAGAAAATTGAACGAAGGAATTTTGAAATTCTAAACACCTTACCCTTAGGTTTTTTTTATATGTTTAGTATTCAAAAAAACTTAAAAGCTAAACAGAAACTCCCTCTCCTTTAACCTCCAAAACGGCATTACAAACTCTTTCAATCATTTCTTTAGAAATATCCAAATGAGTAACGATTCGTAGCCACTCTTTTCCAAAATTAGAAACCAAAACACCTTTTTTAGCTAGTTCATTTTTGAATTTTTCAGAAGAATAACTTGCGTCTATTCTAAACAAAACAATGTTTGTCCCTTCAAAAACAACTTCTTCTACTAACTTATTTTGCTTTAGTGATTCAGAGATTTTACCAGCATTCTGATTGTCTTCTCTTAATTTTTCTATATTATTATCAAGGGCATAAATTCCTGCTGCTGCCAAAAAACCAGACTGGCGCATTCCTCCTCCCAAAACTTTTCGCACTCGTTTAGCTTGATGAATTAGTGCTTCACTTGCTACCAACACCGAACCCACAGGCGCACCTAATCCCTTCGAAAGACAAACAGAAATAGTGTCAAAATACTGTCCTAGCTCTTTCGGAGATTGATTGCGATACACTAAAGCATTAAAAACTCTAGCTCCATCTAAGTGAAGTTTCAAGTCATTTTTCTTACAAAGCTCTGAAATAGCTTTTATTTCTTCCAATGTATACGAACTCCCACCTGCTTTATTCACTGTATTTTCTAGCGCAACAACTCTTGAACGAGGGAAATGAACATCATCAGGATAAATCATTTCTTCAATCAGCTCAGTAGTCAAAATTCCCTTTTCTCCCTGTAAAAGTCTGACCGAACAAAACGAATTATAGGCAATTCCTCCTCCTTCATACTGATAGATATGTGAACGAATATCACAAATAATATCATCTTGAGGTTGTGTCAATATCTTGAGTGCAATCTGATTAGTCATTGTTCCCGAAGGACAAAAAAGAGCTGCTTCGTGTCCAAACAAATTAGCTACTTTTTTTTCTAATTCTTTTACAGTTGGATCTTCTTCCCAAACATCATCGCCTACTTTTGCATTCATCATGGCTTCTTTCATTTCTTTAGAAGGAAGTGTAAAAGTATCACTACGAAGGTCTATCTTTTTCATATTTTATATAGTTTCTGATTTAAAATTTTTCTCCTAAAACATTAATTAGAGGTGCTGTTTTGATGCGTTTCTCTATAAAATCAATATCTTTACAATAAATTGTATTGTGATTCCCAAATAATTTTATTTCTATTAATTCTCTTTTTAGGGGATTATAAAAATAAGGTTTATATCCCCAATTTTTTAGTTTTTGATGAATTTTTGACTCATCATAACCATATCTTCCTCCAGAACCATTGAGTTCTATAATGATTGCTTTTTGAAGAGGAGACGAGAAAATAGCTTCTCCACCGTTTATTACTTCTGTTTCAAAGCCTTCTACATCAATCTTTACTAAAATTGGAATTCTTTTGGCTACCTCATCTACTTTTTCAATCGAAACATCAATTCTTTCGTCTTGTGGTATTTCTTCTGTAGCTACATGATTTACTGTATCTAAAGATTTTGTAAACTGTAAAGTACCCTTTGCGCTTCCCAAGCCAATATTTAAAGCTGTTGTTTTAGTAGCTAAATTATTTACTTGAATGTTTTTTTGGAGTTTTTGGTAGGTATTTGGAATAGGTTCTATACTTGTAGTTTGTGTACCAATTACTCCTGCTGCCAAAACAGTGTAGCTACCAATATTAGCACCAATGTCCATAAAATAATCATTTTCTTCTTCTTCTGTACTTCTCAAAAAATGAAGTAAGAAACCCATATCATTAAACTCATGTAATCCTGTATAAATGTTTCCTGTTGCACCTGTCATTCCACTTTGAACAGCTAATTTTGTACTTGCTACAAAAGGAACAATATGAATACCTTTATCTAACCTTGATTGAAGTTGCCACTTGAAATATCTAAAAATAGCAGCTACTTTCTGCTTTTTGGTAAGAGGATGTGAAGTGATATGTTTTAGAGTAATGGATAAAGACATGAGATAAAAGTAATAAAATCCGTTAAGTAATATGGAAAAGCGATAATGAAAATGTATTTTTATTAAAATATTATGCAATCAAACAAAGATACTAGAAAGCTATTGTTTTTGCTAGAAAGAAGAATCAAATCACAAATAAAACTCATTTTCTATGAAATTTGCCACTAAAGCCATACACGCAGGTGTAGAGCCAGACCCAAGTACAGGAGCGATTATGACTCCTATTTTCCAAACTTCTACTTTTGCACAACCTTCTCTTGGTCAGAATAAAGGTTTTGAGTATGCACGTTCATCAAATCCTACTCGCCAAGCCTTAGAGAAATCATTTGCAGCTTTAGAAGATGCACAACATGGCTTTGCTTTTTCTTCTGGAATGGCAGCTATTGATGCTGTTTTGAGACTTTTGAAACCCAATGACGAAGTAATTTGTGGACAAGACATTTATGGTGGCTCGTATCGTTTGTTTGTAAAAGTGTATGAAGAAATTGGAATTAAATTTCATTTTATTGATATGCAAAATGAAGAAATTGTAAAAAATACTATCAACTCACAAACAAAAATGATTTGGATAGAAACACCTTCAAACCCACTTCTTCAAATTGTAGATATAAAAAAAACAATCAAAATTGCTAAAGAGAATAACCTTGTTTCGGTTGTTGATAATACATTTGCAACACCTTATTTACAAAACCCAATAACGATGGGAGCTGATATTGTGATGCACTCAGCTACAAAATATTTGGGTGGGCATTCAGATGTTGTAATGGGTGCTTTGATGCTCAATGACAATAAACTAGCTGAACAGATTTATTTTATTCAAAAATCCTGTGGTGCTGTTCCTTCTCCTTTTGATTGCTTTTTGGTGCTGCGTGGTATCAAAACACTTCATTTGCGAGTAGATGCAAGTTGTCAGAATGCTATGAAAATCACTCAATTTTTGGTAAAGAATGAAAAGGTAAGGAATGTTTATTATGCAGGGCTAACGTCTCACAAAGGACACGAAGTTGCTAAAAAACAAATGCGCCAGTTTGGTGGAATGATTTCGTTTGATTTGAAAAATGATACAAAAGAGAATGCAGAGAAGTTTTTAGAAGCAATTAAAGTCTTTGCCTTAGCTGAATCATTGGGGGGTGTGGAGTCATTGGCTTGTTATCCTGCCTTGATGACACATGCCAATATTCCTGTTGAGAAAAGACATGAAATAGGAATTACAGATTCGCTTATTCGTTTGAGTATTGGCTGTGAAAACATAGATGACTTAATAGCAGATTTGAAACAAGCTCTAGAAAATACAACTACTTCTTGAAAACTAAAAGCATAATCTAAAGCCCTTGTTTTTGTGTAATTATATCTTGATAAATTACTACCTAAAAAAAATATATTTTACTGTAGAAAAGTTGGTAAATTGTTTGAAAAAACTTCACTTTTTTTCTTTAAAAAAAATCATTCTTAACAATGTAAAATTCGAAATTTATCTTGCAGAAAAGTAATTTATTTTTAATGACTACGACTTTCAGAGTTAGAAGTAATCTAAATCAAAAAACAAAATTTTTTTCGTCTTACGTAACATATTCGTAAAGATTAAGTAATACCGAAATCTACACGAACCCACTCACACTACCTTAAACGGCGATTATGACTTAAAAATAATTGTATTGCTATCAATAACAAGAGATATTCTTTAGAGAAAAACCGATTTTTTTTCTCAATTTTTTTTCTCAATTTTGTTATCACAATCCACATACAAGGAAAGATAACTACTAGCCTCTCTCTCTTTTTAGAAAAAAAATAGAAATGACAAATCCTATATTTTTTTTAAAAAATTTAATTAAATTAAGAGGGTAGTTTTTGCACCCCCAGTTTTTGGTAAAAATTAAATTTTTCAATAAAAATGGGTTAAGAAATCTTTGTCTTTATCTAAAAAAAACAGTCTCTGTTTTATTTTATTTATGGTTAGTAATTAATCTAAAATAATAGATAAAAAAAGTATTTCATAAGTTATAGGTTTTTGTAACATTAGAGCTGCAAATTAAATTTTGTGGTTAGTTATTAAAGCAAAAAATAAAGACAAAGAGCATAAGCATAAACTTTGATAGTGAGCAGAAAAAAACAAAAGTAAAAGGCATTGTATAAATAGTAAAACCTTTTGAATAGGTTGCCCTTTATAATTTTCTCTTATTTCAGTTTCTCAACAAAAAAATTAGCATCGTGTGTGGAAATTCAGTTTTTTAATTAATTATGGTATCACTTTCTCAACAAAATACGACTATCTCACCAAACCCACACTCAACAAATAGTGGTGGTTATAAGGATTGTCAGACAGTTTGGCAAAAATGTTTAGAGGTAATCAAATTTGAAATTCCAGAACAGAGTTTCAATACTTGGTTTCTACCTATTAGACCTTTGCGTTTGCGCCAAAATATTTTGACGATTCAAGTACCGAGCCGTTATTTTTACGAATTTTTAGAAGAACATTATGTTCTTGTACTCAGAAAAGCAATTATCGAACAATTGGGAACACATGGAAAGTTAGAGTACTCTCTTCTTCCAGAAAAACAACAACCACCTTTGTTTGATAGTTCGTTTGAAAGCATTACAGAGAAAGGTAATCAAAATCAGCAAGGTCAATCAATACAAAAAAATAATTTTAATACTTCTTCTAATTCTATTAATGAAGAAAGTAATTCTGAAACTTTTTCAAATCAAACAAGTTTGTTTCAGAATCAAAACTCAACACAACAAGATAATAATCAGAAAGAAATAGACTCTGACAACCCTATAATATTAAATGGTAATTCGAATTATGAATCGGCTACTTCTAGGAGTCAATTAACTAATCTTTCGAATCCTTCAAACCCTTCATTTGGACAATCAACAAAACAGGAACATAAAGAAGAGCAGTTAGAAAGCAGACAAAACAGAACTAATACGGGTAATCACTCTAATCAGCCACAAGTTCAAAAGTCATCTAATTTTCAACCTTCTGCTTTAGGACGTTCTCATTCTAATCAATCCTATCATAAAAGTCAGACGCAAAATCAAGTTCAAAATAGAGCTAGTAGAAATACTAGAGATATGAAAGAACAGTCTAACTTTCGTCCTGTCAAGACAACACAAGCATTACCTCATAATCTTAACCCAAGATATACCTTTGATACTTTTGTAGAAGGAGAGTGTAATAACGTTGCTTTTGCAGCAGGTAGGGCGATTGCCAAAAATCCAGGAAGAACGAGTTTTCACCCTTTAGTTTTATATGGTGGTGTAGGTTTGGGCAAAACGCATTTGGCACATGCGATTGGCAACAAAATCTTAGAACATTATCCAGAAAAGCGAGTAGTTTATGTATCTGCTGACCAATTTGCAAATGATTTTGTAGCCTCTGTACGTGAAAATGAAATTACGCAGTTTACCGAACAATATTATCATTTAGATGTCTTAATCGTTGATGACATTCAGTTTTTGTGTGATAAGGTAAAGACTCAAGAGAGCTTTTTCCATATCTTCAATCACTTACACAGCGCAGGAAAACAAATGATAATGACTAGCGATTGTGCACCTGCTCAAATGAGAGGTTTGCAAGAGCGACTACTTTCCCGTTTTAAGTGGGGAGCTATCTTAGATTTGAAAGTTCCTGATGTTGAAACAAGAAAGGCAATTATTTATACGAAGTTACAAGGATACGAATCACAAGTTTCTCAAGATGTAATTGATTTTTTAGCAAAAAGTGTAACAACAAATGTTAGAGAATTAGAAGGCGTAATTACCTCACTTTTGGCTAAATCTTCTTTGGCTGATATGAGTATTACATTAGACCTTGCTCGTCAGGCACTTGGCGCAGTAGTGGCACATCAAAATGAAACTCATGAACTTTCTATTGATGCCATTGAAGAGATTGTGGCAGCTTTTTTTCAAGTTACTTTAGAGCAACTCAAAGGAAAAACACGAAAAAAAGAAATTGCAGTAGCTCGTCAGTTTGCGATGTACCTTACAAAAGAATATACTGATTTGCCTCTAAAGGCAATTGGTTGGCATTTTGGAAAAAGAGACCACAGTACGGTTATTCATGCCTGTAAAGTTGTTCCTCTCAAAATGGAAAAAGAAGAGTCTTATAAAAAGACATTTGATGAGATTATTAAGCGAATAGAACAGCTTTAATTAAAAATTTTTATGTTGCTCGTGAGGACACAAACAACGGTAGAAATTTAATTTTATTCATAAAAAAAGCCAATACGTACTTTTAGTGCTTATTGGCTTTTTTGTTTTAGTTACTCTGTAATTTCTTTATTATTTCTATTTTCGCCTTTAAAGTAAGAATGACTGAGTTCGAAAATACCGAACGAATCTCTATAAGCATTGAATATATTTTGAATATAATCCTGTTGATTTTTGGACATCATCTCATATATTTTCGATTTTATGCGTGGATATTCTTCAAATATTTCTAAAATATTAGCAAGAGGAAGAATATAAAGCTCTGTTATAGAATCACTACAAATGGCGTTATAAAGTCTATGAGAACCTTGTACTAAACAGTTTTCTCCGAAAAATTCTCCTTCTGTAATCTTTCCTAGCTCTTCAAAACGCTCTCCTACATCTAAATCTAATCGTACTTGACCTGATTTGACAATATAAAGAGCTTGACTAGGATCGTTTCTGAAAAAGATAATTTCATCTTTCGAATAATTTCTTAAATAAAGATTGGGTAGAAAAGCCATCAGTTCCTCATCAGTTAGACAAGAAAAAATCAACATTTTTCTAAGAAAATTCATTAATTTTTTATCTTGAGAAGAGTATTTACGAGCAAATGGATTCCACATAGAAATAAATTTAGAAGTCTGATTTTAGAAGTTAGAAGTGAAATACAATTATTATTTTCCAAAAATAAGCAAAAAAAAGGAAACTAATTTTCTATGTTTTCTTGAACGAAAACTTCAAAAGAGTTCAAATTAAGACATAATAAGTTTCCTAAAAACCACTTTTTATGGTAAACACATCCATTGTCTAAGCAAATTGAAGGAGTTTTTAAACTAATGTCTTGTAGAATGTAATCCAAAAAAGTAGGATTATGTCCGATGACTATCGTTTTATCATAGAAATTATTTATTTTTTCTTTACCAGTAATAGTAAAATCTCTTCTCCAAAGCATCGCCTCAAAATCTAAAAATGGATTTTGAGTTTCTAAATTGAACCCAGCATGAGTTAAAAAAAAATTATCTAACTCATAGAAATAAGGTAAGTTAGAAACAAACCTATAGTGTGATTCTGAATAATTATTTGTCTTATCTAAATATTCATGTGTAGCTATTCCTTCATAATCTTCAATAAGCATTTGTTCATGATTTCCACGTAAAGGAAAAATTTGATACCCATTTTCTTCTTGATTTTTTTGAAGATTTATAATTAAATCTAAGACTCCTTTGCTGTTTTTTCCTTTGTTGATATAATCTCCCAATAAAAAGAGTTGGTCATTTTGAGCTAATTTAATCTGTTTCAACAAAGCTCTAAAAGTCATTAAACATCCGTGAATATCAGGAATAACTAGTTGCCTTCCAGTTGTTTTGGAAATAAACCTTGAAAATTTTGTGTACTCTACCTTCATAATTCCACTTCTATTTAGGCGCACGTAAATACAAATAAATAGCAACTACGCCAAAAACGATATTTGGAATCCAAGCACCCACACGAGGGTCTAATGTTCCACTTTGTCCTAAACTTCTAGCCACTACTACAAATAGAATAAATACAAAAGCCAATACAAAACCGAGTGCAATATTAAAGCTTGTTCCTTGTCTTGTTTTTTTGGAAGAAACAACTATTCCCATAACAGTAAGAATAAGGATAGCAAACGGAGAAGCATAACGTTGATATTTTTCTACATAATAAATTCCTAATTCTAAAGCTGTTCCTCGTTCTTTTTGCTCTGCAATATATTCATCTATTTCGGGTAGTGTTAGTGTTTCTTGATGTCTGTATTTACTTTCAAAATCTTTTGGCAAAAGTCCCATAAGCGTATCGATATCTTTCCCCTTTAGTATAATTTCTCGCTCTTTATAAAACTTATGAATTTTATAATCATCAACATGCCAAGTCTGTTTTAAGGTGTCCCAAGTAATATTTTCAGATGAAAATTTTTCTACTAGTTTTCTGTTTTCTATGCGTTCTATTGTGAATTTTCGTCCATTAAACGTTCTATTGTTATAACTCTGAAGATAAACATAAGTATTTGAATCTATCTTTGAATGAACATTTCGCTCATCAAAAGAAAAAGGTTTTTTGACGTAAGCCGTCTCAAAGGCTACTCTAATTTTATTGGCACGAGGAACAACCCAACCACTCAAGTAAAATGAAAAAATTGCAATAACACCTGCACCTATCATGTAAGGAAAAAATAACCTCAAATAACTCACTCCACCACTCAACATCGCTATTATTTCAGTGCGCCCTGCCATACGAGAAGTTACAAACACAGTCGTAATAAAAACCATCAAGGGGGTAATAAGTCCAATGATATGCACCACAAAACTGAAGTAATAGCTTGTAACTATCTGCTTAAAACTCAATGAATGTTTGAGAAAATCATCACTTTTTTCACTATAATCTATTGCACAAATAACTGCTAAGATTACCAAAACAACAAAAACATATGTAGTAAGAAATTTTTTGAGGATATATTTATCTATTATTTTCACGCTATTTTTTTTAATGAATTTCAACTAAGAAGGTCTAATTTGATTGACTACACAAACTTACAATTTTGAAATAGAATAATTGAATCAAAATCTTATTTTCTAACAGTTTTAAAGGAAATTTATAGATAAATAGTTGTCTAAGTATTCTGCTTTACCATTTATTTCATGTTTGGTTATACTGTTCCTTTTTTATATAGCATAACTTATAGCTTCAAATCTTGATATTCTGTTGAAATAAAGAATAGAGAATCAAAAAAAATTACGACCTTTGCAGTCGAATAAATACACCTCCTTTATTTTTCTCTAAATGAGTTGATATTTATTTGTCATTTTTATAGATTCTTAATTGTTGCAAGTGTATGAAAGTCATTGAAAAGATAGATGAACTTAGGTTGTATTTAGAGCCTTTGCGTTGTAAAATTTCAGAAAAAAAATCTCAGAAAACAATTGGTTTTGTGCCTACAATGGGTGCATTACACAAAGGACATATTTCATTGATTAAAGAGGCAAAGAAAAAATCTGATTTTGTGGTGTGTAGTATTTTTGTAAATCCTCTTCAGTTTAATAACACAGGCGACTTTACTAATTACCCTATCTCCTTAGAAAAAGATAAAAAAATGCTAGAAAAAGCAGGTTGTGATTTGCTTTTTTTACCTAATTCTGATACTATGTATCAAAACCCTGTCCGTACAAAGATGGCTTTTGAGGCGTTAGATAATGTAATGGAAGGAACTCATAGACAAGGGCATTTTAGTGGTGTAGGAATTGTAGTAGCCAAATTGTTTAATTTAGTAGAGCCAGACCACGCATTTTTTGGACAAAAAGACCTTCAACAGTTCGCTATTATTCAGCAAATGGTAAATGACCTATCATTTCCAATTGAGCTTCATTGTTGCACTATTAAAAGAGAAGAAGACGGACTAGCTATGTCGTCAAGAAACAGAAGGTTAGACGAAGACCAAAGAATTATTGCTCCAAAAGTATATGAAAGTCTAATTTTGACAAAAAAAATGCTAAAAAAAGGGGAGTCTGTCGAAAAATCACAACAAGCAGGTATTTCATATTTGGATAAATATAAAGAATTTGAAACTGAATATTTAGAAATTGTAGATGCTTCTACATTACAACCTTTAGCCCCTAAAAAGAAATTAAAAAAAATAGATTCAGCAACAAGAATTGCAATTTGTGTGGCTACAAAGCTAGGGGATATAAGGCTAATTGATAATATTATTATCGATTAAAGTTAGCTGCAATATGAACGAATTGTTACAAAACCACAACTTAATTATTAATAAATTCGTATAACTGAATATATTTTGTTAAGAAAAACTCAATAAAAGCTGCTTTTTTTTTGCTATTTTAATTAAAAAACAACTATGTTATTACAAATATTCAAATCAAAAATACATTGTGTCAAAATTACACAAGCCGAGTTAAATTATGTGGGAAGTATTACCATTGATGAAGAATTGATGGAAGCTTCTAATATTTATGAAGGAGAACGTGTACAGATTGTAAATAATAATAATGGAGAACGCATCGAAACCTACGTCATTCGTGGTGAGCGTGGAACAGGAACAATTTGTTTGAACGGTGCAGCTGCTCGTAGGGCGCAAGTTGGTGATGTAGTAATTATTATTTCGTATGCTCTCATGACACCAGAAGAAGCAAAGGCTCACAAACCGACGATTATATTTCCAAATGAAAACAATCGTTTGAATTAAGCGCAATAACTAAGAAAATTAGAATTTATATATACACACTCTATTCTGACGCTATTATTGGTATTTTATCCAATAATCATAAAATAGAGTGTGTTTTTCTATCCCTTTCTAGTCTAGAAATTTGGAGAAAGTAAATATTGAGAATAAAAATCATCAATTACTTTTACAGCTTCATCTGCAGTATCAACAATACTGATTAAATCCAAATCTACTGCGCTTACATTTTTCTCTTTCTCAAGAACAGTTGTTTTTATCCAATCCATCAATCCAGCCCAAAAGTCTTTGCCCACCAAAACAATAGGAAAACGAGCTATTTTTTTTGTTTGAATAAGTGTATAAGCCTCAAAAAGCTCATCTAAAGTCCCCAAACCTCCTGGCATTACGATAAAACCTTGAGAATACTTTACAAACATAACTTTTCGTACAAAGAAATAATCAAAATTGATAAGTTTGTCTAAATCAATATATGCATTTGCTCCCTGCTCAAAAGGCAAAACAATATTCAAACCAACAGATTTTCCTTTTTCTGCTCTTGCTCCTTTATTACCAGCTTCCATAATTCCCGGACCTCCTCCTGTAATTACGCCATAACCATGACGCACTAATTTGGCTGCAATTTCTTCAGTTAGTTTGTAATATTTATGGTCTGGTGAAGTACGAGCAGAACCAAAAATAGAAACACAAGGACCTATACGAGCTAACTTTTCAAACCCTTCGACAAACTCTGCCATTACCTTAAAGATAACCCACGAATTTGCTGATTTTATTTCGCTCCAATCTCTCTTTTGAAAGGCTCTAACTAATCGTTTCTCCTCTTCTGTTTTTCCTTCTAATATATCACTTGTAGTTTTGTTTCCGTCCATATCATTCAAATCTGGCTGATAAGGCTTCTCAATTTTTCCTTCATTTGAGATAGATTCTGAAGTGAGTTTACGTTTTTTTATTGGCTCATTCTGATTTTCGTCGTATGGCATTTTTATTTTTTGTTAATATTAAATAGTTAGTTAAATGAGTAGTTTTGATGATTAAATACTCTACAATACTGCTTCTTTATTTTGATGTATAAATGTATCAATTTTTTAAACAGAACAGCTAATATACGGAAAGTAATTTTAAAACGAAATAAGAAAAATTTCATCAAACCTATTTTACTTTCTTTTTTCCATATTACCAATTTGAATATTGAGTGCTTTTACAGAAATTTGAATTTCAATAACGGACAATGAAAGTGAAAGCATAAGCAAAACCAAACTTATTCCGAAGAGCCACTGACCAATTATCATTTGTTCCCAAAAAAGTGCAAACATAGAAGTTACACATAAGAGCAAACTAAAAACACCCAAAAACTGCATATTTCGTGTCAGATAAACTCTCTTTCGTAAATTTTTGATTTGTTCTATCAAAATTTTATTAGGCTCATTTTCATATTTTTCATGTAGGTTTCTGATAAGATTTGCCATTGCCAAAAAACGGTTCGTGTAGGCAAGTAAAAGCAAAGAAATAGCAGAGAAGAGTAGAGCAGGTGTAGTAAGGCTAATTTCCATAAAACAAAGGTTAATTATTTGTTGTTGGTTATAAATCGTTACAAAGAAAAGGGAATATTATTTGCTATTCTAAACTATATCTTATAAAAAATCAAAAAAACTATCTTATGCAGATTATAGCAAAAAGCAATTTTAAAAAAACAATTATTTTATTTTATTTTTTGGTAGGAATATATTGCATAAACCCTTCCCTTATTTCTGCACAAACGACAAATGAAGACGGATGGGAAACAGCAACAGAAGAGGAACTTGCACCAAAAATTGATACAACAATCATAGCACGAAAAGCTCTCTTAGCCTATGGAGGAGATTCTATCAGAATTGCAAGTATTGAAGGAAAACTAGGCGTTTTGAATGATACTAATGCTACTATTGTTCCATTTCAGTACGAAAAAATCAGTTTTTTTGAAGGCGAAGATTCTACTTGCACACGTTGGGAAGGAACTTTGTTAGTAAAAGGTAGAGGGAAGTATGGCGTTCTTGACCCAACAGGAAAACCACTCACAGCACTTTACGAAAAAATAGAATTTATGCCAGAAACCTGCCAAAGCGCAAGTGGAAAAACAAAAGTGATGCGATTTTATGACAGAGGGAAAGTAGGTTTGGCAGATGCCTATGGAAATGTTGTGATTCGTCCTTCGTATGAAGAGGTTGAATTTATCAAATACTATATCACACGTTATGGAGATACTGCCAAAATAGAAAGAGTTTTAAAACCCGAACTTATTACAGCCAAAAAAGCAGGAAAATACGGACTTTTTGACCTTCATAACAATGTTCCTCTTTTGCGCTCAGAATACAATGCCATTGATTATCTGCAAGACATAAAAATAGAAACAAAAAAGAAAACACATTCGACGCATATCTTAAAGATAAAACAAGGCACACAATATGGTTTTATTACTTTGCATAATAAAGCTATTTTAGTTCCTCAATACGAATACTTAGGAGAATTTTCTACCGAAAAAGGAAAAACAAAAGGAGAAGCAGAAGATTTGATTGCTCTAGTACAGAAAAAAGGAAAATGGGGATGGATAAATTTGGAGGGAAAAGAAGTAATAAAAGTAAATTATGATGCAGCCGAAGTATTTAGAAAAGATATTGCTTTTGTCAGAAAAGGTAGAAAATGGACAGCAATAAATAGAAAAGGGAAGCAAACTTTAGAAGATTCGTATGAAGAAATAAAATACCTTGCCTTAGAAACAGAACAAAATGCTTTTTTCAAAACGCTTATTATCGCTAAGAAAAAAGGAAAATACGGAATTTTGGATATTGAAGGAAAAACTTTGCTTAACTTTGAGTTTGATAAACTTACCTTTGTTCCTGAAAAATTTGGATTCAATGTAGAAATCAATGGAGAAGAAAAATTCGTGAATCTGAAAACAAGGTGATTAGTGATTAGTGATTAGTGATTAGTGATTAGTGATTAGTGATTAGTGATTAGTGATTAGTGATTAGTGATTAGTGATTAGTGATTAGTGATTAGTGAAAAATTGCGCTCTGAAATAATTGTTTTACACTATTGAAAGTTTTTAATGCGAAAAATTAGCTTCGCTGCTTTGGCAGGTCGTAATTCTATAAATAAATTCTATGAAAAAAACGGTTCTCAACTTTGCTTATTATTTTTGGTTTATTTTGCTCTTATTCATCATTCCTGTTAGTTGTGCCTTATTTGCTGAGGGAATCACGCAACTTATTTTTCTAAAAAATGACTATTTAAAGACACTTCTTAAAAAAGGAATTATAGATTATGGTTTTCCTTATTATATTTCTCTTCTATTAAGTTTAGTAACTACTATGTTAGTAGTGATTTATCTAAAAAGGCGTTTTATGCTTTATGAAATAGAAAAAAATAATAGTGGAACTATTTTTTGGATTATCAATGCTTGTTATTTACTTACTCAACATGTTAAACTATACTTTTTTGGATATTGGTGGACAAAAAGTAACTACATGAATATTGATATTGATTTGCTAGGCAATACGCTTACAGAACACAGCAATTTATATGTCTATATTTTACCTCACTTACTCAATGTTTTTTTTCTGTTTTTTGCTATTCAACTATTAATTCGGATTTCAGACATTGAAGATAGCTTTAAGACAGTTCGTCTTATTTTAAGAAAGGTTTTCTTCACAAAAGAAGAAGTAGAAACAATTATTGATTACAAAATAAGTGTTCCAATAGGAAAAGAAGAAGAATTTGAAAACGAAAAAGAGATTTTTTTGACACAAAAGAAAATTTTTACATATTCTGATTATAAGACTTTTCTCAAAAAAGTACAATTCAAAAACTAAAAAGTATAAACTGAAAGTGTTTTTTTTACAAAAAACCCTAAAACAATGCTTTAAAGTCCTATTTTAATAAAAATTAAATGTGTATATTGGCTATGTATTTGTAATTCCCCTATCAAGACAAATACAAACATTTACTTAATTCCCTTAAGCCTTATTCAGAATAATAAGGTTGATTATAGTATAATAAAAACACATGTATTACAAAAATACTCTAAAGTATGCCCTTGGTGGGTTATTATTTGGTTTATGCTTTCCTCTCTTTGCTTGGATATTAGATGGCTTTTTCTTCAAACAACTTGCCTTTGGTTGGTCTATGATTGTCAAGCTGCACCAAGTAAACCCCATTCATTTTGTGATTGATATTGCTCCTATTGTATTAGGTGCTGCCTTTGCGTATATGGGCTATCTAGCTGACAAATCTGCAAACTTGTATCAAAAAGGAATAAATATTGAACAGTATTCTAAACAAAACAAAGCCATTGTAAAGAGAATGCGTATTGGAAATGTAGCTATTCCTATACTTGTTGGAGTTCTTCTCTTTGCTAGTTATTTATTTGTTCAGAGTTTCTTATCCAGTCAGCAAAACGATGCAATAATAATTAATGTTGCAGGGAAGCAGCGCATGTTGAGCCAAAAAATAGCAAAAAGTGCTTTATACCTAACGACTACACAAGGAGAAGAACAAGTAGATTATCTAAATGCTTTAGATGAGAACCTCAGAGAATTTAAGAAAGCACATCGTAATCTAGCAGGAAAAGAAAAAACACTAGATTTTAGTAATAATCATACCAACTCCGAAGAAGCAAAAAAACTTTATAGTTCTATTTCTCCTTACTATAATGGTCTTTTGGCTGGTGTAGAAGAGATTATAGATGCTAATCAAGTTTTAGATGTAGAAGAAAAAAGAATAAGTATGCGTGATGCTATTCAGAAAATAGAACGTAATGAAGGCAGGTTTCTTCCCATGATGAATGAAATTGTAGGTACTTATCAAGAAGAAGCACAAGAAAAAGTCCTTGAAGTGGAAATAGCTCAAATTTCTGTTATTGCTTTATTGATTTTATTTATTGTTGGTGTTGCTATTTTCATAAAACCTGCAGTAGATAAAGTAGAAAAAGCCTTTGTAGATGTAGAAAGTGCAACAAAAGAATTAGCAGAAAACAATGCAGAACTAGCAGCCTCAGAAGAAGAACTCAAACAAAATACAGATAGTCTTAAGAGTACCAACGAATACTTAGAAAAAACACAGAGAGATTTAGCCACTTATATTCAAAGGGTTTCAGAAGCCAAAAAAATGGCAAAACTGGCAGCTTATGACTTAAATATCAAGACAAATGAAATTACACATACAGAACATCTAAATTATATTTTGGGAGTAGAGAAAGATACTAAAATAGAAACTAGCTTTTTAGAGAGTGTAATTCATAAAGAAGATTATCCAATACTGATAGAAAGTCAGAAAAAGGCTATTCAAGACCACGAAGATACTTTTTATCGTATTCGTATCAAAACAGATTATTTCGAAGATTGGCATTGGTTTCAAGGGGCTACACACGGTGTTTTTAATAAAAGAGGGCAGTTGAAATATATCGTAAATAGCCTTCAAGATATTACAGAAAGCGTAAATAAAGAACAAAAAATTGAAAAACTTCTTCAAGAAACAAGTTTAAACAATCAAGAACTGGCAGCATCAGAAGAAGAGTTGCGCCAAAACACAGAACAATTACAAGTAATAAACGATAATCTCTTTATTGCTCAAAGAGAAATAGAAGAACGTCAGAAACTTTTGCAGCGTGCAGAAGAACTCGCTCAAATCGGTAGTTTTGATATGATAGTTGAAGGTTCAGTCTTTAGTTACTCTGAGAATCTAGCTAATATCTATGGACTAGATAAAGACGAAATGCAAGATATTAGAACTCATGCTAAATATTATGATGAAAAGTGTAGAAAAGAGTTTAGTGAAAATGTAGCCAAGATAATTGCAGGAAAAATAGACCAGTTTTCTATTGTAGGAAACTTTAAAAACAATAATCAGAAAGAAGAAAAAACACTCCGAATAGAAGCAAACCTAATCAGAGATATTGCAGGAAAACCAGAGCGTGTTTTGGGTGTGATTCAAGATATTACACAAATTACAGAGCAACAAGAAATAATAGAACAATCTAAGAAGCAATTAGAATCGCTCAGTAATAATCTACAAGGAATTATGTATCGTTCTTTGATAGATGAAGATTGGACAATGAAGTTTATTTCTAAAGGTGTAGAACGAATTACAGGTTATGCAGCTACTGAATTTATAGACAATAAAGTACGTTCTTTTGCTAGTATTATTCATCCAGATGATAACTTCATAGATGCTGAAGTTGAACAAGCAATAGAAACGAAAGAATCTTATAAGATAGAATACAGAATTATTCATAAAAATGGTTCTATCATTTGGGTGGAAGAATCTGGACAAGTTGTAGAAGATGAAAGTAATGGTGTGAAATACCTTGACGGTGTATTGATGAACATCACACAAAGAAAACAAGCCGAGCAAATCATCGAAACGCAGACAGAAAAATTACTTACTTCTCAAAGAGAATTAGAACAGCAACAACAAATGCTTACTGACGCCGAAAAAATGGCAAAAATGGGAAGTTATGTTTGGGATTTACACACTAGAGAAATCAAACACTCCGAAAACCTTCCAAATATTTATGGTTTAGAAAAAGATACCATTATCAATCAGATTATTTTTGATGCTATCATACACCCAAAAGAAAGAGAGCAGCACCAAAGAGCTATTGCAGAAGCTATGATGAAGGGAGAGAGAGAAGTCTTTACGACATATAGAGCCAAACCTACTCACTTATCAGAAGAGCATTGGAAATATTATCGCACTTTTTCTATCATAAAATACAATGAAGATGGAGAACCTGTTACACTTATTGGTACAGCACAAGATATAAGTGAAGAGATTAAGCAGCAGAAGATACAAGAGCAGCTTCTCAATTATGTAAAAGAAAATAAAGAAAGATTAGAGGAGTCTCAGCGTATCGCCCAAATCGTAGGGTATAATATGAACATCAAGACAAAAAAAGTAGAATGGTCTGATAGTTTTGATGCAGTATTCAAGGTAGAGGAAAATCAAACTCCAGAAGATACAGAGGTTTTTCAAGAATGGATAGAAAAAGAAGATTTGCCACAACTCAACGAAGCGTGGGCAGAATCTGTAGCAAATAAACAAGAATTTAATGCAATCTATCGTATCAATACTCCTAATGGTGAGGTCATTTATGTAAGAGAAAAAGGCTATCCTGTCTTTGATGATGAGGGAAATCTTATCAAGATGAAAGGAACGCTCCAAGACATCACAAAAGCAGAGTTAGCTAAAAAGAAGCTAGAAAAAACATCATCACAATTAGAAAAACAAAATAATAATCTTGTTTCTAGTATCAACTATGCACAACGCATTCAGTCGGCAATGCTAGGAGGAACACAGGATTTGAAGAAAGTATTTGATGATGCTTTTGTTTTCTTCGAACCAAAAGATGTGGTAAGTGGAGATTTTTATTGGTACAATGAAATAGGAACACGAAAAATTGCTATCGTAGGAGACTGTACAGGACATGGTGTACCGGGGGCATTTATGTCTTTGCTCGGAACAACACTATTAAACGAGGCTATTTTACAACGCCAAATGACTACACCAAGCAAAATTTTGGATTTTATACAATCTGAAATCAGAAGAATCTTAAAACAAGATACCACAGGTAATCGTGATGGAATGGATATGGCTATCGTAGTGGTAGATAAATCTGTAGGAATGATGGAATTTGCTGGAGCTAAAAATCCTTTGGTTTATCTTAAAAAATCACGTAAAAAAGGAGGGGCAGAGACAAATCTAACTACTATAAAAGGTGACGTACATCCCATAGGAGGACGTACTGAAAAGTTTTTAGATGCAAAATACACAAATCATATCATAGAATTAGAAGACGTAGAAGCCTTTTATTTATACTCTGATGGTTATCAAGACCAGTTTGGAGGCGAAGAAGGTAGAAAGTTTATGTCTAAAAAATTCAGAAGACTCTTATACGATACACACAGCACTTCTATGCGTCATCAGCGTGTTTCTCTAAAAAGGGGACTGATGAATTGGATGGGGACAGAGTACGAACAGATAGATGATATTTGTGTGATGGGAATTAAGATATAAACTCTAAACCCAAAAAAATCAATAAAAAAGCAAACTCCAAAAGGGTTTGCTTTTTTGTTCCAACAATTAAATAGTAATAAAGATATTAGAACGAATGGAAAGATGTTTCTCAAATTGATAATATTTTAGCAATGAGATTTAAAATTTAGTCATTTTGTTTATTAGTCATTTGCCCCAACTTTTCATCAAAATAAAATAAACTAAAACAAGCATTTGCATCTTTAATAGACCACGTAATAGTTATTGGATTTTGGACTTTAGAAATATTTTTCATAGCAGACGGTAAGTTATAAAAAGGAATTTGTGCATTCAGATGATGAATATGATGAAAACCAATATTTCCAGTAAACCAATTCATTATTGGATTCATTTTGAAAAAGCTAGTAGAATATAAAGCAGCAAAAAAATAATCCCACTTTTCATTCTCTACTAATTGTATTGAAGGAAAGTTATGTTGTACATAAAATAAATAAGCTCCTAACATAGATGAAAGGAATAAAGGAAACCAGAAACCAAAAAAGAAAAATTGTGTATCAATTTTGATTAATAAAATTGTTAGAGTGATGTGTATAATAATAGAAATCAAACCATCAAAGTGTTTTTTAGGTGATTTTATAAAAGGAATCAAACACATCCCCAATAAAAAGACCGTAAAATAACCAAAAAAAATATTTAAAGGATGACGTGTAAAAGTATAAATGAGCTTTTCCTTTTTTGATAAAGAGTAATATTGCGACTTTGATAGAATAGGAAAACTTCCTACGCTAGAACTATACATTTTCGAATTATTTCTGTGATGGTGATTGTGAGAACGCTCCCATACACTAGGAGGATTCAGAACAAAAACACCAAAGCATTTTATCAAAAAACGGGCAGGTTTGCTTGTAGTGAAAATTGCTTTGTGAAGCGTATCGTGATAAATTACGAATAAACGGATGAATAACAAGCCAATCACACTACTTAACGAAAGCCGTAGTATTAAGCTTTCTACATTAAAAATGATTATTTCTAAAAAAAATAATATTAATAAACATTCTATCAGAAAATACCAACTTTTAAATCTGTTTTCAATAGCGTAAGAAGAAAGACTCTTCATCAAATCTTTATCAAAATATGATTTTTTCATTACATTTAATTTTTGTCAAAAACTTGATTTATCCATTTTAAAGAACTCGCCCATAAAGTCTGTTTGCAACGAGGACTAAAAAAACCCATATGTCCTATTTTTTTTATTCCTACTTCCTGTGGATTAATATACTCTCTCTCTATTTTACAATTAGAAAATAGATTAGCAACATCATCAATAGAATCTTTCGTACTCCATTCATCGTCAGAAAAATTGACTAAGTGCATAGGAAATGACAGAGATTCAAAATGATTATAAGACGGATTTTGTTCTATAAAATCTAAGTTATATCTCTTATTTTTTCCCCATTGAGCAAATTCTCTAGCTACTTCTTTTGGTAAATCTTCTCCTAATTTTAATGATTTAGCAGGTAAATACCCTTTTAAAATCGTTAATATTGGTATTATTCCATAATAGAGTAAGTTCAACTTTGTTTTTGTTTTTTTAGATGGGGCATAGCCTTTATAACCACTCTGCATACAAATGCAATAAGCTCCAATAAGCTTTTTACTTGTATTGCTTTTTGAAAATCCTATAAAACTACTTCCCACACTATGTCCTATAATCAGAATATTTTGCTCATACTTTTTGGTAAGATAATCAAAGACAGCTTTTGCATCTTGACTATACTGGTGCAAAGTAGTTTTATAATCTGTAATTTTTTTGTTTCTTGAGAGTCCAATGCCTTGGTAGTCAAAAGTAACAAC
Organism: Bernardetia sp. ABR2-2B; assembly: GCF_037126435.1. Classification (GTDB taxonomy): domain Bacteria; phylum Bacteroidota; class Bacteroidia; order Cytophagales; family Bernardetiaceae; genus Bernardetia. The sequence continues at coordinate 25,130 of NZ_CP147020.1, read as the reverse complement.
AATATAATTATGCGATGCTATAAATTTTGCAAAACTAGCATATAAACTTTGCTTTACAGCAGTTGCAGGATTTATCATTATAATTCCTTTTGATTTTATGCTTTCGGTTTTGTAGGAAGTAACTGATAACACTTCATCTCCGAAACCTTTTATTGTATCTATTTTTGTGTGTACAGGTTGCATTTTTTATTCAATATTACATTATTATATCCGCAAATATATTGCATATTTGAATTATAAAAAAGGTAGAGTAGAAACTTTTATCAAATCGATGATATTTTAGTAATGGGATTTAAGATATAATCAGTTATCATTTAAGGAAAGTTGTCTATCACTTGTATTTTTAAAAAAAGCAAGTATTTCTATTTCAGAAACACTTGCTTTTGTAATTTTTATATGAGTTTTATTCTCTTGCCTTTCCTAATCAATCCCTATGGTTGAAAAATAATTTTATTTAAAAAAAATTGCATTTACAAAAAGACGATTTGTTCCATACCAAAATGCTCTAAAGTTTGGATTGTCTGCAAAAGCAACAAACTTTCCTCTACCTACATTTTTTGAAATAATAGAAACACCATTCTTTAATTTTTCTTTGTTAGAATCAGATAAATAACCACTCACTACATTCCTTTGAGGATTTTGAGTATAAACAAGAGGCATCGTATAAGGATTTTCAGAATAATCCAAAAAGACACTATTATCTTTAAAAATGCGTATCGTTTCAGATTCGTAACCAAAAGTAATTGGATTTGATAAATCTAATTTTCCTTCCAAAATAAGTCCCCCTACATAATTTGCTCCTCTATCGTTGCTTCTATCTTTATACATCAAACGCTGCTTTTGTTCTGAACTCGCAGCAGATGTTTTTTGAGCTAATGTAAAAAAAGAAGTTCCTTTCAGATAATTAATAGCAGAACCAATAGCAATCAGAGTACCTCCGTTTTCTGTCCAACTAGCAATCGTATTCGGATTAAAATTTTTAGGATAACCACTCGGCAAAATAATCGTTGTGTAATCGTGCAGATTAATTGTTGAAAGTTCTCTCGCCTCAATCAAAGAAACTTTCATTCCATAACGAGCGTCTAACAAATGCCAAATTTCACCTGTCTCATACGAATTTACGCCTTCACCCACAACCACCAAAACTTTTGGCAAACTCAATGTCTGAAAACTAGGACTTCCCAAATCAACGCCTTTATCTGTAAGTCCTGTTTCTAAGGCAGTAATTTTGATAGAATGTTCTTCACTTGATTCTGTTAATAATTGCAATAAATTATCTGATTCAGATTCATCAGCAGGAGCTTTAATGAAAATAGTTCCTCTAGCAAAATCTACTTTCTTGTCATTCATTATATAAGAAAAAGGCTCCTCACTAACTTTGATATTCAAATTTATTTCTAATAATCTATTTACTAGTTTTGGAGCATAATAGTTTTTCCAGTCAATCAGATAACCAATTTCACTTTTTTGTAATTTTTTATTTTCTATATTAAATTTTTCTGAAAAATAATTAGCTTCTATTTTTTCTCCTTTTAGATTTGAAACCTCACCTTGAGAAAGATTTTTTTGTTCCAAACCAAAAGCATAAGAAAATGTCCACGCCGAAACATCATAAAAAATACTATCCTTAAAAGTCTTTGGCGTATCAAAAATGGCTTTCACAAGTCTTCCTTGTGTTTGATTGATAGGGATAATTACTGAATTGTTATCAGAAAAAGTAATTGAATTATTATCTTGATTTTCTTTTACCTCATCTTTATTTAATGAATAAAAATCAATTTGATGCGTTTCCAAAATTTTCAGAAGCTCTTCAAAACGTGGAATATCATTTTTTCCTCCAATTAAATATCCCTTTTCAGTAGAGTTTTTAGCAAAATCAGCAGTCGTTTTATAAAAATTTTGTTGATAATCTAAAAGTTCTTTTCTAATATTTACGGCAGCTTCTAACGTAGAAAGTGAAGTAGTGAGTTGATTACGAATAGCAAAATCAAAAGTAATAACTTCATTTTCACTATCCTGTGCGTGTCCTCTTGCACTTGCTTGTTCGAAAAGAATCCCAACCGAACCATTTACATCTGGATAAGTAGAGCCTTTTCCGTAATAAAAATCATCAAAGCTTTGTTCTGTATAATAAAGCGAACCAATATTATCCAAAAAATTGGCGTGAAATGTTCCTATTTTAGCCGTCAGTTCTTGATTTTTTTGTGGTGTAATTGGGTTTGTTCTTTGAGGAACTCCCGGTTGAAAAAAGAAACTACTATTTGTTCCCATTTCGTGGTGGTCTGTCAGAATGTTTGGCTTCCACTCGTGGAAACGCTTCAAACGTGCCTTACTTTCAGGCTGTTGAACAGGCAACCAATCTCTATTCAAATCAAACCAATAATGATTTGTTCTTCCTCTTGGAAAAGGTTCGTTTGTTTCTCTACGATTTGGGTCTGTTACTTGCGACTTACTTTTGTGCATATTTACCCAACTTGCAAAACGATTCAGACCGTCAGGATTAAAACTTGGGTCAAGAATAACAACAGCATTTTTGAGTTTATTTTCAATTTCATCTCCTTCGGCAGCAGCCAAATAATAGGCATATAAAAGTGCTGCATTACTACCACTCGCTTCATTTCCATGAATGCTGTATCCTTGCCAAACCACAACAGGAAGATTTTCAGTAGAAACGGTTGCAGAATTAGAATTTGTCAGCTCAACATGCTTTTTGCGTATTTCTTCTAACCTTGATTGATTTGTAGGATTTGTTATAATTAGTTGAATAAGTGGACGCTGTTCGTGTGTAAATCCGATAGTATCAATACTTATCCTTTCAGATTGCTGTGCTAGAGTGTGTAAATAAAAAAGAAGTTTGTCGTGCGAAACGTGCCAGTCGCCCACTTCAAAACCCAAAACATCTTTTGGAGTGGGAATAGCAGGGTTAAATTTGAGTTCTTGGTTTTGCTTCTTTAGCGTTTCAAAATAATAGTTTTCAATTTTTGAAGATATTAGTTTTGTTTTTTGAGCAAAAATTTGATTTGTTAGAAGAAAAAAAACAAAAAATAGAATAGGTAATACTTTTAATTTCATTCGTTTGAAGATATTTTGAGTAATGGTAATAATCTAAAAAGGAAAATTACTAAAAAAACAGTCGCTAAACTTGGGTTCTTTTAGGAAAACATCTAAAAAAAAACTTAAATATCTATAATAAAAAAACAAGCTGTATTCTAGCTTGTCTTTAATCAATTTGAATAAATGGTAGGTCGGTCTCGTAGAGCAGACCGTTTGTAGTGAACCTCTTCTATTTTTAGTCTCAATAAATGGTCTGTTCTTTGGGGCTGACCTATTTATTCTTTTTTAATATTCAGGAAAATACTTCAAAAAAGGATTAATAATTTTTTCTTGATTGGTCTTGATAGCAAAAACAACTTCTTCAAAGCAGTTTTCAAATTTCGTAGTCAGAAGTTCATGAAAAATCTTGGCAATATCAGCAGGTTCATTTTGAAAAACTCCACAGCCCCACGCTCCCAAAACTAAATTTTTATAACCGTTGCGATGAGCAATAGCCAATACTTTTTCAGTTCGCTGATACATCACAGGAATTATTTTGTCTATTCGTTTTCTCTCTTGTCTTCTTACAACTCCTGCATTTACGGCAGCCGAAGTCAGAATACTTACTTTTTGTGGCTGGTCTAAATATTCTCCTTCATCATTTTTGAAAATCGGAACATTAGGCGAATAAATCATCGTATCGGTATAAAGCATACTTTTTCTACTGCGATGAAACTGATAATATTCCTCAAAAAACTCAAAACAACAAGCACTAAGCCCTGTTACTCGTGCGATAGATTCCTCTTGTGCCTGTGCGCCTGTCAGAAAACCACCACCAATATTTTTGGCAGAAGCAAAATTCAGGCAAAAAACAGGTTCATTATTCGCCTTCAATAGATTATCAATGACGACCATAACGGATTCATTCTGCGTATAATATTTTCTTTTGACACTTTTCAAAGGCTCATAATGCGCTTCTAACATAAAATTATCTTTTGCTTCAAAAAGCTCTGAATTGCTCTGTGCATATTCTTGAATTTCTGATATATCTACTTTTTCATTTTTCTGATTGATATAAAAACCATTTTTGATTACCTCAACGGTATCTTTTGCAATACTTATACGTCTTGATTTTTGCATTTCTGTTTGCTTTAGGTGTTAGTTGTTTTTTTATTCTCTATGCAAACAGTTTTTTGGTGGGTTTTAGTTCGATTTTATTCTAATCAAATAGATTATCTATCTCAAAATCATTATTTTCTTGATAATACTCATATTTATCTTCTGCTGCTAATTCTTCCTTTGCTGCTTTTTCTTTATTTCGTTCAATTACCTCTTCCCAATAATTCTCATCTAAATAGATTTTATAATCACTATAAAGGGATAAATTCCCATATTCTAAGAATTCATTGTTTAGTTTCTTTACTAAACTATCTAACTTTTCATACTCCCAATATATATCATCAAAATCTAAAACAGTAGCCTCATACTCGTCTTTTATTTTTTCTTCTTCATTATATAATATATTTCCAATCATCTCACAAATATAGTCTGACCCAGCGTAATCTGAATATTCTTCATAATTATAACCATAAATATTAAATAATTCTTTTATTTTATCAGCATTTTCTATATTATCTACTCTCTCTATTAATGGTTCTATATATTCTATAAAATGATCTTTTAAATAAATAAAGCTATCTTCTAACTTTTGAGCATTAAACATAACCATCATCATTTTCTCATTTACATTTGAAAAATTTATATTCTTTAGTATAGTCAAAAATTGAGAATCAATGTCACAACTTTCACAGTAATTATATAGAATATTTAATTGTTCTATATAAACTTTATAGTCTGTATAATACATACTATCAGTATTTGCTGTCCAAATATTACTAGCTATCTTATCGAAAATGATACTTTGAATCTCATTATCAAGTGTGAACACTTTTTCTCTAGGATTAAATCTTCTGAATTGCTCTATGTAAAGTATACTGGAGATTATATCTTTTTTTGTTGAATGTGATTGCTCAATATATGGAATCAAAAAGTCTGTTAATGATGGATTGATAAAATCAAAATATTGTTTATCTGAATCTCTATCATAAATTTTTGATATTATAAATCCATTTTGTAGTATTTTGATTGAATTTTCAAAAGCAATAGAATTTACAGATAGATTATTAAATTTTCTTTCAAAATTTAATCTATTTTCATATGATTTCCTCAAAACACTTATCTCTGTACTTGCTCCAAGAGTAAATAAGGTAAGTAATAAAAACCTGTCTAAATCAGAAATTTGATTTTCGAACGACTTCTTCCAAATTTCTTTGGGGTTATTCAAATTTTTTATTATAAAATCTTTGTATTGAATGGGGGTTAAATTGTATATTTCATCATTTGTAGATAAAAATTCAACAATTCGTGGTGTATAATTTTTATGTTTTATAATATCCCAATAAAACCTCTCTTTTAATATAGTATTGTACAACTCTTTACTAATTTCACTAAAATATAAATGATTATATAATATTAAAGCCTTATGATAATTATCATAATCAGTTAATTCTATCTCAAACTTTTTTCTATTTAAAGATAAACGATTTATTTTTTCATGTTTTTTGTTTGCATGATTTAGAATAACTGTACGAGTTGTCAGTATTAAATATTTATTTTCTGAATGTCTAATTCTATCAATAAAATTAGTCAGTTGAGTTTCTGTTTTATCAGCATTTACTATTTCTAAGTAACTTTCACCTAAAAAATCATCAAAATAAAATAACTGTTTTTGCTTAGGATTCTGAGTAATTACATCCTCTGCATCTCTTACATTTTCAATTTGATATATCTTATATCCTCTTTCAGCTTTTTCAAGTAATAGAACTTCTGCCAAAGTAGTTTTGCCAATTCCTGGCTGACCTGTTATAAGTAATAGTTTTTCCTTTTCCAGTATCTTGTTTGCTTCATCTGTTTTTTTAGTAGGAACATAAAGTGGAAGTTTTCTTTTTATTTTTTCTATTAAATATCTTGTTCTTCCTTCAACAGCATTATTCAGAATGGAATTAAATACATTGATACTTGAAAACCATAGCTTGAAGTATTTTTTTTCTATTTCTTCGTTTTTGGATAAATAATCATTCAATTCATTTCTTGCGATTATATCCTGTGATGTCGAAACAAAGGGATGCAATGCCTTTTTTAACTCATCTTTTTGATAAGCAGCTAACTCTAAAGATGTTACTACTATGTATCTATTTGGCTTTAGCTTCTTTACTTTTGGAAGCTCAGTATTTATCATACCATGCTTTAGATTTGCATATTTTGATTTTACATAGTGTTTGACTTGTACTACTAATGAATTATCATTTTCAGGCGTTGAATATCTCAAATCTATTCCCTTATCTCTTCCCTTTTTAAAATCTTGTAATTCAAGTTCAAACTCAGCATTCAGTAAATCTTTTACTAAAGATTCAAATTCTTTGTCATTGAGAGTTGAAAAATCGTAATCATTCATTCTACTTCTTTAAGTTTAAATAGTCAGTATTCATATATATAAAAATAAATATATTAATAACTTTCGTTTTAAAAAAAGTCATAATCGTAATCCGTAATCGAAATTTACCTCTTATCCCTCTTAATCGCCAAAACATTAGAAGGAGCTTCAAAAAGTTCTAGGTTGAAATAAGGAACGGCAGCAAACAAATGGTCAAAAATATCAGAAACTACTTTTTCATATTCTAACCACGCTTTTGTTTTACTAAAAGCATAAATTTCTAAAGGAACACCTTGTGGAGTGGCTTCTAATTGTCTGCTCATCATTATCATATCGTTATTAATATGAGGATTTTGTTTGAGATATTCTTCAATATAAATTCTAAAAACTCCCAAATTTGTCATATTTCTGCCATTCAAAAGTAGTGTTTTATTGCTGTTGAGTTCCTTATTGTAATTATTTACTTCGCTGTCCATTGTGTCTAAATAGCCTTTTATCAAATCAATATTTTTAAGTTCTGTTATTTCTTCATTAGTCAAATAATGAATACTAGAAACTTTCAAAAGAATAGAACGTTTTATTCTCCTTCCTTCCGAACGTGTCATTCCTCGCCAGTTTCTAAACGAATCCGAAATCAGATAATAAGTAGGAATGGTAGTAATCGTTTTATCAAAATTCTGCACTTTTACGGTCGCCAAACTAATTTCTATCACGTCGCCATCAGCATTATATTTATCCATTGTTATCCAATCGCCAATTCTGACCATATCATTGACAGTAACCTGAATACTTGCCACAAAACCCAAAATAGTATCTTTAAAAACAAGCAAAATCACAGCAGAAAGTGCGCCCAAAGCAGAGAAAAATGTCCAAGGAGATTTGTTTGTCAGAATAGTAAAAATATAAACAACGGCAGCCAACCAAGCAAAAATCATAAAAACCTGCACATAACTATGAATAGGTTTATCACGGAAATTAGGCATCGTTTGGAGGTAATCACTAAAAGTTCTCAAAATGCTCTGCACCAACAAAACCACTACAAAAGTGGCAAAAATATCGACAGCTTTTTCGATATAAACATACGTTTGAGGAAAATCCCAAAGTACGTATGGCAATGCTTTTACAATAAACAAGAGTATAAAAAGATGTGCCGTAAGCCCAGCAGCATTGTTTTTGACTAAAAAATTATCAAACTGATTTTTGGTCTTATTAGAAATTGCTGTAATAAGACGTATAAAAAGTTGCCTAAAAATACGGTCTAAAATGAGAACAATAATAAATAAAATACAGACAGCAATAAAGGCATTTAGATACTTTGCATTCATTGCTTCCATTCCTGTACTACGAAACAGACGATAAAAATAATGTACAACTTGCTCTTGAGTAGGCATAAATCAATGGATTACGGATTACGAATGATCTGAAAATATGTAGAACTTATCAGTATAACTCTATTTCTAACTCTAGAACTTCAAAAAATATCGAAATAGGTCAGAATTGAAACAAAGAACTTCAAAAAATGGTAGAAATTCAAATACATTCAATCTTGCATGTTTTTTTGGATAAAACATGGTTATTCCAAATAATTTTGAGAACTTTGTCTTTTGTGTTATTAAATTGATACGATAGATAAAACTGTATGCTATTTATTTGGTTTTGAAGTAGCTGACACGTTCCAAAGTGTCATATTATTATTTCTGACACTTTGGAACGTGTCGGTTACATATGATTAAATTGATTTTATAAATGTTTCGAAAGTTTCGCAATTTAAAAACTTATATTTCTTATAAATCCTATTCATCGATAACTATGCGTAAAAAAATTGTAGTCTTGACAGGTGCTGGCGTAAGTGCAGAAAGTGGCATCGCAACCTTTAGAGCCTCTGATGGACTTTGGGAAGGACACCGAGTAGAAGAAGTAGCATCGCCAGAAGGCTGGAAAGCAAACCCAGAAAAAGTATTGCAGTTTTATAACGAGCGTAGAAAAGGTCTTTTAGATGCACAACCCAACGAAGCACACAAAATATTGGCTCAATTAGAACGAAACTTTGACGTAACTATCATTACCCAAAATGTAGATGATTTGCACGAGAGAGCAGGTTCTTCAAATGTTTTGCACCTGCATGGGGAACTCATGAAGGCTAGAAGCTCGGTAGATGAGTCGCATGTTGTTACGATGAAAGATTGGGAGCTAAAAATGGGAGAAAAATGTCCAAAAGGTCATCAGATGCGTCCTTATATTGTTTGGTTTGGAGAAGCCGTTCCGATGATGGAACAGGCTGTTATGGAAGCAATGGGAGCAGATATTTTTATTGTTGTGGGAACTTCTCTTTTGGTTTATCCTGCTGCTGGTCTTTTAGATTATGCGCCTCGTCAAGCGCCTAAATATATTATTGACCCGAAAGTTCCTGCTGTACGTGCCTTTCCTAATCTTCATTTTATAGAAGAAGTGGCTACAAAGGGAATGAAAAAATTAGAAGCTATTTTGATGAGAGATTATACGCATTAAATAGTGATTAGTGGTAAATTAAGTAACTGCACAAAATTAAATATAAGTAATAACTGATTAGCGAGTGATTTTTATGATTACTATGATAATTACAGGATAATACAAAATTATATAATAAAATAATAAATTATATTTGAAATTGCATCTATCTTCGTTTTATCTTAAAAATTATATAAATCATTTACCAATAAGTTACGGTATTTTTAGTTATATTTAATTCTACTCATTTACTTATTAGTAATTAATTAAAGGCAAAATACTATTTTATGTATTTTGCCTTTAATATTTTGACCTTATTTTTCTATTTTTTCTTGAACTTTATTTTTAAAATCTACTTTTTCATCAACATGAAAAGTCAAAACTTCAAATTCTTTATTTATTCCATAGATTCCGTTTAGTTTTGCCTTTTTGTAAAGACGAATAATTACATTATGCTGTTCAAGATTTCCTAAAGGAGATAGTTTTTGATATAACTTAGCTTTTTGTTTGTCTTTTATTTCCTCTAATTCTAGCAGTTCTTCCAACGATTTTTCAGAAACTTCTATGGATTTGATATTCTTGATTTCAATTTCTGTTTCACTCATTATTCCATAACGCAAATAAAGTATATCGTTTTCTATCAAAATAGGTCTTTTAGAAAATGATTTTGCAAAGGCTAAAATCTGAAAACCTGTATAAATGCTCAAAATAGTAAGAACCCAAGCTGCTATATGACTCCACATTCCAAGTAATAAATGAATAGCAATCGTTTCGACAGCAATGATAAAAACTAAAGCTCCCAAAAGTCCGACTGTTCCACTGTTTTTGTGATACGTGAATTCTTTTTTAGGATTTATTTTTCTTGACTTCCAATTAAGGATTGAATAATAAATAACAGCTATTTCGGTAGCTAGTAAAGAGGCTGGTAGTTTTGGTAAAATCTCCTCACAACTATTTTTTAAGACAGTAAAAAAATCAAAAGAAACTTCTTTTATATCTCCTCCATAACTCAATTTTATTTTTTTATACTTGATAATTGCCATTCTGACTTTCCAAATTACAACGCTTACAATTCCTAATTCTATAATAGGAAAGAAGTAGGTTTTAAAAAGTTGTAGATAATTCTGATTTTCTTTTGGTAAAAAATACAGACCTATAAAAAGTCCTGCAATCATTAGAGTAAGAGCTGTAAGATTAGGAATTTTTGTTTTTCTAACTGCAAAAAAATAAATAATCGGAATCGTAATGACAAAATCAATACTGATAGCTAAAGTTAAGTTATCTGATTTAGTTAAAAAATAAGGCGATTGAATCAAAAAAATAAGACCTCCAAAAAGTAATACAGGGATAAGAAGTACAAGAAATTGTTTGTTAGTTTTCCAGTTTTGAAGAATTGTAGAGTTCATAGTTTTGCTATTTTTGAGTTTATTTATCAAGGAAAATCCTTACTTTTTTAACGTAAATAAGTGGTTTAAAGATTAGATTAATTTCAGTTTTTTACATAAAAAAGCGATTACCAATCAAAAATTGATAATCGCTTTTTATTTAATCTAAAGTGGATAAGACTAATAAAGATTATTATCTATCTTCCCAGTTACCTACCGTTGAAACTTCATTTAGAGAACCAAAACGCAAGAATTTTGTACGACGATTCATATTTTCGTCAGAACGCTCTGGATTAAATGGAAAAGGGTCAATTACTTCGATGTAATCAGCCAAAATATCTGTTTTTCCAGTAGGCTTTTTCTCTACAAACATTTTGAATTTTTTATCTCCTTTTCCTGGAATATATTCCATGCTATCTAAGCTAAAAGTAGGTTTTCCTTCTTCAAAAACACGAGTTATTGCAGGAATTGTACCCAAAGTATCATAAAAAGTTCTGACACTATCACCTAAATAATATGTTTCAAGCGTACGAATTTTGTCTTTAGGGATTACAACTTCTCTTTTACTGACATTATAAATAACGCCTTCTTTCATAAACTGCTCTAAAGAATCCCAACTAGCAGCATATCTACCATAACGGAGTTGATAAGTTTTTTGAGCCTCACGAATAATTTTAAGGCGTTCGATGACACGAGCTTCAGATTCTATAATAAGTTGTTCTTGTTCTATACTCGTTCTGATATTATCAAAAAGAGCATAAGAAAGCCCAGTAGCACATATCAAAAAGAAAAGAGTAGCAATGGTTCGTTTTTTCATGTTATAAAAGAAAAGTAAAATTTGAAATTTAATATATGACTGTAAATTTCGTTATTTTATTGATAAATCAAAATAATTTTAGTGTCAAACCTATAAGGTTTTCAGAAACCTTATAGGTTGGAAAGTATATTTAGCTAACATAAGCTACACTTTTGATAGCTTCAATAGTACGTTTTACGTTTGGCAAAACAGCCTCAATAAGTGTTGGTGCATAACTCAAAGGCACATCCATAGAGTTTACTCTACGAATTGGCGCATCCAAATAATCAAAGGCATGGCGTTGAACATTATAAGTAATATCCGTAGCGATAGAAGCAAGTGGCCAAGCTTCTTCTACAATTACTAGACGATTTGTTTTCTTTACAGATTTAATAATGGCAGCATAATCAATCGGACGGACAGTTCTTAAATCTATGATTTCGACAGAAATTCCATCTTTTTCTAATTCATCGGCAGCTTCTTGTGCTACTTTCAAAATTTTACCAAAAGAAACTACTGTTACGTCTGTTCCTTCACGTTTGACATCAGCAACGCCCAGTGGAATTAAATATTCTTCTTCTGGAACTTCGCCTTTATCGCCATACATCATTTCAGATTCCATAAAAATAACAGGGTCATTATCACGAATAGACGATTTGAGTAAGCCTTTTGCATCATACGGATTAGCTGGAACAACTACTTTCAACCCTGGTGTATTGGCATACCAATTTTCAAAGTTTTGAGAGTGCTGTGCGCCCAACTGCCCTGCATTTCCTGTTGGTCCACGAAAAACAATTGGAGAACCATACTGCCCTGCTGACATAGCAAGTGTTTTGGCTGCCGAATTGATTACTTGGTCAATAGCTACTAATGAAAAGTTGAAAGTCATAAACTCAATAATCGGACGCAAACCATTCATAGCTGCGCCAACGCCAATTCCTGCAAAACCTAGTTCGGCAATTGGTGTATCAATAACACGTTTTTCGCCAAACTCTTCTAGCATTCCCTGACTGACTTTATAAGCTCCATTATATACAGCTACTTCTTCTCCCATCAAAAAAACGCTTTTATCACGACGCATTTCTTCGTTCATGGCTTCACGTAAGGCTTCTCTAAATTGAATTACTCGCATAAATTTTTTATTCTAATATGAATGTGTGTCTAATTATGATTTAGGTTTGTTTTGTAAATTTACAGAATATAGCCAAATAAGAAAATAAAATATGCTTCTTTATCGAAATCTTTCAGAAAAATAAAGGTCATTTATGTTTCTATAATCCATTCTTTGATAAAAAGTAACAATTAATTTTACATCTTTAGCTAAAATTTTGATAAAAAATACTCGTCTTATGAAAAAAATAGTTTTGTCTTACATACTTTCACTAACTTCTTTCTTTGTTTCTGCTCAAGATGCAGATATAACACTAGAAAAGTTTAGACCTTTACCAATAGATATACAGAAAATAAAAGGGATTCAATATACTATTTTTGAGGGAGATACTACTTCTGAAAATTTTTCTGAATACGAATTTGATAAAAATGGAAATTTAATCAGATGGGAATATTTCCCCTATTATGTCAAAGAAGAACTAAAGTATGATTCATTAAATAGAATAGTAGAAATTGATGGGCTTTATGGAGAAAGTTTATCAAACGGAATAATTAAGTACGAATATCCTTCTGCTACTCAAAAAATAGAAATTCACGATAAAATGGGTTATTATCAATACATCAAATTAGACTTTACTTTTGATGATGACAATAGAGTTTTAGAGGAGGTAAAATATGACTCCACGTCTATTACAACAAATGATTATGGTTCAGCTACTCAATCAACAATAATTAATTCTTATGACAAAGATGGTAATCTAATAAAAGCATCACATTATGAAGGTATGATAAAAAAGCTAATTTATGAAGTGGATATAACTTACAAAAAAGGAAAATTTATTAGTCAAAGTGAGAAGTGTTTTAAAGGTAACATTTGTACAGATAGTGAAATTATCTTTTCTTACATAAAAAAAGGAGATTTTAAAGATAAAAAAAATAAAGAAACATCATGGATTTTCGATAACGGTGATACTATAAAAATTGAAACTCAGTATTTTTATCAAAAAATAGATTCTATAACAGTAAGTCAAGAAGAAAAAGTATTCCGCAATAATCAACTTACTGAACGCAATAAATATTTCTATAAAAACAACCAACTCATAAAATTAGAAGAATATACCATTCCAAAAGGATTTGATGAATCTAGGTTATCAGTTTGGACAGAATACACTTATTTTTTCTATCCTAAAACAGAAAAGTAAGACAGTGTCAGAATCAAATAAAATGACTAATGGTCATTTTATTTCCAATCGTTTTATTTTTTCAAAAAAAGAAGGTTTTTTTTGAAAAATTTGAAATGAAATCACTCTTTTAGTAAAAAAAGACGAAATCTTTAGATTTTTATGCAAAAAAGTTGTATTTCTCTGTAACATATCGTTACTTTGTGTCGTTGTTAGTATGCAAGCATAACAAATAAGTTCCTCTTAGTGTGTAAGAAAATTTGATTGTTTCGGTATATTTTTTTGTTGAAAAACATAAATTACTGACTTGCCGTACATTTTTTTATTCCAAACAAAAAACCTTAAAAATTCAATTATTATGGAAGATTTATTAAAGAAACTCGTTTACACTGGTGTTGGTGTAGTATCAATGACTGCTGAAAAATTACAAGAAGCTGTTGATAAATTAGTTGATGAGCGTAAAATGTCTGCTGACGAAGGAAAAAAATTAGTAGATGAGTTTTTCGACACAACTGAAGAAAAGAAAAAAGAATTCGAAGGACAACTTTCTTCTATCGTAGAAAAAATTGTTCGTTCTTTCAAATTTGCTTCAAACAAAGAAGTATCTGAGCTTACTGACCGTGTAAAAACATTAGAAGCTAATGCTGGTATCGTTGGTGGAGTAGAGCAAAGCGAGAAAAAAGCTGTTAAGAAAGCCCCTTCAAAAGCTAAAGTTGTAACTACAAAGTAATTTACAAATTGCATTACTTTATACAATTTATCAAATAGCTTAGATAAATAAACGAAAGCCAAATTTTTGCTCTTTTCTATAAAGAATAAAAATTTGGCTTTTTTGATTCAAAATTTGTAATTTTAAGTAAACAATTACATCGCCCTACCTCACAAGCGATACATATAATCAAACTATATGTTTTTTCAGAATACCGTCAAAAATATAAATCGTCTTAGACAATTAATTCAAGTTTTATTGAAGTACGGTTTTGAGGATATTGTAATGAATACGCCTCTTCAAAAATTGATTCCACCCAAAACTACACTTACTTGGACAAATAACGAAGAAGGAGAAAGTGAAGCTTTGATGGTTTTCTCTACTCGTTCAGAACGTCTTCGAATGGTTATTGAAGAACTAGGACCTACTTTTGTGAAGTTAGCACAAGTATTGAGTAACCGTCCAGATTTTATTCCAGAAGATTTAATTATTGAGTTTAAGAAATTACAAAGTAGTGTTCAGTCTTTTGATACGACGATTGCAAAAGAAATTATTTTTATAGAAACAGGACAAACAACAGAAGAACTATTCCAATTTTTTGATGAAGTACCTATTGGTTCTGCTTCTATCGGACAGGTTCATCGTGCTAGATTGCATACAGGAGAAGATGTAGTTATAAAAATTCAACGTCCGAATGTTCGTGCAAAAGTAAAAACTGACCTTGCTCTTTTATTAGAGTTTGTACGACTTACGGAAAACTTTTTCGTCTCGGCTGGTATCCTAAATCCATTAGAAATAGTAACAGCTTTTGAAAAAACAATGCAGAAAGAACTAGATTACATGACCGAAGCAAGGCACATGGAACAGTTCAGAAAAATGTATAAAGAAAAAAGAGAGGAGTTTCATATACCAAAACCTTATTTAGATATTTCTACCTCAAAAGTATTGATAATCGAATATGTAAGTGGTTGTAAAATTACAGATATAGCACAACTTGAAGCGTGGGGACTTGACCCAAAACGGATTGCAGAGCGAGGAATGGACATTTATTTGACACAGATTTTTGAATATGGTCTTTTTCACGCCGACCCACACCCTGGTAATATTCTAATCAAACCAAATGGACAAATCGTTTTGTTAGATTTTGGAATGGTGGGAAAACTCATGACACATCAAAAATTTGCTTTTGCTGGTGTCTTTATTAACCTAGCCAAACAAGATTCTCGTGGAATGGCTTCTAATCTTCGAAAACTTGCTATTGATAGTGAAATAGAAGACATGCGAAGTTTTGAATATGATTTGCACGAACTGATAGAGGAGTTTGTCGTCTTAGATGCTGCTGGTGATATGGGAATGGCAGATTTGACAGAAAGACTACAAAAAATCATTTATAATTATAAATTAGAAATGCCAGGGGTTGTATTTTTGATTTTACGTGCTTTAGTTATTTTGGAGGGAATTGGAAACACACTACACCCAGAGTTTCAGAGTTTGGAATATATTCGTCCGTATGGCGTAAAGATTTTAGCAGAAGAATATTCCGTTTCAAATGTTAATTCAGAGCTTTCTTATACCTTAACTGAATTTGGAGGTCTTTTATATAATTTTCCTTCTGAGCTTCGTTATATTCTCAAAAAACTACGAAAAGGAGAATTTAATTTTGATATAAAAATTCAAGCTGACGAGCCCATTCTTAGAAAAGCTGAATCGATTTCTAATCGTTTTACATTTACAATGCTTATTTGTGCATTAGTTCTTTCGGCTACCATTGCCCTAAATGCAAACTTTCCTGATTATCTCAAAACAGATGGAGGTATTCCTTATCTAAGTCTTTTGGGATATGGATTAGCTATCTATTTAGCTGTCCTATTATTCTTATTGATTGTTCGAAGTAATATTGGTGGAAATAAATAATTTGAGTATTGCTCATTTTTTCAACTATTGACAGCCTTTTAAAAGGACTGTCAATAGTTGAAAAATGCTATAATAAGTTAAGCCACTTTTAATGTACGCATCACTTCAGATTTTGTAAACTGTTCGTGTGCATAATTTTTTGTAATCACTAGTTCTTGTTGATTTGGATTTGAAGGAACTTCATACATTGCTTCCAAAACAATAGATTCACAAATAGAACGCAAACCTCTTGCTCCTAAACCAGATTCCATTGCCTGTTCGACAATATAATCTAAGGCTTCATCTTCAAAAGTCAAATCTACATTTTCCATCTTGAAAAGTTTCTGATACTGTTTCGTAATGGCATTTCTTGGCTCTGTCAGAATACTTCTCAATGCTTCTTTATCCAATGGATTAAGATGTGTAACGACAGGCATACGACCAATAAGCTCTGGAATAAGCCCAAAAGAACGTAAATCTTGTGCATTTACATATTGTAGTATATTTCTATCATCAATATTCTTTCTTCTTTCCTCATTACTTTCAAAGCCCAACGATTTTGTATTGAGCCTTTTAGCAATTTTTTTATCAATTCCATCAAACGCTCCTCCACAAATAAAGAGAATATTTTCTGTATTGACAGCAATCATTTTTTGGTCTGGATGCTTACGTCCTCCTTGTGGTGGAACATTTACAATACTGCCCTCTAAAAGTTTTAGAAGTGCTTGTTGGACGCCCTCGCCACTTACATCACGAGTGATAGAAGGATTATCCGACTTACGAGCAATTTTATCAATCTCATCAATAAAAACAATTCCACGTTCGGCAGCATAGACATCATAATCAGCAGCTTGGAGAAGACGAGTAAGAATAGTTTCTACATCTTCGCCTACATAACCAGCTTCTGTAATAACAGTTGCATCAGCAATACAAAAAGGCACTTGCAAGGCTCTAGCTAGTGTTTTGGCAAGAAGAGTTTTACCTGTTCCTGTCTTGCCAACCATCAAAATATTTGATTTTTCGATAACAATTCCGTCTTCCACATCTGAATGCACTCCCATTGCTTGTCCAGAACGCATCAATCTTTTATAATGGTTATAAACAGCAACAGATAGAATTTTCTTTGCTTTCACTTGTCCAATTACATATTCATCTAAAAGCTTGAGCATTTCCATTGGCTTAATCAAATTCAATTTGACTTTACCTTTTTTACGTGATAATTCTTCTTGTTGCCAAATCTGATGCGCTTGTTCGATACATTGATTACAAATCGTTACACCACCTGGTCCATCTACCATTAGCTGACGAGAACGAGCTGACGCACCACAAAAATTACATGATTTTTCCTTAGCCATATTTTTAAAGACAATTACGAATTACGAATTAAAAATTACGAATTAGTAATTTATTAACTGTTATTCTAATGTATAATGAGCTAATATAAAATAGTTAAATTTCAATTAGCTTATTTGATTTAGATTTTAAGATTACACAAATATCGTATTTTTTTATCACTTTTTTTACTCTCTTATTTTCTAAGTGATTTGACATGTGTAAGAACAGCATCAATTTGCTTATCATTCAGCACTTTATCATAAGCAGGCATATTTCCTTTTCCGTTTTTGATTTGCATTTTGGCATCAGCATCAGAAATCATACTAGTTTGAAGATTTTTTGCACCCGAAAGTCCTGCTGCACCATCTGCCCCATGACAATTCTGACAATATTGCTCATATAGTTGTTTGCCATAAATGCTTGTTTCGGCTTCGTTATAAACCATATCTTGTTTTTCTGGCTTCAAATAGCTTTTCTTTTTTACTTCTGCAATTCCATAGGCTGCAAAAAGCAAAACAACAGAAAGAACAGCCAAAGCCTTATTTTTTTTCTTAAAACCAATAACAGCCAAAGGAATAGAAGCAAAAACGGCTACAATTTTAATCAAGAAAAGCGTTTGAAAAGGTTCAGCTACATTTGTCCACATGACAATTCCTGTAACTAAAAAGAGAACACTCAAGACAACTTCAAAAATACGTGCAGGTTTACTAGCTCTCATTTTATCTAAATTAGCTTCACTAAAAAGCAAAAGAGCCAATTTGATAACATAAATAATTAAGAAAAGAAGGACAACTAATTTGTGTGTGTGCAAAAGTCCTGTATATGCACCTGTTGGGATAGCGTTTAGCATTTTATTTTGATTTAATTACGAAATACTGTAACTGATTAGTGAATGATTTTTATGGTGGAGTTACCTATAAAGAACAATTAATATAATGAATTGGCAAGTGATTTATATGATTTTTAAGATGAAATGCAGGATAAATGAAAGTCGGCAGTGTCAAATACAACTGAAATTACTAATTATTTTTTTATGTATTTTAATTTTATTAATGTATTTATCCTGTAATTATCATAGTAATCATATAGATCACTCGCTAATAAATTTATAATCATCTTTAATAAACATTAAACAGCCACATCATTCTGACGTAAAGCCTCATTCAAAGAAGTTTTCAAATCTGTACTTTCGCTGCGTTGTCCGATAATCAAAGCACAAGGAACATTATATTTTCCTGCTGGAAACTTTTTTGGATAACTCCCTGGAATTACGACAGAACGAGGAGGAACATAACCACGATAAGTAACAGGTTCTTGTTTGGTAACATCAATGATTTTTGAACTTCCTGTAATGGTTACATTTGCACCCAAAACGGCTTCTTTTCCAACTCTAACACCTTCTACTAAAATACAGCGAGAACCAATAAAAGCACCGTCTTCAATAATTACTGGGGCAGCTTGTACAGGTTCTAAAACGCCACCAATTCCAACACCACCACTCAAATGTACGTGTTTGCCTATTTGAGCGCAGCTTCCGACAGTTGCCCAAGTATCTACCATAGTTCCACTATCGACATACGCACCAATATTGACATAAGATGGCATCATCACGACATCTCTATTAATAAAAGCTCCGTGCCTTGCAATTGCATGAGGAACTACACGCACACCAAGGTCTGCATAATTTTTCTTCAATGGAATTTTGTCATGAAACTCAAAAGGAGGGCATTCGATAGTTTCCATTTTACGAAGAGGAAAATAAAGAATAACAGCTTTTTTTATCCATTCGTGAACTATCCAATCAGAAGCTAAATCTGTTTTTTCTTCTACATTTGGTTCTGCCACTCTCAAAACTCCTTTATCTAAATCTTCAATCGTTTGAAAGACAGCTTCTTGTACTACTGTGTTTTTCAATAAAGTACGGTCGTCCCAAGCTGCTTCAATTAATTTTATGCGTTCGTTCATTTTGGTTTGTATTTTTATAGGAAATGTTATATTTTTAATAATTTATTTTGATTCAATTTCTAACTAACAGCTCGTTGTAATATTTGTTTTTGATGCTGTTATTTGAGTTTGCTAATTTACAAATGTACGAAGCAATAAAAAAACAGATAAGCCAAAACTTGAGCAGTCTGTTTTGGTTTTTATGAATTTATTCTTCTTTGAGTAATCAGAATCAGTCTTACCTATAGCTTAAAAAGAAAAAAAGCCAAAAAGAAAAAAGGAATTAAAATTCCTAAGAACAGAAAAAATATTCCAACCTTTCCAAGTAGCTTGAAAGCTGTTGATTTTCTTATCGTGAAGTAAGAAAGAACTATCAATAGAATTCCAAAAATAGTTCTTTTTCCTATCTGACTTGTATGCAAAGAGGGTTGTATATCTTCTGCTTTTTGTAAAACCTCTTGAAGTCCTTCGTAGATAAAGTATTCTACTGAAAATTGAAAAGCAAAAAACAAAGTACCTAAAACAAGCACTAAAAAATTGAAGAAAATATCTTTATTCATTGGAGTAATTATAAAATTTTTATAAAGTTGAATTTTATTTCTCTAACTCTTCAAAAGTCTTATTTTTCTTTGCAAAATATTGCCAAACAATACTTTTAGGATAGACAATAGAAGGGAGTTTTAATTTACCAAACTTCTTTTGATTAGCTTTTCTTTTCTGCAAAGTAGAAGAAAAATTTTGATACATATAAAAATGAGCTTTTAGGACAGCTAATGTAAATTTTGGTTTTCCATCTAAAAGAAACTTAATTCCTGCTATTCCGTCCAAAATCATTCTGAAAAATATTTTAAAAAATAGATTTTTTGAAGGTAAGTTTTTGAGTAAAAGTGTTAATCCATTTCTAAAATTAAGATAAGTTTTTCTTTCGCTCATTGGATTCAACGTTCCTCCTCCCAAATGAAATACCGTGCTTTCTGGGCAATAAATAATCTTTTTTCCTGTATGATGGATTCTCCAACACAAATCTATTTCTTCCATGTGAGCAAAAAAATCTTTGTCTAATCCTCCTAGCTCGTGATACACTTCTGCACGGATTGCCATTGCTGCACCTGTCGCCCAAAAAATAGGAATTTGATTATTATATTGACCTTTATCTTCTTCTAAAGTATCAAAAATACGTCCTCTACAAAAAGGATAACCCAAGTAATCAATCATTCCACCTGCTGCTCCTGCGTGTTCGAAAAGGTGTTTGTGAGCGTACATTCTAATTTTTGGCTGAATAGCTGAGATAGTTGCATTCGTATCCTTTTCAAAAGTTTCTAAGATAGGATTAAGCCAGTTTTGGGTAACTTCTACATCAGAATTGAGCAAAATATAATAATCAAAGTTTTTTTCTTGATTCTGTTCGCCTTCCTTTTTCAAAGCTTCTAAGGCTTGATTATATCCTTCTGCAAAACCGTGATTTTGAGTAAGTTCTATTCTTCTTATTTGTGGATAATTTTCTTTCAAATAATCAATGGAATTATCCGTAGAAGCATTATCAGCAATAATTATTTCTGTAAAATTATTTGTGCTATACTCAATTACAGAAGGTAAAAAAACAGGAAAGAGTTTTTCTCCATTATAATTTAGGATAACGACAGCTAGTTTTGAGAAATGGGACATGGTAGTTAGGAGTTGGAATATGGAAATAATAAACTACTCTATTTATTTTCTTTGTATGAATACACAAAATTAGGAGTTTCTAATGGAATTATTCCTTCTTGGTAATTTTGATTTACTTCTAAATAATTTATTTTTTCATTTTCTTCCATTATAGATTTATCAGCAATTTCTTTTCGAAATGAGAATGCCGTAAAAGCACCTACAATTCCCCCAATAAGATGAGATTCCCACGAAATATGCTCTAAAATCGTTTTTTCTGATGGAAAAACTGTTTCTAGCATTCCTGCATAAACAAACATAATCGTAAGACTAATCAGAAGTGAACGCCTGTCTCTCCGAAAAACACCACTAAAAAACAAAAAACTAGCCAACGAATAAATCCAACCACTTGCGCCAATATGATAAGCAGAACGAGCAAAAAGCCAAACTCCAATACCAGTTAGGAAGAAATTTATCCACAAAACTTTTTCAGATAAGGCAGGATAAAGCACAAAAAGTCCAGTTCCGAGCATAATAAAAGCTACCGAATTCGAACCCAAGTGAAACCAATCACTATGTAGCCAAACACTCAAAAAAATACCGATAACTCCCTCCTTAGTTCTAGGATAACCAACCCAATGCGACCAGTCTTGTTCCCACATCCACTGCATCAAATAAACTGCACAAAAAACAGAGGCTATAAGTAAAATATAGCGAATAGATTGCGAGATGGTTTGTGATTCTTTCATTGCACTTATTAATGATTAGTGATAAACGATTAGTGATTAATTGAATGAACTTGAAATAATTAGAAACTATTAATAGAGATGTAAAAAAGAAACTTCATCAAATTTCATTCACTAATCACTAACCATTTATAATTAATCACTATTTATACAGAAGCTGTTTCTGCACTTCTTTCAATTTTCTTTACAAGTCCTTGCAAAACTTTTCCTGCTCCACATTCTGTAAACTTAGTAACTCCATCATTGTGCATATGTTGGATAGTTTGTGTCCAACGCACAGGTGCAGTCAGTTGAGCAATCAGATTTTCTTTTATTTTTGAAGTTTCCGTATAAGGTTTTGCATCTACATTCTGATAAATCGGACAAGAAGGCGATTCGATATTCACTTCGTTGATAGCAGCAGCTAGTTCTTCTCTAGCCGATTCCATCAAAGGCGAATGAAAAGCGCCACCTACATTTAACATCAAAGCACGTTTTGCACCAGCTTGTTTCATTGCTTCACAAGCTAGTTCTACACCTTTTATCGAACCTGAAATTACAAGTTGCCCAGGGCAATTGTAGTTTGCAGGAACTACAATTTCCTCTATTCCTTCACATACTTTCTCAGCCGTTTCATCATCTAAAGCCAAGATAGCAGCCATAGTAGAAGGTTCTTTTTCACAGGCTTTTTGCATGGCTTCTGCACGAACTTTTACAAGTCTTAGTCCATCTTCGAAAGAGAGCGCACCAGCAGCCACAAGTGCCGAAAATTCTCCTAAAGAATGTCCTGCAACTGCATCAGGTTTAAAATTTTCAGTTACTTTTGCCAAAATGACAGAGTGAAGAAAAATAGCAGGTTGAGTTACATTGGTTTGTTTGAGGTCTTCTACTGTTCCTTCAAACATTAAATCTGTGATTCTGAAACCTAAAATTTCATTTCCTTTTTCGAAAAGCTCTTTGGCTGTTTCGTTTGTTTCATATAATTCTTTGCCCATTCCGACAAACTGTGAGCCTTGACCTGGAAAAACGTATGCGTTCATGTATTTGGTGGTGTTTTATGATTTTTGTAAATTAAAATTAATAACTTGATTCAAAATTACTAAAATTATAGAATTTGACAGCTTTTTGGATTATCAGAATAAAAACAAAGGCAAAAAATAATCAGAAATGGAAGCGACACTACAAAAAAAAATAGCGAAAGAGCAAAGCAAGAACTCCGAAAAGAAGAACAATGCAACTAAAACAAATAGTCGTTTTTCTATAAATTGGATAGTAAGTCCTCGTTATGATGGTTTCTTTTTTATAGGAAGTTGTATTTTTACGCTTCTGTTTTTAGGGATTTTTATGTATGCAGAAACAATAGATTTAGCTCCTCAAGGTGATTCTATTATTCTGACTTATTTCGTTTTTACAGCTATTTTTGACCACCCCCATATTTTTCAAACCTTTTCAAGAACACATGCTGATAAAGAAGAATTTGAAGAACGAAAAAATATGCACACGTGGGGATTAGCTGCATTCATTGTGGCAGGACTTGTCATTACAGGAATGGGATTTGAGAAAGAACTGATTGTTTTTGCAGCATTTTTTGGAAGTTGGCATATTATCCGTCAGCATTCTGGTTTTTTGAAAGCCTATAAAGGAATCAATCAAGATTTTGATAAAATTGATGATTATTTAGATACTGGTCTTTTTTATTCGGGAATGTTTGCTTGTTTTTTTAGAGATTATTCAGACATCAAAAGTCCTGTCGTGATTTATAAAGAACTGACAGCTGATTTTCCTTATCTTCCTCCTCAGATTACAGAGATAATTTGGAGTATTTTTATTTTCTTTTTGGTTGCTTTTTCTTTGCGACAAGTATGGCGTTTTTATAAACGAAAGCCCATCAATATTCCTAAAATACTATTTTTAGTAGCTGCACTTTCTACGCATTATTTTGTATTTTTTCTTACTACTTTACCCTTTTTAGTTGCAGAATCACTAGAAACTGTCTATCACAATATTCAGTATCAAGGTTTTGTGATGCACTACCAAAGAAAGCGTTTTTCACATATCAAAAATGTTGTTTTGAAATGGTTTGGGGTAGCTATGATTTACGGTTTTGTAGTCGGAACAATAGAAATAATAGGCTTAATGACCAATGGATGGGCTAAATGGCTTTTTGTTCCCTTCACGATGGTTGTGATATATCACTATTATATCGACGGACTGATATGGAAATTTGGTAAAAACCCAGAGCTTCGCAAACTGCTTTTTGATAAAACGGCTGTTGTTTCTTCTGATTCTAAAAGTATTGATTCATAAATGAAAGGTTAGCTGTTAAAAATAGAACTTTATTTATGTAGTATGAAAGTAAAAGTGTACCTTTGCAGCAGCAAATCCCCTCTATTACTATTTATTATATTTCTACACAGAATTATTTATAATTATAAATTACATTCTCAATCCCATAGAACAGTAGTTTTTAATTTCATAATTCGTAATTGAATTTCTTTGATGAGACAATCATATTCTAATTTTAGAAACCAAATCAAAACTATATTATTTGGTTTTTCTTTGCTTCTTACTTTATTCTTTTTTAGTGCAAATACTGTAAATGCACAAGCCTTTCGTACTACTTGGGTAACTAGTGATGGTACAATCACTATTCCTACAAATCCTGCTAGTGGAACATATAATTATAATATCACTTGGACAAACCTGACAAGTGTAGGAATAGGTAATGGTGCTGCCACAGGACAAACAGGAAGCTATACTATCACAGGACTTACAAATGGACGTACCTATGAAATAGCTATTACAGGAGATTTTCCTCATTTTTATATGAATAATGGTAATCAAAAGTTAAAAATAAAAACCATAGAAGCGTGGGGGAATATTGTTTGGAAAAGCATGGAAAGTGCTTTTAATGGTTGTTCTCCCCTCGTTTATAATGCTACTGATACCCCAGATCTTTCGTTAGTAGAAAACATGTCTGAAATGTTTAATTATTGTGGAAATGTTAATAGAGGTACTGGTAATTGGAACTGGAACACGGAAAATGTAATAAATATGAGTGGAATGTTTACTCGGAATGCATCTTTCAATAAAGATATTGGTAATTGGGACGTAAGTAATGTTACAGATATGAGTAGAATGTTTAATGGAACTTCTTCTTTCAATCAAGATATTAGTAATTGGAATACTTCAAGTGTAACAGATATGAGTGGAATGTTTGGAGGAGCTTCTTCTTTCAATCAAGATATTAGTAATTGGAATACTTCAAGTGTAACAGATATGAGTGGAATGCTTTTTTCTGCAACTTCTTTCAATCAAGATATTGGAAGTTGGAATACAAGTAATGTTACTGATATGAGGAGTATGTTTAGTAGCGCAACTTCTTTCAATCAAGA